>JAUNPS010000033.1 GCA_030536575.1 Eubacteriales bacterium | reverse complement strand
CTGATCGCCGACGAGCCCACCACCGCCCTGGACGTGACCATCCAGGCCCAGATTCTGGAGCTGATCCGGGATCTGCGAAACCGGGACAACACCTCCATGCTGTTAATTACCCACGACTTAGGCGTCGTCGCCCAGAACTGCGACTATGTGGGAATCATCTACGCCGGAGAGCTGGTGGAGTACGGCACTGTCCGCGAAGTATACAAGAATCCCCAGCATCCCTACACGAAAGGCCTTCTGGCCTCCATTCCGAACCTGGTGACACATGTGAAGCGCCTGCAGGCCATCGACGGCCTGATGCCAGACCCGACGAATCTGCCGAAATACTGTAAATTCGCGGAACGCTGCAAATACGCCACAGACAAATGCCGGCAGGGCGTGCCCGAAATGATCCATCTGGAAGGCACCCACACCGCGCGGTGCATCCAGATACAGGGATAAGAGGAGGTTCCTATGACAGATCAGAAAAAAGAGTTACTCCGTGTGGAGCATTTGAAAAAATATTTCTACACGCCGGGCGGGGTGCTGCACGCGGTAGACGACGTGAATTTCACCCTGAACACCGGGGAAACCCTGGGCGTGGTAGGCGAGTCCGGCTGCGGGAAATCCACGATGGGACGGACCATCCTGCGTCTCCATGACCACACGGACGGCAAAGTCTTCTTCGAAGGGAACAACATCTTCGAATACGACAAGAAAAAGATGAAGGAACTGCGAAAAGACATGCAGATCATTTTCCAGGATCCTTTCGCATCCTTAAATCCCAGGGCTACCGTCAGCGACGCTATCGCGGAACCGCTCCTGGTACAGAAAATCTACGGCAAAAAGGACAAAGAAGCGCTGAACAAGCGGGTCAGCGAACTGATGGATCTGGTCGGTCTGGCGAAGCGCCTGACGAACTCCTATCCCCATGAGCTGGACGGTGGGAGAAGACAGCGCATCGGTATTGCCCGGGCCCTGGCCCTGCGCCCGAAGTTCATCGTCTGCGACGAACCCGTATCGGCTCTGGACGTGTCCATCCAGGCGCAGATCCTGAACCTGATGCAGGATTTACAGGACGAACTGGGACTGACCTATCTGTTTATCACCCATGACCTTTCGGTGGTGAAGCATTTTTCGAACGATATCCTGGTTATGTATCTGGGACAAATGGTGGAAAAGGCTCCTGCGGAAACCCTGTTTAAAAATCCGCAGCATCCCTACACCCAGGCGCTGCTGTCCGCGATCCCGATTCCCGATCCGGACTACCCGATTCAGCGCATCCCGTTAAAGGGTGAGATCACCTCCCCCATCGACCCGCCAAAGGGCTGCCGCTTCGCGAAGCGCTGTCCCTACGCGGACGGCCGCTGCACCGGAACCGATATTCCGCTGCACGAGACAGAGAGCGGCCATTTCGTGGCATGCAGCCATGTAAAATAGCGGGTTCACCCGGTATTGCACCGTTTTTGGTTTCCGCCCGGCAGCAGAACAAAGCACGCCCTGCGTGTTCCTGCGGCATTGTCCCAAAATCCATGCCCGCCCGGTTCCCTGCCCGCGGAAATTAAAATAAATCCCAAAAATAAGGAGGAAAAAGAAATGAAAAACGCAGTAGTAAAAGGCTTGGCACTTTCCATGGCTCTGGGGATGCTCTTCTCCGTAACTGGCTTTGCGGAGGACGGCTACAAAGACACCCTGACCTGGGGCCAGGGCGCAGACGTGACCTCGATGGACCCCCATCAGGGAAAAGAAACCCCGGCCGTTGAAGTGACCGACCAGATCTTCGACACGCTGACCGTCGTAGACGCCGAGACCGGAGAGCTTCAGCCGCAGATTGCGGAGTCCTGGGAGCAAACCTCGGACACCTGCTATCAGTTCAAGATCCGTCAGGGGATTAAATTCCACGATGGTTCCGACCTGACCGCCGAAGACGTAAAATTTTCCCTGGAAAGAGCGAAGAATTCCGCAGCCGTTTCTTACGTTGCTGACTTCATCGACAATGTGGAAATCGTAGACGACTACACCGTAAACGTAAACCTGGTAGCGCCCTATGCGCCGGCCCTGCGGAACCTGTCCGTACCGTTTACCGCCATCGTTCCGAAGGCCGTTGTGGAAGCGGACGAGGAAGCGTTTAAACTGCACCCCATCGGATGCGGCCCGTACAAATTCGTTGAGTGGAAACAGGGCGATTCCGTAAAACTGGAAGCATTTGACGACTATTTCGGCGGAACCCCGGCTACCAAGAACCTGGTGATGAAAGTCATCCCGGAAGCAGCCCAGAGAACCATCGCTCTGGAAACCGGCGAAATCGACCTGGCTTACGATATCTTACCGAACGATATCTCCAAGATCGAAGAAAACGCCGACCTGACCCTGTATGACGCACCGTCTCTGACCTGCTACTACATCTCCATGAACATGAACAAAGAGCCGTTCAACGACGAAAGAGTCCGTACAGCCATTAACCTGGCTATCGACCGTCAGCTCCTGATCGACACCATCGCATGCGGCGCAGGACAGGCAGCAGACGCCATCATTGCCCCGGCTGTATACGGTTACTATAGCCCTGGCGAATATGAGTACAACCCGGAAAAAGCAAGAGAGCTTCTGGCAGAAGCAGGCTATGAAAACGGCTTCTCCACCAGCATCTGGGTAAACGATAACCAGACCCGTATCGAAGCCTGCCAGGCGATCCAGGCTATGCTGATGGATATCGGCATCGACTGCTCCGTCGAAGTTATGGAGTTCGGCAGCTTCATCCAGGCGACCTCCAACGGCGAGCATGACATGGGCTACTTCGGATGGGTAACCTCCACCACGGATGCCGACTACACCTACTACTCTCTGGAGCACTCCAGCCAGCAGGGCGCAGCCGGAAACCGTACCTTCCTCGCGGATGACGAGGTGGATGCGCTGATCGAAGAAGCGCGTACCAGCACCGACGAAGAAGTACGTCTGAACGCATACGAAGAGCTTGCGAAGAAACTGTTTGAGATCAACAACAACGCACCCATTTACTACAGCAACATCACCGCAGGTTCCAGCAACAAGGTAGAGAATTTCGTGATGGATCCCATCGGCTACCACAAGCTTGACAAGGTAAAGGTTGCAGAATAAGATAAGAGAAGGAAAAAAATCATGAGACTGGAAAAAATTACATGGCCCATGGCCGAACGGTACTTTAAAGAAAGCGATATGGTACTTCTGCCAATCGGCAGCACGGAGTGCCACGGTCGCCATATGCCCCTCGGAACCGATACCCTGATTCCGAATCGAATTCTGGAACTGCTGGAAGAGAAGAGCGATATCCTGATCGCGCCGACCATTCCCTACGGCGCCTGCGAAAGCCTGGAGCCGTTCCCCGGAACGATTAACATCGGAAGCGATGTCCTGTATCAGTTCGTGACCAGAGTCGTACAGTGCTTATACGACCACGGCGCACGGAAAATCCTGGTCCTGAACGGCCACGGCGGAAACATCAAGACCCTGGAGCGGATCGGCCTGGAATTCGAGAAAAAAGGCGCGCTGATGGTGATGCTGAACTGGTGGCTTATGGCCTGGGATATGAACCCGGCCTGGAAGGGCGGCCATGGCGGCGGAGAGGAAACCGCCGGGATCATGGGCGTGGATCCGTCTCTGATTGATTACAGCGAACTGACGGATGAACCGCTGAAGATGAAAGACCTGAATGAAAACCTGGTCGCCACGGGATTCCGCTCCGTAAAATTCAAAGGCGTGGAAGTGGAAGTGCTGCGCAGCACCCCGAACGTGACGGACAATGGCTGGATCGGGCCGGATCATCCGCAGACGGCTACTATCGAATGGGGCCGGGAAATGCTTCAGACCACCGCAGATTATATCGCGGACTTCATCGAAGAATTCCGGAAAGTTGATCTGGAAAAGGTGATTGGCAAATAATTATAGAAGAAAAAGGGCAGGGAGAGACATGGACAGAGAACAGAATCTGAAGATGATTGCAGACATTTCGAATGCGAACGGCGCGCCGGGCTTTGAAGACGAGGTGGTAGACGTTCTTCGCCGGTATGCGGACGGGCTTGGGGAGCTGAAAGAAGACTCCCTGCGAAACTTCTACATTTACCGGAAGGAAAACAAGGGCGGCCGTCCGGTGGTGCAGTTAGACGCCCACAGCGACGAAGTTGCCTTTATGGTGCAGGCGATCAAGCCCAACGGGACCTTGCAGATCATCCCCCTGGGCGGGTGGGTGACGAGCAATATCCCGGCCCATAAAGTCTGGGTGCGCACAGCCGACGGCGACTACATTCCGGGGCTGACGGCCAGCAAGCCGCCCCATTTCATGACCGAGGCGGAGCGGAAGTCGCCTCTGGAAATGTCCGCCTTATCCGTGGACGTGGGCGCGGTTTCGATGGAAGACGCCATTGAAAATTTCCACATCCGTATCGGAGAACCCATCGTTCCGGACGTGACGTTCCGTTATGACGAGAAGCACGACCTGATGGTGGGAAAAAGCTTCGACTGCCGGGTGGGATGCGCTTCGGTCCTGGCGACCCTGAAAGAGCTTGCCGGGGAAGAACTGAAGGTGGATCTGGTGGGAGCCTGCGCTTCCCAGGAGGAGGTCGGCACCCGCGGTTCCGTCATTACCTCCCGCGTGGTGAAGCCGGATCTGGCCATTGTTTTCGAGGGCTGCCCGGCGGACGACACCTGCGTGGAGCCTTACCTGGTGCAGACGGCCATTAAGAAAGGGCCGATGCTGCGCCACATCGATGCCCGGATGATCACGAATCCGCGCTACCAGCGCTATGCGTTGGATATGGCCAAGAAAAAAGGCATTCCGGTGCAGTCGGCAGTCCGCAGCGGCGGAAGTACGAACGGGGCGAACATCCACCTTTCCGGGGAAGGGGTTCCGACCATCGTGATCGGGATTCCGGTGCGCTATGCGCACACCCATTACGGGATTTCGGCTTATGCGGATTATGAGAACGGCGTGAAGCTTGCGTGCGAGATCCTGCGGGATATGGACGAAGCGAGAATTAAGAGCTTTTAATAAGAAGAAAGTGCTGCATACCAAAGCGGTGTGCGGCACTTTTTTTGTGCGCCCGCCGGGCGCACATTCCTGATAGGAAGTACAGTATTTTAGAGAGACGACTCTTCCGGCGACGGGAGCCATCCCGTACATTTCAGAACGGATTTATCCCGGATACAGGACAGCTGTTTCCGGTATTTCATCGGCGTCATGCCGAAGGTTTCCATAAAATGATGGTTAAAGCTGGACAGGGAATGGAAGCCCACCTCCTCGGAAATATCCAGAATCGAGATTTCCGTCGTCCGCAGAAGGATCGACGCTTCTTTCATCCGCATCTGCTTGGTGTAATCCATGGCGCTGAAGCCCATGATGCCTTTGAAGGTGCGGCGGAAGTGGGAGGGACTCATATTGCACAGGGCGGCCAGGTCGTCCATGGGAAAGTCCAGCATGAAATTTTTCCGGATATAGTACAGGGCCGGGGCAATGGCCAGCGCGTTTTCATGGAGATGGATATCTTCGTCGTTCTTTCTGGCGTCGTAGATGTTCATCAGCTTCGTGATCAGGGACAGCATCAGCCCCCGGACGCTGAACTGGAAATTCGGGTCTTTCTGCTTCATTTCTTCCACCATGCTCTTTACGAGCTGGTACACTTCCGGGTAGTCGTTTCGGGAGAGGACGGCGGTGTAATTGCGCAGCATATTCTGGAGCATGTCCTTGCTGGAAATGACCTCCAGAGGGAAATACGGGGATAACAGATCCTCGATATTGACGAAAATATACGACCATTTGCTGGCTGTGCCGGGAGAGGAATAAGTCGTATGAGGAATATCGCTGGCGATAAAAGTCACATCCCCTTCCTGGAACGGATGGGAGCGGTCAGCGAGCTGGAGCATCCCGCTGTCGGATTCGCACAGGCCGATTTCCAGGCAGTTGTGGAAATGCAGGGTGCCGGAGGGCACCTCGGAAATCCGCCAGTTTTCCCCGGTCACCAGGACAATGGGAAAATAGGGAGGGAGCGCATAGTTCCGGTATTCGATGGGTGTCGGCTTCGGTTTCGCCATGGAAAGCACCTCCTGTTCAAAGTTTCTTAGTTAAAACTATACAAGATAGACAAAAAAATGTCAAACAGAACCGGACGAAAACAAAAAAATGGATAAAGGAAAAAGATTGGAAAAAATGAGAGGGTAATTTGGGACGGATTTTCAAAAAAATAAAAATATTGCACAAAAATGAGTGAATAAAAATGTGTAAACCATACAAAATAGCGGGAAAACAGAAAAATAAATGGTCAAAATCACTCGGTTTTTCAAGGATACGCGATAGAAGAAAGGTTGTAGATTCTGTATAATAGACTTATCAAAACAGAAAACAGAAAAGAAAAAAAGGAGTGAGCGTATGAAAAGCGATGCCGCAGTCAAAGCCGGCAAAAAGCAAAAGCCGAAGGAAAATATGGCTCTTTATCTGAAGAAGAACTGGCAGCTCTACGTACTGATGATTTTGCCAATGCTCTTCATTGTCATTTTCAAGTACGGCGCGTATCCGTTCCTGACCGTCGCCTTTAAGGATTACAAAGTGGCGCGCGGGATAAACGGAAGCGAATGGGTCGGTCTGGAAATCTTCCAGAAGATTTTCAACCATAAGGACTTTGGGAAATCCGTCTACAACACCCTGCTTCTGAACATCCTGGATTTACTGTTCAGCTTCCCGATGCCGATTATCCTGGCCCTGGTACTGAACGAAATCCGGTGCAAATGGTTCAAGAAAGTGACCCAGACCCTCCTGTATCTGCCGCATTTCCTGTCCTGGGTTATCATCGGATCTCTGGCCTACCAGTTATTCAGCCAGAACAGCGGTGTGGTGAACATCCTGATCAAGAACGCCGGGGCAAGCCCGATCCCGTTTTTGCAGGATAATACCTGGTGGCTGATCTCTTACATTCTGATCGGCGTCTGGCAGTCCATGGGATGGGGAACCATCATCTACCTGGCAGCCATCACCAGCGTAAACCCGGAACTTTACGAAGCGGCCCGCGTAGACGGCGCCGGACGCTGGAAACAGTGTCTCCACGTGACGCTCCCCTGTATCCGCAGCACGATCGTCACCCTCCTGATTATGAACCTCGGTAAAATGATGCAGGGTTCCTTCGAACGAATCTACGCCCTGTCAAACATGAAAGCCACCCAGTATACGACCACGATTCCGGTATTAGTATACCGCTGGGGTATCGAGAGCGGTAAGTTCAGCGAGGCGACGGCTCTTGGCCTGTTCCAGTCTGTGATCGGCCTGGTTCTCGTACTGGTCTCTGACTACGTCGCGAAACGCCTGGGCGAAGACGGATTGATTTAGGAGGTAGCGATTATGAAAATTAAAAAATCATGGAAAGACAAAGTGGTCGACGTGATCCTGTATGTATTCCTGCTCCTGATGTCGCTGATCTGTCTGTTCCCATTCATCCACGTTTTTTCGAAGTCCATCAGTGAGGAAGCTTATGTAATTGCGAATAAGGTATTCCTGCTTCCCAAAGGCTTCAGCCTGAACGCCTACCAGAAGGTGTTCGCGGATTCCACGATCCTGCGTTCCCTGTGGGTCACGGTGCTTGTAACCGTTGTCTTCACGGTGATCGGTATGTTCCTGACGATCTGTGCGGCCTATGCCCTCAGCCGGAAGGAATTAAAAGGGCGTAAGCTCATGACCTTCCTGATCCTGGCGACCATGTACTTCACCGCAGGAACGATTCCGGATTACATGCTGATGAGCGACTTACATATGCTGGATACCATATGGTGCCTGATTCTTCCGCTTTGTTTCGCACCGTATAACCTGCTGATTATGAAGAATAACTTCGCATCCAACATCCCGGACAGCCTGGTGGAATCCGCCCTGATCGACGGGGCCGGCCACTTCACCATCCTTGGGAAAATCGTTGTGCCGCTGTCGAAACCGATCATGGCGACCATCGCCCTGTTCTATGCGGTTGGACGCTGGAATGCCTATTCGGATGCTCTGTATTACATCAAACAGCGCACGGATCTTCGTCCGTTACAGTTAAAGCTGTATTACCTGGTGGTAGCTGCCACCGAGTCCTTCCAGGCGGAAGGCGGGGTTGTCGGCGTTATGACAAACCCGGAAGTTATGAAAGCAGCCTGCGTTATTTTCGCAACGCTCCCGATCATCTGCGTATACCCCTTCGTACAGAAATATTTCGTACAGGGCACTATGATCGGCGCGGTGAAAGGCTGATTCGACCGAATGTTGCATCCCGGCCGGCATATTACCATACCCTCCCCGGCCGGGGTGTTGCAAAATAAAAGAAAGGAATGAAAAAGAATGAAGAAAATGATGAAAAAAGCTACGGCAATGACAGTGATGGCTTCCATGGCGATGACCCTGTTCAGCGGCGCGATGGTAGCGAATGCCAGCGAGGGCGCCTACACGGACTATTCCGAAGGCTTCCCGGAGAGAGTCACGATCCAGATCCCGGTTTATGACCGCGCATTCGAAGGCTGGAACGTAACCGACAACTACTACACCCAGTGGATTCAGCAGGAGTTTGGCGAAAAGTACAACGTAAACGTGGAGTACGTAGCCATCGGCCGTACCACCGAAGTTCAGGACTTCATGCAGCTCATTGCGGCTCAGAATGCCCCGGATATCATCTTCCACTATGATATGCCCCAGGCAGTAAACTACTACCAGGAAGGCGCTTTTCAGGAGCTGGATCTGGACGAAATCGCTTACTATGCGCCCACCTACTATGAGCAGCTTGGCGAAACCATCCAGAAATACGGCCAGTTAGACGGCGAAACCATTTTCGCATTCGCAGGCCGCGACGCCATCTACTATAACTATGTAAACCTGATTCGGAAAGACTGGCTGGATCAGGTAGGCATGGAAATGCCGACGAACCGTGAAGAACTGGAAGAGGTTCTGCGCGCATGGCAGGAAGCTGGCCTTGGAAACTATACCGAGCAGCTTTGGCAGAAGAGCTTCACGATGGAATATCCGTTCATCAGCGACGACGTAACCGAAGAAGAACTGGCTCTGTACCTGGATCTGAACGTTGCCCCGCTGACCTGGCAGCCCACCGAAGACTTCTTAAGAACCTGGAACGCAGAATATAACGAAGGCCTGATCGATCCGGAATTCTACCTGAACAAGGAAGAGCAGGACTGGAAAGCTGACTTCGTATCCGGCAACTCCGGTATCTTCAGCTTCTACATCAACAGCTCCACGGACGTCATCACTTCCCTGCTGGCGAACAACCCGGATGCAGAAGTAGCTGTTATGCCGGCAACCGCAAAGAGCCCCTACGGAAACGCGAACTACTATGAATATCCGCCTTACGGCCTGATCCTTGGCGTAAACTACCAGACCACCGATATGGAGCGCGCAGCTCTGTGGATGTTCCTCGACTGGATGATTCAGCCGGAAAACCTGTTCTACCTGCAGAACGGTGTAGAAGGCCAGAACTATGAACTGGACGAAGACGGCATTGCAGTTCCGATCGAAGGCTATGACGGAGAATCCAAACTCTCTCCGAACAACAACAAAGACTACTATGCACTGGTATGCGAGATCGCAAACTATGGCGACGACGAGCTGAACTTCAAAGCAAACCTGAAGACCCTTGCACCGGCAGGCTATGAGTCTCTGATTGAGGATTCCTACAATACACAGATTCCGGAAGACGGTATCGTAACCCCGATCTTCACGAAAGCCATTGAGTCTTCCAGCGAATATGCGAGCGACCTGAACGCAATGTGGCAGGAGTTTGCCGTAGACCTGATCACCTGCGCACCGGAAGAATTCGATGCGAAGTATGAAGAATACTGCCAGGAATACTTAGACGGCGGTTATCAGGCAATTCTGGATGAGAAACAGGCTCTTCTGGACGAAGGTTCTTACATCGCAGAATAATTGAAAAAAGACCGATTTCAGGGCTGCTGCAAATTTGCAGCGGCCCTTTTTGAAGGGAAAAAGGAAAGGAGCCAATATGGCAGGATTAGAATTTGACAAAAACCAAGTGGAAGAGCTGATCGACCGGATCGTGACCCGCACCATGCGGATGGACATGACCTGGGACTGGCCCTGCGGCGTGGCCTACTACGGGATCAGCAAGGCTTATGAAGTGACGAAAAATGAAAAATACCTGAACCTGATGAAAGACCGGGTGGACGAGTACATGGAGCTGGGCCTGCCGGTATGGACGGTAAACACCTGCGCCATGGGCCATTGCCTGATCACGCTGTATGAGGCCACCGGCGATGAGAAATATTGGGAAGTTGTGATGAGCAAGGTGGACTATCTGCGGAACCACGCGCTCCGTTTCGGCGACTCCGTACTGCAGCACACGGTATCAGCGAAGAATGATTTCCCGGAACAGGCCTGGGGGGACACCCTGTTTATGGCGGCGTATTTCCTTCTGCGGGTGGGCGTGAAGCTGAAAGATGAGGAGATCATCGAAGATGCGCTGAACCAGTATTACTGGCATATTAAATATCTCCAGAACCCGGAAACCGGCCTTTGGTATCATGGTTATAACAATATTACCAAAGATCATATGTCCGGCTTCTACTGGGGCAGAGCCAATGCGTGGGCGGCCTATACCATGTCCCAGGTGGGCGTGACGCTGCCGGAATGCTATCTGTACCCGAAATATATGGACGTTGCGGGTTCGCTGAATGAGCAGCTCGCCGCGCTGAAGCTGTGTCAGACCGAAAACGGGCTGTGGCGCACGATCCTGGACGACCAAGAGTCCTATGAAGAAGTTTCCGCTTCCTGCGGCATCGCGGCGGCCATGCTGACCAAGGGCAATCCCCTTCACATCAAGTACCTGAACCGTTCGGTCAAGGGCATTATTGAGCAGGTAAGCCCGGACGGGCGTGTGCTGAACGTATCCGGCGGTACGGCGGTGATGAAAGACCGGGACGGCTACCGGAACATTTCCAGGGACTGGATCCAGGGCTGGGGCCAGGGACTCGCGCTGGCATTCTTCGCGGGACTTCTGGACTACGGCAATACCCGGAACGACGGCGCGCTGTAAAGGAGAATCGCCATGCGTTATGTGTTTGGAAGTCTGACGGAAGGGGACGTTCGCGTTTTGGCGGACGACCGTTACGGAGCAAAGCCCTATGGATTTCTGACGGAAGAATGCCGGGAATGGGACAGGCGGCTTCGGCTTCCGGAGATCAACAGCGGGTTCGAACCGGTTTACTGGAGCCAGGGACAGACGCTTACGAAGATTGAAGAGGACGAAAACGGCTGTTTCGTGGACTGGGACGGCGAAGGTGCGATTCCGCTGACTTTCGCGGCGGATTTGGAACGGGAAGGAAATTACCGGGTGACCGTGGAGCTGTGGGCGGAAGAAGCCGTGGAGGAAGCCATGCTTTTCCTGGGACGCAGGCGCCTGGCCCTTCTGCGGGATCTGCCGAAAGGAACCAGGCTTCAGGAGCAGTTCGTCACGAATATCTGTCCGATTATCCCCAGAGGGCAGGAGGACGCCGAGGAGGATACTACGCTGGATGTGACCGTGATCGGAAAGGGCCTGCGCCTGGGGATGGTGGACGCCGCGCCCTGGGAGGGAAAGACACTCTATATCGCCGGGGATTCCACGGTGACGGATCAGAGCGCGGAGTACCCCTATCTGCCCGGAAGCAGCTACTGCGGCTGGGGCCAGATGCTTTCCGCTTATCTGGGCTGCCGGATGGCGGTTTCGAACCACGCCCATTCGGGGCTGACGACCGAGAGCTTCCGAAGCGAGGGCCATTATCAGATCCTGCTGGATCGGATCCTGCCGGGCGACGTCTGCCTGTTCCAGTTCGGGCACAATGACCAGAAGCTGGATTTCCTGAAAGCGGAAGAGGGCTACCGGGAGAACCTGCTGCGGTATATCCGGGAGATTCGGGAAAAAGGAGCCTGCCCGGTGCTGGTGACGCCGCTGGCGCGGAATTCCTGGCGTGGGGATGACGGTTCCTACAATGATCTTCTGGAGCCTTATGAGACGGCGTGTCAGAAGATTGCGAAGGAAACCGGCGTTCCGCTGCTGAACCTGCATCAGATGAGCAAAGCGTTTATTTTGGAACATGGATGTGAAGACGCGAAACGGTTTTTCTATCCTTCGGATTATACGCACAGCAATGATTACGGCGCGTACCGGTTCGCGGAATTTATCGCAAAAGAGCTGGTAAGATGCGGCATTGTGGAAGATGTGCAGGCCGGAGAATGGAATCCGCCCGCAAAGCTTCCAAGGCTCTCCGTTCCGGCGGAATTTGCCGGGATGAAGAATCCCGCGGAACAGCCGCTTTTCGAGAACCTGGAGCGGCCAGGCGACCTGCTGACCAGAGCAGAAGCCCTGGAATTCGTGATTGCGGCCATGCGCTTCTTCCCGACGAATGTCTACAATGACATGTTTACGGATGTGATCGGCCATGAAACCTATGCCGGAAGCGTGGAATGCGCCTGGCAGAACGGGCTGATCC
Source organism: Eubacteriales bacterium (assembly GCA_030536575.1). Taxonomy (GTDB): domain Bacteria; phylum Bacillota; class Clostridia; order Lachnospirales; family Lachnospiraceae; genus Limivivens. Next base: position 42,356 of record JAUNPS010000033.1, on the reverse strand, counting down.
TGCCGGAAATGGTGCGGGACCAGAAGATTTTTCCGCAGGAACTCGTTACCGGAGGGGAATTTATCCGCATTTTGCTGAACGGATATAAGAGCCGGAAACCGCTGCCGCAGCCAAAAGAAGGGCAGGACTGGGCTGATATTCTGGCGGATGCCTTCTGTGTCCTGCAGGAGGGCTTTTCGAAGGAAGAGCCGCTGACAAGAGCGCTGGCGGCCGATATCTGTCAGCAGTTCCGCATATAGCCAAAGACATGTGACAGAAATGAGGAGGAAATGGAGATGAAGGAACTGGAAAAAGGCGGCTTTACCCTTCCGGGGGAGGCCGGATACGAAGCACTGACACTGAAAATGGCGGAAAAATGGGGCGCGGACGTGATCCGGGACAGCGACGGGACGGTACTGTCCGATGAGATTACGAAAGCGGGTTATGGAATTTATTCGACCATCTGCATCATCCGGGATCATAACGAATGGGCGAAGGCCAATCCCGGCAGATGGCAGCAGACCTTTTTGATGACCGCTCCGCGGATGGCCGTGGAGGAGACGCTGACCATCCATCTGATGGATGAATTTTTCGAGGAACAGTTCCGGGTGAATGACAGCGCGGACGCCCTGCGTTACTGGGAAGTCTACGACCGGACGACGAATCAGAAGGTCGCGGAGGCGGACTGGACGCTGGAAAAAGAGGCGGGCAATGTGGTGATCCAGGGAGTGGTTCCGTACCACACCTACACCGTGAGTTTCCTGGCATACCGGATCTGGGAAGAAATTTCCATGTACAACCATGTCACGAACAACTGGGACAAGGAGCACCTGATGCCGATCGACCCGGTGTACCCGGAAGTGCGGGAGTATTTATATGATTGGCTGGAAACGTGGTGCAAAGAGCACGAAGACACGACCGTGGTGCGCTTCACGTCGATGTTTTACAATTTCGTGTGGATCTGGGGCTCCAGCGAGCAGAACCGGAACCTCTACACGGACTGGGGTTCCTATGATTTTACCGTCAGCCCGCAGATGCTCGACGAATTTGAGAAAAAGAACGGCTACCGGCTGACGGCGGAAGATTTCGTAAATCAAGGGAAACTTCATGTGACCCATATGCCGCCGACGAAAAAACAGCGCGATTATATGGCTTTTATTAACCGCTTTGTGGTGGATTTCGGAAAGGAACTGGTAGACCTGGTGCACCGTTATGGAAAACAGGCCTATGTGTTTTATGACGACAGCTGGGTCGGCGTGGAGCCTTACAGCAGCCTGTTTCCGGAGTTCGGGTTTGACGGCCTGATCAAATGCGTGTTCTCCGGCTATGAAGCAAGACTCTGCGCGGGCGCGAAGGTGAAGACCCACGAACTGCGCCTGCATCCGTATCTGTTCCCGGTGGGCCTGGGCGGTGCGCCGACGTTTTCGGAGGGCGGCGATCCCACGCTGGATGCGAAGAATTACTGGATTCATATCCGCCGGGCGCTGCTGCGGGAGCCGGTGGACCGGATCGGCCTTGGGGGCTATCTGCATCTGACGGAGAATTATCCGGATTTCTGTGATTACATCGAGGAGATCGCGGGAGAGTTCCGGAAGATTAAGGCAATGCATAAAGAGGGCAGCGTTTATACCCTTCCCTGTAAGATTGCGGTGCTCCACAGTTGGGGCAGCCTGCGCTCCTGGACGCTTTCCGGCCATTTCCACGAGACGTATATGCATGACCTGATCCATATCAATGAGGCGCTGGCCGGGCTGCCGGTGGACGTGACTTTCGTAAGCTTCGAGGATGTGAAGAAGGGTGCGCTTTCGGATGTGGATGTGGTGATCAATGCAGGAAGGGCCGGGACGGCCTGGAGCGGTGGCGACGCCTGGAAGGATGCCGAACTGGTCAGCATTCTGCGGAAATGGACGGCGGAGGGCGGCATTTTCCTGGGTGTTGGCGAGCCGTCAGCCGTGGAAGGGTACGCCTACTATTTCCAGATGGCGGACGTGCTGGGAATCGACCTGGACACCGGCGCAAAGGTCTGCCACGGCAGATGGCAGTTTGAGACGGACGAGGAAACCCGCGCGCTTCTGATGCCGGAAGGGGCGTCTGTACCGGAGAAAGCCTGGCTGTACCTGACGGACGGGAAAGCCCGTGTCCTGGAGGAAAAGAACGGCGTTCCGGTCTTCACGGTCCACGATTTCGGGCGCGGGAAAGGCATCTACCTGTCCGGCTTCTCCTTCAGCAACGCGAACACACGGATGCTCTTAAACCTGCTGCTCTATGCGGCCGGACAGGAGCTGGAGCAGAAGTATCTGACGGACAATGCGGATACCGAGTGCGCTTTCTATCCGGAGAGCGGAAAGCTCGTCCTCATCAACAACAGCGGCGAAGAAGCCAAAACCAGCGTGCAGACAGAGAAGGGAAAACTGGAGATGGTTCTGGAGCCCTTCGAGACAAAAATGTTATAATTTTGCTAGGAATCGCAAAATTGTACTCTTTCCTTTGGTGAAATTTACAGATATAATAAAATCACACGGAACATAAAACGTAAAAAGTAACCAAAGGAAGGAGAAATCACATGAAGAAAAAAGTTATTTCCGCAGTTTTAGGAGCCGTTATGGCACTCTCTATGGGAACCGTCGCGATGGCTGAGGATACCCCGGTAACGCTGGTGTATGCCGAAGTAAACCCGCTGGATACCATCGTAGGCCAGACGGCTACTGCTTTTAAAGAGAAAGTTGAGGAGCTCTCCGAAGGCTCCATTACCATTGACATTCAGGCCAGCGGCGTACTCGGTTCCGAGAACGACGTCCTGGATACCATGCTTGGCGGCGGCGGAACCATTGATATGTCCCGTATCTCCGCATTCGCACTGACCAGCTACGGCGGACAGAAGTCCATGCTGCTCTCCCTGCCGTACACCTTCGTAAGCCGCGAGCATTTCTGGAACTTCGCAGATTCCGATCTGGCACAGGAATTCCTGCTTGAGCCCCAGGAGAACGGCACCGGCGTCAGAGGCCTTTTCTACGGTGAAGAAGGTTTCCGTCATTTCTTCACAGTAAAAGAAGTATCCAGCATGGAAGACCTTTCCGGCATGAAACTGCGTGTGTCCAATGACCCGGTTATGAACGGCCTGGTAGAGTCCCTGGGCGCATCCCCGACCGTCGTATCCTTCGGCGAACTGTACTCCGCTTTGCAGACCGGCGTAGTTGACGGCGCAGAACAGCCCATCGCGAACTACAAGTCCAACGCATTCCAGGAAGTAGCCCCGAACCTGATTCTGGACGGCCACACCCTGGGAGCCATCCAGGTGATCATCACCGACGAGGCATGGGACGAACTGAGCGAGAACCAGCAGAACATCCTGATGGAAGCCGGAAAATACGCTTCCGAATTTAACCGCGAAATCTCCGAGTCCGCAGAAAACGAAGTTTTGGAACAGCTGAAAGCAGACGGCATCAACGTTGTGGAAGTGGACGACGTAACCCCGTGGCAGGAAGCCGTTGCCGATGTAATCGAAGAGAATACAAAGGGAATGGAAGATCTGTATCAGCAGATTCTGGATTTACAGTAAACAGCAGACAAAGATCGGTGCGCAGCGGGGCGAGCTCGCTGCGCATTTGAGTGTGGGAGGTTCATAATGGCTGGTATTTTTGAAAAAATCGATAAAATCAAACCGGTATATGACGTGATTTATAAAGTAGATCTCCTGGTCTGCAAACTCCTTCTGATTGCGGATATCCTGATTACTACGATGGCCGTAATCGGACGTTATGTACCCTTTGTTCCGGACCCCTCCTGGAGTGAGGAAGTGGTTCTGACCCTGATGTCTTACATGGCCGTACTTTCCGCGGCGCTGGCGATCCGCAAGGGCAGCCATATCCGCATGACGGCTTTTGACCGGTATCTGCCGGAAAAACTCCTGATTTTCCTGGATATCCTGGCGGATTTCCTGGTTCTCGTCCTGGCGGTCGTGATGATCGTTGTGGGATGGCAGTACGCTTCGAAGCTTGGCTCGAAGGGAACCTATGTCAGCATGCCCTGGCTGTCCAGATTCTGGATGTATGCGCCGGTTCCGCTGGCGGGCGTGTTCATGGTGATCTTTGAGATTGAAGCGCTTTACAATCACGTGAAGAGACTGTGTCTGGGAAAGGGGGCTAACGCATGAATGCGAATACTGCGGCCATTGCCGTATTGCTGATTAGTTTTCTGGTAATGATTATCCTGCGGTTCCCGATTGCCTACGCTGTTGCGCTGGCATCCATGTTCTGCCTGCTGTACCAGGGGCTTCCGCTGACGACGATCTGTCAGCAGATGGTAAAGGGGATCAGTTCCTTTAGTTTGATGGCGGTTCCGTTCTTTATCACGATGGGCTGTCTGATGGGAAGCGGAGGGATATCGGAGAAGCTGATTGACCTGGCGAATGCCTGTGTCGGCTGGATGACCGGCGGCATGGCGATGGTAAACATCGTGGCGTCCTATTTCTTCGGCGGCATTTCCGGTTCTGCGGCGGCGGATACTGCTTCTCTGGGAAGTATTTTGATTCCGATGATGGTTGACCAGGGCTATGACGGAGATTTCTCCACGGCGGTTACGATTACGTCCTCCTGTGAAGGACTTCTGGTTCCGCCCAGCCATAACATGGTTATTTATGCAATGTCCGCGGGCGGTATTTCCGTAGGAAGCCTGTTCCTGGCCGGATATGTGCCGGGCGCGCTGCTGGCGCTGTCCCTGATGGTAGGTTCCTATATCATTTCCAAGAAACGGAATTATCCGAAGGGCGCGAAGTTCAGCATTAAGAACCTGCTGAAACAGCTCTTGATTTCCTTCTGGGCTCTGGCAGCCGTGATTATCGTGGTCGTCGGCGTTGTCGGCGGATGGTTTACTGCTACGGAATCTGCGGCGGTTGCCGTTATCTACAGCCTTGTAGTCAGCGTTTTCATTTATAAAGGACTGACCTGGAAGGGCGTATGGAAGGTTCTGGAGCAATGTGTGGATACCCTGTCCATCGTGCTGATCCTGATCGCGACCTCCAGTATTTTCGGATATTGCCTGACCACCCTGCATGTGCCGGATCTGGCGGCGAACGCCATCATCGGCCTGACGGACAATAAGATCCTGCTGGCTCTGCTGCTGAATCTGATCCTGCTGTTCTTAGGGTGCATCATGGATATGGCGCCGATCATCCTGATCGCCACGCCGATCCTGCTTCCGATCGCGACCTCGATTGGGATTAACCCGATCCAGTTCGGTATTATGATGATCCTGAACTGCGGTATTGGTCTTCTGACTCCGCCGGTAGGCGCGGTACTGTTCATTGGTTCCGCTGTCGCGAAGCTGAAGATGGAACAGGTCGTAAAAGCGACGCTTCCGTTCTATTTATGTATGATTATTGTATTGCTGCTGATTACGTTTATTCCGGGAATCAGTATGTTCCTGCCGAATCTGTTTATGTAAGCGAAGCAGGAGGCGGCAGGTGTGCCTTGGCGCGGATTTGAGGTTCGCACCGGGCCGCCTGGCCGCTTTTTTATACGGAGGGTACGGACGCCGTGCGGATAGGCGGAATGCGCAGGGCGTTTCGGCGGAAGCTGTGGCGCGGATGGGCGAAATGTGCAGACGTGTTTTGGAGTATTTTGAAACCGGGGGCGAATGGTATGAGATATAAGTTTCGGTGTGATGTGACGGTGAAAGATTTATGGAGCCTGTATATGTACCGCATTTACCACTCCATGGTCGGGGTGTGCAGCCTGGTGCTGGCGGTTTCCATGATTGCCCTGACCGTGCGGTTCTGGGGCGAAAGCGGGAACGGCGTGCGGTTCGTGCTGATTCTGGCCTGCCTGCTGGTTCCGGTGGTGCAGCCCCTTGGCGCCTGGATGCGCTCGAAAAAACAGGCGAAACAGCTTCCGAAAGAAATGGAACTGTGGTTTGGCGACAAGGGCATTTACGTCCAGGCCGACGGCCAGACCGCGACCATTGACTGGAAGAAAATCGGCCGGGTCTCGAAAGAACACAATCTGGTCATCCTGCTGACCAGGGATGGCCGCGGCTATATGCTGACGAACCGGGTACTCGGAAAAGACAGGGATGAATTTTACCAATATCTGGTCTCGCGGATCTCGTGAGGCCTGGGAGACTCATTCCTGTCCTTTTGCGCATTTTAACCAAATAGCGAAGCGGATTGCGAATATCCGCTTGACGAGACGGTGAAAAAGAGGGGGAGGAGTTATGTGGCGGAGGACAAGGCGTGCCTGGCAGGCCCTTGCGATCAAACAGAAAATGATGGCGTTTACCGGGAGCGTCCTGCTGATCATCCTGTTGTCCTGCCTTCTGGACGCCTGGGTGGTGCGGTTTTCTCTGGTAGATTTCTACCGTATTTTGGAAGAAAATTCGAAGAACAGCGAGCTGGTACAGGCTCTGGAGCTGGAGACGGAGATCTTCCAGAAATATGTGAAAAGCCCGGACGAGGAAAAAGAAGCCCTCTTGCAGGAAGCGATGCAGAAGACCCGGAAATCTGTTTCCGAGCTTCCTTTCGACTACGAAAGCCTGGGGGCGGAACGCTATGCAAAGACCTGGTCGATCCGGAACAGCTTTGAAGTCTACCAGGAAAAGCGCGACCGGGTTTTGGGGCTGAATGAGACAGTGGCCGGTTATCTGACGGAACTGTACGAGGTCTATGACATGCAGGAGTATCTGCTGGACTATGCCAGGACGCTTCTGATCGAGAGCGTGGGGGCCGGAAATGCGGTGTATCATGCGCGGTATCCCTGGGTGATCGGGGGAATTGCGGCGGCGATCGTCCTGATTTTCCTGCTGTTTGGGGCGGTGCTGCGGCTGGGACGGATGATCCAGCATTCCATCAGCGACCCGGTGGTGAAGCTGGCGGAGGCGGCCAGGCGGATTGCGGCCAACGACTTTTTTATTGAGGATATCCGGGTGGAGAATCAGGACGAATTAGGAGAGCTGGTGGGGGCTTTTAACACGATGAAATACGCCACGGCCCATTATATCCAGACCCAGGAAGAAAAGCGGGCGGCGCTGGACGAGCTGCACGAAAAGGAGATGGAGCGTTTGGAAATGGAGCACCGGCTGGAGAGCGCGAAAATGGAGCTTCTGATGAGCCAGGTGAATCCCCATTTCCTGTTTAATACGCTGAACGTGGTGGGCGGTATGGCGAATCTGGAAGAGGCTGAAGTGACAGAAAAAATGATTCACGCACTCAGCGACCTTCTGCGCTATAACCTGAAGAATGACCTGGCGGCGGCGACCCTGTCCGGGGAGCTGAAGATTGTGGAAAACTATATGTATCTGCAGCATATGCGGTTCGGCGCGCGGATTTCCTATAAGATCGACTGCAAGGCGGACGCGGAACACATCATTGTCCCGGCATTTACCTTCCAGCCCCTGGTGGAAAACGCGATCATTCACGGCCTGACGCCAAAGGTGGAGGGCGGCTGGATTAAAATCCGTATCTGGCAGAAAGAAGCGGAAGTATTCATTACCGTGGCGGACAACGGCGTGGGCATGCCGGAGGAGATCCGGCAGCGGCTGCGGGAACAGCTTTTGCAGAACAGCGGAAGCCGGGAGCGCATCGGGTTCTCGAATGTGGCCAGGCGGCTCATTGCCATGTATCCGGAGGGGCAGGTGGAGCTGTTCAGTAAAGAGAACAAAGGGACGCTGATCAAAATACGGATTCCGATGAAAGGCGGGAAGTAGATGTTTCGAGTGTTAATCGCGGACGACGAGCCCATCGAGCGGCTGGTCGTATCGAAAAAAATTCAGAAGTATTTTCCGGAAGAATTAGAACCCGTGCTGGCGGAAAACGGGGAAGAGGCGGTGCGGCTGTTTCGGGAAAAACAGTGCCGGATCGCGATTCTGGATATCAATATGCCCGGCATGGACGGCCTGGAAGCGGCGGAGAAAATCCGGAAGGCGGACAGTACGTGCAGCATTATTTTCCTGACCGCCTATGAAGAATTCAGCTATGCGAAAAAGGCGATCATGGTGCGGGCGCTGGATTATCTGCTGAAACCGGGGGCGGAGGAAGAGCTGATAGCCGTTTTGGAGGAGGCCATCCGGCTTGCCGAAGAGAGCGGGGCCGATGCCGCAGCCAGGACGGAGAACCCCAGCGAAGCGTTTGAGGAAGAGAAGAATTACGACAATCTGCGGATTCAGGCGATCACGGAAAACATCCGCGCCTACATCCAGAACCACTATCAGGAGGAGCTGTCCTTACAGGCAGCCGCGGGGGCCATGGGCTATTCGGACGCCTATTTCTGCAAGATTTTCAAGCAGTATTTCGGGAAAAATTTTACGGTTTATCTGACGGAATTCCGGATGGAGATGGCGAAAAAGCTGCTGGCCGACCTGACGGTGAATGTGAAAGATGTCTGCCAGCAGGTGGGCTTCCATGATTCGAATTATTTTGCGCGGGTCTTTAAGCGGAATACGGGGATGACGCCCAGCGAGTACCGGGTGAGCCTTCTTGGAAAGAGCGGGAAAGCATGACGCGGGGCGGGAAGAAATGGGCGCTGCTGGCGGCGGTTCTTGGGATTGCCGGAGCGGTTGTCGTGTGGCGCATGGGAAGGGGCGATACGGTTGTCCCGGAATACGTGTTTCGCTATGCGGAGAACCAGGTTTCCGATTATCCGACGGCGCTGGGGGCTGCGCGGTTTGCCGAGCTGGTGGAGGAGCGGACGGAAGGGAGGATTCAGATCCTGGTGCGCTCGGAAGGAGAGCTGGGAGCGGAAAAAGACGTTTTAAAGCAGATGCAGTACGGCGGGATTGACTTTGCGCGGGTATCCCTGGCGCAGCTTGGGGAAATTGTCCCGGAACTGAACGTACTTCAGATGCCTTATCTTTACCGGGACGCGGAGCATATGTGGAGCGTCCTCGAAAGTGAAATCGGCGATTACTACCTGGGCGTTTCCGAAAAAAGCGACCTGATCGGGCTGTCCTGGTACGATGCCGGGGCCAGGAGTTTTTACACTTCCACGAAAAAAATCACCTGTCTCGAAGATTTGCAGGGAATGCGGATTCGGGTGCAGGAATCCGCCCTGATGTCCGATATGGTAGAAGCCATGGGAGCAAGGGCTGTCCAGACCGCCTACAGCGACGTGTACTCTGTCCTGGAGCTTGGAACCGTAGACGGCGCGGAAAATAACTGGCCCTCCTACAAATCCATGAACCACGACGAAGTAGCCCGCTACTATACCGTGGACGAACACCAGCGCATTCCGGAACTCCAGATCATCTCCAGACACACCTGGGAAAAGCTTTCCGAAGAAGATCAGGCCCTGATCCGGGAGTGCGCGAAGGAATCTGCGCTTTTTGAGCGGGAGCTTTGGTTTCAGGCGGAAGAAACCTGCCGTCAGGAAGCCCTCGCGGCGGGCACCGAGATCATCGAACTCTCTGGGGAAGAGAAAGAAAAATTCCGTGCCGCCGCCGAACAGATCTACGAAAAATACTGCGGCGACTGCATGGACATCATTGAAGAAATCCAAAAGAAAGGGGAATAACCATGTTTATTACGGAAAAAGAATTTCAGACGACCACCCTCGAAAGCGGTACGGTGCGTACCGTCAAAGGCTACATAAACGATATGATGGTCGTCGAGCTGAAATGGAAAAAGGGTCAGGAGGGCGCGGTACACACCCACCCGCACCGCCAGTGCGGCTACATCATCAGCGGCACCTACGAAGCCAATGTAGACGGCCAGAAACAGATCCTCGGCCCCGGCGAGTGCTTCTACGTAGAAGCCAACGTCCCCCACGGTCTGATTGCCCTGGAAGACGGCGTAACCCTGGATATTTTTACACCCTATCGGGAAGACTTTCTATAAAACGCAAGACCGGACGGAAACGAACAAAAAGCCAGAGCAGGAACTGCCGCGACAGTTCCTGGCCTGGCTTTTGCCATCTAATCAAGCTGTTTACCTAACTCATTTAATGCGTCCGCCATGTCAAGCCCTTTCCCATCCTCAATCTGCTGACGGGATTCGGCAAGGTCTGAGAGAACCTGCTTTGTGCTGACAGGAACAAAGGGGTTTGCAGGTTTCCTGGAAGTGAAGAGCTGCTTTGTATACTCAAACACTTTGATTCGTGCATCTTCCGGCATGACTTCCAGCATAGACACCGTTGCGTCTAAGGTACTCATAGGAAAACCTCCTCTCTTAATCTGCGTCAACAGGAAGAAACTCTCTCCCTATAAAAGAATTATACACGAAGAAAAAATGAAATTCAACGGGAAACTGAAAATGGAAAGGTTTCGGCGGCACGGCGGCTGCAGTTCAAACATGGCCAGCCTTTCGGTACTTACCAGCCTGCTATTATACAGACGCTGGGAAGACGGAAAGCTTACGGGGACGTGTTTCGAGGGGCGGTTCTAGGAAGAGTCGAGATCGCCTCTTACTAAGACTTGGGCGCGAAGGCATTCCTGAGCGTCCTAGTCGCAGTTAGAGGAAGCTTGACGATGACGTTGCCCCGTTCCCCGGAAGGTTTTCGTCTGCACAGTGGCGTCCGGTGACATTTTATGCGGGAAAAAATGGCTAAGGCTGGCTATGGTGTGAACGGTACTCCTCAGCGGCGGCGCCCCGCGCTGCATTTTCTCCCATTGCACGACTTGGAAATAGATGGTATACTAGAACCCGAAATCACAAATACTAATCACACCACAAATTTGGAGGAATCACATGACAACATACACCCACCCAGCCTACGACCTGCTCAAACAGGAATCCATCCCCGACATCCAGTCCGCAGGCTACCTATACAAACACAAAAAATCCGGCGCCCGCATCCTCGTCCTGTCCAACACCGACGAAAACAAAGTCTTCCACATCACCTTCCGCACCACCCCCACGGACAGCACCGGCGTCGCCCACATCCTGGAACACAGCACCCTCTGCGGCAGCCAAAGCTTCCCATCCAAAGACCCCTTCGTCGAACTGGTCAAAGGCTCTCTGAATACCTTCTTAAACGCCATGACCTACCCCGACAAAACCATGTACCCGGTAGCCAGCTGCAACGACAAAAATTTCGCCAACCTGATGCACGTCTACCTGGACGCCGTCTTCTACCCAAACATCTACCAGAAAGAAGAAATCTTCCGCCAGGAAGGCTGGAACTACCACCTGGAGAACCCCGAAGACGACCTGACCCTAAACGGCGTCGTTTATAACGAAATGAAAGGAGCCTTCTCCTCCCCCGAAGACGTCCTGGAGCGGGAAATCTTAAACTCCCTCTACCCGGACACCACCTACGCCAACGAATCCGGCGGCGACCCGGAATTCATCCCGGATCTGACCTACGAAAACTTCCTGGACTTCCACCGTGCCTACTACCATCCGTCCAACTGCTACATCTATCTGTACGGAGACATGGACGTGGAAGAACGCTTAAACTGGCTGGACGAAGCCTACCTCTCCCACTTTGACCGCGCGGAAATCCACTCGGAAATCCAGCTCCAGAAACCCTTTAAAGAAATGGCCGAGGTACACCGCCACTACTCCATTTCAGACAGCGATACCCTGGAAGACAACACCTACCTGGCCTGGAACGCTTCCATTTCCACCAGCTCCGACGTCAAACTGGCCCACGCCTTCGCCGTCATCGAGTACGCCCTCCTGTCGGCCCCCGGCGCGCCCTTAAAACAGGCCCTCTTAGACGCCGGGCTTGGACAGGACATCATGGGCTCCTATGACAGCGGCACCCAGCAGCCTGTTTTCTCCGTCGAAGCCAAATACGCGAACGCAGACCAGAAAGACGCCTTTGTGCAGAAAATCCGGGAAGTCCTGAAAGAAATCGTTGAAAAAGGCATGGACGAAAAAGCCCTCTACGCAGGGATCAACTACATGGAATTCCGTTTCCGGGAAGCCGATTACGGCTCCTACCCCAAGGGACTGATGTACGGCATCGACGTGATGGACAGCTGGCTCTATGACGAAACTGAGCCCTTCGCCTATTTAAAACAGCTCGAAGTGTACGAATTCCTGAAAGCCCAGATCGGAACCGGCTACTACGAAAACCTGATCAAAACCTGGCTCCTGGAAAACCCGCACACTTCCCTGGTCGTGATCGAACCGGAAAAAGGCTTGTCCGCCAAGATCGAAGAGCAGACCCGCCAGAAACTGGCCGCCTACAAAGCCAGCTTAACGCCGGAAGAAATCCAGAAACTGGTCGATAAAACCGAAAAACTGCTGGCCTTCCAGGAAACGCCCTCCACAAAAGAAGAACTGGAAGCCATCCCGATGCTGGCCAGAGAAGATATCCGGAAAGAGGCCTACCCGCTCTATAATACGGAGCATTACGCAGACCACACATTGATCCTGCATCACAACCTGTTTACAAACGGAATCGGCTACCTGAACCTGATGTTCGACACCCGCTACGTGGAAGAAGAGGACATTCCCTACATGGGCCTTTTAAAAGCCATCCTGGGCATGATGGACACCGAACATTACACCTACGGCGAACTGTTTAACGAAATCAACCGCTACACCGGCGGCATTTCCGCAAGCATCGAAAACTTCGAAAACCGCAAAGAACCCGGCGTCACAAGCTGCTATTTCGAACTGCGCGGCAAAGCATTGTACGGACAGATGCCCTTCCTCTTCGAGATGATGAAAGAAATTCTGTTCACCACAAAGCTCACCGATACAAAGCGCCTGAAAGAAATCCTGACCGAGCAGAAATCCAGGCTCCAGATGCGCCTGCCCGCAAACGGCCACGTAACCGCCGCCGTCCGCGCCATGGCCTACTTCTCCGAGACCGCGGCCCTGAACGACGCCATCAGCGGCATTGCCTACTATAAGCTCATCGAAGACCTGGAAGAACATTTCGACGAACGGAAAGAGGCACTGATCGAGCGGCTGCAGAAAGTCATGAAACGGATTTTCCGCATTGACACCATGATGGTCAGCTACACCTCCGACGAAGAAGGTTACGCGGGCATTGAAGAACAGGTGCTGGATGTGAAAGGACGGCTTGGCGCGCAGCTCATCCCCATTGCAGAGAAAATCCGTCCGCTGGGCCAGAAAAACGAAGGCTTCCTGACCTCCTCCAAGGTGCAGTACGTCTGCCGTGCCGGAAACTTCCTGAAAGCCGGCCAGCCCTACACCGGGGCCCTGCGCATCCTGAAAGTCATCATGAGCTACGAATACCTCTGGACGAACATCCGCGTAAAAGGCGGCGCTTACGGCTGCATGAGCGGCTTTGGCTACAATGGAAACGGCTATTTCGTGTCCTACCGCGACCCGAACCTGTCGAAGACGAACCAGGTCTACGAAGGCATTCCCGCCTATGTGTCCAATTTCACCGTAGATGAGCGCGACATGACCAAATACGTGATCGGCACCATCAGCGAAATGGACACGCCGTTAAATCCCAGCGCAAAGGGAAACCGTTCCCTGTCCGCCTGGATGAGCGACTACACCGAAGAAGATTTCCAGAAAGAGCGTGACGAAGTGCTTCAGGCGGATCAGGAAAGTATCCGTTCCCTGGCGCCCATTGTCGAAGCTATCTTAAAAGAAGGCGCTTTCTGCGTTATCGGCGGGGAAGAAAAAATTGAAAGTGAAAAAGAACTGTTCCTGGAAAGGAAGCCTCTGATCGGAGGCATGGAGGAAGTTCATGGAGAATAAGAATTACAAATCCGGTTTTGCGACCCTGATCGGCCGTCCAAACGTGGGGAAATCCACACTGATGAACCACCTGATCGGCCAGAAGATCGCTATTACCTCAAACAAACCGCAGACCACCCGAAACCGCATCCAGACCGTCTACAGCTGCGAAAAAGGCCAGATCGTTTTCGTGGATACGCCCGGCATCCATAAAGCAAAAAACAAACTGGGCGAATATATGGTCAATGTGGCGGAACGCACCCTCTCCGAAGTGGACGTGATTTTGTGGCTGGTAGAGCCCACGACCTTCATCGGGGCGGGAGAGCGGCACATTGCCGAACAGCTCAAAAAGACGAAAACGCCGGTAATCCTGGTCATCAACAAGATCGACACCGTCAAGAAAGAAGAGATCCTGCTCTTTATCGACGCCTACCGGAAACTCTATGATTTTGCGGAGATCGTCCCGGTTTCGGCCCTGAAAGAACAGAACCTGGACGACCTGATCGACGTGATCTTTAAGTATCTGCCCTACGGCCCTCAGTTCTATGACGAGGATACTGTGACCGACCAGCCCATGCGCCAGATCACGGCGGAGCTGATCCGGGAAAAGGCCCTGCGCTGCCTGGAAGAAGAGATTCCCCATGGCATTGCCGTTTCCATCGAGCGGATGGAAGAGCGAAAAGGCGGCCGGATCATGGACATTGACGCCACCATCATCTGCGAGCGGGATTCCCACAAAGGGATCATCATCGGAAAAGGCGGGGTTATGCTGCGGAAAATCGGCAGCCAGGCCCGAAAAGAGATCGAGGCAATGCTGGAAATGCAGGTAAATCTGAAGCTCTGGGTGAAAGTGAAAAAAGACTGGCGGGACAGCGATTTTCTGATCAAGAATTTCGGATACGATAAGAAGGACATTTAAATGAGCGACCAGCTGACCGTCACCGGAATGGTGATCTCCGCCATGCCGATCGGCGACTATGATAAAAGGCTGGTGATCCTGACCAGGGAGCGGGGGAAGGTCACGGCATTTGCCAGAGGGGCCAGGCGTCAGAACAGTCCCCTTCTGGCGGCGGCCAGCCCCTTTGCTTTCGGGCAGTTTTCCCTCTATCCGGGCCGGGACGCCTACCGGCTGTACCAGGCGGAGATCCAGCATTATTTCCGGGAGCTGTCCCAGGATTTCGAGGGCGCGTATTATGGGTTTTATTTTCTGGAATTTGCCGACTATTACACCAGGGAAAACGCAGACGAGTCCCAGATGCTGAAACTTCTGTACGCCTCCCTTCTGGCGCTGACAAAGCCCAGCCTCCCGCGGGTGCTGGTGCGCTACGTCTACGAACTGAAGGCCATGGTTTTAAACGGGGAATATCCGGAAGTGTTTTCCTGTGTCCGCTGCGGAGAGACAGAAGGGCTTGCGGCTTTTGCGCCGGAGGAAAACGGGCTGGTGTGCGGCCATTGCCTTTCAGGTGTGCGCGGGGCGGTAAAACTGGACGAATCCGCGGTCTACGCCCTGCAATTTATCGTGGCGACGCCGATCGAGAAGCTCTATACGTTTACGGTTTCCAAGCCGGTTTTGGAGCAGATTGCCCGGATTATGGAGCGGTTTCGGAAAAAATGGGTGGATCATACCTTTAAATCCCTGGAAATTTTGGAAAGTATTCCGAATTATTAGTTGAAAAGAAGAAAGCAACAAGGTATAATAATATATTGATACTGCGAAAGCGTATGTGAATAACTGGCAGGAGGCTCTTATGAAAAAGGCGAAAATCCTATTTGTAACCGCATGTACCCTGGGAATTCTCACAGGATGCTCCAAGTTTGACCCCGACGGAACGGCGATCATGGCCAGGAAGGACGGGGATGTGACAGCGGTTGTTATGGAAACCCTGGATCAGAGCTATTATGATTCCACGGAACTTCAGAACCTGATCAATCAGGATGTAGCGGCTTATAATGCGTCCGCAGGCGCGGAGAACATCACGGTAAAAGAATTCGAGGTCGTCAACCAGACGGCGAACCTGACCATGGACTACGCCAGCGGGGAGGACTACGCCGCGTTTAATAACGTGACCTTTTATACGGGAGACGTCCTTGGCGCTTACGATGCCGGCTATGATTTTCAGACGACCTTCCAGAAAGTGGAAAAAGGGAACGTGACAGACAGCCAGGTCACCCGCCAGGAAGTGTTAAACAGCTATAATTACTACACCGTGATCATGGAAGAAGCCATGGACGTCCAGGTGGAAGGCAGCATTGTCTACGCCAGCTCGAACGTCCAGATCACCGGGAAAAATACCTGCCGGGTCGTTTCCTCCTCCTATGCTTCCCAGACCGAAGCCGAGGAGACCGAAGCGTCCACAATGGAAGACGGCACCGTACTTCTTTCCCCCACAAGCGTAACAGCGAGTACCCAGGATGGAGCCAAAGACCTGGCCTACATCCTGTACGAATAAAAGAAAAGGTAGGACGAAAAAATGGAAAAAACGATGGACAAAATTGTAGCACTTGCCAAATCCAGAGGGTTTGTCTACCCCGGCTCCGAAATTTACGGCGGCCTTGCCAACACCTGGGATTACGGAAACCTTGGCGTCGAACTGAAGAATAACGTCAAGCAGGCCTGGTGGAAAAAATTCGTAATGGAGAACCCCTATAACGTGGGCGTGGACTGTGCGATCCTGATGAATCCCCAGACCTGGGTTGCCTCCGGCCATCTGGGCGGTTTTTCCGATCCTCTGATGGACTGTAAGGAATGCCACGAGCGTTTCCGTGCCGATAAGCTGATCGAAGACTACTGCGAGGAAAAGGGCATCGAGCTGGACGGCTCCGTAGACGCATGGTGCCAGGAGAAGATGAAGGAATTCATCGACGAGCACCAGATACCCTGTCCTACCTGCGGAAAACATAACTTCACCGATATCCGTCAGTTTAACCTGATGTTTAAGACCTTCCAGGGCGTTACCGAAGACGCCAAGAATACGGTCTACTTACGCCCCGAAACCGCACAGGGCATTTTCGTAAACTTTAAAAACGTACAGCGCACCTCCCGGAAGAAGATCCCCTTTGGCATCGCCCAGATCGGAAAATCCTTCCGAAACGAGATTACTCCCGGTAACTTCACCTTCCGTACCAGAGAATTCGAGCAGATGGAGCTGGAGTTCTTCTGCGCACCGGGCACCGACCTGGAGTGGTTCGCCTACTGGAAGCAGTACTGCATCGACTTCCTGAAGAATCTGGGGATGAAAGACGAAGAGATGCGCGCCCGTGACCACGATCCGGAAGAGCTGTGCTTCTACAGTAAAGCCACCACGGACCTGGAATTCCTCTTCCCCTTCGGCTGGGGCGAACTGTGGGGCATCGCAGACCGTACCGACTACGACCTGACCCAGCATCAGAACACCTCCGGCCAGGATCTGAGCTACTTTGACGACGAAAAGAAAGAAAAATACATTCCTTACGTGATCGAGCCCTCCCTGGGCGCAGACCGCGTAGTGCTGGCATTCCTGTGCAGCGCTTACGACGAAGAAGAGCTGGAAGGCGGCGATATGCGTACTGTCCTGCATTTCCATCCGGCGCTGGCTCCGGTGAAAGTAGGCGTGCTGCCCCTGTCCAAGAAGCTGGGCGAGGGAGCCGAGAAGGTTTACCAGATGCTTTCGAAGAAATGGAACTGCGAGTACGACGACCGCGGAAACATCGGGAAACGCTACCGCAGACAGGACGAGATCGGGACGCCGTTCTGCGTGACTTACGATTTCGAGTCCGAGAATGACGGCGCGGTAACGGTCCGCTTCCGCGACAGCATGGAGCAGGAGCGGATTAAGATCGAAGATCTGGTTGCTTATTTCGAAGAGAAGATGGAGTTTTAAATGGATTGGCAAATGTTGCTGTGAACAGGAACGTTTTCGGAGATGGCCGCTGCCGGGTGCAGCGGCTGTTTTGCGCCTGCCGGGAGGGATTTCCCGCTGATCTGGCGGCTGCTGCGCCTGGAAAATTGGAAGATTTCCACAAAAAAAACGAAGAAAATAGGAAGTATTACACAAAAACCCGAAAAATGGTTGTGCGATTTTGGGTTCTTTGTTATAATACGGTTTAGTAATGCACCGGACGGGTGCAGAATATTTTTGACAAGAAAGAAGGAGAACATCATGGCAAAGCGTAATATCATCGTAGGACAGTCCGGAGGACCTACCGCTGTCATCAATTCCAGCCTGGCCGGCGTATACAAGACCGCCAGAGAAAGAGGATTCCACACCGTATACGGTATGCTCCACGGCATCCAGGGACTTTTAGACGAACAGTATGTAGACCTCTCCACCCAGATCCATTCCGACATGGACATCGAGCTGTTAAAGAGAACCCCTTCCGCATTCTTAGGCTCCTGCCGCTATAAGCTGCCGGAAATCCACGAAGACATGGAAATTTATGAGAAAATTTTCGCGATCCTGGATAAGCTGGAAATCGAAGTGTTCATCTACATCGGCGGAAACGACTCCATGGATACGATCAAAAAGCTGTCCGATTACGCCATTGTAAAAGGCCACTCTCAGAAATTCCTCGGCGTGCCGAAGACCATCGACAACGACCTGGCCCTGACCGACCACACCCCCGGTTTCGGAAGCGCCGCCAAATACATTGCAGCATCCACCAAAGAGATCATCCGCGACGCCCTGGGCCTCGCCTATAAGAAAGATATGATCACCATCATCGAAATCATGGGAAGAAACGCAGGCTGGCTGACTGGCGCCACCGCACTTGCGAAGACCGAAGAGTGCGACGGCCCCGACCTCATTTACCTGCCGGAAGTTCCCTTCGATATCGAGAAATTCCGCGATAAAGTGAAAGAACTGCTGAAACAGAAGCAGTCCATCATCATCGCCGTATCCGAAGGCATCAAGCTTCCGGACGGCCGCTATGTCTGCGAGCTTTCCGGCGGCGCGGACTACGTAGACCCCTTCGGCCATAAGCAGCTTGCGGGAACCGCCGCATACCTGGCCGGATTCCTGGCAGCCGAGATCGGCTGTAAGACCAGAGGCATTGAGTTCTCCACCCTGCAGCGAAGCGCATCCCACATGGCCTCCCGTGTGGATATCGACGAAGCGTTCATGGTAGGCGGTGCAGCCGTAAAGGCAGCCGACGAAGGCGATACCGGAAAGATGGTAGTCATCGACCGTCTCTCCGACGATCCGTACATGAGCACCGCGGGCATCTACGACGTCCACAAGATCGCGAACAACGAAAAACTCGTTCCGAGAAGCTGGATGAACGAAGACGCCAGCTATGTCACCGACGAATTCATCAACTACATCGAGCCGCTGATCCAGGGCGACTACACCCCGTTCATGGTAAACGGCCTGCCCCAGCACCTCGTATTAAAACGGTAAACGAAATCCGAAGGGAATATGCCCACAAAAAAGGGCGTATCCCCTTCTTTTGGCAATAAGATGACAAAAAGATGCTATTTTCTTAAATATGTCTTGACGCAATTCCGATTTATGGTAAAATAAAAGTGTGCGACCATTGCGCAGACATGGTAGTTTTATGAGGTTTTTCGTTACTGGAACGAGGTACGAGTGAACAGTAACGTTCGCCCTCATACGAACATAACCTGCAGCCGTCCCATGCGGAGCGATTTGCCGGGATGCGCTGCATTACAAACACATTTTAGGAGGAATTGGTAAAATGGCAAAATGGGTTTACTTATTCAAAGAAGGAAACGCCAACATGAGAAACCTTCTTGGTGGTAAAGGCGCAAACCTGGCAGAAATGACCAACTTAGGCATGCCGATCCCACAAGGGTTCACCGTAACAACAGAAGCTTGTACTGATTACTATAACAGTGGCAAGAAAATCACAGAAGAAATTCAGAACCAGATCTTTGAAGCTCTGGCCTGGCTGGAAGAGGAAAACGGCAAGAAATTCGGCGATACCGAAAATCCCCTTCTGGTATCTGTTCGTTCCGGTGCGAGAGCATCCATGCCTGGTATGATGGACACCATCCTGAACCTGGGTCTGAATGATATTTCTGTAGAAGGTTTTGCGAAAAAGACCGGTAACCCGCGTTTCGCATACGATTCATACAGAAGATTTATCCAGATGTTCTCAGACGTTGTTATGGAAGTTCCGAAGTCCTTCTTCGAGAAGATCATCGACGAGATGAAAGAAGAAAAAGGCGTTCATTATGACACCGAACTGACCGCCGACGACCTGAAAGAACTGATCGTAAAATTCAAAAAAGTATACAAAGACGCAAAATTCGAAGATTTCCCGCAGGACCCGAAGGTACAGCTCATGGAAGCTGTTAAAGCCGTATTCCGTTCCTGGGACAACCCGCGTGCCATTGTTTACCGTCGTATGAATGATATCCCCGGCGACTGGGGAACCGCTGTAAACGTACAGACCATGGTATTCGGTAACATGGGCGACACCTCCGGTACAGGCGTAGCCTTTACCCGTAACCCGTCCACCGGAGCCAAAGGCATCTACGGCGAATACCTGATTAACGCACAGGGCGAAGACGTTGTAGCCGGTGTACGTACCCCGCAGCCGATCACCAAACTGGAAGAAGACCTTCCGGAATGCTATCAGCAGTTCATGAAACTGGCCATGAACCTGGAAAACCATTACCGCGACATGCAGGATATGGAATTCACCATCCAGGAAGGCAAGCTGTACTTCCTGCAGACCCGTAACGGCAAGAGAACCGCTCAGGCAGCCATCCAGATCGCCTGCGACCTGGTAGATGAAGGCAAGATCACGCCGGAAGAAGCTGTTTGCCGTATCGAAGCGAAATCCCTGGATCAGCTCCTGCATCCGACCTTTAACGCAGAAGCCCTGAAGGGCGGCGAAGTCATCGGTTCCGCTCTGCCGGCATCTCCGGGCGCAGCCGCTGGTAAAGTATACTTCACCGCAGAAGAAGCGAAAGCCGCTCACGAAGCAGGTGAAAGAGTCGTTCTGGTTCGTCTGGAGACCTCTCCGGAAGACATCGAAGGAATGCATGCGGCAGAAGGTATCCTGACTGTCCGCGGCGGTATGACCTCCCATGCAGCCGTTGTAGCACGTGGTATGGGTACCTGCTGTGTATCCGGCTGCGGCGACATTAAGATTAACGAAGAAGAAAAAGTATTCGAACTGGGCGGATACACCTTCCACGAAGGAGACTACATCTCCCTGGACGGCTCCACCGGTAAGATCTACAAAGGCGACATTAAGACCGAAGAAGCTTCCGTAGGCGGAAACTTTGGCCGTATCATGAGATGGGCTGACCAGTTCCGGAAACTCCAGGTTCGTACAAATGCCGATACCCCGGCAGATACCGAAAACGCCGTAAAACTGGGCGCAGAAGGTATTGGTCTGTGCCGTACCGAGCATATGTTCTTCGATCCGGAGCGTATTCCGAAGATCCGCAAGATGATCCTGTCCGATACCGTAGAAGCCAGAGAAGAAGCTCTGAACGAACTGATCCCGTTCCAGAAAGAGGACTTCAAGGCTATGTACAAAGCTCTGAAAGGCCGTCCGATGACCGTTCGTTATCTGGATCCGCCTCTGCACGAGTTCGTTCCGACCGATCCGGAAGATATCGCAGCCCTTGCGAAAGACATGGGCCTGACTCCGGAGCAGGTACAGGCACGCTGTGACGAACTGCATGAGTTCAACCCGATGATGGGTCATCGTGGATGCCGTCTGGCAGTTACCTATCCGGAAATTGCCAAGATGCAGACCAGAGCCGTTATGGAAGCAGCCATCGAAGTAAAAGACGAAATGGGCTATGATATCGTTCCGGAAATCATGATCCCGCTCGTTGGCGAAAAGAAAGAGCTGAAATTCGTCAAAGACGTTGTCGTAGAGACCGCTGAAGAAGTAATGAAAGAAAAAGGCGCTTACATCAACTACCACGTAGGTACGATGATCGAGATCCCGCGTGCAGCCCTGACTGCTGACGAGATCGCAGAAGAAGCGGAATTCTTCTCCTTCGGTACGAACGACCTGACCCAGATGACCTTCGGTTTCTCCCGTGACGATGCAGGCAAGTTCCTTGGCTCCTACTACGCAGAGAAGATCTACGAAGCAGATCCGTTTGCAAAACTGGATCAGACCGGCGTTGGCCAGCTCGTGAAGATGGCAGCAGAAAAAGGACGTTCTACCCGCCCGAATCTGAAACTGGGTATCTGCGGCGAACACGGCGGAGATCCGTCTTCCGTAGAGTTCTGCCATAAAGTGGGCCTGAACTATGTTTCCTGCTCACCGTTCCGTGTGCCGATCGCTCGTCTTGCGGCGGCTCAGGCAGCTCTGAATAATAAATAATATTGGAATGAAAATGTCATAGGGGAAAGCAACATATCCTCAAATGGGGTAAATTTGCCAACCAACTAAACAAATGTGCCAAAACATAAAAATTGACCTTGAAGGTCTGAGAAATCAGACCTCCAGGGTCTTTTTTATTATCCGACATAGAGCAAAAACCTTGATTTTATACGACTTTTCACCCCTCAATGAAAAACAAATTTTATTTACTTTTCCAGGCACGAAAAGAAAATATAGAGGCGTTTTCGATGGGGGGAGGATGTGGAACTTGCCTCTTCAGAGGATGAAGAGGTTTGTCTCATGACAGAAAAGGGACCTTGGCGGTCTGGCGAAAACCGGACTGCCAGGGTCTTTTTGATTTTGAAGAAGCAGAAAAAGCGGAAAAATTCAGCGGAAAAATTCAAAAAAATGGGTTGACATGCCAGGCCTGATATAATATAATAACATAATGTGACGAAGTTTGTAGACGCATAAACCAAAGCCCCGGTAATGGCGTTTTACGATAAGAGCAACAGCAAATTTCCAAGGAGGTAAACCCATGAACACTTATATGGCTAATCCAGCTAAGATTGAAAAGAAATGGTACGTAGTTGACGCTACTGGTTATACATTAGGCCGTCTGGCATCCGAAGTAGCAAAGATCCTGAGAGGTAAAAACAAACCGGAGTTCACCCCGCACGTTGATACCGGCGATTATGTGATCATTGTAAACGCAGAAAAAATCAAAGTAACCGGCAAGAAACTGGATCAGAAGATCTACTATCATCACTCCGATTATGTAGGCGGCATGAAAGAAACCACCCTGAGAGAAATGTTAAGCAAGAAACCGGACAGAGTTGTCGAGATGGCAGTCAAAGGCATGCTCCCGAAAGGGCCCTTAGGCAGACAGATGATGACGAAGCTTCACGTTTACGTAGGTCCTGAGCACAATCATCAGGCTCAGCAGCCGGAAACATTAACATTTTAATAGGAGGTAAAGAACATTGGCTACAGAAAAATTCTACGGTACAGGAAGAAGAAAAAAATCCATCGCAAGAGTATACTTAGTACCTGGCACTGGCAAGGTAACCATTAATAAAAGAGATATCGACGAATATCTGGGTCTGGAAACTCTGAAACTGATCGTTCGTCAGCCGTTAGTTGCTACGGAAACCGCGGATAAATTCGACGTGATCGTGAATGTACGCGGCGGCGGCACCACGGGCCAGGCCGGTGCGATTCGTCATGGAATCTCCAGAGCTCTGCTGCAGGCAGATGCGGATTACAGACCGGTTCTGAAAAAGGCTGGTTTCCTGACACGTGATCCGAGAATGAAAGAGCGTAAGAAATATGGTCTCAAAGCAGCCCGTCGCGCTCCGCAGTTCAGCAAGCGTTAATCGACAGAAGAAGATGCTTAAGGGGCTGTTGCACTAATATAGTGCTTCAGCTCCTTTTTTATGCCCAAAATAGCCCCATCTTTATGATAGAAAAAGGAGCCAGACTCTTGAAAAATCTGGCTTCTTGTGTAAAAGAAAAGCATGTCAACTCGATTTACTTTACAAAAAGGTTATACACATTTCGGCGAAAATTATCAACTGGTTCTTCCATTAAGATTCCTGAAAGAAAAAGGATAAACGGCATTTATAAAACCATCCAACTATGAAAATTCCAAAAAGCGGGCTTATAAAAAGGATATCGGCCGTATGGAAAAAATGAAATATGACGCAGAAACAGACAGTTATACCTGCCATAACGGGAAAAGCTGACGGTGAGCGGGGGAAAAACAGAAAGAAGCAGGAAGGGCTATGAGCGGGAAACAACGGTCTATAGCAGCACAGAGTGCAAGGGCCGCCCATACAAAAAGGAATGTATCAAAGGGAACCACAGTAATAAGCCATTGGAAGAAAGGAACAAAACACTGTATGTTTCCAAAAAGTTTCAGCAGTACCGTTCAGAGGATCTGGAACGGATTACGGGCAGAGAAGGCCGTGAGCTGAGGATGAACCGCAGCATTCAGGCGGAAGGGAGTGCCTGGGAAAGTGCACCCTAAGCCAGATAAGGGAGCTTCGGTTCTCTTTTCGTTACTTCCTATATGTTGTAATTTTACTCCAGTTGGACGGGAAGCCCATATACTGATATAAGGTTTCGACTGCCATTGCCCCCGTAGACTTGAGATAATTCTGAATAAGACGCATCAGGCTTGCTTTAAAACGCTTAAATTCATCATTGGGCAGCAGATATCGGAAAGCGATAACCACAGCAAATAAATCATGCTTTCCAAGCGTATACTGCGTTCCATTTTGGGGAATGCCCAGCTTGTTATGCAGCGCTGTATCCGGAATCTCGTTATTGTATGTCTGATAGGAATATAGGCGCTCTCCATGTGCACAAACATTCCGATATTTGGTAATGACGCCAAGGTATTGGCCAAGCTGCTTCTGGTTCACTTTATCATAATTTTTTGCCACATCGCACTGTATATCCTGCGTGGCAAAGCTGTAGAATTTCGATAGTGTACCAAAGGACACCCCATTGAACAGCACCCAAAGGGGGACATTCCCATATGTCTGCCGTTGATGGTTGATATAGGGATAGTCACTATTGCGATTTGCCAGTTTGTCAAGGATACTGATCAGTTTGTCCACATCTTTTTTATTTTTGCGGTTCACTGCGAGGTTTCCCGGATTCAGATATTCACTTTGTTGTTCGCCGTACTTCTCTGTAAAAGAGTAGGAAAGTAGCGAACGGATGTGCCGTTCAATTTTTAGTATGTATTTCAGAAAAAGCTCTCGTAGTTCCTCGTCAAATTCATAAAGAGCTACGATGTCCTCAAACCGAGTGCCGTCTTTGTATTTTCTGGTCGTCGGATTCTTGAAAGGTTGCTTGTAGCCGCCAATCAGGCCAAAATATCCAATTTGCTCCAACTTATTTCGGGCATATTCGGAATCTTGAACCAGTAGGTTCTTCTCATTTTCCAAAAAATCAATTTGCGCTTGGAAAGTTAAAAATGGCTTCGGCATATCTATCGCTCCTACGGTAATGAAAAAAGGGAGTCCCCGCAGGAACTCCCCCGGTCACAGGCCTCGCAGGTATCTGTAACCTGATCACTGAGCATAGTATATACGATTTTCTGGGATTTGTCAATCTCATTGAAACCGTTTTGCCATGCTCTACACTATCTTATGCAGAAAAGACCCATTTGATACAGTCCATTCAAAAAAGAAAGGGCAAAACCATCCGCCAATGTCTGACTGACGGACTATGGCAAAAACCCGGACAAGACTGGGAACGGGCAGTTTGTCACTTCCTTCGCATGCTCCCCGGACACGGCTGACAATGAATTTGCCCAGCGGTTTCTCAAGGGGAACAAAAAACCACTTAGCCGGTGGTACTGATTATGCTTGCATTTCCTGGAATTGTGGTAAAAAGTGCAGAATTTTGAAGTGTAGCACACAGATGAGGGAAGAAAAATCTTGTGTCTTGCGTAAGATACTCCTGTTCAAACTGCGGTTTTGCCTGTATCGACTGATCTGCGGGAAAACAATGAGGATTGATTTTCTAAAAGATCTGAAATTGGTTGAAGGGTGCAATACCGGTATCCCCACCGTCAGGAGCCGCCAGGCTGAGTACGCGCAAGCCGCATGATTTGTCATACGTTCAAGGGGGGCTTGGGGCGCTGCTTTCGGTGGAGACCGCCCTTAACAAGCAGCGTCTAGGCAGCTTCGGCTATCCAAAGGCATTACTTGTCAGTATAAAATAACTGTGAATAGAATCGTTTTGGATAATAAAGTAAAAAAATGAAAACTGCACTAAGAAAAAGGGTGTGGTATGTTATATATGGGAAATTACAAAGAGAACAGAATCAATCATTTTTTCCCTTTGGAAATGGATGAATACTCCCGGCTGATTCCAGCGGTGAATCGGTTTCCTTCTGAGGCAAGCGGTTCATGCGGCGGCACCAATTAAGGGAAGCAGCGCGACAGCCAGAGATATTGCGCAGAGCTTTTCGGTGTGTTCGTGGAATATGAATATGTACGGGATTGATCCGGATGCGGATGGTGCGCAGGCGTACTACGATTCGCTGTTTGAGCTGTATGCACAGTGGGAAATTGATTTTGCAAAAGTGGATGATATTTGCAATACAGAATATAAGCCGCACGATCCGTATTCTGCGAAAAGGGAAATCGAAATGATCCGTGCGGCGATTGATAAGTGCGGCAGAGAAATGGTTCTAAGCCTTTCGCCCGGCCCGGCTGCCCTTTCAGAGGCGGAGAACTCTGCGGCAACGATGAATGAACCTTGAAGCTGTTGACAAACGGAAAGGTATTAAGACTTCTCGGACATTCCTTTGGGGCAAGGCAGATGAATCTTGGTATTCGGAATTGCTGCAGTGCCGCAGATTTGTGGGAAGACACAAAAATAGTTTATCAACCATGAGAAGGAGAAGAGATATGCCAGTTATTTTTTCGAAACAATCCAGTGAATTTCATTTATTTAATGATAAGCTCAGTTATATTATAAAAATTTTGGAAAACGGTCAGCCGGGAAACTTATATTATGGAAAAGCCATTGATTGTCAGCCCGATTATTCTTATCTGCTGGAGGGCGGTCCGAGAGCGCTTGCAGTCTATACCAGAGAGAATACCTATTTCATGAGTCCGCAATATACCAAAATGGAATATCCGGATTTTGGAAGAGGAGATTTTCGTGAACCGGCCTATGTGATCCGACAGGAAAACGGAAGCCGGATCAGTCAGTTTGTGTATTGCGGTTATAAGATTTTTGTGGGGAAAAAGAAACTGGAGGGGCTTCCTGCCGTTTACGTGGAAAAGGAGGAGGAAGCGGATACGCTGGAACTTTGCCTGGAAGATAAGCTGACGGGAATGCAGATGGTTTTGTCGTATACGATTTTTCGGGAATATCCGCTGATTGCACGGAGCGTTTTTTTTCAAAATCATGGACAGGAGACGGTTTATCTGGAACACGCTTTCAGTGCAAGCCTGGATCTGCCGGATGCGAACTTTGAGATGGTGCAGTTTTCGGGAGCATGGACGAGAGAACGACAGATAAAGACGAGAAAGCTGCAGCAGGGATACCAGGGGATTTCCAGCCGCAGGGGCGCCAGCAGTGCGGAGCATAATCCGTTTTTGTTTCTGAAAAGGAAGAGCACGGATGAATCTCAAGGGGAGGTATATGCGTTCAGCTTTATTTACAGCGGAAACCACCTGGAGCAGGTGGAAGTTGATACAAACAATATGGCGAGAGTTTCGATTGGGATTCACCCGGAAGGATTCGACTGGAGATTAAAACCCGGAGAGACATTCCAGACTCCGGAGGCGCTTCTTGTCTATACAGACGAGGGATTGAATGCTATGAGTCAGACTTTTCACCGTGTATTCGAGAGCAGGCTGGTAAGAGGAACATGGCGGGAAAAGCCGCGCCCCATTCTCATCAATAACTGGGAGGCTACCGGAGCTGCTTTTACAGAACAGAAAATTCTGGAAATTGCCTCGGCGGCCAAAGAGCTGGGGATCGAACTGTTCGTACTGGATGACGGGTGGTTTGGAAACAGAGAGGATGATCAAAGCGGGCTTGGAGACTGGTATGTTACGAATTTTGAAAAGCTTCCGGGCGGGATTTCCGGCCTGGCAGAGAAAATCACAAAAATAGGAATGAAATTCGGCCTTTGGTTTGAGCCGGAAATGGTGAACCGGGATTCCGACCTGTACAGGGAACATCCGGATTGGATTCTCTGTGCACCGGGGCGGACGCCTTCCCCCAGCAGAAACCAGTATGTGCTGGATTTCTCGAAAAAAGAGGTGGTCGATCATCTGTTTGAGGCAATGGAACGCATCCTTGATTCTGCGCCGATTTCTTATGTAAAGTGGGATATGAACCGTTATATCACGGAATGTTATTCCGGCGGTCGGGAAGCAGGAGTACAGGGGATGGTGTACCATCAGTATATTTTAGGAGTGTATACGCTTTATGAACGGCTGATTGAAAAATACCCGCATATTCTCTTTGAGTCCTGTGCAAGCGGCGGAGCCAGATTTGATCCGGGAATGCTCTATTATGCGCCGCAGACATGGACGAGTGATGATACGGATGCATATGAGCGGTTGAAAATACAGTATGGAACCTCTTATGGATACCCGGTAAGCAGTATGGGCGCACACGTTTCAGCAGTTCCGAAGCATCCCGGAGCAAGAAACATTTCATGGGAGACGAGAGAAAATGTTGCAATGTTTGGTGCATTTGGATATGAGCTTGACCTCAGCATTTTGTCCTCAGAAGAAAAGCAGCAGATCAGAAACCAAAATGAGTTTTATAAAAAATATCGCAGCCTGTTTCAGTTTGGAACCTTCTATCGTCTGCAAAGCCCGTTTGAAAAGAATGATGCCGCATGGATGATGGTAAGTAAAGATCAAAAGCTGGCGGCAGTTGGATTTTACCGGATGCATGAGGTGCCGAACGGGCCATGGGTGCGGCTGAGGATGGCAGGGCTTATGCCTCACGAAAAATATAGAATCCAGCATTTGGGAGACAGGGTATGGTATGGAAGCGAATTAATGAATGCGGGTATTGTCATTTATCCGAAAGATATGAGCTTAGATGGAAAAGATTTTTCCTCTGCCCTGTTGCTGGTGGAGATGGTATGATGATAAAATAAATCTATGCGTCGGCGAATAATCTAAGGAGAAAAAACAATGGGAAGCTTATTAATTGTAGATGATGAACCGGATATTCTGGAGACGCTGGAAGAGCTTTTCAAATATGAATCCGGTTTGGAAATAGATGTCCATGTGGCAAAGTCGGCAAGAGCGGCAGTGGAACTGCTGGAGCAGTCAAAATTTGATGTGGTAATGACGGACATTAAGATGCCGGGGATGTCGGGAATCGAACTGTTTCATTTGATTAAAGAAAACTGGCCCAAATGCCGTGTGATTTTTCTCACCGGGTATCGCGATTTTGATGATCTCTATGAAATTATGGGAAATAAAGATGTTCGGTATCTGCTGAAAAGTGAAGAATATGATGTGCTGGTGCAGACAGTGGCGGAAGCATTTCAGGAGATTGAAGATATGATGCAGTCGGAAATCCGGGAAAGCAGGCATCAGAAAGATATTCAGCAGGCACAGATGATCCTGCGGCGAAATTACTTAAAAGAGAGTTTGGGGAGCGGAGAGCTGAAACAGGAAAAATTAAATCAGATTGGGATCCCGCTCCTTTTGGAGGAGCCATTGTTTATTTTTCTTGCAAGGCTGGATTGGAGTGTGGAGCACGTCGGGTATGAGGAAAGCCTGGAGCGGGAATGTGTTTTGCAGGACACAATACAGGAGTTTTTACCTGTCAGAATGAAAGAGTATCTATATTACGACACGAAAGGGTATTATCTGATCTTTTTTCAGCCGGCTCCTGTGCTGGAAGAGCAAATTCCGGCCAGGACATGGAAACGTTTTTACACAAACCTTACAGGAGCATTGGAATATATCCAGGAAAAGCTGCTGAAAAGCGCTTCTCTTTCCGTATCCTTCGTGACATGTGATGAGCGATGCTGTCTGAAGGATGGACGAACCTATTTGAATCGTTTGAAGCAGGAGGCGCTTTGCAGAATAGGAAACGGCGAGCAGAGGATTGTCATGGCAAAATCGCAGCTCCCGGAGGGGAGACTGCAGGAAATGCCTATGAATTATCAGCTTCAGATTAAGCATTTGGAAGAATTTCTGGAAGCAGGGAAGTATGGGGAGTTTCTTGTGGAACTGCGAAAAATGACAGATGTGGTAGCGAATGAAACGGGAAGAGGAACGGTAAAGGAGGCTGCAGAGGTTTATTACAGTGTCTCTATGCTTTTGCTTCGGACAATCAATGTGAATCATCTCAAGAGTAAGATACAGGAGGAGCTTTCTATGGATCAGCTTCTGGAGATGGAAAAGCTTGGGAACGGCCAGGCTGCGGCAGAATATTTAAATTCTGTGGCAAATGCGATCATTCATGAGCTGGAGGCTGAGGGGAGAAGCAGAAGTTCTGAGGTATTGGAGAAGGTGACGCTTTATATTGACCGGCATCTTGCGGATGATCTGACTTTGACAAGACTTGCGGGGATCTGTTATCTGAATCCGTCTTACCTGTCGAGACTGTTTAAACAGGCATATGGCTGCAATATCACAGAATATATCAGCAAAAAACGTCTGGAACAGGCAAAAGAGCTGTTGATCCATCATACAGGCCGGATTCAGGAGGTGTCAGCGAAGGTGGGATATCTTTCCGTGCCTTCCTTTAACCGGATATTCAAAAAGGAGACGGGAATGTCGCCGGTGGAATACAGAGACCGATACGGAGTGAAGAATCATGAGATCCAATAGAGGACCGCAAAATGGGAAAATTTACTGGAAAAAATCAATCCGCACCAGCCAGCTTCTGGTGTTTACCCTGTTTCTGATACTAAACGTCATATTTTCCGGTGTTTTATATTACATGGCGACCTCATATGTGAAAAAATCCGTTTCGGATAAAATGAATGCCCAGGCGAGTTTTTATCTGGAAACACTGGACAATCAGATGGAAAATACGCAGAACATTCTGTTTAACATGTTTTCCGACCGGAAACTGGTGTTTCTTGTATATCCGATGAACCTCCTGGATGATTACGAAATGCGGGATGCCTATTTATCGGAACAGGAACGCATCCTGATGCTGAAAAATAACAATCCGCTTATTGAAGAAGGAATTATTTTTCTGCCCAATGTAGAAATGTATATTTCAGACAGGACAATCGCTGAAATGACGGAGGAAGATTTTGCCATTCTGGATGAGCGGAGCAAAATTATTAACGAGGGAGTATGTCTTCAGGACGGCGGATTGTATATGGTATCTGCCGGAGAACCGTATTATGCGGTAAAGGATCGGCCGGATGCGCTTTTTGTGCTGAAATTTGATGAAGAAAAAATCCGAAAAACTTTAACGACGTTTAACACGATTGATGGCAGCGGTTCTTTTCTTTATAATCTGGAAGAGGAAATATACATTGGCAGTAAGGAAGAGGATACGCTTGGGAGAGCAATATTAGAACAGATCGAGTCAGAACTTCCGGAGGACGAAAGCGCTTTTCATAAAGAGGATTTTTCCAGTGTAGTAGAGTTGAAGGATGGCAGGTATCAAATTTTTCTGGCGCGTTCGGGGTATTTCGGATATTTCGTACAGTACGTGCCGGAGAAAGAGGTTTTGAAGGATATTTCTCCATATAAATGGCTGATCGTTCTGTATATCATCGGAGTGGGAGCAGCGGCCGTTTTCTTTTCAAAAAGCACGGAGCGGTTTGTACATAAACCGTTAAACAGGCTGGTAGAAGCATTTTCAAAAGCCGAGCGGGAGGGGCTGGATTATGAGGGAACGCAGGATTACGGGGAAAATGAATTCAGTTATCTGTTTGAGAGGTTTGACCGGATGCAGGAACGGCAAAAGGCGCTGACCGGAGAGCTTGTGGAGCAGAAAAATCTTGCGCAGAAAGCGGAATTGAAGCAGCTCCAGGCGCAGATCAATCCCCATTTCCTTTACAATAGTTTTTTGTCCCTGCGTAATAAAATCCGCAGGGAAGATCTGGAGGCTGCAGAGGAGCTTGCAGGCCATCTGAGTGCATATTTCCGGTTTATCACCAGAAATGATGAGAGTAATGTCAGTCTGAAGGATGAGGTAGCTCATGCCAGAAGCTATACGAGTATTCAGCAAATGCGTTTTTATAACCGCATTCGGGTGGTTTTCCCGGAGCTGCCGGGGGAATACGAGGAAATAGAGGTGCCAAGATTGATTTTGCAGCCAGTCATTGAGAATGCCCTGCAGCATGGACTTGAGGATAAAGAAGAAAACGGAATTCTGGAAATTTCCTTTTGCAGAAGTGAGACAGGTCTGGAAATTCATGTGGAGGATAATGGAGAAAAGCTGACCGATGAAACGATTGCGGAATTACGTCGGAAACTGGAGTACAGAACACAGGTGACAGGACTCGTGAATATCCATCAGAGATTAAAGCTGTTCTTTGGGGAGAATGGCGGTCTGCGGATTGGGCGGAGCCGGTACGGAGGAGCAGAGGTGACGATCTGTATTCCGGTAAAAGATTGACCTTGCGAAAGGCAAATATGGATAAGAAAGTAAAATCAGGAAAATAGCGTCCAACGTGTTTTTGGCGTATAGTTTATTTATCAACAAACACCGCAAAAAACAAAATGGAGGTTGAAATGATGAAGAGTGGTTGGATGAAAAAAGCGACAGCAGTCGGACTTTCCGCAGTATGTGTGATGGGGCTTGCAGCAAGCGCATCCGCGGAAGAAATCAATTTTTATGGTTTTGATGAACCGGTGACACTGAATGTAGGCGTGGCTTACAATTCCGATTTTTCATGGGCGCCGGGAGAGAGCGTTGAGGACAACGCATGGTGGAATCTGTACAAAGAGAACGGTTTCGACTTGCAGTTGATGTACAGTGTGGACGGCACGCAGCAGGAAACAAAGAGAACGACGGCGATTGCATCGGGAACCTATCCGGATATTATGTATGTCAGTGGTGCGGATATGGTGAAATATGCGCAGACAGGCGTAATTGCAGACGTTACGGAAGCTTTTGATACCTATGCGACCGATGAGCTGAAGGAATATGTGGCAGCAGGCGGAGAGGGCGCATTGGATTCCGCAAAAGTAGACGGAAAGCTGTACGGTATCCCGCAGGTTTATGATAACCACAGCGCGGCTATGATGATGTTTATCCGGCAGGACTGGCTGGAGAACCTCGGCTTGGAAATTCCGACGACGATGGAGGAATTAAAGGCGGTGGCGCTGGCTTTCACCGAGCAGGATCCGGATGGAAATGGTGAGAACGATACATACGGACTGGCATTGAACGGAAAAGACGGTTTTACCTACTGGTCCGGACTGCAGGCATTCTTTGAGGGCTACGGCGCAGCGCCGGGACACTGGAACGGACAGTTCACCTTCATCGAAAAGGACGGCGAGGTTGTATGGGGCGGTTCCCTTGCGGAAGAGATGAAAGCCGGACTGACGGACCTGCAGGAAATGTACCAGAACGGTTCTCTGGCAAAGAATTTTGGAACAATGGATTATAATCAGCTTTTGGAAGACATTGGTTCCGGAAAATGCGGCATCTGGTTCGCACCGAACTGGGGGGCAATGGTACCTGCAATCGACGCTATGAAGACGGACATTAACGCGCATATCGTGACAGCAAAGGTTCCGGACGGCATGGGCGAAGGTTCCTCAAAGCCGTATGTGCCGACGATCCCGAACGGTTACTATGTAGTGAGCAGCAAGTGTGAAAATCCGGAAGCCCTTGTAAAGATGTGCAATCTGAGCGTTCAAAAGCTCTGCTATCCGGCAGATGCGGAGGAATATGCAATGTACAACGGTAAGACCGGAGAATACAGCGGCTGGAAGACGGCGATCACACAGCTTACTTCCCCGACAGAGAGCATCGAGTGCGTGCAGGACATCTTTGATTCCGTGACCGCAGGCGAACTGGACGGACTGTCAGATGCAAGAAGGGTTATTGCAGATACGATTGTCGCATACACCACCGCTGTAGAGGACGGAACACTGGCTGACAAGCTGGCTGTGGATGATGCAGACGTGGAATCCGGCATCAGTAACTATACCGTATACGGCGATCCGTTGGGCGGCGGTCTGACGATGCTTGCACTGATTGAGGATGGAAACTTTAATTATTCTGCATACTACTATGTTCCGACAGATACAATGTCTAACGCTTATTCCACACTGGACAGCATGGCATTGGAGACTCTGGTAAAGATTATCACAGGCGACAGCGTGGACAGCTACGATGATTTCCTGGCATCCTGGGAAGCGCTCGGCGGCGCAGATGCGACAGCAGAGGCCCAGGCATGGTATGATGCGAACCACTAAAAAGTAAAATAAAAACAGAAGCTGAAACAGGCGGGCTGCTGCAAAATAAAGCAGCAGCCCTCTTTCTGCGCAAAAAGGAGTGAGAAAACATGGGGAAAACCCATAAAACTGCGTCCAAAGCTTATAAATCCCGGCAGAGAAGCTTCCATATCATGCTTCTGGCACCATGTGTCGTGCTGTTTATTTTTAATTATCTTCCTATTTTTGGGCTTGTCATGGCATTTCAGAATTTCCAGCCGGGGCTTGGATTTTTGAAATCAGAATGGGTGGGATTGAAAAACTTTGAGACGCTGATGAAGCTTCCGAATTTCCTTCCGGCTCTTCGGAACACCCTGGTGATTGCAGTCGGAAAGATTATCGGAAATCTGATTATTCCGATTATCTTTGCACTGATGCTGAACGAAGTGCGGAATAAATGGTTTAAGAAAACGGCACAGACGATTACGTATCTGCCCTATTTTCTTTCGTGGATCGTATTATCCGGTATTTTTATTAATTTTCTGTCCCAGGGAAGCACGCAGTCAGACACCGGATTTCTGAATACGGTTCTGATGAATTTGGGGTTGACCCGGACACCCATTGATTTTCTGGGTGATAAAAACTTATTCCCCTGGACTATGATTTTTACCGATGTATGGAAAAATTTTGGCTATAATGCAATCGTCTACCTGGCGGCTCTGACCGGGATTGATCCCAGTTTGTATGAAGCGGCTGCGATCGACGGAGCGGGGAGATGGAAGCAGACGATTCACGTAACGCTTCCGGGCATTGCGCCGATTATTGTACTGATGACGGTACTTTCGATTGGAAATATTCTGAACGCGGGATTCGACCAGATTTTCAATATGTACAGCGCATCGGTTTATGCTACCGGCGATATTATTGACACACTCGTTTACCGGCTTGGTATGGTAAATCAGCAGTATTCGCTGTCAGCGGCAGTTGGGTTCTTTAAATCACTGGTATCGGGAATTTTGATTATCGTATCCTATAAGCTGGCGGAGAAATTTGCAGGCTATCAGGTATTTTAGGAAAGGGGGAGACAAAGTGAATAAGATTAAGGTTTCTCCGGCAAGAAGGGCATTTATTATCTGTAATTACATCTTGATTGCCCTGTTTATGCTGATCTGTCTGGTTCCGATCTTGAATGTCCTCGCTCAGTCCTTCAGCAGCTCTCATGCGATTATGACGAACCAGGTGACGCTGTTTCCAGTGGAATTTACCACTTCTGCATATTCGTATGTGATGAAGGATTCCAGATTCTGGACAGCAGCTCTCGTGTCTTTGAAAAGAGTTTTAATAGGCGTTCCATTTAATATGCTGATGACCATTTTGGCGGCATATCCGCTGTCAAAATCGGATCATACATTCCGGGCAAGAAAATTTTATTCTGCTTATTTTGTTTTTTTGATGATTTTTAACGGAGGCTTGATACCGACGTATGTTGTTGTGTCAAAATTGGGACTGATTGACAGTATCTGGGCATTAATCCTCCCGTGCGGCGTTCCGATCTTTAATGTGATTCTGATGATGAATTTTTTCCGTGGTATTCCGGAGGCACTGGAAGAATCCGCAATGCTGGACGGAGCCAGTCAGTGGCAGATTCTGTTTAAAATTTATCTGCCGCTTTCCAAGCCTTCGCTTGCGACCGTGACGCTGTTTTCGCTGATTAATCACTGGAACAGTTGGTTTGACGGATTGATTTATTCAAATTTCACCTACAACTATCCGCTGCAGTCTTTTTTGCAGACGATGGTGGTGGACATCAACTCTGTATTGCAGAGCGGTGATCTCTCGCAGATCGTAGAGCTGCTCAGCGTCAATAACACAAATATGAAAGC
The DNA here is from genome assembly GCA_030536575.1 of Eubacteriales bacterium. GTDB lineage: Bacteria > Bacillota > Clostridia > Lachnospirales > Lachnospiraceae > Limivivens. The sequence goes on along the minus strand of JAUNPS010000033.1, from coordinate 6,735 downwards.
GGCACAGATATTCCTGTCTATCATTCCGCTGATGGTGATTTATCCGTTCTGCCAGAAATACTTTACGGCGGGACTGACACTTGGAAGCGTGAAAGGGTAAACATGTTCGGTACCCGGCGGCGGAAGCTGCCGGGTTTTTCAGATTTTTTAGGAGGAAGCACAAGATGGAGCAAAAAGGGTATTTGTTTGTTTATTTTACAGGGGAAAGTGAGCAGGGCGAACAGATTTATTTTTCGGTAAGTCATGACGGGCTGCACTGGATGGATCTGAACGGCGGGAAACCGGTACTGACGTCCGGAATCGGAGAAAAGGGAGTGAGAGATCCGTTTCTTATCCAGACAACGGATAAGAAGAAATTTTATATCATTGCCACTGATCTTCGGATGGCAAATGGGAGAAGCTGGGAAGAGGTTCAAACAAGCGGGAGCAGGGCGATTGTGATATGGGAGTCAGAAGATCTGATGCACTGGAGCAGGGAGAGACTGGCGGAAGTGGGGATTTCAGAGGCTGGATGTGTGTGGGCGCCGGAGGCAATTTATTGTGAGAAAGAGGACGCTTATCTGGTATTTTGGGCGTCAAGAGTGAAGGAAGAGGGGGACCGAGAACCGAAACACAGGATCTATGCTTCACTGACAAGAGATTTCACTGTTTTTTCAGAGCCAGTCAAATATATGGAAAAGGAAAATCACATCATTGACACCACCATTATACGGGAAGGCGAATATTACTATCGTATTTCCAAAGATGAGACGACAAAAAATATCAGAGTTGACAGAGGGAAGGATTTGCTGACAGGTTCTTTTGAACAGAAAGAATACCCGGAACTGGAACGGATTTATGGGGTGGAGGGTCCGGAGGCGTATCCTTTGAATGATTCTGGAAAATGGTGTCTGATTATCGATCAGTTTGCGACGAACGGCGGGTATCTGCCGCTGGTTTGCGACGATCTGGCAAACGGAGATTTTCATGTATTAAATGAGGGGGATTACGATATGGGGAAAAGTAAAAAGCGGCATGGATCGGTTCTGTGCATTACAGAAAATGAAATGAGAAAGCTGATGGATTATTATGGAGTGGAAAGGAAAAATACGCCGCATGCATACCTGTCTATCGAAAACAGGCATTAGACAGAACGAAAAGAACACGCTAAAATAATTCCAGAAACCAAAACGGGAAGGGATATTATGGAATTATTTTCAAACAAACAACTGAAAGAAATGATCCTCCCCCTGCTTCTGGAGCAGTTCCTCCTGATGCTGGTGGGGCTTGCCGATACCTTTGTCGTCAGCTTTATCGGGGAAGCGGCGGTGTCCGGCGTATCGCTGGTCAATTCTTTTAACACGATTTTCCTCTATCTTTTTACTGCCCTCGCTTCAGGCGGTGCGGTGGTGGTGAGCCAGTACATCGGAAGCCGGAAAAAAGAGCAGGCGTCGGAAGCGGTCAGCCAGCTCCTTATGATTTCGACACTGTTCTCAGCCGTCGTAATGATCGTTATTTTGATTCTGAATGAAAACATCATTCTGTGGATGTTTGGCCGGGTCGAATCCGCCGTGAAGGATGCATGTGTCACCTACCTGCGGATTTCGGCGTATTCTTATCCGGCGCTGGCCGTCTATAACACTGGTGCGGCGCTGTTTCGCAGCGTGGGAAAGACGAAAACGACGATGAAAATTTCCATATGGGCGAACGCGCTGAATGTAGCGGGCAATCTGATCGGCGTCTTCGTCCTGCACGCAGGTGTGGCGGGTGTTGCCTATCCTTCCCTGATTTCGCGTATCTTTTCCGCGGCAGCGATTACGGTGCTCTGCTTCCGGGAGCAGGAAGGTGTCCGGTATTTCAAAAAATGGATTTTCCGTTGGAACGGCAGGCTGCTGAAGCAGATCCTCGGAATTGCGGTTCCGAATGGCATCGAAAGCGGAATTTTCCAGTTTGTAAAAGTGGCCCTGAGCAGCGTGGTGGCGCTGTTTGGAACGTACCAGATCGCGGCGAACGGCATTGCGCAGAGTATCTGGAGCGTGGCGGCGCTGGTCAGCGTTTCGATGGGCCCGGTATTTATCACCGTAATCGGCCAATGCATGGGCGCGGGAGAAATCGGACAGGCGGAATATTATTTCAAAAAACTGCTGAAAATGACGCTCACCATATCCATTCTGTGGAATGCGGGAATTTTTGCACTGACGCCGCTGCTCCTGCGGTTTTATGCGGTTTCGGAGCAGACGAAAAGGCTGGTTTTGTGGCTGGTGCTGATTCATAATCTTGCGAATGCGGTGATTTTCCCGTTCGCAGATCCGCTGGGGAAAGGGCTGCGTGCGGCCGGGGATGTGAAGTTTACGATGGGAATTTCCATTTTTACAACCATTGGCGTGCGGCTGGTGTTTTCGGTTCTTTTGGGAATTTGGCTGGATTTCGGCGTTGTGGGGATAGCGATTGCCATGTGCCTGGACTGGCTGACGCGGGCGGTACTGTTTTACATTCGCTATAAAAAAGGAAAATGGAAGACTTTTCAGGTCATTGAAAGATAGAAGGAGGATTTCAGGTGGAGGATATCAAACTTGGAAAATCGGATTTGAGCGTATCGCGGATCTGTATGGGATGCATGGGGTTCGGCGACGCAAGGACGGGCCAGCACACCTGGACGGTGGATGAGGAAACGACCCGTGGGATTATCAAAAAAGGGCTGGAACTGGGAATTCATTTCTTCGATACCGCGCCGGTTTATCAGAACGGAACCAGCGAAGCGTATGTGGGAAAAGCATTGCGGGATTTTGCGAAGCGGGACGACTATGTGATTGCGACGAAATTTACGCCCAGGACACAGGAGGAGATCGACGGGAAGGTCACCGGGCAGCAGCATATTGCGCATTGCCTGGATCAGAGCCTGGAACGCCTGGGAATGGATTATGTGGATCTGTATATTTATCATATGTGGGACTACCATACGCCTATGGAAGAAATTATGGAAGGGCTGGACCTTGTGGTTAAGGCGGGAAAGGCCAGGTATATCGGCATTTCCAATTGTTTCGCGTGGCAGCTTGCGAAGGCGAACGATTTCGCGCATTATCATGGGATGGCCGAATTTGTGTCCGTGCAGGGGCATTATAATTTGATTGCGCGGGAAGAAGAGCGGGAGATGGTTCCGTACTGCCGGGAGGAGCAGATCGCGCTGACGCCGTACAGTGCGCTGGCCGGCGGGCGTCTTTCCAAGCATCCGGGTGAAAGTTCAAAACGGCTGGAAGAGGATGCCTATGGCAAATTTAAATATGACCAGACGGCGGAAATGGATCGGGCAATTCTTGAGCGGGTGGCGGAGCTTGCCGCCAGGCGGCAGGTTTCGATGACGGAAATTTCCCTTGCGTGGCTGCTGACAAAGGTCACGGCGCCCGTGGTGGGGGCGACGAAGCTCTCCCAGGTGGAGGGAATGGCGAAGGCCGCGGAACTGGTTCTGACGGAGGAGGAATGCCGGTATCTGGAGGAGCTGTATGTGCCGCATCCGCTGGTTGGCGTGATGGCGCAGAATGGGAAACAGAAGGCTGGAAATGTTGTCTGAGAAAAGAAAGGGGAAATGGACGATGAATTTTTATGAAACCGATGGGGAATTTATGGAGATCTTTGAGAAGTTTGCTTTTGAGGAGGTTGTGCAGGAGCCGGGACAGGAATTAGAGGATACTATGCGGTATCTGGCGATTCTGGCGGCACTGGTCGGATGCCAGGGAACGGAAGCGTTTCAGAGGATGCTTCCGAAGGCGCTGGATGCAGGGGTGACGCCGGTTATGGTAAAGGAAATGGTTTATCAGGCGGTGGATTATCTGGGATTTGGGCGGATGCTGCCGTTTCTGCGGCTTGTGAATGAGGAGCTGGCAAGAAGAGGGATTGCGCTTCCGCTGGAAAAGCAGGGGACGACTACGCGGGAAAACCGGCTGGAAAAAGGGGTTGAGGCCCAGGCGGAGATTTTCGGAGAGCATATGCGGGAGGCGTGGAAGACGGGGCATATTAACCGTTGGTTGGCGGCGAATTGCTTTGGGGATTATTATACGAGAACGGGGCTTGACCTGGCGCAGCGGGAGATGATTACGTTTGGTTTTCTGATGGCGCAGGGCGGATGTGAGCCGCAGCTTACCGGGCATGCGAAGGGAAACATGAATTTGGGGAATGACGAAGCGTTTCTGATGAAGGTGATTTCGCAATGCCTGCCTTATATTGGTTATCCGAGAAGTTTAAATGCGGTGAATTGTGTGAAAAAAGCGGCGGAATCATGAGAGTTTTTGGGCGGCCTTTCCGGCCGCCTTTTTTCACGCGTGCAACGGTGCGCGCAGCCCTAAGCAGCTATGCTGGCAGGGATATTTGGCGGAGCTGTATCAGTGGAATGGAGTAGTGCGTAGCCCCAAGCAGCCATGTGGTCAGAGTATTTGGCGGTGCTGTGTCGGTGGCATGGAGTAGTGCGCAGCCCCAAGTAGCCATGTTGGCAGGGATATTTTGGCGGCACACACCTATAAGGGCTTGCGGCTCAGGTAACTGTTATGGTATTCGGGCGAGAGCGTAACGTCTTCTCCAAACCATGCGGGCGGCACGAAAGCATTTGCCGTGTCTAAATCAGGGAATTCTACTTCGGCCAGGATCATGCCCTGAAAACAGCCCTGGAACAGGTCAAGCTCTACCGTAAGGCCATTTTCCAGAGGAATCAGATAGCGTACTTTGGAGATGACATTGCCGTCCGCTTTTTCTTTCAGATGGAGGTAGGCTTCTTCGGTGAGGGGGAGATTGTATTCTTCACGCGCCAGCATACCCTTTCCTTTATAGGTGAGAATGTATTCCTGATCCTGCCTGCGGACGCGGACGACCGGCTCCGTGCACAGGTAAGCCTGCTCGATCTGGTGGGAAGCATAGGTTTCCAGATGGGCGGGCAGTTCTTTAATAAGAAATTTGCGTTCGATTTCCATAAATGGGTGCTCCTTTCGGATCGTTTTTTTCAGTTTAGCATAGTTTAAAGAAAATGTAAATTATGCGGCGATGCACTGGTTTTTTTCTTCGGTATTTGCTAGAATAGCAGGTAGAGGGCAGACGCCCGCATTTCCCGGATTCCCGACGGAAAGCGGCGGCTGCGAAAAAAGAATGCAAGGAGAAAAGAATATGAGTGAAATTTATGTATTTTTTGCAGATGGTTTTGAAGAAATCGAAGGGCTGACCGTGGTGGATCTTCTGCGCCGGGCGTCCCTTCCCGTACACATAGTTTCCATCCAGGGGCCCAAGGTGACCGGAGCCCACGGGATTTCCATCGAGGCGGATATGACGTTGGAAAAGGTGGAAGAGAAGCCGGGGGATTATCTGGTGCTTCCGGGCGGCATGCCGGGCACGAAGAACCTGGGAGCCTGCACCGCATTGCGGGAAAAACTGCTGAATGCGGCGAAAAACGACCTGCATGTGGCCGCGATCTGCGCAGCCCCAAGCGTCCTTGGCGACCTGGGACTTCTGGAAGGAAAAGAAGCGGTCTGCTATCCGGGCTTTGAAGACCGCTTGAAAGGGGCGAAAGTGCTGCAGGTTCCGGTTGTGACGGACGGAAAAGTGACGACCAGCCGGGGCATGGGGACGGCGATTCCCTTTGGCCTGGAGTTAATCCGCCTGCTCTGCGGAAAAGAAAAGGCCGATGAAATCGGAAGCGGCATCCTGTATCAGTAAGCCGGCCTGAGGGAGGAGAACGGATATGTGGACACGTTATGATCTGAAGATGCGCGCGAAAGAAGTAGTGCGCAGGTTTTATCTGGCATCGGTGCTCGTGTGCCTGATCACCGGCATTTTCGCTGGAAACTATGGTTCCGGGAACAATGGTTCGGAAAGCAGCCATACCGAGGAAGTGCGGGTTACGAATGAAACGATGGATCACGGAGACCTGACGCAGCCGGTCCGCCAGGCGGCGAAATTCCTGTTCGGGAGCATCACCGGCTTGATTTTCCTGACCATGGGCGCGGTCGTTTCCATTCTGGGAATTCTTTTAAAAGTGCTCGTGGGGAATCCGTTGGAAGTGGGCGAACAGCATTTCTTCCTGAAGGCGCAGATGCAGCATGCGGATGTTTCCGAGGTGCTGTATGCGTTCCGGAGCGGCTGTTACGGGAACATTGTGCTTACCACTTTTTTGCAGAAAGTAAAGATTTTTCTGTGGTCGCTGCTGCTGGTGATACCGGGCATTGTCAAATCCTATGAATATTATCTGGTGCCGTATCTGCTGGCGGAGAATCCGAACCTGGATCAGGCCAGGATTTTTGAGCTGAGCCGCCAGATGATGGAGGGGCAGAAGATGGAAGCCTTTATCCTGGATCTGTCGTTCCTCCCGTGGCAGATTTTTGGATCGGTGACGCTGAACCTAGGGAATGTGTTCTGGACAAAGCCTTATATGGCCGGGACGCGGGCGGAGCTGTATTCGGTTCTGCGGGCGGACGCCATCAACAGGGGAATTACGAATACCTACGAGCTGCCGGGCATTGCTTATTAAAAATCCAGGGAAATACGTTACAGTTCACACCTATGCCAGCCCTCTGGCACTTCCCAGTCTTCTATGTACAGTTACCGGGAAGGCGGAAAGCTTACGGGGACGTGTTTCGAGGGAATGCGGTTTTCACCTGCATCTCCGTTTTCAACGGAGATGCAGGCGTGCCGTATACGGCAAGGAAGAATGCCGAAATCGCCTGTACTAAGACTTTCCGGTGAATCGGATACCATGCTCGCATGGCAAGGCGCATGAAA
>JAUNPS010000032.1 GCA_030536575.1 Eubacteriales bacterium | reverse complement strand
TAATACTATATAATGCAACGATAAATTTGACAAAAAAATCTCAGGAATAATGCGGCCTGAGAGCACTTTTCACTTTATATAGCTGTCAAACACCCGTGAACCTTGGGTTAAGTTTTTGTTAAATTATGGATAAAATTCCAAAATATTTGGAAAAATAATCGAAAACTTTACACAGATTTTACATTGTCTTGAAATGGATTTGGGAAACCTTCTTTATAATAGAAGCGTTTGAACTGATGGAAATCCACATACAGGAGAGAAGAAATGGAGACATTTAAGACCATTACCGGACTGCTGGGCGGTTTGGCCGTATTTATTTACGGAATGAACATGATGAGCGAAGGGCTGCAGAAGGCAGCGGGCGAGAAAATGAAAACGATTCTGGGCGTGCTGACGAAGAATCCGATCATGGGGGTTCTGGCGGGGGCGCTGGTGACGAGCGTGCTCCAGAGCAGCAGCGCGACGACCGTTATGGTGATTGGTTTTGTAAGCGCGGGGCTGATGCAGCTTCCCCAGGCAATTTCGGTGATTCTGGGCGCGAATATCGGGACGACGATGACTGCGCAGATCATTGCGTTTAAGATCAATGATTTTATCTGGCCGATTGTTTTTGTCGGGTTTGTGGTCTTTTTCTTTGCGAAATCGGAGAAAGCGAAGAATATCGGGCAGACGATTTTCGCATTCGGCCTGTTGTTTGTCGGGATTATTACAATGGGAGACGTCATGAAGCCGCTGGCGTCCAGCCCGGTGTTTACGAGTCTGATCGAGCGGGTATCCCATGTGCCGGTGTTGGGCGTGCTGGTGGGTACGCTGATGACGCTGGTGGTGCAGAGCAGTTCGGCGACGATTGCAGTGCTTCAGAATTTTGCAATGCAGCCTGCGGCGGACGGCGTTTCCAGTATTATTGGGCTTACGGGTGCGATTCCGATTCTGCTGGGGGACAATATTGGAACCACGATCACGGCGCTTCTGGCGACCATCGGACAGTCCAAGGATGCGAAGCGGACAGCGGTGGCGCACAGTGTGTTTAATATCAGCGGAAGTTTTCTGTTTCTTTGGATCATTCCCTGGTTTGCGAAGTTTGTGGAGTGGATTTCGCCAAAGGGGAATGAGATCGATGTGATTTCCAGGCAGATCGCGAATGCGCATACGACGTTTAATATTGTGAATACGCTGATTTGGCTGCCGCTGATCTGGCTGATGGTGAAGATTGTGATGTTCCTGGTGCCGGGGGATGAGGAGAAAGAGGAAGCGGCGGCCGGACTGCAGTATATTGATCCGGCGATTACTGCGCCGACGGTGTCTCTGCATCTGATCCGGAAAGAGGTGATGCGGGTGACGAGGATGGTGAAGGAGCTGACAAAACAGGCAAAGACGGCTTTTTTGCAGCAGGATGTGGGATTGCAGGAAAAGGCAGAGAGCCAGGTTGCAGTTGTGAAGGAGATTCAGGAGCAGGCTGTGAAGTATATTGCGTCCCGGATGGCGAGCGGGGTTTACACGGAGTCGCAGGCGCGCAGGGCTGCCGCTTACATGACGGTGATGGATGAGATGGAGCGTGTGGCGAAGAACAGCCTGGAGATTGCGAACGTGGCGAAGGTGCATCAGGAGAAGGGCTACCGCTTTTCGAAGGAGGCGCAGCATGAGATTGAAGAGGGGATGGAATATATTGAAGATATGCTGACGCAATGTGCGAATGCGCTGCGGGTGGGCGACGCAGCGGTGATCAATGGCGTGGCGGAGAAGAAGGAAGAGATCCGGGAGCTGGAAGTGAGTCTGATGAAGAACCATGTGGAGCGGCTGAAGAAGCAGAAGTGCAGGCCGGAGTTTACGATTCTGTTTTCGGCGGTGCTTGGCGGGCTGGAGCGGATGGGAAATTGTACGCTGAATGCGGCGGAGATTCTGTCGGAGGAGCTGCGGATGGATGAGATTGCGGATATTGAGAAGGAGGAGAGGCAGGTGAAGGCGGAGGCGGCGGTGTAAAGGCGCAGGCCTGGAGATGCAGACGTGAGAAAGCTGGCCCCGAATCAGGGCCAGCAAAAATAGGTTATGCGGTTTTCAGCGCTCCCAGCGTCCGGATGCGCCGCAGGGCAACACCAGCCCATTGCTGCTGACAGGCAGTCCCACTTCCTGCGAGTCCACGGTTCCGCCAAAAGATTTCAGCTCCGTGGCAATCAGGTACGTGAGAACAGCCGGAGCAAGCCCGGTGGTATAGGAATTAATCAGGAAAAACAGCGGGTCGTCACTGAGAAGCTGCGCACAGAGCTTCACCAACGGATGGATCATATCCTCAATTTTCCAGATTTCCCCTTTCGGGCCGCGCCCATAGGAAGGCGGGTCCATAATAATGCCGTCGTAGTGGTTCCCGCGGCGGATCTCCCGCTCTACAAATTTCACGCAGTCGTCCACGATCCAGCGGATGGGCTTTTCTTCCAGTCCGGAGGAACGGGCGTTTTCCTTCGCCCAGCCTACCATGCCCTTGGAGGCATCCACATGGGTCACGGAAGCGCCCGCCGCCGCTGCGGCCAAGGTCGCGCCCCCGGTATAAGCAAAGAGGTTCAGCACTTTCACCGGGCGTCCGGCAGTTCGGATTTTCTCAGAGAACCAGTCCCAGTTCGTGGCCTGCTCCGGGAAGAGGCCGGTATGCTTGAAGCTGAAAGGCTTCAGATTAAAGGTGAGAGTTTTATAATGAATGTCCCACTGCTGCGGCAGGTCGAAAAATTCCCATTCGCCGCCGCCTTTTTTACTGCGGTGGTAGTGGCCGTTCGGCTTTTTCCAGCCCCGGTGGGTTTTCGGGGTGTCCCAGATGACCTGGGGATCGGGGCGGATCAGCAGGTAATCGCCCCAGCGTTCCAGCTTTTCGCCCTTGGAGGTGTCGATGACTTCATAATCGTTCCATTGATTTGCTATCCACATAACGTTATCCTTTCGTCAGTTCCTTGGCGCGGAACCAGTATGTATAAAAATCCTGAAAACCGAGGGAGGCGTAAAGCTCCTTTGCAAAGGTATTTCCCTGTACGACCTGGAGGTAAGCATGGTCTGCGCCCTTCTTTTTCGCTTCGGTCAGGATCGTACTGCAGATGGCGCGGGCGAAGCCTTTGTGGCGGCAGCTCGCGTCCACGTAAATGGCGTAAAGGCCCACGTGGCCCCGATCCAGGATGCCAAGGCCGGAGGCGACCATGCGTCCGTCGATCTCCGCGAAGGCGACAATGGTTTCCTTCGGAATGGCTTTGTACATGGAGGGGACGATCCGGCGCAGAGTGGGATTCGTCGTGCCGTTTAAGCGGAAGAGGGAGGTGATCCACTCGTCCACGATACGATCCCGGAGCTGGACAATGATGTCGCCGGGGTAGTAGACGCAGGAGGGCAGGCCGGAATTCCGCCCGTAGTATTCGTATTCGGCGGAGAGGGGCTCCCAGGCGTTTAGGCGCTCCAGGTTCATGGTCATGACTTCGGTCACGTGCTGGATCTCGTAGCCTTTTTCTTCCAGGAGGCGGTCGAAGGAGGGGTCCAGGAGGGGGTTAATCTTAAAGATCGAGGGGGTGTGGTAGTTCGCGTACATGGCTTCGCAGTAGGCGATTTTTTCCTCGATGGGGATTAAGGGGGTGCCGACCTGTTCGACGCTGTTGGTGCGGTGGGTGTAGTTGTGGGAGAAGCGGATGAGCCAGCCGTCGTAGAGTTCGATTTTGTGGGAGGGCCAGGCGTTCAGTGAGATTTCTTCGATGAGTTTCATGTATGCTTCCCGGTTCATGTATGGATTCTCCTTTCAGGCCAGATCAGCCGGTACGGTTCATGGAATTCATTATAGCGGATAATGGGGTGGGATTCAATCTTTTCTTTTGTTGACAAGCGTTTCCACCGACTGTAAAATAAAAATAAAATGTCCCGCAAACGGGTCATGGAGGTCTGGGAGGTGCGAGTTATGAAGAAAAAAGGAATTCTGGCAATTTTATTTATGATGCTGTGTATGCTGGCAGTTCTGCCGGCGGAGGCAGCTGTGAAACGGCCGGGCACGGTAAAAACGGTGGTGGTGAAAAGCAGCAAAAATTCTTTGAGCCTGACCTGCAATAACACAAAAAATGTAAAATACGTCTATGCCTATTCTACCAATTATGCGCAGCTTAAAAAGGTTCCGAACTATTCTGTCAAGGCGGTAGCGGGAGTGAAATATCTCAAGAACGCAAAGAGCACGGCGAAGATTCCAAACCTTAAGGCCGGTCAGCTTTATTACGTGAAGGTCTGCATGTATAAAACCGTGAATGGAAAACGTGTTTATGGAAAATGGTCGCGGATTTTTGATTTCCCGACTGCGCAGACAAAGACCGGCTCCATGGAGCGCACTTATAAATTGTCGACATTTACCCATGTTGATACGTCGGCGTTTACGGTCTACTACCTGCCGGAATGGGCTGAAAAATTTATTTCCATGCCGTCAAAATATAAATCTACTTATAAGGTAAAGATGACGGGAGGAAGCGGAACCGTCTTTGTGGTGCAAGGGACGAAGATGAAAGTATCGAAGACCGGGGAAGTATCCGGAGATATGGATTCTGATATCTACAAAGATGCGGAAGGACTGCAGAGAATTGCATTATCGACGCTGGCTGAGGAAGCAGGGGGGAACGAAGAGGGGCAGATGCTGGTTTTCGTCAGTGCAAACGGCCGTTTCTACAAAATTACTGCGAATGTAGAAAATTATGCGTACCTTTATTCCGACAAGAAAATTGACGAGTATATCAAAGCAAATATAAAATCCGGGATGAGCGGCTATGAGAAGCTGGAAGCAATCTGTAAGTATGTCGCAAGCTTTAACTATGACGCAATCTACGCAGGTTCTTCGTCAATGGTAATCACCGGCGGCGGAGACTGTATTGCAAGTACCAGTCTGGTAATAAGAATGTGTGAAAAAGTCGGGCTAACTGCATACAGCAGAAATGCACGAATGGATTCCGGGGCTGGAAACGGCCATGTAAATGCCGTAGTGAAAATCGGATCGAAATACTATATTGCTGAGACGGGAATTGCTATGGAAGCGCCGCGCTATTATCATATCAGTGAATACAATACGCCTGCATATTACAGGATCACAAAGACAGACAGCGGCGAATATGCAACACTGGTTTCTTATTTTGGGACAGGCTCGAAGTTCGAAGTGCCAGCCACGTATGAGGGAGTACCAGTGACAACTATCGGAAAGGAAGCGTTTGCTTTTAAATCCGCGTTAAAAGAAGTCGTGCTGCCGGATACCATCACAACGATTGAGCTAGGTGCTTTTCAGGGATGTGACAAACTAAAGACCTTACATATTCCGAAAAGTGTGACAGAAATGAGTCTCTTTGCGTTTTTTTCCTCTCCGAATCTGACGAATTTTTCGATTGATTCGGCCAATAAAACGTATGCCTTTAAAGATGGCGTGATTTATAATAAAGCAATGACAAAAACGCTTATGTCAGTGGCGATTCCAAAGGGGAAATGCTCCATTGCCAGCGGAACCAAGGAGATCGGGGAGTATACCTTTTATTTTAATCGGACGCTTACATCCGTCACCTTGCCGTCCAGCGTGCGGACGATTGGAAAAGGAGCTTTTAAGTATTCCTATCTGAAGTCGGTCAAATTTCCAAAGGGACTTAAAACGATCGAGGAGGACGCCTTTGATTGTTTCTATCTGGAAGAGGTGGAGGTTCCTAAGGGGACGAAAATTGCAGAGGACGCTTTTGCAAGCAATGTAAAAGTTATACGGAAGTGATGGTTACTATTTGGACAGTCCCTGAGTACTTAGCTGCTCAGGGACGTAAGAATGTGATGCTTTACGGTTCAGGGAAGTCTCCTTTCCTTTCAAACATGGAAGCTTTTGTAAAAAAATCTATTGTTTTTGGGAGGTAATTTCCTAATGGCGTTGCTTACTTACCTAGATGGTAAAGATAAGCGCAAATAAATAAGCCTACCTTGTATCTTGACCGGTGCAAGTAGGCTTATTTTACTACCTGGGAGGTCAACCACTTTGTGGGCGGTTGTTTTCTCCTTGTATTTTTAATATATCATATTGCTTCTGCAATTTCAAGAGTGAAATATTTTTTGAGGAATTGACCGGATTTTAAAAAAGGAGTATAATAAAACCCAATTAAATAAAAACGAACGTTTCGGGATATATAAGCGCTTTGCTTATGGAAACGGGTGAGATTCCCGTACAATGCCGTTGCTGTGTTGGAGGAGTTTCCTTCTTAAAATGCCACTGGGTAAACCTGGGAAGGCGAAGGAAGCGAGGATGCCAGAGTCAGAATACAGTCCCGAAGCGTGTCTCATTTACTGCGAGCCACAGTACAATGGACCTGACGACAAAGACTTTGCCGGTGTATTGTGCGTACAGCAATACACCGGCTTTTTGCGTGGATATCAGCGCTGATCTTTCCGCAGCCCTCGCCCGGCATGGGCTGCCCAGGCCGCGGCATCCTGACCGCCTGGAGATAATAAAAATAGGAGGGAAACATGGCACACATCGATGAAATCAAAGACTACTGGAACAAACGCGCAAACGGCTTTTCCCTGGCCGTCGCGGAAGAACTGGAAACCGACGCAGGAAAACGCTGGGAACAGATTTTCCGGGAACAGATCCCAGGGGAATGCGCGGAAGTCCTGGACGACGGCACAGGAGCCGGATTCTTTCCGGTCATCCTGTCTAAACTGGGCCACCGCGTCACAGCCATCGACTATTCCGACCAGATGGTAGCCCAGGCCCAAGAACGCTTCGCAGCCCTTGGCATAGACGTGAACGTTCTTCAGATGGACGCGCAGAATCTCACCTTTGCGGACGAGAGTTTCGACGCAGTCGTATCGCGCAACGTCCTCTGGAACCTGGATGACCCGGCCAAAGCCTACCAGGAAATGTACCGGGTTCTGCGCCCTGGCGGAAAACTCCTCATAGACGACGGAAATATGTATCTCTATCATCATGACAAAGAGTACGCCGCCCAGCACGAAAAATTTGTGGAAGAACAGCGAAAGCGCCGGGAAACCGAAGGCGGCCTTCACGGGAAGCACAATGTCGATCATGTGGACTTTTCCGTGATCGAAGAAATCGCCAAAGACCTTCCGATGAGCTATGCAAGAAGGCCCCAGTGGGATTTTCAGGAACTGGTAAGCCTTGGCTTCCGGGATATTCACGTGACGATCCGTGGCGGAGAACTTCCGATGGGCTTTCTCATTGCGGCGGAAAAGCGGAGGATTCCCAATGGCTAAAATGATCGGAAAACGGCTGGTATCCCTGGTTATCATCCTGTTCGGCCTTTCGATCCTGACCTTCGGCCTGACCTACCTGCTCCCCTCCGACCCGGTGGAAGAGCTGGTATCTTCCATGGGCGGCGGCCACGACCCGGAAACCATCGCCAAGCTGGAAGAACAGTACGGCACGAGCAGGCCCTTTTTCGTACAGTATGCGGACTGGATCAAAGGCGTGATTCTGCACGGAGATTTCGGAACATCCGTGAAATACAATAAACCAGTCAAAGAAGTGATTTCACAGAAATTGCCCTATACGGTAGCTCTTGCCTGCACCTCCTTCGTGACCATGATTTTGATTTCCTTCCCGCTGGGAATCCTCTCTGCGGTTTACAAAAATAAAACGGCGGATTATATTATCCGTTTCCTGTCCTTTATCGGCGTCTCCATGCCAAGCTTCTGGTTCGGCATGATCCTGATCTGGATCTTCGCGGTGAATCTGGGATGGCTGCCCGTGGCGGGTTCTTCCTCCTGGAAGCACATCATCATGCCGACGATTACCCTGTCCATTGGGATGAGCTGCTCCTACATCCGGCGAATCCGTGCGGTGATGGTCGAACAGTTAAGTGAAGAATACATAACCGGCTGTAAATCGAGAGGTGTCAGCAAAAAGAGAATCATTTTTCTGCACGTCCTGCCGAATTCCCTGCTGGCAGTCGTGACCATGCTGGGCATGTCCTTTGGCGGCCTGCTGGGCGGAACCATGATTGTGGAAACCGTCTTTAGCTGGAACGGGATCGGCCAGGTGTGCACCACGGCCATCAGCGCCAGGGATTACGCATTGATCCAGGGGTATACCATGTGGATGGGATTTATCTACGTCATTGTCAATCTGCTCGTGGATATTTCCTATTCCTTTATCGATCCGCGGATCAGAAGGGGGATGGCGCAGAAATGAAACGAAAACGAAAAATGACCCCCGCCATGAAAAAAGCGTGGATAAAGTTTTGGGTAATGATGGCGCTGGCCCTGGTGTTTGTGTCGTTTGCCCTGTTTGCAGGCGTGATCGCGCCCTATGACCCGCTGGAATGCCATTATACGGACATGCTGAAGGCGCCCTGCCGGGAATATATCTTTGGAACGGATCAGTTAGGACGGGATATCTTTTCACGCATCCTTCACGGCGGAAAAAGCTCGCTCCTGATCGCGTTTGCGGTGACGGGAATCGTATCCGCCGTGGGAATCCTGGTGGGAACGGCAGCCGGGTTTTCCGGAGGCATTTTTGACAGCATCCTGATGCGGATTTCCGATATGCTGATGGCCTTTCCGGGGTCGATTTTTACGATTGCACTGGTGAGCTTCATCGGCGTGGGACTTCCGAATCTGATTCTGGCCATGTCCCTCACCGGCTGGACCTTTTATGCCCGCATCAGCCGGTCGCTGGTGCTGAGTGTGAAGAACAACGTTTACATCGAGCAGGCCCGCTTAGGCGGCGCTTCGAACGGGCGTATCCTGCTTCATTACATCATCCCGAATGTGATTCCGTCGCTGCTGGTAAACATCTTCCAGGATATCGGCGGCAAGCTGCTGACCATTGCCGGGCTGTCCCTGCTGGGCCTGGGTTCCCCGCCTCCGACGCCGGAATGGGGCTTTATGCTTTCCGAGGGGAAAAACTATATGTACGGCGCGCCGTGGATGCTGATCTTCCCCGGCCTGGTCATTCTGATCAGCGTGGTGATTTTCAATCTGCTGGGTGACAGCATTCAGGATCTGATGAACCCAAAAGAAAATGTATGGTGATAGAAAAAGCGTCTGCTTTTCTATAGAAAACGAATTTTAGGAGGAAAAGAACATGAAAAAAGCAATGAAAACCTGCGTTGCGGCGGCGAGCGCACTGATGCTTGCCCTTGGCTGCACAAGCCCTGCCATGGCGGAGGAAGCGTCGGATTCTCACTTAAATGTGGCGCTGTATCTGTGGATGGAAGGCCTTGATCCGGCGGAAGGCTGGAACGGCTGGACGACCATGCGCTGCGGCATCGGCGAAACCCTGCTGACCGCCGATGAAAATATGGATGTGGTTCCGTGCCTGGCCGATTCCTGGGAACAGATCGATGAGCTGACCTACAGCTTCCACATCCGTCAGGGCGTAAAGTTCTCAAACGGCAATGACCTGACTCCGGAAACCGTCAAAGAATCCATCGAACGCACCGCAGCCCAGAACAGCCGGGGTGGAAACCTGAAGCTGGACAGCATCGAAGTGGACGGGGAAAATGTAATTTTTAAAACCACGGAGCCTTACAGCGCCTTTGTTTACTACCTGACCGAGCCGATGTGCATCATCGTAGACACCACCGTAGATATGACCGACTATAATTCTTCGCCGGTCTGCACAGGCCCGTATGTTTGCGAAGAGTATGTGACAGAACAGAAATATGAGCTGGTGGCTAATGAATATTACTGGGACGGCGCGCCCAGCGTGAAGAGCATCACCGTGCAGAACATTGCAGGCGATACCAAGGCCAGCGCCATGCTGTCCGGCGACCTGGATGTGGCGGTAGGCGCCAGCGCCACGACCTTAGCCCAGTTGGAAGGCAATGACCAGATTGAAATGGTCAGCGTAACCGGTACGCGGGAAAGCGACCTGGAAATGAACTGCCGGGAAGGCCGCCCCACCGCGGACGTGAATCTGAGAAAGGCCCTTTCCTATGCGATTGACCGAAACGTCATCGCGCAGATTTCCGGAAACGGCTATGCAACGGCCCTTGGCAAAGCGTTCCCGGACAGCGTAGGCTATGGCTCGGACGGAGTCGAGGAACAGACCTATGATCTGGAGAAAGCGGCGGAGTACCTGGCAGCAGCCGGATATGAAGATGCGGATGGAAACGGTTACGTGGAAAAAGACGGCGAAGAGCTTGTTCTGACGATTGCCCTGCGTTCGAACGCATCCACGGCTGTTTACCAGGCAATGCAGGATATGTGGAAGGAAATTGGCGTTCATGTAGAGATCGAACTGATGGAGAATACCTCTGAGATCCGTGACAGCGGCGAATTCGATTTCATTGCCGCAGGCTGGCAGACCGTAAATAACGCGGACGGCCAGTCTTATCTGAAGAACCGCTGGTCGGACGGCGGCCCGGATAACTACAGCGGGTTCCACAGCGATGCATTCCAGGAGGTTATGGAGCGGCTGGATGCAGCCTTTGAACTGGAAGACCGGATTGACTGCTTCGTGGAAGCGCAGAAAGTTCTGAACGAGGAGTGCCCCACGATCTTCCTGTGCGCAGACGATAACATTACCCTGGTGAATACCAGCCGTGTAGACAATGTTACCGTATTCCCCATCGACTACTATATGATCACCAACGACTGGACGATCGTCGAATAAGCCTATGAGCCTGCTGGAGATCAAAAACTGTACCATCTGCTACCAAAACGGCAGGCCCGCGGTTTCTGAGGTTTCCCTTTCCGTCTCGGAAGGGGAAATCGTCAGCATTGTGGGGGAGAGCGGGAGCGGGAAGACCACGCTGATCCGCGCGGTCTTGGGGCTTCTGCCGCCCGGCGGAAAGATTACGGAAGGGCAGATTCTGTTTAATGGAAAGGATCTGGTGAAAGCCAGCGAACAGGAAATGCAGGATATCCGCGGACGGGAGATCGCGATGATTTTTCAGGACGTGGGGGCGGCGCTGGATCCGATCCAGCGTATATCCAGGCAATACGGGGAGGCCATTGCCGTTCACGAGAAGCTCCCGCGGCAGGAGTACCGGAAACGGGCGGTTTCCATGCTGAAGCGGATGCACCTGACGGACACGGAGCGGGTAATGGATTCCTATCCCTTTGAGCTTTCCGGCGGGATGAAGCAGCGCGTGGGGATTGCGATGGGAATGAACGCCCAGCCTAAGCTTTTGCTGGCGGATGAACCCACGTCTGCGCTGGATGTGACGATCCAGGCCCAGGTAGTTCACGAAATGAAGCAGCTTCGGGAGAAATACGGGACGACGATCATCCTGGTAACTCACAATATGGGCGTGGCTTCTTATCTTTCCGACAAGATCGGCGTCATGTGCCAGAGCCGGATGGTAGAGTTTGGCAGCCGGGACGAGATCATTTACCACCCAAAAGAACCCTACACCCAGAAACTGCTGGAGGCAGTACCCAAGTTGGGAGGCAGACGGTTTGCAAAATAAAGAGATTTTATTGGAAGTTTCCCATGTAAATAAGGAATTCCCGGTGAAGAAGCAGCGGCTGCGGGCCGTTTCGGATGTAAGCTTTACCCTTTCCAGGGGAGAGCTTTTAGGCATTGTGGGGGAGAGCGGCTGCGGAAAGAGCACCCTCGCGAAGATGATCGTGGGTTCTCTTCCGGTTTCTTCCGGGGCAATGACGCTAAACGGCGTGGACTACACCGCCCTCAAGGGAAAGGAAAAGCGGCTTTTCCGGCGCAATATCCAGATGGTGTTTCAGGATCCGTTAAGCTCCTTTTCGCCGCGGATGAAGATCGGCACGTATCTGGCGGAACCCAGGCGGAATTATGACCATATCCCAAAGGAGCAGGCGCTGGATGAAGCAGAGGAACTGTTGGAACAGGTAGGGCTTCCGCGGGACTTTGTGATGCGCTATCCCCATGAACTGTCCGGCGGGCAGCTTCAGCGTGTGGCGGTGGCCAGGGCCATTGCGATCCATCCGGAGCTTCTGCTCTGCGACGAGGCTACGGGGGCGCTGGATGTTTCGATTCAGAACCAGATTGCGAAGCTTCTGGTGGATCTGGTGGAGGAGCGGAACATCGGATGCATTTTTATCGGACATGATCTGGCGCTGGTGCGCAGCGTTTCCCAGCGCATTGCGATCATGTATATGGGAAAAATCGTGGAACTGGTGGAAAGTGAGCATCTGGAAGCAATGTGCCGCCATCCCTATACCATTGCGCTGATCCATTCGATTTTTGACGTTTACTGTAAGCAGGATGAGGAAGTCCAGCTTCTGCAGGGAGAACCGCCAAGCCCGCTGAAGGTGCAGGAGGGGTGTCCGTTTGCGCCGCGGTGCGGCAGGTGTACGCAGAAATGCCGGGAGGCGGTTCCCGAACTGCGGGAATTGGAAGAGGGCCATCTGGCTGCATGTTTTCATTTGGAATAGCGGTGCGGCGCGCTTGACCGCGCAGGCGGAATGCGCTACAATAAGATACGCAGGCGAACAGCTTGCTTATACAAAGGAAAACACAGGAGTGATTCAGATGGAACGAAAAAATGCATGGCTGAAATACGACAGTAATGCAAGAAAGACGATCAATTTTTTTAACGAAGGCTATAAAACCTTCTTATCGAACTGTAAAACCGAACGGGAATGCGCAGCGGAAGTGATTTCCCAGGCGCGGGACGCGGGGTATCTGGATCTGGAAGAAGTGATTGCTTCCGGGCGGATGCTGGCGCCGGGCGATAAAGTTTACGCCCAGTGCATGGGGAAGACCCTGGCTCTGTTCCACATTGGAACGGAAGCGCTGGAAAAAGGCATGAACCTCCTGGGGGCGCACATCGACTCCCCGCGTCTGGATTTAAAGCAGATTCCGCTTTATGAGGACGGCGGGCTGGCCCTTCTGGACACGCATTATTACGGCGGGATTAAGAAATATCAGTGGGTGGCGCTGCCGCTGGCCCTGCACGGCGTTGTCGTGAAGAAAGACGGCACGGTCGTGAATGTGGTCATCGGGGAAGACCCGGCCGATCCGGTGGTAGGGGTTTCCGACCTGCTGATCCATCTGGCGGCCGATCAGATGACGAAGACTGCGGCGAAGGCGGTCGAGGGTGAGAACCTGAACATTTTAATAGGAAGTATTCCGGTGGAAGGCGAAGAGAAAGAGGCTGTGAAAAAGCAGATTCTCGCAATCCTGAAAGAGAAGTATGACCTGGAAGAAGAGGACTTTATTTCCGCGGAGCTGGAAGCGGTTCCGGCAGGCCAGGCCAGAGATTACGGGCTGGATGCCAGCATGATCATGGGCTATGGACATGACGACCGGATCTGCGCGTATCCGTCCTATAAGGCGATGCTGGCGCTGGAGAATCCGGAGCGGACGTGCGTGTGTCTGCTGGTGGATAAAGAGGAGATCGGAAGCGTGGGCGCGACGGGAATGCAGTCCCGGTTCTTCGAGAATACGGTTGCGGAGCTGTTAAACTGCGCGGGACAGTACAGTGAGCTGGCTGTCCGCAGATGCTTACAGAATTCCAGAATGCTTTCTTCCGATGTGAGCGCGGCGTTTGACCCGAATTACCCGGAAGTGATGGAGAAGAATAATGCCGCTTACATGTGCCAGGGCCTTTGCTTTAATAAATACACCGGCCGGGCCGGGAAGAGCGGTTCGAATGATGCGAATCCGGAGTTCATTGCGCGGATTCGGAAGGTGCTGGACGACGCGGATGTTTCCTGGCAGACCAGCGAGCTTGGAAAGGTCGACCAGGGCGGCGGCGGAACCATCGCGTATATTATGGCGAACTACGGGATGGAGGTTATCGACTGCGGCGTAGCGGTGCAGAACATGCACGCACCCTGGGAAGTGGCGAGTAAGGTGGATATTTACGAAGCCTTCCGCGGTTATCTGGCCTTCCTGCAAAAAATCTGACGTGTTTTGAAAAAAATACAAAAAAACCCTTGCATTCGCAGGGGTTTTCTTATATAATCAATCGTGTTGTGACCTTGATAGCGTTGAAACGTGAGGTTGCTGCGGCCAAAACCGCAGGTTTTCCGTGGAGCGAATGTCAAGTTCTGGAAACTGGCGACAAGTCACTGTACAAAATACAACTGCCTGCCCCCGCGCAGGAACAACGTGTGGAATCTAAAAGACTGCGATACACACGGGAGAGTGTACAGTCACCGCTTGTCGTACTTCATCCAAAAAGTGCGAATAGGAGGCGACTTTTTTTATGGCAAGTCAAGTAATGAGAATCACTTTAAAAGCATACGACCATCAGCTGATCGATGCATCTGCGAAAAAAATCATCGAAACTGTAAAGAAAACCGGATCACAGGTGAGCGGCCCCGTACCCCTTCCCACCAAAAAGGAAGTAGTTACCATCTTAAGAGCTGTTCATAAATACAAAGATTCCAGAGAACAGTTCGAGCAGAGAACCCACAAAAGACTGATTGATATCATTGCCCCGACCCAGAAGACAGTAGATGCGCTGTCCAGACTGGAAATGCCGGCAGGCGTTTACATCGACATCAAGATGAAATAAGCCCTGCACCAAAAAACTTAATTACACAGAGCATATCCTAAAAGGTTAATATAGAAGCAACGACAGTTCCACTTATATTGACTGTTTGACTAGGATGATTGCTGAAAAGTAATCCGCTGTAGAAAAACAGGAGGTAAAAAAATGAAGAAAGCGATTTTAGCAACAAAAGTCGGAATGACCCAGATCTTCAATGAAGATGGTGTGCTGACACCGGTAACCGTACTTCAGGCCGGCCCCTGCGTCGTAACCCAGATCAAAACCGTTGAAAACGACGGCTACGAAGCAGTCCAGGTAGGTTTTGGAGACAAAAGAGAAAAACTGGTGAACAAGCCTCTCAAAGGAATGTTTGACAAAGCAGGCGTAAGCTGCAAACGCTACGTAAGAGAATTCAAATTCGAAAACAGCGCAGACTACACCGTAGCCCAGGAAATCAAAGCCGATATCTTCTCCGCAGGCGATAAGGTAGACGCGACCGCGATCTCCAAAGGAAAAGGATTCCAGGGCGCCATCAAGAGACATGGCCAGCACAGAGGCCCGATGGCTCACGGCTCCAAATTCCACCGTCATCAGGGTTCCAACGGCGCTTGCTCCGATCCGAGTAAAGTATTCAAAGGAAAAGGCATGCCGGGCCACATGGGCGCAAAGAGAATCACCATCCAGAATCTGGAAATCGTAAGAGTGGACGCAGAAAAGAATCTTCTCTTAGTGAAAGGTGCTGTACCGGGACCGAAGAAAGCTTTAGTAACCATTAAAGAAACCGTGAAATCCGGTAAATAAGCACTGATTTAAGAAAGGAGGAACTTACAGATGGCACAAGTATCTGTTTACAATATGGAAGGCAAAGAAGTTGGCACGCTTGAACTGAACGATGCAGTGTTCGGCGTAAAAGTAAACGAACACCTCGTACACATGGCAGTCGTAAACCAGCTTGCAAATAATCGTCAGGGTACGCAGAAAGCCAAAACCCGTTCGGAAGTATCCGGCGGCGGCAGAAAGCCCTGGAGACAGAAAGGAACCGGTCATGCAAGACAGGGTTCAACCAGAGCTCCCCAGTGGACCGGCGGCGGCGTTGTATTCGCACCCGTACCCAGAAGCTACACCATGAAAATGAACAAAAAGGAAAAGAGAGCAGCTCTGAAGTCCGCGCTGACCTCCAGAGTACAGGATAACAAACTGATCGTTCTGGATGAGCTGAAACTGGATTCCATCAAGACCAAAGCTATGGCGAACGTCCTGAAAAACCTGAACGTATCCAAAGCCCTGGTTATCCTGAACAGCAACGATGCGAATGTTGTTCTGTCCGCAAGAAACATCCCGGATGTAAAAACCGCTCAGATCAACACCATCAACGTTTACGATATCATGAAATACAGCACGGTTGTCGTTACCAAAGACGCTGTTGCATCCATCGAGGAGGTGTACGCATAATGGCAGCTATCCAATACTACGACGTCATTCTGAAACCGGTGATCACCGAAAAAAGCATGAATGCGATGAGCGAGAAGAAATACACCTTCTTAGTTCACACCGAGGCCAACAAGAGCCAGATCAAAGAAGCAGTTGAAAAAATGTTCGAAGGAACAAAAGTAAAGAGCGTAAACACCATGAACCTGGACGGCAAAAAGCGCAGACGCGGCATGGTGGTCGGCAAAACTGCGAAGACGAAAAAAGCGATCGTAACCCTTACCGAAGACAGCAAGGAGATCGAAATTTTCGAAGGGCTTTAATCCGCCCGCCTATGTGCTGGAAAGCACGATAAGTAATATTCGAAAGGAGAAACAACAATGGGAATCAAAACCTATAGACCATATACCCCTTCCAGAAGACATATGACCGGTTCCGATTTCTCTGAAATCACCAAATTCACACCGGAAAAAAGTCTGACGAAATCTCTGAAAAAGAACTCCGGCCGCAACAACCAGGGTAAAATCACCGTAAGACACCAGGGCGGCGGCACCAGAACCCAGTACCGTCTGATCGACTTCAAGAGAAGAAAAGACGGAGTTCCGGCAACGGTCATCGGCATCGAATACGATCCGAACAGAACGGCAAATATCGCGCTGATCTGCTACGCAGACGGTGAGAAATCCTATATCCTGGCTCCGGAAGGCCTGAAAGACGGCATGAAAGTCATGAACGGCCCGGAAGCTGAAGTAAGAATCGGCAACTGCCTGCCGTTATCCGAAATCCCCGTTGGTACGATGGTACACAACATCGAACTGTATCCGGGCAAAGGCGGCCAGCTGGTTCGCTCCGCAGGAAACGGCGCACAGTTAATGGCAAAGGAAGGCAAATACGCAACCTTACGTCTGCCCTCCGGTGAAATGAGAATGGTTCCGATCATCTGCCGCGCAACCGTAGGCACTGTCGGAAATGCAGAACACAACCTGATCAATGTCGGTAAGGCCGGAAGAAAGCGCCATATGGGTATCAGACCGACCGTTCGTGGTTCCGTTATGAACCCCAACGACCATCCGCATGGTGGTGGTGAAGGTAAGACCGGTATCGGACGTCCGGGTCCCTCCACTCCCTGGGGTAAACCTGCTCTTGGCTTGAAGACCAGAAAGAAAAATAAGAAGTCGAACAAGCTGATCGTAAGAAGACGCGACGGTAAAGCACTGAACAATTAATCGGAATGAATAAGGAGGTTAGAACCTATGTCTCGCTCACTGAAAAAAGGACCATTTGCTGACGAGAGCTTACTGAAAAAAGTAGACGCGATGAATGCGGCAGGGGATAAATCCGTGATCAAAACCTGGTCACGCCGCTCCACGATCTTCCCGCAGATGGTTGGACATACAATCGCTGTACATGACGGAAGAAAGCATGTGCCGGTATACGTAACCGAAGATATGGTAGGCCACAAACTCGGAGAGTTCGTAGCTACCAGAACCTACAGAGGCCACGGCAAAGACGAGAAGAAGTCCGGCCGCAAGTAAGAACGGAAGTTGAAAGGAGGTTTCATTCATGGCAAAAGGACATAGATCCCAGATCAAGAGAGAGAGAAATGCACAGAAGGATACGAGACCGTCAGCGAAGTTATCTTACGCTCGCGTGTCCGTCCAGAAGGCTTGCTTCGTATTAGATGCCATCAGAGGCAAAGACGTGAAGACAGCGCTTGGTATTGTAACCTACAATCCCCGCTACGCTTCCGAAATTATCAGCAAATTACTGAAATCCGCTATCGCAAACGCGGAGAATAACAACGGAATGAACATTGACAACCTTTACGTAGAAGAGTGCTACGCAAACAAGGGACCGACAATGAAGAGAATCAGACCGAGAGCACAGGGCAGGGCTTACAGAATCGAAAAGAGAATGAGCCATATCACTATCGTGCTGAATGAGAAGTAGGAGGTAAAGCATGGGACAGAAAGTTAATCCGCACGGCCTTAGAGTCGGCGTTATTAAAGACTGGGATTCGAAATGGTATGCAGAAGGCTCTTTTGCTGATTATCTGGTTGAAGATTACAACATCCGGACATTCCTGAAAAAGAAACTCTACAGCGCCGGCGTTTCCAAAATCGAGATCGAGAGAGCATCTGACCGCGTGAAGGTCATCATCTATACCGCAAAACCGGGCGTAGTTATCGGTAAAGGCGGAGCCGAAATCGAAAAAGTAAAAGCCGAAGTCCAGAAACTGACGGACAAGAAGCTGATTGTAGATATCAAAGAAGTAAAGAGACCGGACAGAGATGCACAGCTTGTAGCAGAAAATATCGCCCAGCAGCTTGAAAACCGTATTTCCTTCCGTCGTGCCACGAAGTCCGCTATGGGCCGCACCATGAAGGCTGGCGCAAAGGGAATCAAGACTGCCGTATCCGGACGTCTGGGCGGCGCAGATATTGCCCGCACCGAGTTCTACAGCGAAGGAACCATTCCGCTGCAGACCTTAAGAGCCGATATTGACTATGGATTCGCTGAAGCAGATACCACCTACGGCAAAGTTGGCGTAAAAGTATGGATCTACAAAGGCGAAGTACTTCCTACTAAAGGAACAAAGGAAGGGAGCGATAAATAATGTTAATGCCAAAAAGAGTAAAACGTCGTAAACAGTTCCGTGGTTCCATGGCCGGAAAAGCTATGAGAGGCAACACCATTTCCCAGGGTGAATTTGGACTTGTTGCAACGGAACCCTGCTGGATCAAATCCAATCAGATCGAAGCAGCCCGTATCGCTATGACCCGTTACACGAAACGTGGCGGTAAAGTATGGATTAAAATTTTCCCGGATAAACCCGTAACCGCAAAACCGGCAGAAACCCGTATGGGTTCCGGAAAAGGCTCCCTGGAATACTGGGTAGCAGTCGTAAAACCCGGCCGTGTGCTGTTTGAAATGGCAGGGATTCCGGAAGATGTAGCCCGTGAGGCTCTTCGTCTTGCCATGCATAAGTTACCCTGTAAATGTAAGATCGTTTCTCGTGCAGACTTAGAAGGCGGTGATAACAGTGAAAATTAATAAGTATGTAGAAGATTTAAAGAACAAATCAGCTGCAGAATTAAATGACGAATTAGTAGCTGCGAAAAAGGAGCTCTTTAACCTGAGATTCCAGAATGCGACCAACCAGTTGGACAACACCAGCAGAATCCGCGAGGTTCGCAGAAACATTGCAAGGATTCAGACTGTCATTAGCCAGAAGGCTGAATAGAAAGGAGAACTACCGTGGAGCGTAATCTGAGAAAAACCCGTACCGGGAAAGTAGTCAGCGATAAGATGGA
Source organism: Eubacteriales bacterium (assembly GCA_030536575.1). GTDB lineage: Bacteria > Bacillota > Clostridia > Lachnospirales > Lachnospiraceae > Limivivens. The sequence goes on along the minus strand of JAUNPS010000032.1, from coordinate 35,691 downwards.
CAAAACGATCGTCGTTGCAGTAGAAGACCACGTAAGACATCCTCTTTACAAGAAGATCGTAAAGAGAACCTATAAATTAAAAGCACATGATGAGAAGAACGAGTGCGGCATCGGCGATACCGTGAAAGTTATGGAGACCAGACCTCTGTCCAAAGATAAGAGATGGAGACTCGTGGAAATCATCGAGAAGGCGAAATAATTAAACAGGAGGTATATCAGCATGGTACAACAGGAAACCAGACTGAAGGTTGCTGATAACACTGGCGCAAAAGAACTGCTTTGCATCAGAGTTATGGGCGGATCTACGAGAAGATATGCGAATATTGGTGATATCATTGTTGCTACGGTCAAAGATGCAACACCAGGCGGTGTTGTAAAAAAAGGCGATGTTGTGAAAGCCGTCGTTGTCCGTACCGTAAAAGGCGCCCGTCGGAAAGACGGTTCTTATATCAAATTTGATGAAAACGCTGCTGTCATCATCAAAGATGACAAGACCCCGAGAGGAACCCGTATTTTCGGGCCAGTAGCCAGAGAGCTGCGTGAGAAACAGTTCATGAAGATCGTTTCCCTGGCTCCGGAAGTATTATAAGGAGGTGCCGAACATGATGAAGATCAAAAAGGGCGATACCGTAAAAGTCATCGCCGGTAAAGATAAAGACAAAGAAGGCAAAGTGCTTGCAGTTAAAGACGGTAAGGTTCTGGTAGAAGGCGTGAACATGGTTACCAAACATTCCAAACCGTCCGCACAGAACCAGCAGGGCGGTATTGTGAACAAAGAAGCTTACATCGACATTTCCAACGTCATGTACCTGGCCAAGGGCAAAGCGACCAGAGTTGGATTCAAGATGGACGGCGATAAGAAAGTTCGCTATGCAAAAGCAACTGGCGAAGTGATTGATTAATATTTGAGAGAGGAGGTTGCACAAGTTGAGCAGCAGACTGAAAGAACAGTATCAGAACGAGATCGTGGATGCTTTAACGAAAAAATTCGGTTATAAAAACGTCATGGAAGTTCCGAAGCTTGACAAGATCGTGATCAACATGGGTGTTGGCGAAGCGAAAGAAAATGCCAAAGCTTTAGAGAGCGCTGTGAAAGATCTGGAAAAAATCACCGGCCAGAAGGCTGTGGTTACCAAAGCGAAAAAATCCGTCGCAAACTTCAAAATCAGAGAGGGTATGGCCATCGGATGCAAAGTAACCCTGCGCGGCGACAGAATGTACGAGTTCCTGGACAGACTGGTGAACCTGGCTCTGCCGCGGGTTCGTGACTTCCGCGGTGTAAATCCGAACGCATTCGACGGAAGAGGAAATTACGCTCTGGGTATCAAAGAGCAGCTGATTTTCCCGGAAATCGAATATGACAAGGTGGATAAAGTCAGAGGTATGGACGTTATTTTCGTAACGACCGCGAAGACTGATGAAGAAGCCCGTGAATTACTGACTCAGTTCAATATGCCGTTTCATAAATAATTAGGAGGAATCTTTCATGGCTAAAACAGCAATGAAAATCAAACAGCAGCGCAAACAGAAATTCTCCACCAGAGAATACAACCGCTGCAGAATCTGTGGCCGTCCACACGCATACCTGAGAAAATACGGAATCTGCAGAATCTGCTTCCGTGAATTAGCATACAAAGGCCAGATCCCCGGCGTGAAGAAAGCAAGCTGGTAGGCCAGAAATCGTGAAAAGGAGGCAAATACAATGACAATGAGCGATCCGATCGCAGATATGCTTACAAGAATCCGTAATGCAAATACTGCAAAACATGATACCGTAGACGTACCGGCATCCAAAATGAAAATTGCCATCGCAAACATTCTTCTGGATGAAGGATACATTAAGAAATATGATTTTATCGAAGACGGCAGCTTCCAGACGATCCGTATCGAGCTGAAATACGGCGCAGATAAGAATGAAAGAATCATCACCGGACTGAAGAGAATCTCCAAACCGGGCTTACGTGTGTATGCCGACAAGGAGCATCTTCCGAAGGTACTGGGTGGACTGGGCGTTGCGATCCTGTCCACGAACCAGGGCGTGATCACGGATAAAGAAGCGAGAAAGCTTCAGGTGGGCGGAGAAGTGCTTGCATTTGTATGGTAAGCGCCCCACAACATACTGAAAACAGAGAAGGCTCTCTGCCTTCTCCGAAAATCTAAGTAAGGAGGACAAATCACAATGTCTCGTATCGGTAGAATGCCGGTTGTAATTCCTGCAGGCGTGACTGTAGAAGTTGCAGAAGGAAATAAAGTAACTGTTAAAGGCGCAAAAGGTACTCTGGAAAGAGTAATGCCGGAAGAAATGAACATCAAAGTCGAAGACGGCCACGTAATTGTAACCCGTCCGAACGACCTGAAGAAAATGAAATCTCTCCACGGCCTGACCAGAACACTGATCCACAACATGGTAGTCGGTGTAAGCCAGGGATATGAAAAGACACTGGAAGTAAACGGTGTCGGCTATAAAGCGGCAAAGCAGGGCAAGAAACTGGTTCTGTCCCTGGGTTATTCCCATCCGGTAGAAATGATGGATCCGGAAGGACTGGAAGCCGTTGTTGACGGTAACAAGATTATTGTCAAGGGTATCGATAAAGAAAAAGTTGGCCAATACGCAGCGGAAATCAGAGAGAAGAGAGCTCCGGAGCCTTACAAGGGCAAAGGTATCAAGTATGCTGATGAAGTGATCAGACGTAAAGTTGGTAAGACTGGTAAGAAATAAGTAAGGAGAGTGTGAAAATGGTTAGTAAAGAATCCAGAACGAAAGTTCGCGAAAATAAGCACAGAAAAATCCGTAATCGTTTCGCTGGTACGGCTGAAAGACCGCGTTTAGCTGTGTTTAGAAGCAATAATCATATGTATGCTCAAATTATTGACGATACAGTTGGAAACACTCTGGTGTCTGCATCCACCCTTCAGAAGGACGTAAAGGCAGAACTGGAAAAGACCAATAACGTTGATGCAGCAGCATATCTTGGAACCGTTATTGCAAAGAGAGCTCTGGAAAAGGGCATCACCACTGTTGTCTTTGATCGAGGCGGCTTTATCTATCAGGGAAAAATCAAAGCGTTAGCAGAGGCAGCCAGAGAAGCTGGTCTTGAATTCTAGGACAAGGAGGGAAAGAACACATGAAACGTACTATCATTGATGCTAGTCAGCTTGAACTGACTGAAAAAGTAGTGTCAATCAAACGTGTAACCAAAGTAGTAAAAGGTGGTCGTAACTTCCGTTTCACAGCTCTCGTGGTTGTAGGCGATGGAAATGGCCATGTTGGCGCTGGACTTGGAAAAGCATCGGAAATTCCGGAAGCAATCCGCAAAGGAAAAGAAGATGCGATGAAGAAGCTGATTACCGTTGCTCTTGATGACAACGCGAGCGTACCCCATGATTTCCAGGGCAAATTCGGAAGCGCATCCGTACTTCTGAAGAGAGCTCCGGAAGGTACTGGCGTTATCGCAGGCGGCCCGGCACGTAACGTCCTGGAGCTTGCAGGCATCAAGAACATCCGTACAAAATCTCTGGGTTCCAACAACAAACAGAACGTTGTGCTGGCAACGCTCAACGGTCTGGCACAGATGAAATCCCCGGAAGAAGTTGCGAGACTTCGCGGCAAATCCGTAGAAGAGATTCTGGGTTAAGGAGGTCTTCAAAATGGCAGACAAATTAAAAATTACCTTAGTAAAATCCACGATCGGCGCGATCCCGAAACACCGCGCGACGGTAGCCGCTCTGGGGCTTCGGAAGCTGAACCACAGCGTGGAGCTGCCGAACAATGACGCTACCAAAGGAATGGTGGCTCAGGTTCGTCATTTAGTAAAAGTAGAAGAGATTTAATTAAGATCTGACAAGGAGGTGTACAGCATGGAGTTATCAAACTTACAGCCGGCAGAAGGTTCCAAACACAGCAATAATTTCAGAAGAGGACGCGGCCACGGTTCCGGAAACGGAAAGACCGCTGGCAAAGGCCATAAAGGACAGAAAGCCCGTTCCGGCGCACCGAGAATCGGTTTCGAAGGTGGACAGATGCCTTTATACAGACGTCTGCCGAAGCGCGGTTTCACGAACCGGAATACGCTGCACATTGAGGCCATCAATGTAAGCGCACTGGAGAGATTTGACAATGATACCGAAGTAACCATCGATCTGCTGATCGAAAGCGGCATCATCAAAAATCCGAAAGATGGCGTAAAGATCCTGGGCAACGGTGAACTTACGAAAAAGCTTACTGTGAAAGTGAATGCCTTCAGTGAAAGTGCAAAAGCTAAGATCGAAGAGCTTGGTGGAAAAGCTGAGGTGATCTAATGTTTCAGACATTGCGAAACGCATTTAAGATAAAGGATCTGCGGAGCAAGATTTTCTTTACCTTTATGATGCTGATCGTTGTCAGACTTGGTTCTCAGCTCCCGGTTCCGGGTGTAGACAGATCCTTCTTCTCTGAATGGTTTGCACAGCAGTCCGGTGACGCATTTAATTTCTTCAGTGCGTTCACCGGGGGTTCTTTTGAGCAAATGTCTATTTTTGCGCTGAACATTACCCCGTACATTACATCTTCCATTATCATTCAGCTTCTGACCATTGCGATTCCGAAGCTGGAAGAAATGCAGAGAGACGGGGAAGACGGCCGGAAGAAAATTACTGCCATTACCCGTTATGTGACCGTAGGTCTGGCTTTGATCGAAGCGACAGCGATGGCGATCGGATTCGGACGCCAGGGACTCATTGAAGAGTTCAATGCGCTGAATGTGATCACGGTAGTCGTGGCGCTCACCGCCGGTTCCGCATTCCTGATGTGGGTTGGCGAGCGTATTACCGAGAAGGGCGTCGGAAACGGTATTTCCATCGTCCTGATGATTAACATCCTTTCCAGAGTACCGAGCGATCTGGTAAGCCTGTACGAAGACTTTATCAAAGGCAAAAACATTGCCAAGGGTGGTCTTGCAGCACTGATCATTCTGGCAGTTATCCTGCTGACGATTGTCCTAGTTATCCTGCTGAATGATGCGACCAGAAAGATCCCGGTACAGTATGCAAAGAAGATGCAGGGACGTAAAATGGTTGGCGGCCAGTCAACCTGCATTCCGCTGAAGGTGAACACCGCAGGCGTTATCCCGGTCATCTTCGCAAGTTCCCTGATGTCCATGCCTTCTATGATCATGACCTTCGCGGGAGTGAGCGTTGGCAGCGGCGTAGGCGGAACGATTCTGGGTATGCTCAGTCAGAACAACTGGTTCAGCCCGTCGAAACCGATTTATTCCATCGGTTATATTCTTTATGCGGTGCTGATCATATTCTTCGCATATTTCTACACCTCGATCACCTTTAACCCGATTGAGGTTGCCGATAATATGAAGAAGCAGGGTGGTTTCATTCCGGGCATCCGTCCAGGAAAACCGACCCAGGATTATCTGAACAAAATTCTGAACAGCCTGATTTTCATTGGAGCGATCGGCCTTCTGATCGTTGTGACGATCCCGATTTTCTTCAACGGCGTATTCGGGGCATATGTTTCTTTCGGCGGCACTTCGATTATCATTATCGTCGGCGTTATCCTGGAGACATTAAAGCAGATTGAGTCTCAGATGCTCGTCCGCAACTATAAGGGATTTTTAAATGATTAAGTGTACGGATTTATCTGCTGTTATCCGGTTTCGGATAATGGCAGGTAGGTTTGTGCACTAAAATTGTATTTCAAGAAAGGCGGGATAAGGAAATGAAGATCATTATGTTAGGGGCGCCGGGCGCCGGAAAAGGCACCCAGGCAAAGAAGATTGCCGAGAAGTACCAGATTCCTCACATCTCCACGGGAGATATCTTCCGCGCGAACATCAAGAACGGCACCGACCTTGGGAAAAAAGCCAAAACCTACATGGATCAGGGCCTTCTGGTTCCGGATGAGTTGGTTGTCGATCTGGTGGTAGACCGCGTACAGCAGGACGACTGCACGAACGGCTATGTGCTGGACGGTTTCCCAAGAACCATTCCCCAGGCGGAAGCGCTGGATGCGGCCCTGGCGAAATTAAACGAAAAAATGGACTATGCGATTAACGTAGACGTACCCGATGAGAACATTATCAACCGGATGGGCGGCAGAAGAGCCTGCGTAGGCTGCGGCGCGACCTATCACATTGTCTACAATGCACCGAAGGCCGAAGGCACCTGCGATACCTGCGGCGAAAAGCTGATCCTTCGCGACGACGACAAGCCGGAAACCGTGAAGAAGCGTCTGGATGTGTACCATGAGCAGACACAGCCGCTGATCGATTACTACAGCAAGGCCGGAATCCTGAAGGATGTGGACGGAACCGTTGACATGGAGGACGTCTTCCAGGCGATCGTCGGGATTTTAGGAGAGTAGCCAATATGTCAGTATCCATTAAATCTGCGAAAGAAATCGAACTTATGAGAGAGGCTGGAAGACTCCTGGAGCTGGTTCACGAGGAACTGGCGGCCAATATCAGGCCGGGAATCTCCACCTGGGAACTGGATCATCTGGGAGAGAAGAAAATCCGAAGCTTCGGATGCATTCCGAACTTCCTCCATTACAACGGGTATCCCGCATCTTTCTGCATTTCGGTGAACGATGAGGTGGTACACGCGATCCCAAACAAGAAACGAATTCTCAAGGAAGGCGACATTGTCAGCATTGACGCAGGCCTGATCTACAACGGGATGCATTCGGACGCGGCCAGGACCTATGCGGTCGGAAAGGTCACGCCGGAGGCGCAGAAGCTGATCGATGTCACCAGACAGAGCTTTTTCGAGGGCATCAAGTATGCCAGAGCCGGAAACCATCTGCACGACATTTCAAATGCCATCGACGCGTTTATCAAACCTTGTGGCTATGGAATTGTGGAGGAGCTGGTGGGGCACGGCATTGGCCATGTGCTGCATGAAGACCCGCAGATTCCGAATTTCGCCCAGAAGCGCAAGGGAATCCGGCTGATGCCGGGCATGACCCTGGCCATCGAGCCGATGATTAACATGGGTCGGGCGGATGTGGAATGGCTGGACGACGACTGGACGGTAGTGACGGAGGACGGAAGCCTGTCCGCGCACTATGAAAATACGATTCTGATCACGGACGGAGATCCGGAGATTCTGACTCTGAGCCATTGAGGTTGCCTTTATGGATGAGCGGATCGAAAAGGGAATGCTGGCGGTCTCGAAAGCGGGGCACGACCAGGGGAACTGTTATGTGATCGTAGATGCGGACGACCGCTTTGTGTGGCTCGCAGACGGGAAGCTGAAACTGGTTTCTTGTCCGAAGAAGAAGAACCGGAAGCATATTCAGGTGATTCGGAAGGTGAGGGCGGAGCTGCCAAAGTCGGCTGCGGACGAAGAAGTGAAGAGAATTTTGAAATGGTATTCCGGCGCGCATACGGAGGATGGGCCGGAAGGGATACAGGGAAAATCAGGAGGATTGGAATGTCAAAAGCAGATGTAATTGAAGTAGAAGGAACGGTATTGGAAAAGCTTCCGAATGCGATGTTTAAGGTTGAGCTGGAAAACAAGCATGTGGTGCTGGCCCATATCAGCGGGAAGCTGAGAATGAACTTTATCCGTATTCTTCCGGGAGATAAGGTGACGATTGAACTTTCTCCCTATGATCTGTCCAAAGGCAGAATTATTTGGAGAGACAAGTAAGAGCAGGTCGGAATTCCTGCAGTGCGGCGTAAGAAGCTGCATTGCAGGAATTTTTTTATGCCCAGATGTAAACAAAATACATAATATCAGAACCGAAATATTCGAAAAAAACCAAAATAATTACCAATAAACCGAAACCAGTGCATGTTCATCTCTTGTAATATTTGCTAAAATAGCCTCAAGAAGGAGGAAGGAACATGTCAAGTTTGCGAAAGCGGATTTACCGTTACCGTTATGTGTATTTGCTGGCTCTGCCAGGGACGCTCTACTTTTTATGCTTTAAAATTTTTCCGATGTGGGGCGTTGTTCTGTCCTTTGAAAAGTTTAAAGTCTCCAAAGGGGTTTTTGGAAGCGAGTGGGTGTGGTTTCAGAATTACATCAATTTCTTCCGGAACCGAAATTTTCTGCAAATGCTGCGCAATACGCTGGCGATCAGCAGCATCAATCTGTTCCTGGGTTTCCCGCTGCCGATTATCCTGGCGATTTTGCTGAATGAAATCCGAAACCAGAAGTACAAGAAAGCGGTGCAGACGCTTGTGTATCTGCCGCATTTTATGTCCTGGGTAGTCATTGCAGGGCTGACGTTCTTTCTTTTTTCCGTGGATATCGGCGTTGTAAATAAGCTGCTGGTGGCCGCCGGGCGGGAAAAAGTGAGTTTCCTGACAGACCCAAAGCTGTTCTGGTGGATTCTGTTCGGGCAGAGTACCTGGCGGGAGCTGGGCTGGGGTTCCATCGTTTACCTGGCGGCAATTTCCCAGATTGACCAGACGCTGTATGAGGCGGCAGAGGTGGACGGGGCGAGCAAATGGCGTCAGATCCTCCATGTGACGCTGCCGGGGATCATGCCGACGGTGGTTGTGATGTTTATCATGCGGCTGGGGACGGTTCTGGATACCGGGATCGAGCAGCTTATGCTGATGAGCAATACATTTGTGTCGGATGTTGCCCAGACCTTTGACCTGTATGCGTATCAGCAGGGAATCCAGCAGGGCAATTACAGCGTTTCCGTGACGGTCAGCGTGTGCAAGGGTTTGGTGGGATTGGTACTGGTCGTTTTATCAAACAGAGCCATTAAGAAAACAGGCAATGAAGGAATGTTCTAATATGACGAAAAAAGCGAAGAAAAAGAGGATTTCAGGCATCGAAATCATTGCGTATCTGGTCGTGACGCTGGCGGCGCTGTGCTGCATTGTCCCATTTTTGTATATTATCAGTGTGTCGCTGACGGCCCAGGAGGTTTATGTACCGTTTGAATTTCGGTTGTTTCCGAAAAAGTTGTCACTGGAAAACTATGCATACGTGCTGAAGAACGACGCTTTCGTTACAGCACTGCTGAATACGGTGTTTATCACGCTGGTGGGGACATTCTTATGTATCAGCGTCACCTTTACCTACGCCTATGCGTTGACGAAAAAAGATATGCCTGGCTACAAGTTTATGATTAGCATGGTAATCGCCAGCATGTTGTTTAATCCGGGGATTGTTTCGCAGTTTCTGACGGTGAAGGGGTTTGGGCTTCTGAACAGCCGGTGGGCGCTGATTATTCCGGTTTTGTCGAGTTATTATTATGTGATACTTGCGAAGACGTCCATTGCGGGGATACCGGCGGATCTGGAGGAGGCGGCCAGGATCGACGGGGCCAATGACCTGACGATTTTTTTCCGGATTATCCTGCCGCTGTCCAAGGCGGTGCTGGCGACGCTGGTTTTATTCCTGGCGGTGTACCACTGGAATGTGTATTTTAATTCCGTGGTTTATATCAATGATTCGAAGCTGCGGACATTGCAGGTTTATGTAAAGACGCTGATTATTGACAACGCAGTGGACAGCATTGATGTGGAAAAGGTTCCGTCGGAGCTGATCCGGTATGCGACAGTGGTGCTGGCTATGCTGCCGATTGTGGTGGTGTATCCGTTTTTGCAGAAGCATTTCGTGAAAGGCGTTATGGTGGGTTCGGTGAAAGGCTGAGAAAAAACGTAGGACATACGTTTTGATAGAAAGGAGAAAAAGAGTATGAGGAAACGAGCAGCATTAGCAATGGTTTTGGCGTTTGGGACGTCCCTTGCCTTTGGCGCATGGGGAATGGCTGAGGAGAGTGCGCCGCTGGAAGTGACGGGCATGGCGATGGAGTACAATACGGCTCCTGCGAAGGATGGGCAGTATTGGGCGAATATCGAGGAAGCCCTGAATGTGGATTACACCGTGGACTGGATTAATTCGGACAATTATTACGAAAAGCTGTCCCTGAATATCCTGTCAGATTCGCTTCCGGATATCGTGGAGCGTACGGATATCACGAACGCGGTGGTGCAGAATGCCATTGAGGAGGGATATTTCTGGGATTTGACGGAGTTTCTGGGGGATTTCAGCGCATATCCGAATCTGGCGGCCACGAATGCGGACGCGTGGAATTATGCGAAGGTGAACGGTTCGATTTATCTGGTGCCAAAGACCAGGGGAAATCTGGACTGCTGTATGATGATTCGGCAGGATCTGCTGGATCAGCTTGGGCTTGCGCTGCCGGAGACGATTGAGGAATTTGGCGATGCGATGAAGCAGATGGTGGATGCAGGCCTGGTAGATGTGGGGTTCGTGCCTTTCTCGTCGACGACGTATTATTTTGGCGGGGCGTTTGGGGTGTTTGACCTGCAGGAAGATGAGAACGGCGGATTGATCCAGGAGAAGCTGACGGACGCTTATGCGGATATGGTGGCGTGGTATGCGGAAATGTATGCGGCGGGCGTTCTGCCATCGGAGTATACGCTGATCGGAACCAGCCAGCAGGAAGAGTATTTTACCACCGGAATCAGCGGTTCTTTGTTTAAAAATGCGTGGCATCGGTATGACTTAAACGAAAATATCCATAGCCAGTACAGCGAGGATGCGTCGGTGAGCATGGTTCCTTACCTGAAAGGCGAGGCCGGAACGGCTGGCTACTGGGATTTGGGATATTTTGGCGGGCTTTTGATCTCGAAGAATGTGAGCGAGGAACAGGTTCCGGAAATTCTGAAATTCCTGGATGCATGTTGTGCGGAAGAAAGCTATAATATGCTGAACTACGGCGTGGAAGGTTATCACTGGAATTACGATGATGATGGCAATGTGGTGTCCACCGATGCCGGAAACGACGAAGTGACCAACTCCTGTATGCAGGCTTTCATCTGCGCCACAAACGAATGGGCGAAGGTGGATTCCAAAGCGGCGTCGAAGGAATACAATGATGAGACGCGGGAAATCATGTCGGTACTGTATGACTTTGGCGCGGACGAGCTGATGGATTGGTGGAAGGTGCTTCAGTCGCCGACCTGGAGTGCGGCCTGGACGGAATATCAGGATGATTTCGATGCGATGGAGACGAAGGCGGTTTCCGGGCAGATTACGATTGAGGAGTTTAAGGAGTATCAGGCATCGCTTAGGGAAATGCCGGAGTTCCAGGAGGCGTTTCAGGAGTTTGCGGAGCATTATGCATCGTTTCAGTAAAAAAACATTGCCGCATTTGCCGTAAGGAGTAAACTATGTATATAAAAGAAATTGCTTCCAGCCTGTATCCCTGGGATCTGGCTGACCGGACAGTGGAAAAATGCGTAAACGATGTGGTGGAACACGCAGGGGTAAACAGCGTTTACCTTGTCGGGATCATGCATAAAGAGAAACGGCCCCTCACCAGCCTGTTCTACACCCTGAACCCCGTCCGGAAATACTACCTCCCGGAGGACAGCCGCGTCTATTACCGGATGGACGAAGCAAACTTCCGGAATACCCGGATGAAACCCATCTATTCCGACCGGGATTTCCTGAAAAATCAGGACTGGCTGGACAACCTGACCACCTATGCCAGGAAACTGAACCTGAAAACCGGGATCGAGATTTCCCACACCCTTTTCGACGTCGCCTACGCCGAGCGGGAATTTCCGGACGTCTTCCAGCAGGATATCACCGGACAGCGTATCCCCATGTTCTATTGCTCGAACCACCCTGACGTCCGGGAATACCTGAAAGCCATCTTCTACGATTCCGTCAAGAATCACGACGTGGACTTCATCCAGACCTGCATGATGGTCTTTAATGAAGGAAAGCCTGTGGCCCCGCCATGGTTTTTGAAGGAAAAAGATCCGCAAAACCGCATCGGGCACCTCCTTGGCGCTCTGACCGGAGGTTGTTTCTGCGAAAACTGCCGCAAAAAAGCCCTCTCCTGGGGATACGACTGGGACAAGATCGTGTTCGACTTAAAGGAGCTCCATAAATTGTGCATTGCCGTCACCCACGGCGCAAACGAACGCGTCATGGAACAGCACCTGCTTCTGGGAAGCGACCTGACCGAGACCGGATTCCTCCTGGAAAACCCATCCCTGTATCAATGGCTGGAATTCCGGGTAAGATGTATAACAGAACTCTTCCAGGAAATCCACCGGGAAGTCAAGCGCGCCAACCCCAAAGCGGAACTTCGCTACAACAACTATTTAACCTACCCCGAACTGGCCGGAATCGACTTTTCACGCCTGGGCCCCTACCTGGATTCCGTGCGGGACTCCGACTACAGCGAACACTTCGGCGCGCCCGATCATTTCCGGAAAAAGCAGAACAATATCCTGAAAATCCGGCGCGGGATCGGCTTCGAAAAGCCCATCCTGGGCGCATTGTCCACCCGGCCGAACTCCACGCCGGAGCTCCTGATGGAAGCCATCAACGTCTTTTCCACCCTGGGAATCGACGGCCTGTCCCTGGGACATTATGACGGCGCGACCTATGCCCTGCTGGACAGCATAAAAGAGGGGATGCGCAGGAGCGGAATCGAACTGGTAAACTAGATTCCTGTTCACGTGCCGGCTGTGATGACGAACTTGATTTCAAAGTCAGCCGCCAGGGAAGATGGAAAGCGGCCGGGGACGTGTTTCGAGGGGCGTTATTAGGAAGAATCGAGATCGCCCCTTACTAAGACTTGGGCACGAAGGCATTCCTGAGTGTCCTAGTCGCAGTTAGGGGAAGCTTGATGATGACGTTGCCCCGTTCCCCGGAAGATTTTCATCTGAGTCGGTGGCGTTCGGCTATCGAAATATAGAAAAAATGAAAGAGGCACGTGAACAGGAACGAAACTAGCAGACGAGGACAGATGCAGCATGTATAAAGTGGTTTTAGTCGACGATGAAGAATGGGGGCTTGCCAGCCTGGAAGCCTCCTTCCAATGGGAAGAACACGGGTTTGCGGTGGCCTGCTCCGCCACAGACCCGTTTCAGGCGTGGGAAAAAATCCGGGAAATCCACCCGGACGTGGTCTTCTGCGACATCAAAATGCCCGGCCTGGACGGCTTCGGCATGCTCGACCGCATCCGCCAGGAAGGCCTGGCCTGCAAATTTATCATCGTAAGCGGCTACGCAGAATTCCCTCTCGCCCAGGAAGCCATCCGCAAAGGCGTCTACGAATACCTCCTGAAACCCCTCGACAGCAGCAAAATGGACGCCTTCCTGGAAAAACTGCGGGAAATCCTGGATCAGGAACGCTTCAGCTCCGACACCGCGCTTCTTGGGGACACCTCCCGCCTTCTGGAAACCATCCGGCGTCTGGATCGCTTCCACGCCAACACCGTACTGCGTATCGCGGCAGTCCGAATCCGGAAAATCACCCACAAACAGAACATTGACCGGATGCTTGAACAAAAAGGCGCAGAGTTCCTGGTTTTTCGGGAAGAAGAGCAAGACTTCCTGATCGTGACGGAATACCAGAGCAGCCGCAAAAAAGAACTCGTAGAATTCGGCGCCCGTCTGGTAAAAGAAACCTGCTACGTAGGAATCAGCCGTCCCTTTATCCTGGGGGAAATGATCGAACACGCCATCACGGAAGCCCGAACCTCCGCGGCCGGCTGGTTCCTGGAAAACCCCCCATGCCTGGAAATCTATCAGCCCTCCGGCCAGAACTATTTCCGCCTGTACTCCGGAAAACTCCGGATGGCCATCACCGGAAAACGGATCGACCAGATCCGCCAGCTTCTGGGCGAAATCCAGAACGGCATTCGGGAAAGGACGCTGGGACTCGACTGCGTTGAATTTCTGCTGGACGATATCCGCAACACCCTGATCCGAAATTATAACCTCCTCCTTCCCCAGCGAAAGAAGATGGAAACCATCGGAAAAATTCTGCATTCCTTCCCAGGCATCCGGAACTTCTTCGATACCCTGGAAAAGAACCTCATAGGCCAGCTTTTGGGAACCGAGAAAAAAGGAATCGTCAGCGGAAACGAACATTTCCAGAAAATGCTGAATTACGTAGACGCGCATTACGCCGAACCGCTCCAGCTGAAAACGCTCTCGGAAATGTTTTTCCTGAATATGTCCTATTGCAGCGAACTTTTCAAAAAAGTCACCGGAAAAACCTTTTCCGAATATCTGATGGCCATGCGCATGGAAGCAGCGATGGAAATGCTCCAGTGCAGCGACGCCACCGTCAGCGAAGTCGCCGAAAAAACTGGCTTCAGCGACAGCTATTATTTCTGCAAAGTTTTCAAAAAATACTTCGGCATTTCGCCAAACGCCGTGTAAAGAAAGCAGGGACGCCCATGAGATACCGAAATCACACTTTAAAGCATCAGGTGAAGCGGCTTGCCTGGGGGTCGAACCTTGTGGTGCTGCTCTCACTGATCCTCTGTCTGATTTATCTGGTTCTGACGAATCAGTCCCAGATTAACCGGAATGTGAAAGAAACCGCGGAAATCCTGCGCTCCGAAGTGGTCAATTACAAGAACGAAATTGAAAAAGCCGCCAGTCTGGCCGCCTACAACGGCCTGATGCTCCGCATTTCCAACACCAGGGATTTATCCGAAATGACGCGGACGGCGAGCGACCTCAAGGATATGCTGGACATTTTAAATGCCAGCAACGAAAACATTTCCGGGATTGTCCTGACGAATTTTGAACATCTGGTCTTCGGGATCGAATCCTGCAGCTACCAGACGCTCTATGCCGTCCAGGCGTACCTGGGGGAACATCCGGACGCGAAATTTTCGCACCTGAATTTTTACAATGAGGAAACCGGGGAGCAGGAATATCTCTATTACCAGCGGTCGGTGTCCAGTTCCAAGAGTGGGCAGTACTACACGATTGTGGTGTATGAAATCGACGTGCTGAAAAATTTCCTGAAGGAGGTCAACCCTTCGGACCGGTATCAGATTGTGGACGAAAATCAGCAGATTCTGGCCACGAATGTGCAGGAAGGCGATGCGGAAAGCATCTATGGGCCGGAGATTTCCCTTCACATCGAGGAATTGAACTGGGATATTGTGGGGAAGGGGCGAAAATATTATTCCAGCGCACAGTTCCTGAGTTTCCTGCAAATTGCGGTGTTGGTGCTGCTGGCGTTCGCAGCCTGGACGGTCATTATGGCGAAGCTGATCATCAAAAATATGACCGATCCGATCACGACGATTGCGGAATTTATGAAATCCTATGCCTTCGAATACGAGAACCACCAGCGGCTGGAATTGCAGACCCACAATGAATTGCTCCAAATCGGAAACGGCATCAACGAGATGCTGAACGAGCTGGAAGCCACCAGCAGCCATCTGATAAAAGCGAAAGAGATGATTTACCGGACGAAAATGGAAAAGCAGAAATCGGAGCTTATCGCATTGCAGATTCAGATTAATCCGCATTTTCTGTTCAATACGCTGAACTGCATCAATGGGATTGCGGCGGCGCATCAGGAAAAAGAGATTTCGGAGATTGTGGTGGCAATGGCGTCGATCATGCGCTACAGCCTTGGCGGGGAGAAGTTTGTGCTGCTGGAGCAGGAGCTGGAATGCGTGCGGAATTATTGCAGGATTATGAAGGTGCGTTTCCGGGAGCGGATTGCCATCGCGTATGAGATTGGGGAGGAGACAGAGCAGGCGGTGGTGCCGAAGATGATCTTGCAGCCGATTGTGGAGAATGCGGTTTCCCATGGGCTGGAGAATGCGAGCGGGGGCGGGAGCCTGTGGATTCGGAGCCGGAGGACGGAGCGGGGGATTCTGGTGAGCGTGGAGAATACGGGCAATGTTTTGGCAAAGGAAGAGGAGCGGCGGCTAAACGAGTGCCTGGAGCATTATGTTGCGAGCAGTAGCATGGAGATTATTTTTGCGGAAAAGCATATCGGGATGCGCAATGTGCATGCCAGGCTGCGGATGCTGTATGGGGAGGAAGCAGGGGTGGCTTTTCGGGCGCGGGAAGGCGGAGGAGCAGTGGTGGAGCTGCGGATTCCGTTTGAGGAGGAGGCGTGAGAGCGCCGCGGCCGCGCGGAAATATGGCTGGTATCCGCCTGCGCCGCAGCCCGGCGCGGATTTGACTCTGCGAAACGCCGGTTTTGAAGTGCTGGCGGATTTGAGTCAGTGCATGTCCGCGGCCGTTCCGGTACAAAAAGAGAAAAGGAGATTTAAACCATGAGAGAATTCATTGAAAAATATTTCCAGGTCGGCACCATAACCTGGATGTCCTATCCGGGAGTTCCACAGGAAGAAGTGATTCGCCGGATCGCGAAAGACGACTTTTTCCAGGCGGTAGAGGTCTGCCGCTGCCCGGACGACGCGTCGCGGGAAGCGTGCCGGAAATTGCTGGCCCAGTCTCACTTAAAAGTGTGCTATGGAGCCCAGCCAAGACTCCTTGGCCCCAGCCTGAATCCCAATGACCTGGACGAAGAAAAGAGAAAACAGGCAGAAGCTACCCTGCTCGAAGCCGTCGACGAAGCTGCTTATCTGGGGGCGAAAGGCATCGCCTTTTTGTCTGGAAAATGGCAGCCGGAGACAAAAGAACAGCAGTACCGACAGCTTTTAAAAACTACCAGAGCTGTCTGCGATTATGCAGGACAAAAAGGAATGAACGTAGAACTGGAAGTTTTCGATTACGATCTCGACAAGGCGGCACTGATCGGCCCGGCCCCGCTGGCCGCAAAATTCGCGGCGGATCTGCGCACGACCCATTCGAATTTCGGACTGCTGGTTGACCTGAGCCACTTCCCAACCACCTATGAAACCTCCCGGTTCGTGATTCAGACCCTGCGGCCCTATATTACGCACCTGCATTTCGGAAATGCGGTTATAAAAGAAGGATGCGACGCATTCGGCGACAAACATCCCAGATTCGGCTTCCCCAACAGCGCCAATGACACGGAAGAACTGCTGGATTACCTGCGCGTCCTGAAAGAGGAAGGTTTTTTCCGCCCCCAGGCGCCCCTGGTGCTCTCCATGGAAGTGTCGCCTTTCGGCGACGAAGAACCGGACATTATTCTTGCAAACACAAAGCGCGTGCTGAGACGGGCATGGGCTATGCTGGAAGACTAAAAGGAGGATACATAGTATGAAAATCATAGTTCTGGACGGGTACACAGAAAACCCCGGAGATTTAAGTTGGAAAGGGCTGGAAGCCTTCGGCGACCTGACCGTTTATGACCGGACAAGCCCGAACGACGAAAAAGAGGCCATCGACCGCATCGGAGACGCCGAAATTATCTTTACGAATAAAACGCCGATTACGAAACAGGTCTTGGACAGTGCGCCAAATCTCCGGTTCATTGGTGTGCTTGCCACCGGTTATAACGTCGTTGATGTGGCGTATGCCCGGCAAAAAGGGATTCCGGTATCCAATGTGCCTGCTTATGGAACCGCTTCCGTGAGCCAGTTTGCCATTGCCCTCCTTCTGGAGGCATGCCATCATATCGGCCATCACGACGGGGCTGTCAAAGGGGGGCGCTGGGCGTCGAATCCCGACTGGTGTTTCTGGGACTATCCGCTCATTGAGCTGGAAAACAAAACAATGGGAATTATTGGGTTTGGGAGGATCGGGCAAGCTACCGGGCGCATTGCGAAGGCGCTCGGCATGCATATCCTGGCTCATGATATTTTCCCGAACGACTCCGGCAGGCAAATCGGCGAATATGTTTCTCTGAATACGCTGCTCGAAAAATCGGATGTCATCGTCCTGCATTGTAACCTGACCCCGGAAAATACCGGACTCATCAGTAACGAAACCATTTCGAAAATGAAAGACGGCGTGATCCTGATCAACAACGCCAGGGGTCAGCTTGTGGTGGAATCTGACCTGGCCGAAGCGCTGAAGGCCGGGAAAGTCGCCGCCGCGGGGCTGGATGTCGTTTCTACCGAACCGATCAAGCCGGACAATCCGCTCCTGACTGCGCCGAACTGCATTCTGACACCGCATATTTCCTGGGCCCCGTTGGAGAGCCGCAAGCGCATCATGGACTGCTCGGTGGAAAACCTGAAGGCGTTCCTGGAGGGAGCGCCGGTTCATGTGGTGAATCCGTGAGATTGCCGGGAACTTTCGAGCATAGCACGAAGGCTCCCGGAAGAGTTCAGCGAATTCGGCGTAGTACGAAAAGGGTTTGCCAGTAAGCATTGCAGAAACCTCCATCCAGTGCTAAAATAAAACAAAACGTTTGGAAAAGGAGGAATTTTATGCAATCTATCAGAGAACAACTGACGACCCTCGCCGAAGCCCAGGGTTTCGCCCGCACCGCCTTCCTTCCGGTCAAAGACCTGGTTTTCGTGCCGGAATACCGGAAATACTGCGCGGACAACCTCTGCGGCAACTACGATAAGCTTCCCAACTGCCCGCCCAAATGCGGCACCGTCGCCGAGATGCAGCAGCGCGCCGAAGCCTACGAAACCGCCTTCATCATGCAGACCGTCTGCGAAGTGGATTTTAATGATGGGAAAGCCATCCTGGCCATGAAGCACCGCCATAACCAAATGACCAGCGCCGTCGTGGCCGCCATGGAAGCGCAGGGCGTCACAGGCCTGGTCATGAGTGCAGGCCCGACGAAAGAAAGCGCCTGTATGTCCGCCTACTGCGTCGACGCCGCTAAAATGGCTGAAGCCTGTCAGATGCCCTACTGGCTGGGCGAGAACAAGGCGGCCTTTTTCAGCCAATTTCTCTTTAACGAGTAGTCCCGGCGCAATTCGCGAACCGCTTCGTCCGGCATCCGGCCAACGCTGTGCCCACAAACCGGGTGCCCGGCGCACCCGCATTCAAATTGCACCTCTCGAACCGGGAATTCTGGCGCATGCCGTCCCGTCCCGGCGCACTTTGGCCGCCCGCACCCGGCGCACCGCAAACCGGAGCCTCACCCCTCCGGTTTCCCCATCGCCGGCAAAGTCACTGTCACCGTCGTCCCCACGCCAACCTCGCTCTGATAAGCCAGCCCAAACCCCTCCCCATAAGCCAGCCTCAGCCTCTGATGAATATTCCAAACCCCATACCCATGCTTTTTCTGATGCGCATCCTTCTCCAAAATCTTCTCCAGCCGCTCCTTTGGAATCCCAACTCCATTATCCGAAACAGACAGCCGGATCACCTTCCCCTCCATCTCACCCCGCACAGTAATCGTTCCCGTCTCATCCTCCCGCTCCAAAATCCCATGGCTGATCGCATTCTCCACAATTGGCTGCAAGACAATCTTAATCATATAGTAATCATACAACTCCGGCGGCACCTCATTAAAAAACGTGATCCGGTTCTCAAACCGCATATTCTGAATATGCACATAAGCCTGAATATGCCGCAGCTCGTCCAGAATCGGCACGATCGTCTCCCCATGCCCCAGGCTCAGCGAATAAAATTCCCCCAGCATCCCCGCCGCCTCCGATACCTCGATGCAATGATGCTTCAGTCCCATCCAGTGAATCATATCCAGCGTATTATACAGAAAATGCGGATTAATCTGCGACTGCAAAACCTGAAACTCCAAATCCTTAATCTCATACCCCAGCCGGTACTGATCCTCCACCAGCTTCGAAATCTTCGTCTGCATCTGATAAAAACTGTTCGTCAGCTCCCCGATCTCATCCCGCCCGTTCTCAATGGGCTCCGTCAGGAAATTCCCCGCCGAAGACTGCTGCATCATATCCTTCAGAATCACAATCCGCGAATTCAGCGACTCCGAAAGCTTATACATGATCGGCAGACAGATCAGGATCACCAGCCCCACCGAAAGGATCATCTGCTTCAAAAACCGCCAGATCGTCGCCAACACATCCCGATACGGAACCATCATCACCAGAACCCAGTCACTGTTGGGAATGTCCCGATATCCCATCAGATACTGTTCCCCGCGATACGCCGTCTGCGTCAGCGCGTCGCTGTCCCCCAGCCCGCCGGACTCGATCAGCGTCCGGACATCGGAGGTTTCCTCAAACAGGTTATTTGTGGAGGCAATGATCTCATCGTGCGAATTCATCACAACCAGGCAGGTATTGACCGTCAGCTCGCCCTGATCCACAATGTCCGCGATCTTCGCCACCGGAATCGATGCGGTGACATACCCCAGATAATTTCCCAGCCGCTGCAGATCCGCAATTTTTTTCACATAAAGAATATGGTCGGCCCCATCGTCAAAAAAATTGCCGGGCAGCCACAGGCTGGACTCCTCCGAGCTGTTTAAACGCTCGTACCATTCCGTCTGCGTGGCGGAAGAAAGCCGCTTAAACTCATTCGTCTCCTCAAAAGATGCCGGGCCGGACGAAGAATAGAGCCGGATTTCATCGATATTGTCCGTCGTGTACGAATTATACAGAATTTCCCGGCAATTCGTAGTATGGATATTCCAATTGGCGATATTCTTACTATAATATTCATTCCGGTAAGAAAGCACCGTCTGAATCGTCTCATCATAGCAGATCACATTCATAATGCCTTCAATGGCATGCACCCGGTACTGGATAAACGAAGCCGTCTGGTTCAGCGTATTTGTGCCGGAGTGAATCTGCTGGCTGGTCTCCCGGCGGGCGGTGGTGTAGCAGTTCAGCGCGGTAAGCGAAACCAGCGACAGAAAAATGATCAGGCTTGTCACAACAAAAATACGAAATGTAAAACTCTGAAAAAATTTTGTCTTCATAGGCATTCCTCATGGACGGCTGCGGCGGTACTGCGTCGGCGTCTGTCCGTAACGTTTTTTAAACAGCGTGTTCAGGTAATTGGCATCCGGAATTCCCACCTGATCGGCAATCTGATAAAGCTTTAAATCCGAATGCTTCAAATAAAAACACGTTTTTCCCATTCGAATATTCAGCAGATACTCATTGGCCGTGACGCCGGTGTTCTGCTTAAACAGGGAGCAGAAATAATTCGGGGACAGCCCGGCCTCTTCCGCAATGGTTCGGATATTCAAATCCGCATGCATATAATTCTGAAGCATAAAGCGGATGGACTTCTGAATCTGCTTATGATACTGCTCCAAATGATTCAGGTCTTCCAGATTCGACATGCCGTAGCAGATCATCTGGGCATAATCCTGAAGGGTGTAGAGCTGGAATTCCTCCCAGGTGAGGGGGATTCCCAGACAGGTGGCGGCGTACAGTTCATAAAGCTTTTGCTTTATATGACGGATATCCGTGTAATGTTCCGCGCGCAGGGTCTGAAAAAGCTGTTCCAGAGAGTCCAGCGAATAAGTGCGTCTGGCAAACAGCTCCTCCGGCGAAGGCTTTTCCTCCAGCGCAAAATGGCAGTCCAGGATCGACTGGTAATTGAAATACATGTGCTGGTATTCCAGATTTCCGGACGCAATCTCGTAGCTGCTCCGAAGATCGGCCAGCCGGTGAACCGTCGGCCCAATGGCAACCGTGGAATCGAATCCCCATTCCTTCTTCACATATTCCCGCACCTGGTTCAAAACTCCGTGAAGAACAGCCAGATACGTGACGCTGGTAAGCAGGATCGGGCAGTTATTTTCCAGAAATCCCAGGAAAAATTCATGGTCGGCGAAAAGACGCTTCTCAAGAAGAAACTGATTCAGGGCGTGGCAGGCCTGCTTCCCGGCACGAAAATCCATGCAATGATGCAGGCGGATGCAGACAGCGGCATAGGATGCATTGTCCTGCCAGGTAAAATAGGTCGGAATGTATTTCTTTTTAAAGGCCTCCCAGTCTAAGTTCGGGGAAATCAGTTCCTGTACCAGGTCAATGTGCACGATTTTTTTCGTCTCGCTCAGGGAAGCATCCCGGAGAGTCTGGCGTTCCAGGGCCTGCTTTTCAGCGGCGACGGCCTGAATGACCTTGGAAACGGTGAGCGCCACATTGTTCAGGATGACGGGTTTTTCAATGTAGGTTTCCGCCTTCAGGTCGATGGCGGATTTCAGGTACTGCTTATCGGCGTAGCCGCTTAAAAAGAGCAGCTTACAGTCCGGGTAAAGCTCCCGGATGTGCCGGGCCAGGGTAATGCCGTCCATATGGGGCATTTTGACGTCGGTCAGCAGGATGTCGGGGGTGAAGCTGCGGACGAGTTCCAGGGCTTCGGCGCCGTTGGAGGCCGCGCGCACCTGGGTGACACCAAGGGAGGCCCAGTCGATGTAATTTGTCAGCCCTTCTTTCGTCAGTTTTTCGTCGTCTACGATCAATAATTGGATATTCATGGGGAATGCTCCTTGTCAAAAATGCATTGCACAGTGGATAAAAAGTGTGGAATCCTATGCAAAATTAATAAGAAAAATCCGGAAATCGTAATATTTTCGAGAATATAAGAATTCTATCATATTTTGTCTGCGCTGTAAATGCGGTAAACTGTACTTATCAAACAGAAAAGGACGTGAGAATTGTGGACAGAGTAGCGGCATTGAAGAAAAAAATGGAAGAAGGCAAGCTCGTAAAAGGCTTTTTCCTGACCATGGCTGACCCGGCCGTATCGGAGATGGCGGGGTATGCGGGATATGATTTCGTCTGGATCGACGCGGAGCATGCGCCCCTTGGCCGCCAGGAGATCCTGCATCATATTATGGCGGCTCAGGGAACCGGGTGCGCGGCCTTTGTGCGGGTGCCGGGAGCTGACCGGACGCAGATGAAAGCGATCCTGGATATGGGGCCGGACGGCGTGATTTTCCCGTTTACGAATAATGTGGAGATTGCGCGGGAGGAGATTCAGGCATGCCTTTATCCCGACCAGGGCGGCGTGCGGGGGCAGGGGCCGATTCGGGCGATCCGCTATGGGCTGGATGCGGAAGACGCTTACATTGCATCCGCGGACACGAAGGTGTTTAAAGTCGGGCAGATCGAGACTGTGGAAGGTTACGAAAATCTGGATGAAATTTTAGACCAGAAAGGCTTTGATTCGTTCTTTATCGGGCGGGCCGACCTGGGACGCTCGATTATCGGAAGCGGGAAAGATTATGACCTGGATCAGGTTTTTGGCGATATCTGCAAACGAGCAAGGGAAAAAGGCTACTATGTGGGCGCGGCCATCGGCGCGACGGCAGAAGATGCGGCGGATGTGAAGAGCCGGGGCGTCCAGTGGGCGGTGTTCGGGCAGGATGCGCGGATTCTGGCAGAGGGGCTGAAGGGAAATCTGGAGCGGCTGCGTGAATTTTAAAGCCGGAAGGCTTGGAGGGAAATATGGAGAAAAGCGGAGCATGCCGAGTGCTTTTTTGCAGCGGTGAATTTATATTTGAACTTCAGCGGGACTGGGCGAAATGGCCCGCAGACATGGAGAACCGGGCCGTCAGCGGCATTGCGGAACATCCGGACGGGTGCCTGTACGTGTCTACGCGTTCGGTGAAATATCCGATCTGCGTGTTTGACCGGGACGGAACCTGCATCCGAACCTTCGGGGCCGAGCTGAATTTCGCGCGTACCCACGGGCTGACGGTGGATCTGGAAGGAAACCTGTGGATCTGCGACGACCCAAACTGCGTCGTTTACCATCTGGACGCGCAGGGAAAGGTGCTGGGAATGCTGGGCGAAAAAGGCGTCGCGAGCGACAGCGGCTATGACCCGTCCGTCCGCTGGCCCCACGACCTGTACACGAACAAACAGGCAGCAGCCCCCTTCAACCGGCCGACCCGCATGGTGCAGGCCCCCTGGGGCGACCTCTACTGTACGGACGGGTACGGGAACACGGCAGTCCACCGCTTTACGGCGGAAGGAACCTTGCTCCGCACCTGGGGCGGGCCAGGACGGGAACCGGGAAAATTCCGGCTTCCCCATTCCATTGCCATTGATTCAAAAGAGCGGCTGTGGATCTGCGACCGGGAAAATTTCCTGGTACAGATTTATGACAAAGAAGGAACGTATCTGACCAGAATCGAGGACGTGGGCTATCCTTCCGAAGTATGCGGTTTTGGAGCGCAAATGTATTTGTGCGACGGGGACGGATGTGTGCGGATACTGGATCTGGACGGACGGCAGATCGGAGAAATCGGTTATCCGGGCTGTTTCGGGAATATCCATTCCATCGGAGCGGATCGGGACGGAAATCTCTATTTAGGACGAATTGACAACGGGGAAGATTCCCTGTTTCAGTTAAAACGATGTGATGATTTCAAACAGAAAGAGAGGAAGAACGCATGAAAAAACGAAAAATCATGGCACTCATTACGGCAATGTCCCTGACGGCAGGCCTTGCAGCAGGAACCACTGGCTTTGCGGAGGAAAAGACCGTACTGCGTATGATGGTGTGGGGCAGCATCGACGACTATGTCCCGAACAATGACATTTTCCTGGAAAACAGCCCGGAATACGCCGATAGCATCGAACTGTCCGTGGAACTGGGCGGCTCCGGCGACGCGGATGTGGCGGAGCGCTTCCGGCTGATGCTGGCCTCCGGGGAAGAACTTCCGGATATGATCCGCCTGAATTATACACAGTTTGCGGAATTCGCGGCGGCGGGCGTGCTGTATGACCTGGGAACGGCCATTGCGCCTTATGAAGAGGATATTATCGACGCGGCCAAAGAGCTGATGACCTACGATGGTGTCTACTATGCGGCCATCCATGAGATCAAGCCGAAAATCTGGTTCTACCGTTCCGATATTTTCGAGGAATGCGGTATCGATGTAGCGGAAGTGAAGACGATGGACGATTTCATTGCGGCGGCACAGACGATCAGCGAGACTTATCCAGACAGCTATCTGGAAAACTACGGCACCCCGTTGAACAATTATGACCTGACCATGATGCTCTGCGCAACGGGCGGCACCTTCTGCGACGAAGAAGGAAATTACCACTGTGCGGAGGACGAAGGCGTGCGGGCAGCATTCGAAAACCTGAAAAAGCTGAAAGACAGCGGCGCTTTTTCCGACATTGTGGAATGGAGCGCGGACTGGCAGGCAGCCTTCTCTGACGACACGCTGATTTCCCAGCTTCTGGGCGGCTGGATGAAAGACCATCTGATCAACTGGACGCCGGAAAACGCCGGGAAATGGGCGGTAGCGCCCTGGCCGGAAGAGATTGCGGCAGGAAGTGAATCCGGCGGCGGAATCTGGGTCATTCCGAAAAACGCGCCCCATGCGGAGCTGGCGGCGGAAGTCCTGGCGAAATATGCTTGTGATGCGGAGATCCAGAAGGCCATTTATGACCGTACCGGAAAGATTCCGCCTCTGAAATCCGCGGCGGAAGACGAGCATTACCTGAACAGCGACTATTTCGGCGACATGTCCGGCTATTTCGAAGCCCTGGAAGTGTTCAGCGTTTACCCGTACAATCCCTGCTCTTCCCAGGAGCTGACGATTATCGGCGATTACCTGACCCAGTATCTGGACGGCGCGCTGGAGCTGGATGCGGCGCTGGAGTCGGCGGATGCGGATCTGAAAAACCAGATTGGGAATCCTTATCAATAATGCATGAAACGGCGGCCCTGTTTTTTAGCAGGGCCGTTTGAAAAAAGGAGGTGGACGGATGAAAAGGGGGAAGAAAAAGAGAAAAGGGATTTTAACGCCGTATCTGTTTCTGCTGCCGTTTATTCTGATTTATGTGGTGACGTTTCTGTTTCCTGCAATCTATTCGTTTGTCCTGAGTTTTTACAAATATAAAGGGTATGGCACGGCAACTTTTGTGGGGCTTTCGAACTACAAGAGCCTGCTGACTTACCGGACAATGTGGAAATGCCTGCAAAATACGCTGTTTTATTTTATCTTCAGTTTTGTGCCGACGATGGTGATCGCCTTTTTGCTGGCCGTTACCATGCGGTCGAAAACCGTAAAGAGGTTCCAGAACTTTTATAAACCGATTATTTTCATGCCTCAGATCTGTGCGGTGGTGGCGTCGGCGCTGGTATTTAAGCTGATCTTCGCCGGGGATGTGGGTGTGATCAACCAGATGCTGGGGACGGATATCCCGTTCCTGACGAATGTGAAATATGAAAGATGGCCGGTGGTGGCCCTGATTACCTGGCGGGGGATCGGATGGTATTTTATTATTTTCCTGGCCGGGCTGACGACGGTGAGCGAGGATGTGGAAGAGGCGGCGATTGTGGACGGGGCGGGGCCCTGGCAGCGCCTGCGTTATCTGCTGATTCCGCTGATGAAACCGACGTTTATGCTGACCTTTATCACCTATGCGATTGGGGCGCTGAAGCTCTATACGGAGCCGAATACCCTGCTCTCAAATAATGAAGTGTCGCTGTCGCTGGCTCCTTATATTAACCTGATTACGACGAATGTCTACGGAGGAAACTTCGGGATGGCTTCCGCGGCGGGGTGGTTCCTGGTAATCATTATCCTGGCCATTACCCTGGTCGAAATGAAGCTTCTGGGAGGTGAAGACGGATGAAGAAACGAAAACGGAAAAAGATCAAGCCCATCGCGGTCGTTACCCACGCAATCCTGCTTTTCTGGGGATTCATCAGCCTGTTTCCAGTTTATATTATGGTGATGGGCTCCTTCAAATCCAGCGCTGAGCTTCTGCATAACTCCGTAAGCCTGCCGGAAACCTGGAGCTTGGAAAACTACGTCAGCCTCTGGAATTACAATTCCGGGACGATCATGCGTACCTATCTGAATTCGCTTTTTGTCAGCACGGTCTACACGCTGATCGCAATCGTGCTGGCGGCCATGGCCGGGTACGCCTTCGCGAAATTCACTTTCCCCGGAAAAAATATCCTGTTCGTCATGTTCCTGATGACCATGATGGTTCCCCAGGAACTGAACCTGACGCCGCTGTACCTGATGTATTCCCGCATCCATTGGCTGAATACCTACCGCGTACAGATCGTCACCGGAATTGCGAACGTCTTTGCAATGTTCATGTTCCGGAAAAATATGGAGACAATCCCCGATGCCCTAATCGAATCCGCCCGGATCGAGGGCGCGAACCAGTGGACAATTTTCACGAAAATCGTGACGCCCGTTTCCAAACCCGTCTACGGCGCCCTGGCAATCCTGGTCTTCCTCTCCAAATGGAACGAATACCTCCTTCCAAAAATGTTTATCTCCAAAACCGAATACCTCCCGATCATGGTCATCCTTCCAAAACTGAGCGTTGGCGATAACCTATACGCGGTTCCATGGGAACTGGTACTGACCGGATGTACGATCGTTACGATACCGCTCATCATTATTTTCCTGCTTTTCCAGGATAAGTTTTTAGCGAGTGTGACGCTGGGAGCGGTGAAAGGGTGAGCAGCGCGCGGGGCGGCGGATTCCGCCCGCCCGCGGTTCACACCACCGTCAGCTTTTCGGTGCTTGCCAGTCCGCGATTATGCAGCCATCGGGAAGGCGGAAAGATTTCGGGGACGTGTTTCGAGGGACGCACTTCACCTACATCTCCGTTTCCAACGGAGATGCAGGCGTGCCGTACACGGCAAGGAAGAATGTCGAGATCGCCCTTCCTAAGGCTTTCCGGTGAATCGGATACCATGCTCGCATGGCAGGGCGCATGAAGTAGGAAGGCTCTCCTGAGCGTCTTAGTCGCAGTTAGGGGAAGTTTGGCGATGACGTTGCCCCGTTCCCCGAAAGGTTTTCGACGGCACGGTGGCGTCCGGTTATGATTACGTGGCAAAAAATACTCAAGATTGGCGCAGGCGTGAACAGTACCGATCCCGCCGCCCCGTGCACCCGAAAAATACAAAAAAACCCTTGCAAATCCAATAAATGCGTGCTATAATGTGAGTCGAACTTTTTGTGAAGGCTTATTTTTTTGTGCCTTAATATGCCCAAAAGGGTGCAAAAGCAGGAAAGGAGGATTACCATGAAGGTTCGTTCATCTGTTAAACCAATTTGCGAAAAGTGCAAAGTCATTAAGAGAAAGGGCAGTATCAGAATCATCTGTGAAAACCCGAAACACAAACAGCGCCAGGGCTAATCCCCCACGAAAACCTGTTATGTGTAAACTTTGATGCGGCTGCAGTATGAACCACCAGGCGGTGTTGTCATACTGATAACAATATATGATTATTCGTTTACCGATTCGTCGTATATTGCTTAAGTACCGGATCATCCATCATACCGGGATGATACGGAAAGGCCGGAAGCGTACCGTATTCCGGCTGGGTTGCGGAATCCCATTCACGCAGCCTCAATTTGGGACAATATAATATAAGAAGCGTAATTTCGCACAACATTTCAGACGTGCCATCCCGCACGGGCTGCAAAACTGCGCTGTCTTACAGAAAAGTGGAGGAAAAATACATGGCTCGTATTGCTGGTGTAGACTTACCAAGAGAAAAACGTGTAGAAATCGGCTTAACTTACATCTATGGAATCGGTAGAGTAAGCGCAGGAAAAATCCTGGAAAAAGCAAACGTAAATCCGGATACCCGTGTCAGAGATCTGACCGACGAAGAAGTATCCAGAATCCGTGACGTCATCGACTCCGAATACACCGTAGAAGGTGATCTGAGAAGAGAAGTTGCGCTGAACATCAAGAGACTGCAGGAAATCGGATGCTACAGAGGTATCCGTCACCGTAAAGGCCTTCCGGTTCGTGGTCAGAAGACCAAGACCAACGCCAGAACCAGAAAAGGCCCGAAGAGAACTGTTGCTAACAAGAAAAAATAAATAGGAAGATAATTCGAGAAAGTAGGTTAGTTTAATATGGCTAAAAAAGTTGCGAAAAAAGTGACAAAAAAGCGCGTAAAGAAAAACGTTGAACGCGGACAGGCACATATCCAGTCGTCCTTCAATAACACCATCGTCACCCTGACCGATGCAGAAGGAAACGCATTATCCTGGGCAAGTGCCGGTGGTCTGGGATTTAGAGGTTCAAGGAAATCTACTCCGTATGCAGCTCAGATGGCAGCAGAAACTGCTACCAAAGCAGCTCTTGTTCATGGTCTTAAGACTGTAGACGTTATGGTAAAAGGTCCGGGTTCCGGACGTGAAGCAGCGATCCGTGCACTTCAGGCATGCGGCCTGGAAGTAACCAGCATCCGTGACGTAACCCCGGTGCCGCACAACGGCTGCCGCCCGCCAAAACGCAGAAGAGTCTAATTAGGAGGATAAAAAGATGGCAGTAAACAGAGTTCCTGTTCTTAAAAGATGCAGATCCCTGGGCTTAGATCCGATCTACCTGGGCATTGATAAAAAATCTACCAGAGAATTAAAAAGAGCAAACCGGAAAGTAAGCGAGTACGGCTTACAGCTCAGAGAAAAACAGAAAGCAAAATTCATCTACGGCGTTCTGGAAAAACCGTTCCGCAACTACTACGAAAAAGCGGAAAAAATGCCGGGCATGACCGGTACAAACCTGATGGTTATGCTGGAAACCAGACTGGATAACGTCATCTTCCGTCTGGGCTTCGCCAGAACCAGAAAAGAAGCAAGACAGATCGTTGACCACAAGCACGTCCTGGTAAACGGCAAATGCGTAAACATTCCGTCCTACCTGGTAAAAGCAGGCGACGTTGTCGAAATCAAAGAAAAAGCCAAAGGCTCTCAGAGATACAAAGACATTCTGGAAGTAACCGGCGCAAGACTGGTTCCGGAATGGCTGGAAGCGGATCAGGAAAACCTGAAAGGCACCGTAAAGGAAACTCCGGCAAGAGAAGCCATCGACGTTCCGGTAAACGAAATGCTGATCGTCGAGCTGTATTCCAAATAATTAAAGTGAGATCGTTACCCTCAAACCATGGAAACCCAAAAGGAGGGGCATAGAAGTGTTCGATTTTAACAAACCGAAAATTGAGATAGCTGAAATTTCAGAGGATAAAAAATACGGAAGATTTGTCTGTGAACCGCTGGAGAGAGGCTATGGTACAACTCTGGGAAATTCTCTGCGGAGAATTATGCTCTCTTCGCTGCCGGGAGCCGCTGTCAGCCAGGTAAAAATCGAAGGTGTACTGCATGAATTCAGTTCCATTCCTGGTGTTAAGGAAGATGTCACTGAAATTATTATGAACCTCAAATCGCTGGCCATCAAAAACTCCAGTGAGACAAACGAAGCCAAGGTTGCCTATATCGAATTCGAAGGGGAAGGCGTTGTGACCGGCGCCGACATCCAGGCGGATCAGGATATCGAGATTTTGAACCCGGATCAGGTCATTGCCACGTTAAACGGCGGCGCTGACAGCAAGCTGTACATGGAGCTGACCATTACCAAAGGCAGAGGTTATGTAAGCGCTGAGAAGGGTAAGACGGAGGACATGCCGATTGGCGTGATCGCGGTGGATTCGATCTATACACCGGTTGAGCGCGTAAATCTGAGCGTGGAAAATACCCGTGTCGGTCAGATTACCGATTATGACAAGCTGACCCTTGATGTCTATACGAACGGCACGCTGGCTCCGGATGAGGCAGTCAGCCTGGCAGCAAAGGTATTAAGCGTACATCTGAATCTGTTCATCGACCTGTCAGAGAATGCGAAATCTGCAGAAGTCATGATCGAGAAAGAAGATAACGAGAAAGAAAAAGTATTGGAAATGAACATCGACGAGCTGGAGCTGTCGGTTCGTTCCTACAACTGCCTGAAACGGGCCGGGATCAATACCGTTGAGGAACTGTGCAACAGAACCTCTGACGATATGATGAAGGTTCGGAATCTGGGAAGAAAATCCCTGGAAGAAGTATTAGGGAAGTTGAAAGAGTTGGGGTTACAGCTAAATCCCAGCGACGAATAGTCGATAGGGTGATACTTCCCGAACTGCTAACGTTCGGGAAGGTTCCGCTGGATTCCAGCGACGAATAATCACAATTTATGGAAAACAAAGCATTCCGGAAGTAAGCCCGAAGAGCATTCCGGAGTGTTCCACAAATGGAGGAAAAAGAAAATGGCAGGTTATAGAAAACTTAGCAGAACTGCAAGCCAGAGAAAGGCCCTGATCCGCAGTCAGGTTACCGCTCTTTTATATCACGGAAAAATCCGCACCACCGAGCAGAAGGCAAAAGAAATCCGCAAAGTTGCGGAAGGCCTGATCGCGATGGCGGTTCGTGAAAAAGACAACTACGAAACCGTTACCGTTACCGCCAAAGTTGCCCGCAAGGACAAAGACGGCAAGCGCGTAAAAGAAGTTGTAGACGGCAAGAAAGTAACCGTATACGATGAAGTACAGAAAGAGATCAAGAAAGACGCGCCCTCCAGACTGCACGCAAGAAGACAGATGCTGAAGGTTCTGTACCCGGTAAAAGAAGTTCCGACCGAAGCTGCCGGAAAGAAGAAAAACACCAAGGAAGTAGACATGGTAGACAAGCTGTTTACCGAGATCGCTCCGAAGTATGCAGACCGCAATGGCGGTTACACCAGAATCGTGAAGATCGGCCAGCGTCGTGGTGACGGCGCGATGGAAGTATTGATCGAGCTGGTATAAGAGAAAATGAGAGGCTGCTGGATTTTCGTTTCCGGCAGCCTTTTTGCATCCAGGATGATATCGATTGCAGAACATTTTTGCCCTATGAATTACAGAAAATGCGCCATCCAGAGTTCCGCGAGGAGCTGATGGCCCAGAGACGTTAAATGAATCCCGTCCGTTGTGACTGCGTGTATGCCAAACTGCGCGGCAGCCTGATTTAAAGTCTCATGAAGCGGCAGAAACGGAAGATGGAAGAACTCGGCCTCCTGCCAGAATAAATCTTCCGCTTTTTTAATATCCGGAAACCAGGAGCAAAATTTCTGGGGCGAAGAAAACAGAAAAGGCCCCATACAGAAAATCCGCTCTGTACCGCATTCCAAGATCCGCTCCAAAATTTCATGGATCTGCTCCCGAAACCCTAAAGATTCCAGCGAACCAGTCCCGCTTTTTGCCACAGCCACATCATTGACCCCAATGAGCAGGCTTACCGTATCCGGACGCAGTTTCAAGCAATTAAAATCCAGAGAGCGTAAAACCGCCGCGGACGTAAAACCATCCTGCCCTTTGTTCCAGATGCGGATCGACGGCTCCCTTTCTTCTAACTTTTCTGCAAGGTAATGCACGTAGCCATCTCCCAGGCCGCGGCCGTCGGCGAGCCAGAGATGGTTCGAATCGGTGATGCTGTCACCGAGGAAAACGAGTCGGTTCATACGCATTTCTCCTTCAAAATCCCTTCATTAAGTTCATTATAAATGCCAGGCTGTTCCATGCCAAGTATTTTCGAAAGAAAATGCAGGCTGGCAACCCAATGCTTCCTATGATATAATGAGCGCACAGGAAGCTTTCTTCTTATCGGCGAGCGGCGAATGACGGTCACAATAGCCGCAGAGCAGCAGCAAATGCCGAAGGCGCGAATCGTGATAGAAGAAAGAAAACGAAAGGAGTTAAGAATGATTTACATAGGAAGCCACATATCATCTGCGAAAGGCTATGAAGCCATGGGAAAACAGGCGCTGAAGCTTGGCGCAGACACCTTTGCATTTTTTACACGGAACCCGCGGGGCGGAAATGCAAAGCCAATCGACGAAACAGACGTCAAAAAATTTTTAAAGCTGGCGGAGGAGCACAAATTCGGGAAAATTGTGGCCCATGCGCCCTATACTTTGAATGCCTGCGGCGCAAAGCCAGAGGTGCGGGACTTTGCATTCCGCGCTTTCGCAGAGGACTTGGCACGCATGGAATATACGCCCGGCAATTATTACAATTTCCATCCGGGAAGCCACGTGGGACAGGGCAGCGAGGAAGGAATCCGCCTGATTGCAGAACTTCTGAACCATTCGCTGAAACAGGAGCAAACCACCATAGTTCTCCTGGAGACCATGGCCGGAAAGGGCTCGGAAGTAGGGCGGAATTTCGAAGAGATCCGGGCAATTTTAGACCGGGTGGAGCTTTCGGAGAAAATGGGCGTCTGCCTGGATACCTGCCACATTTGGGACGGCGGCTATGACATTGTGGGTAGTCTGGATCAGGTTATCGAAGAATTCGATCAGAAGATCGGCCTGGAGCGGCTGAAAGCAGTCCATATCAATGACAGCATGAACGGGCTGGGAAGCCATAAAGACCGCCATGCGAAAATCGGAGAAGGATGCATTGGCCTGGAGGCTTTGAAGGCAGTCGCGCGGCATCCGGCGCTGCAGGGCCTTCCGTTTGTTTTGGAGACGCCCAATGACGACGCAGGATGGGCGGAGGAGATTGCACTGCTCCGGGATGCCGCATCCGGCAGCGGAGAAAAATGAGCGAACCGTTTCATTTTGTGTAGACAAAATGAAAATTCTGGCGTATAATCGGGGTTAGAAATTACGCAGGCGGACGAAGGAAAAAGAGCACCCGGCCTGGCAGGATTACGTGTTGTCCGGTCTGCCGTCACTGAGTAACCCAGGAGCCTAAAAAACAGGAGGAATCAGATTATGCCCTTAGTAACATCGAAAGAAATGCTGGAAAAAGCCCAGAAAGGCGGCTATGCCGTAGGCGCTTTTAATGTGGAAAACATGGAAATGGTGAAAGCGGTCATCGCAGCCGCTGAGGAGTTAAAGGCTCCGGTCATGCTGCAGACCACGCCGTCGACCGTGAAATACGGCACGCTGGAGACCTATGCCGCCATCGTTGCCGCAGAGGCGAAAAAGGCGAGCGTACCGGTTTGCTTACACCTGGATCACGGCAGCAGCTTCGAACTGGCTGTTCAGGCCATCAAGGCCGGTTATACTTCCGTCATGATCGACGGTTCGAAAGAAGACTTCGAAGGGAACATTGCAGTCAGCAAGAAAGTGGCAGATGTAGGACTGGCCGCCGGTATCCCGGTAGAAGCGGAACTTGGAAAAGTAGGCGGGAAAGAGGACGATCTGGAGGCAGATGCAGACACGAATACCGATCCCCAGGAAGCGAAGGAGTTTGCGGAGCGGACGGGAATCACTTCTCTGGCGGTGGCGATCGGAACCGCACATGGGTTCTATATCGGCACTCCGGTACTGGATAAAGAGCGTCTTTCAGAGATTCGGAAGGTCGTGGATATCCCGCTGGTACTGCACGGGGCTTCGGGCTTGACGGATGAAGACGTCAGCGATTGCGTAAAACGGGGGATCTGTAAAGTGAATTTTGCGACGGAGCTGCGCGCCGCTTATACGGGCGCGGGCAAGAAGCTTCTGGCGGAAAAGCCGGACACCTTTGATCCGAAGGCTCTTGGGAAAGTCGGAATGGCGGCCGTGACGGAGCTGGTAAAGGGCAGAATGAAAGTATGCGGATGTGACGGGAAGGCATTTTAAAGAAATAAAGAAAAAGGGCAGGCGTGCAGCCTGCCTTTTCTGTATTTATGCGCGTAATACACCGGATAGCCAAGCCCTGACGGCACCTACTTCGTTCGAATCGAAGCAGGGTGCAGCGAAAAGATCAGCATTTCTCCGGTTCCGGATATTCCACGCCAAAGGTTTCCACGGTCATGGAGCGGATCACCTGGGGACTCAAAGGACGATCCTGGTAATCCGTAGCGGTTCCGGCGATTTTATTCACCACATCCAGGCCTTCCGCTACCTTGCCGAAAGCGGCGTAGGAGCCGTCCAGGTGCGGGGAGGTTTCATGCATGATGAAGAACTGGGAGCCGGCGGAATTGGGATGCATGGCTCTGGCCATGGAGAGGACGCCCGGCGTGTGCTGCAAGGAATTGGGGAAGCCGTTCTGGAGAAATTCTCCTTTGATGGAGTAGCCGGGGCCGCCCATGCCGGTGCCGTTCGGGCAGCCGCCCTGGATCATAAAGCCCTCGATGACTCTGTGGAAAATCAGGCCGTCGTAGAAGCCTTTCTTTACGAGGCTGATGAAGTTATTTACAGTGTTTGGTGCAATTTCCGGGTATAACTCGGCTTTCATGGTGTCGCCGTTTTCCATGGTAATGGTTACGATTGGGTTCTGTGCCATGTTTGGTTTCTTCCTTTCTTTCTTGACGTGTCGGCCGCAGACTGCGGATGGGTCTATTATAACTGACAATGGCGGTTCTTGCAAGAGAAGATTGGACGATACTGTTCAGACAGAACGAGAATTTTTTAAAAAAAGAACTTTACAGTTTTACTTTGCAATGCTATAATAAAACAAAGCATATTTTTCTATTTTGCCGTGTCGGTTCTGCTCGAAACCTGTCGAAAGGTGTCGGCCGGCGTTCTGAAATCACATCTTATTATCGGAAAATTCATGCTTGAAATCCCATTTACAGCAGGAGTTTCCGATAAGCGGAACCTCCTGGAAACGGAATCAAAGGAGGTTTTGGATGGAAGAAGAGCGAAAAAAGCGGAAGGCGAGAAAGGCGCTTCAGTGGCATCCTGCATTTTTCGCAGGAATTCAGATCGAACTGGCAGAGGAAGCGGAGAATCTGATCTTTGAGAGTGAGCATCAGCTTGGAACAAAGCCCATGCGAATGGACACGCTGATCATCAAGAAGGAAAAAGAGCTGCCGATTTTTAAAAACATAGGAAGAATTTTTCGAAAGTACAATATTATGGAGTACAAGAGTCCGAAAGACTATATGGGTGTTGACGATTTCTTTAAGATATACGGTTACACCTACTTTTATAAGGCGGATGCGCCGGGAGAGAACCGTATCCCGATCACGGAGCTGACGATTACGATGGTAGGCAGTCACTATCCGGAGAAATTGTTCCAGTATTTTCGGGAAGAACTGGGCTATGAGACCGAGGCGGTCGAACCAGGCATCTATTATGTGAAAGGAGATCGGATTCCGATTCAGTTTATTGTGACGGAGATGCTTTTGGAAGAGGAGAACCCGTGGCTGAGAAGCCTGACTGATCATCTGGAGAGTGCTTCTCTGGTGGACAAGCTGTTTTCGGAATATCAAAAACATGACCGAAACCGTTTATATGAATCGGTCATTAGGGCTGTTGTTGATGCAAATTATGAAATGTTTAAGGAGGAAGAGAGCATGGATAGTTTTATTCGAGAGTTGTTTCAAGACGAGATAGAAGAAGCGGAAAGGAGGGCTATGCAGCGCGGATTAGAAAAAGGTTTGAAACAAGGCATAGAACAGGGCCTA
>JAUNPS010000004.1 GCA_030536575.1 Eubacteriales bacterium | reverse complement strand
CGTCACTACTGGTTCCGTTTCCACCGGCTCCGTCGCTGCTGATTCCGTTTCCACCGACTCCGTGGCTTCCAGTCCCGTAGCTTCCGGCTGGGCTTCTTCCGTGGGATTCTCCACAATGTTTAACAGCGGACAGCCTTCCTCATGCTCCGCCGCGGCGCAGTCCTCACTCCGGGTACAGAGGATTTCTTCCGGGTCTGCGCTTTCCCCTTCAGCCATCGTCGGCGCCGGAAACAGGGAAAGCACCAACGCAAGGCTTAAAAGCAGGGAAAGCAATCGTTTTTTGTTCAAATTCTCACACCTCCTTACTGTACGATGAGAACCGTCTCCACATTCGCGCCATTCATAGCGCTGCCATCCTCCAAAGAGGCTGTGCTGATACGGATGACCGCGTTATATTCCCCGGCGGGTAAAGCCCGGCTCAGGGTAACGTCTGTGATGACCTGGCCGGGAGCCACCATCTGGGAGGTATAAAGCACCTCGTCCGTGTCACTCAAAACCAGCTCAAAGGTAAAATAGCAAGGGTTGCCCTCCGGGTTTAAGAGGGACAGAGTAACCTCCGACTCGTCCGCCGGGATGGTAATAGAGGGATAACCGGGAATCTTGATGCCCACGCTTTCGCCCTCCGACTTATCCTCCAGTTCCTCACCTGTCCAGTCCTGGGCATCTGAATCCAGATTCGGGGTGAACTGACTTGCGGCCGGTTCCTCCCCGCCGAACCAGTTCTGCCAGTTCAGCCCCAAGATCACACCCCCGGCGATCAGCAGCAGGACGAGGATGAGAAGGGTTCCCAGCGTCCTCCGGGAAAGGGTCACTCCCTGTCCCCTGGTTTCTTGCTTCATATGTATGGATACCTCCTTTTTTCGATGCTTTCTATTTAAGCGCATCCGGGTAAAGGTTCAGCCGGATACGGATAGTAAAGATGTGTGTGGTTTCGTCATATCGGAACCGGGCGTCGCCGCCGTACTTCCCCGCCGTATGCTCAATACTTCTCAGGCCGTAGCCGCCGCCGGAACGGACGCTTAAAAAGGCCGCCGCCGGGAGAAAACCGTCCTCCAACCGGTAAAGCCCGGAAGGGGGAGCACCGGCGCAGGGGTTTTCAATCTGTATCGCCAGGCTTCCGCCGATAACTCCCGCCTGTACCCGGAGCCAGCGGCCCTCTGAGAAAGCTTTGCAGGCGCGGATGGCGTTTTCCATAGCGTTTCCAAATAGTACCGTTAAATCGGCAGGAGAAATGCTCAGCTCCCCACAGTTCGCCTGAATCTCACAGCGGATGCCCGCCTCCGCTGCCAGTCCCGCATAGTATTGCAGCAGACCGTTGACCGTAGGGTTTTTGCAATAGACCGTATTTTCACGGCTGGCTGTCTGGCCGATGACTTCGCTTAAATATTTCTTCATCTCCGCCGTCTTGCCCTGCTCCATCAGGTCAGCCAGACCGTTCAGGTAGTGGCGCATATCGTGGCGCATCCGCCGTGCATTTTCCATCTCACGGGTAAGGTTATCGTATTGAAGCTGCTGGATTTCCAGAGCCTTTTGCTGCTCAGCGTCCCGTCTGCGCCGCACAGATTCCCGCAGGAGCAGCCACCAGGCCAGGCCCTGCTGCCAAAACAGCAGAAGCAGCAGCGGTGCGAAAAGGATGATCTGATCAGGCCTGGAGTAATCAATCAGTGTATTGTAACGGATGATCAGGGCAAAGTAGGCCACAGTGAAAAACATGACCCACACAAAATCCCGCCCCATGTGCTCCGGCGCGATCTCCGCCAGGTAGTCCCGGACGATTTTCAGGGACACCAGCACCCCGACGGGGAACATCACCGCCGTAGTGACGGCCCAGAGCAGCAGGCAGCGGAGGGTATACATCTCGCTGCTGAACACGCCGCCATTGACCAGGGGGAGGGCCAGTATCACCGCGCAATACTGGGTCAGAGCATAGAACATCACCAGAAAGAGCACCAGCAGCTTTTTGGCCGAAGCGTCCCGCAGGAGCCGAAAGTACGCCGCTGCCAGCAGCAGCACCGCACCGAGCATATACAGGTTCCCGGTGAGCTGCTGGAACCGGGTGGCCCGCAGGACCAGCGGGAACAGCAGCGCCAGCAGCAGCTCGCAAAGGGTGACTGCGCCCATCGTCCGCCGTTTCGGCCAGCGGAACACGCCCTCGGAAAAGGGCAGGAAACACAGCACTCCGCAGGGAGCAAGCTGGAGGAAAAAGCCCGCCGCATGGCGGAAATAAAAGCTCATGGTTTCACCCCCCCCCGCCAAAACCGCCCTGCCTGGAAAGCCGGGCGAACAGGTAGTTGTCATAAGCCGCCCTTACGGCGGCGCGCTCCCGGCGTGAAAACTCCAGCCGGATTCCGTTCCGCAAAAGGCAGCTTTCCGTGCCCATCTGCTCGATCTGTTCCATGTTGACGATGGCGCTGCGGCCTAACCTTAAGAAAGTTCCATCCAGCTTTTCTTCCAGCTCCTCCATCGATATCCACACCCGGATGCGCCGCCCGCCGGTCAGATGTATTTCCTTGGCGTGTCTGTCGCTCTGGATGTACAGGATTTCGTCCTGGTACACCGTGCGGCTCTCCCGTCCGGAGGATAGGGTCAGCTCCCTGCGTTTTTTCGTCTGGATCTGTGTCAGGCGGCGGAAGCACTCCGCCACGCCCTCCGTCGTCACCGGCTTCACCAGGTAGTGCAGGGCATGGAGAGAAAAGGCGTCCACCGCATGGGCTTCGCTGATGGTGACGAACACGACGCCGGTTTCCGGTGAGATCTCCCGCAGCGCCCCAGCCACATCCATGCCGTCTTCTCCCGGCATGTAGATGTCCAGGAATGCGATATCAAAAGGCGGTTCCATCCTGGCCGCCTCCAGAAAAGAGGCTCCGTCGGAAAAGCATTCCGGCTGCTGGGTGGGATCCCACCCGTGGAGGGCATGAAGAAACAGTTCCCGCTCCCTCCGGTCATCGTCACATAGGGCAATCCTCATTTTGCTCCCCCCTCCTTCCGATAAACGAAACAAAAAAGCAGCAAACCCCGGCGCGTGTTCATGCATCCGGCCTGCCGCCATACTGCGTAATATTAAAAATAGACAGGCTTATCCTGTCTGATTCCGGCACCAGTCAGCATTGCTCTCAAGTCTCTTTATGAAAAATTTTGAGGATGTTTCTCATTTCCTGCATAATTATTCAGAGATATTTTATCATATTTTCGAGCAGACTGAAACGACCATTCGTGCGTCAACCTATACCATTCGTGAAATGTTGTTGCTGTTCATACAGCGAGAGCGGCCCTTGGTATTAGAACCAATCATGTCATTCTAATCCAAGGAGGTTTTGTCATATTTTTTAATCAAATTAAATCCTCGTTTCCCAGGGAGCTTCCAGCACAGGAAATGAATTCGTCGATTTCTTTGACTCCCAGTGTGATGCCCCTTCTCTGTCTGCCCTAAACCAGCAGCGGGATAAGCTTAAGCCACAGGCCCTGGAAGAAGTCTTCCGACAGCTTAACTCTTCTCCTTCAAAGCTGGAATCCCATACCTTTCCCCAAATCTTTCCAGTACCTCAAACAACATCGGCGAAATTTCATCCGAACCTGGAACTTCTACCGTTCCCGTCTGGGAATGGAACGATGGAAAGGTTAAAAAGTAGCTGCCCTATGGACAGATCTTTTACGGTTTTATGTAGTTTCAATTCTTCGGACCGCTTTTTTCTCTGCCGCCACATTTCCAAAGTGCCATAGGATGCCGTCTGATTCTATCCAGAAATTCATCATCAAGAAACAACAGATCGGGGCGGTACTCCTGATTATTAAATGAATGCCAGAATTCAAGTTCGCTGCTGTTTTCAGGAAGCAGAAAACCTTTCAAATATTCCATCGTTTTTTTCTGTGCAGATTCCAGGTCAAAATGTTCTCCACGGCGCAGAACCGGAATCAGATCCGTTTTGATCCTCTGCGGAGCAAGCTGCATGATATGATCGAAAGCAAAACATTCCGGTGCTTTCTCTGCCGCAATAGCGCTATAAAACACAACGCACTTGCGTAACAGCGGTTCTTCGCTCTCGTCAAACAATCCATACTTTTGCAGATTGAAAATATCATATAAGTCCCTGGCTGCGGTCCGGCTTAAAAGCGCTACGATCTTAGCTCCAAAAATTTCAAGAGGATCAACGCTTAATACGGTAAGAGGTTCTTTCTGCCAGGGCAGATTTACCCGCCTCTTGGACATGGGAAGGATATGAACCCGAAGCATATAATTGATCTCAATTTTCAGATTATCCTTCATCCCTCCGGCATTCACATATTCATAAACAAAAGAGTCCAACGCATGATACTGTTTTGATTTGGCGCTAAGCTGATAATCTGCCGCAGTCATATATTTCTGGATATGTTCTGTAATCTTTTTTCTTTCCTCCAGCATAGCCGCACGTTCAACCTCTTTTGAGAAATCAAGGTCTATATCAACCGACAGCCGGGGCAGGTCAAAAATCGTAAGGTTGATTGCCGTTCCGCCTTTGAGCGCAAGACTGTCTGACAACAGCGGGTCTTTTTCCATGAAGGCTAAAACATCCGCAAGCCGGCATACTTTTTCTAAAGTATCACGTACAAACCCAAGTTCCTTTGCCTGCCGTCCAAGTGTGATTCGGTCATATTGCATCATAGTCATTTACCCCCTTATCAATCAGTGTCCTTAAATTTTCCGGGGCAAAAAGCCGCCACCGCTTATGAATCACAAATCCATCCTTTTCTGCGCTGAAATATGTTTTGCTGTCCGGCAAATGTTTCTCACATTCATCAAGAAAAGAATCCGGCAATCCCAAATCCTCTTGAAACATTTCAAGGATATATCCAGTTTTTTGATAAAGTTTTCCGCAATGATACAAATCCAAGGCAGAAAGCAGATACTCCGGTGAAAGAGATGGAATGAGCAGCATACAACGCAGCAGTTCTTCAATGCCGCCAATTTTTTCAAAATCTGCAATACCATCAATTACCGTCCGTTCTAAGGAAGTCACACGCACGTCATTTTCCATTTCCATAACGCCTTCTGTTCCCCGATAGCTCACGGGGTAATAATCAATCCCGTCATAAGAAAATGGTCGTACCCGCTTTTCTGTTGCCACATACACCTCGTAAAACACCTGGTTTGCGTAGCCATAATATTCAAATGCACTATGATGGGAAACACACGCATCCGCCGTCACACTGGACGCAATCTGAAAACGGTTTGGAATCGGCTGTCCGGTTTCCAAACTCATAACCGCATATAAATCACGGCGCACTCGCTCAATATATCCTTTTTCTAAAAACTTTCGTATCTGCCAGGCTGCCGCACTGTCCGAACCGATCAATTTGGCAAGTTCCTCCCGCGTAAAGCAGCGCATGGCCGCAAGCTCTTTATATAAATCCATCTTATCACCGCCTTCGTTTTTATTATAGCGCAAAACGATAGTATTTACAACCATTTTGTGCAAAAACAGAAACGAATGTTTTCAGATTTACACAAAATGAGCGTCACAGCAACTATTTTGAGCAAAAGTAGAAACGCCCAAAGAAAAAGAACCCGGCAAAGTATAGAGATATTCTCTAAACTTCGTCAGGCCCTGGTCGCTCTATCTACAACTTCTTCAAAATCTCCTTCTTATACTCCAAAAACGCCCCGCTCACCCGGAACTCCTCCCTCCGGGGCCTCTCCTCCCTCACCACAATCTCATCCGTAATCCTCCCCGGCTTCCCCGTCAGCAAATAAATCCGATCCGACAAAAAAACCGCCTCATCAATATCATGCGTCACAAACAGCGTCGACAAATGAATCTGCTCCATAATCCCCAAATACCACTGATGAATCGCACTCTTCGTCAGCGTATCCAGCGCCGAAAACGGCTCATCCAGCAGCGCAATCTTCTCCGAAAACATATACGTCCTAAGCAGCGCCGCCCTCTGGCGCATCCCTCCGGAAAGCTGGCCCGGATACTTTTTCTGCGTCCCCTCCAGCCCAAACTCCTCGAAATAGGGCCGCACCTTCTCCCTGGCCGCCTTCTTCTTCTCGCCTTTAATCAGCAGCGGAAGCGCCACATTGTCCTCAATCGTCCGATACGGGAGCAATAAATCCTTCTGAAGCATATAGCTGATCTTCCCCGGCTTCCCGGTAATATCCTCGCCATCCATCAAAATCTTCCCCTGATCGGGGAGCTGAAGGCCGGAAATCACGTTAAACAACGTGGTCTTCCCGCCGCCGCTGGCCCCCAGCAGGCTCACCAGCTCCCCGTCCCGCAGATGGATGCTCACATCCTTGATGATCTCCACCCCGTCAAAGGATTTCGTCACATTTGATACCGTTAATTCTGCCATAACGCCTCAGTCTACTCCGGGAGATACTCATTGGAAAATCCGGTGTTCTCCGGGATTTCCTCTTCGGTCAGGCCGTTTTCATTCAGCCAGTTATAGAACGCATTCCATCTTTCCGGGTCAATGTAGCCCCACTGATCTACCTCGGCTTTATACTGGTCGGCAAGGTATTTCTGGCTTGCCAGAACGAGGTCTTCGCTCAGTTCCGGCGCTGCGGCGCACAGGATTTCCGCCGCCTCTTCCGGGTCTGCAATGGCGTCTTCATACCCTTTTTTCAGCGCATTTAAAAACGCTTTCGCGGTCTCCGGGTCTTCGGCCAGGAAATCATTGTTCGCAATCAGAACCGGGGTATAATAATCAAATACCTCATTGATATCCTTAAAAGCAAAATAATCCGTATCCAGTCCGGCCACTTCCGTGGCAATGCCGGCCCATGCATAGAAAATCCAAATCGCATCCACCGACTTCGACTCAAGCGCGGAAACCTCATCCGTAACCGTGCTGGGAATCAGCTCCACCTTCGAGAAATCGCCGCCGTCAGCCTCTACCACATTCTGCATCATGGCCTTTTCCACTTCCAGATCCCAGGTCGCATACTTCTTCCCTTCCAGTCCTTTCGGGGTATCCATGCCTTCGCCTGCCCTTGAAACGATTCCGGACGTATTATGCTGGATCAATGCGGCCACAGCCGTGATCGGCAGCGCGGCATCCCCGATCAGCGCCGGAGCCATCGTATCCTGGAACGAAACGCCAAATTCCGCTTTCCCGGACGCAACCAGCAGCTCCGCCCCGTCTTCCGGCGGCTGCACAATCTCCACGTTCAGCCCGGCCTCTTCAAAATAGCCCTTTGCCTGGGCCACATACAGCCCCGTATGATTCGTGTTCGGCGTCCAGTCCAGCACAAAGGTAATGTCCTTCGTCTCTTCCGCGCAGGCGGTCAGCCCGCCGCCGATCATCCCAACGGCCAGCACACCGGCCAGACACGCCGCAAATAATCTCTTTTTCATTTTTTGTCCTCCCATGGCATACATTTTTTCTGCAATACGTCCACCAGCCACATCAGAAACAGGCTGATGCCGGAAATCAGAAAAATAACTGCAAACATCTTATCAAATGAAAATGCTTTCTTTACTTTTGTCATATAAACGCCCAGACCGCTGAAGCCGCCCAGCCATTCGGAAATCACCGCGCCTACCACCGCATAGGAAACCGAAATGCGCAGGCTCGAAAAAAACGCCCCCAGGGAACCCGGCAGCTTCACATAGCGGAAAACCTGAAGCCTGGTAGCCCCCATGGACCGGAGCAGGTTCATCGTGTCCACGTCCGCCGAACGGAAACCGTCCAGCAGGGATACCGTGATCGGGAAAAAGGTCACGATCACGATCAGGATAACCTTGGGCGTCATCTCATAGCCGAACCACAGCACCAGAAGCGGCGCAATGGCCACCGTCGGAATCGTCTGCGTCAGAATCACCAGCGGATACAGCGCCTGGTACAGCCGGTCAAAACGATCCATGGCCGCCGCCATCACAAACCCCAGCGCCACGCCGATGGCCAGCCCCAGAAAGGCCTCGATCAGCGTCACCTTCAGATTCTCCATCAGAAGCGGGAAATCCCCGATAAAGGCTTTCACCACATCCACCGGCGACGGCAGCATAAATTTCGAGATCATTCCCGTGCTGCACGCAATCTGCCAGACGGCCAGAAGCGCGGCGACCGCGGCCAGCGCCCAGAGTTTACTGGTGGTGTTTTGTAACTTTTTTCTCAATCGTCAGCACATCTCCTTCGGGCTTGTAAGTCACTTTAATGTAAGCGGCTACGGACGGTGCGCCTGCACGGATCGCAATGTGCTGGCATTCTTTTACAATGTCCATCAGTTCGTCATAGTCTCCCTCGATGGCCGTCTCGAAGGGCCCTACATAATAGTTCAGGCCAGTGCTTTTGATGTAGTCGATGACTTCGTCTACGATGCGGATCAGTTCCTCGTCGTCTTTTGCTTCGGGTAATGA
This sequence comes from Eubacteriales bacterium, assembly GCA_030536575.1. Lineage (GTDB taxonomy): Bacteria > Bacillota > Clostridia > Lachnospirales > Lachnospiraceae > Limivivens. The sequence goes on along the minus strand of JAUNPS010000004.1, from coordinate 156,475 downwards.
TTGGATTGCTACGCTTGCGTTCATTTTGTGTTTCCTCCTTATTTTTTATGGACAGTCCAATTTCGGGCCAAATGTGTGCCCGTTTTTGCGTAAAAAATCCGCCGGGAAGCCCGGCGGACGAATCATATCTGAATCTTTCTGTATGATCCCTACGCTGGCATTATCCAGATCAGGTTATGGGTCAAGAGCATAAGGCTCTAATCTCAGCCGGACTTCATCCAGCACCCCTGTTACAGTGTTAGTGTACAGCAGGCAGCCCCTGCTGTCAAGTGGTGATCTTTTTTATTCTGCTGCGGTTTCAGACTCTGTCTCAGTCTCTGCTGCCGTTTCCGCTGCGTCAGTCTCTGCATCCGTCACAACTTCCGTTTCACTCTCCGATGCGGTTTCTGTTTCCGCCGCATCCGTCACAACTTCCGTCTCTACCGCGCTCTCGGTTTCTGCCTCACTTACATCTTCCGTCTCAGCCTCGGACTCCGTCTCTACCTTCAGCTCCCACGTATCCACGAAATCCATCTTCTCCAGCACCTTATCATTCTTCGTAACCGTCGCCGCTTCCAGATAACCGTCCGTCACCTCAGAATACAGATCGCTCTTTCTCTCGGAAATAATCGTCTCTTTATACTCATCCGTCTCTTCCTCATCAAAGAGCGTCACCATCTTCAGGACATAATACCCGCTGTCTGTCTCGATGACCTCCTCGGCCGCCTGGCCGTCCTCAGTCAGCTTCTCCGCCTCTTCCTTCAGCGTATCATTCAGCGTTCCATTGTCCGCACCATAAGAAGTCGTATACGAAGTCTTGCTGTCATCGACCGCTTCCAGAGCCTCATCCATATCCGTGCCCGCCTTCACAGCATCCAGCACTTCCTGGGCCTGAGCCTTAATCTCCGCCTTCTCTTCATCCGTGCGCGCTACCGTATTTCCATCATCGTCCGTGGTATCTGCCGTACTGAAGAAGACATACTGCACCGTCTTCTGAGCCGCTTCCTCATCCGTCACATTCGTATCCACATCCGCAATAATCGCGTAATACATCTTACTCTGAACAGTATACAGCGTCAGCACACGCTCCACAATCTCCTGCGTCGCCGTCATCGCCTCCAGCGTCTCCGCATCATTCGCTTCCATAAACGCCGTCGCCGCCTCCGTAACCGCAGACTTCTCCTCATCACTCAGGCTCACGCCGTAATCATCCATATGCTTCTCCAGCAGGATCATCGTCTCCAGATCTTCCAGAACGCCGTCACGGGACGATTCCCCGTAGCTGGTCCAGTAATCCGTTCCCAAAAACGAACCATAGTAAGTCTGCATCTGCGCCTGGTTATAGCGGAGCATAAAATTCAACAGGCTATATTCAATCTTCGTATCGTCTACCTGCGCAACGGTTTTTCCGGCATCCGAACCGCATCCGGTCAATGTTCCTGCCGCCAGACAAACGCACAGGCCGGCAGCCAATAATTTCTTGTACATAAATATCCTCCTCGAACAAAATCTCACTTTTTCTATTATATCCCCTTTTGAGAACCGCCGCAATGTTTTTGTGTGAAATTCATACATTTTTCGCACTTTTTCCTAAATGCAACTCCATCTTTTCCAGCACCTCCCGCACCGTCCGCAGCACATCCTCCCGCTCCTTCCCCTTCCTCGGCCTGCTGTATGCAAAATACGGATTCGCCTCCACAGTAAACTTCAGCTTCCCATTGCTCACCCTCACCAGCTCCTCAATCCCCGCCGGATCCACCTTCGCCCGCTCAAACAACGTAAACCGAATCGTCTCCCCCTTCTGCGCAACCTCCGTCAGCCACACCCGATGGGCCATCGCCTTCAGATTCGCAATCGCCAGCAGATTCTGCACCGGCCTTGGCGGCTCCCCAAACCGGTCTACCAGCTCTTCCAGCATATCGTCATATTCCTCTTCACTCTCAATACCCGCAATCCGCTTATAAATATCCAGCTTCTGAAACTCATTGCGAATATATTTCTCCGGAATAAACGCATCCACATCCAGGTCAATCGCCGTATTAAACTCCTCGCCCGGCTCCGTCTCACCCTTCAGCTCCTTCACAGACTCATTCAGCATCTTGCAGTAAAGGTCGTACCCAACCGCCTCCATATGCCCGTGCTGCTGCGCCCCCAGCAGATTCCCCGCACCCCGGATCTCCAGGTCGCGCATGGCAATCTTAAACCCGCTCCCAAGCTCCGTAAACTCCCGGATCGCCTGCAAACGCTTCTCCGCCACTTCCTTCAGCATCTTGTTGCGCCGATACATCAAAAACGCATACGCCGTCCGGTTCGAACGCCCCACGCGCCCCCGAAGCTGATAAAGCTGGGACAGGCCCATATTGTCCGCGTCGTGGATAATCATTGTATTAACATTGGAAATATCCAGCCCGGTTTCGATAATCGTCGTAGACACCAGCACATCGATTTCCCCATTAATGAAATCGTACATGATCCGTTCCAGCTCCCGCTCCTTCATCTGGCCGTGGGCGAACGCCACATTGGCCTCCGGAACCAGCTTCGCAACCATATTCGTCACTTCCACAATGGTATTGACCCGGTTATAGACATAATACACCTGCCCGCCCCTGGCCAGCTCCCGGCTGATGGCCTCCCGCACCATCTCCTCATTGTACTCCATCACATACGTCTGAATCGGAACCCGCTCCTGGGGCGCTTCCTCCAGCACACTCATATCCCGGATTCCTACCAGGCTCATATGCAGCGTCCGCGGAATCGGCGTCGCCGTCAGCGTCAGCACATCCACATTTTCCCGGAGCCGCTTAATCTTCTCCTTATGCGTCACCCCGAAACGCTGTTCCTCGTCGATCACCAGCAGCCCCAAATCCTTAAACTGCACATCCTTCGACAGCACCCGATGCGTCCCGATAACAATGTCCACCTGCCCCTTCTTCAGATCCGCCAGCGTCTTCGCCTGCTCCTTTGCTGTCCGGAACCGGCACAGCAGATCGATCCGCACCGGAAAATCCTTCATCCGCTGGACGAAATTATTGTAATGCTGCTGGGCCAGGATCGTTGTCGGCACCAGAAAAACCACCTGCTTGCTCTCCTGCACCGCCTTAAACGCCGCCCGGATCGCAATCTCCGTCTTCCCATAACCCACGTCCCCGCAGATCAGCCGATCCATAATCTTCCGGCTCTCCATATCCTTCTTCGTCGCCTCGATCGCCAGAAGCTGGTCGTCCGTCTCCTCATAAGGAAACGCCTCCTCAAACTCCTTCTGCCAAATCGTATCCGGCCCGTAAACATACCCGTTCTCCTTCTGCCTTGCCGCATACAATTTCACCAGATCCTGCGCAATCTCCTTCACCGCCGTGCGCACCCTGGTCTTCGTTTTATTCCATTCCTGGGTTCCAAGCTTGTTCAGCTTCGGCGCTTTCGCCTCCGCCCCGGCATATTTCTGGATCACGTCCAGCTGCGTTGCAAGAATATACAGGTTACTTCCGCCCGCATATTCGATTTTCATATAATCCTTGGAAATCCCGTCCACATTGATCTTCTCGATGCCTTTGTAAATGCCGAGCCCATGATTTTCGTGCACAACAAAATCCCCTACGGACAGCTCGGAAAAACTCTGAATTTTCCTGCCCTCGTAAGTCTTCGGCTTTTTCTTCTTCTTTTTTTCCTTCCCGAAAATGTCGCTTTCCGAAATCACCACGAACTTCAGCAATGGATACTCATAGCCCCGGTGCACATTGCCATGGGCCACCAGCACCTCCCCCGGCGCGACCACCCGGTCAAGATCTTCCGTATAAAAGCTGTTCAGATCATTTTCCCGCAAATCCTGCGCAAGTCTGGCCGCCCGTGTCCTGGAACCGGAAAGCAAAATCACCTGATAGCCGTCCTTCTTCCAGGTTTTCAAATCCTTCACCAGAAGCTCAAAACTGTTATTGTAAGGGTTCACCGCCCGCACGTCCACTCCGAACGGAGCCGTCACTTTCCACGGGGCACGCGCCGATTCCAGCGTACAGAATCCCAGGCAGCTTCCCTTTTGGAGCAATGTGGCCGTTTCCGCCGCGCTGTACAGGACGCCCATCTGTCCCGGCAGCAAATAGCCCTTTTCCAGCCGGGCACTCATGCTCTCCCGAAACTCCGCCTCAATGGCCTGCCCCTCCTGGAACAGCCGGTTCGGTTCATCCAGCACAAACAGCGTCTTCTTATCCTTAAAATAATCCGGAAAGCCCACCGTCCGGTCAAACAGGTAATCAATATAAATTTCCAGCCCCGACGCCTGGTTCACTTCCTCCAGATTCTCTCTTGTCTCTTCCATCAGGCGTGTAAGCCGTCCCGCTTCCTCCGTTTTTCCGGCCTTTTGCAGGGCGTCCGCGGCTTTTTTCGCATCCTTTTCCATCCGGGAAATGCCCCTGGCAATGCGCTGCCTGTCCGCAGCCACCTCGCACGCCGGATAAACCGCAAGGAAGTCCAGATTTTCAATGGAACGCTGGCTCTCCACGTCAAAACTGCGGATGGAATCCACCTCGTCCCCCCACAATTCCACACGCACCGGATTTTCCTCCGTCAGCGGAAAAATGTCAACAATTCCGCCGCGGACGGCAAACTGCCCGCTGCCTTCCACCTGCGCCGTGCGTTCATAGCCCATATCCACCAGCTTTTCCTGCAATTCAGCCAGATTCAGCGTACTCCCGCCTTCCAGCCACACGACGCGGCTCTGAAATTCCTCCAACGGAATCAGGTGATCCATGCAGCCGCCCATCGTCGTAATCACCGTCAGCTCCCTGCGCTCCAAAATAGCCTTCATGACCCGGATTCTCTGCTCCACAATCAGATTACTGTGAATATCCGCACTGTAAAAAATCAGATCCCGCGCCGGAAACAAGCACACATCCTTGTCAAAAAAGCGGTAATTGTCATAGATTTCCTTCGCCCGCAGCTCACTGTACGTCAAAATAACCTTGAACGGGAAATGTTCCCCCGCCCCATAAATAAAATGCGCCTTCTGGGAGTCCAGGCACCCCTGTACCTGCGTCATCCCCCTGCCCCGTTCCAGGCTTTCCTGAATCTTCGGAAATTCTCCAAGCCTTGTCAGGGGTTCCATAAATGCTTTCATTCTTCGACCTTCTTATTATATTCGTTCATTGCGGCCTGCAGCCCGTCGTTCATGATCATGACCGCCGCCTTCGCCGCCCGTTTTCTGGCTTCCTCCATTTTTTCCTTCTCTTCCCCGTGGAACCGGCTCAGGACATAGTCCGCCAGGTCGAAGCCGACGGGCTTTTCGCCGATGCCGACCTTGATGCGTTTGAAGGTTTGGGTGCCGAGGTGCTGGATGATGTTCTTGATGCCGTTGTGGCCGCCAGCGCTGCCTTTGCCCCGGAGACGGAGCTGTCCCGGTTCCAGGCTGATGTCGTCGTAGATCACGATCAGCTCCTCCTCCGGGTCGATCTTATAAAAGTCTATGACCTCCCGGATGCTTTCACCACTCAAATTCATAAACGTCTGGGGCTTCACCAGCAGCACCTTATTTCCCGCGATCATTCCCTGCCCCACCAGCGCCTTAAATTTCTTCGTCTCCACGTCGATTCCATAATAATCCGCCAGATAGTCCACGGTATCGAACCCCACATTGTGGCGGGTGTGGGCGTATTTCCCGCCCGGATTCCCAAGTCCTGCAATGATATACATCGTTTCTCTTCATCCTTTCGCGTCAATTGATTCCAAGGCGTCATGGCCTTTTTCTATTCCTTTTCTTTTGCCTTTTGGGCCTTTTTTTATTCCTGCCAGCCTTTGGGGCTTTCTCTCACAGCGTTTCGCCCACCTCTGCCGCCCCTGGGATTTTTTCCGCAGGCGCGCAAAGCCGGGCCAGTCGTTTTCACTTGCTGAAATTGTAACTATTTTACAGGATAAAACGCGAAATGTCCATTTCTTTTTCCCGACAAATTTTGCTGAAAAAGGACAGCCGCGCCTGGGCGCTCCTTTGGCTCCGTTCCCGCCCTTTTATCTTCGCGCAAAAAAAGAAAGGCTATGCTCTGTTTTCACCGATTCCACCTCAGCCCTATTCTTTCGCATTTTGCCCCTATTTTGCCCGCACTCAGTAATTTGACAGAATACGACTTACCGCAAAGTTCTGTACATTTGTCTAATCGGAATCTCTTTACTTTGTTTGTCTTGCATGGAAATTTTATTCGTGATATAGTAATTTTACCATTAGTTACTGTGCGACATGGATAAGCCAGTCTCATCAGAATGCTACAAATGAACAGTACCCATAAAGGAAGGAGTTGCGAAAATGCTTTATCTTTCTATGATTCTGTATAAAATTGAAAAGAATTTCCCGGTTCAAATCACCCAGAATTACCAGAGTTCTCCTCAAATATGTATGTGTCAGAAAATCTCTTTCGCAGATCAAGAGATCTCTGAACCTTTTCAAGACTGCCTGTACGTTGCGATTTCCCCCGCATCTGTACCGGCCAAATTTCCGGCGCCGCTTCTAATTCTTCAAACGTCTGGAAGCGCTCCTTCCGGTATGGAAAATTATCCGCACTGCAGGGTTTCCCCGGACATGGCAGAGAAAATCTATGCCTTCATTCTGTCCGCAGTCCACCAGGATCTGGCGTTCATTTCCAATAAAGAAAAACTGCTCTCTCTGATAAAAAATAACCTGGGTCTGGAAGCTATTCTGAAAACTGCATATGCGCATTTAAACAACCCAATCTTTATATGCAGCATGACCCTCCATGTTCATGCAAAATATTCTCCGGGATTCACACCGAAAAATCTCCGTTCCAAAGAAGGCATAGAATATTTTGAGGCTGATTATAAAATCCTTCGGGAACAGAACTTTTTCGAGCGGATCACTTCAAGCCGGGTTCCCTTTATTTTCCCGGAAAAAATCATGGGTGAAACTCTGCTCCAGGCTCCCATGCATACCCAGAATTCTGTTCTGGGTTATGTCTGTGTCTCACAGGTAAATCGGCCTTTCGATGAAAATGATGTGGAATATGTCGCTATGCTTTCCGATATTATCTGTCTGGAGCTTCAGAAGAATTCCTCTATCAGTTCTTATTCTATTGAAAGCCGCGACCACTTTTTAATTGACTTAATTAATGGAAATTTAGATGATCCGGAAATGCTGGAATTGCGCAGCAGTATGATTCATTTTAAAATCAGCAGCCATAACTGGCTTATGCTTATGCGCCTCCGGCAAAAAGATACGGATCGCACCATCGATGGAACCATTGGTTTTCTCAAACGTTTCCATACCCGCCGCCTTGTCGCAAAGTATCAGGATTCCATTGTCCTGCTTTCATCCGACAGTAAATACGAGCTTATGCCGCAGGAGGAATTTGAGCCTTTCAAAAATTATATGGAGGAGCGGAATTTTGTCTGCGCCATCAGTTCCTGCTTCCATGATATTTCCCATGCGCCGGATTATTTTCAGCAGGTCCAGGAACTTTTAAAGCTCCATGAAGGCCAGAAAATGACGGAGCCAATTATTAACGCTGCGGATTGCCTGGATCAGCTTCTTTTGTTCCATAATCCCTACTCCAACCGGTTGAGACTGTTGATTCATCCCGACATTAAGGAGCTTTACAGCTATGACCAGCTTCATCATACGGAATACATTCCTACCCTCCGCGCCTACTTTGAAAACGAGCGCAATGCTGTAAAAACAGCGCAGGCGCTCCATATACATAAAAGTACCTTTTTCTTCCGGATTAATAAAATATCGGAGCTGATCGATTTCAGCCTTACCGATACGCACAAGCTCTATTATTACGAATTTTCTTTAAAAATCATGGACTATCAGTTTAGAGAACAGCAAATTGCATCTGAGAGCAGACTTTCATAAAAAAGGAGCAGCCAAAGCCACCCATGCATAAGTGACTCTGGCTGCCTTATGGATTGCTTCAGAATCAATCCGTTTCTTCGATCAGCTGATTCATCAAAGTAACCAGCGCATCATCTACATATCCCTGCTGATAGATTTCCGGTACGTTAAAGCCTTTTGTTTCCAGTCCAAAATCATCCGGAATATAGCCATTATACTGCCCTTCCTGTGTCCACACATGGTTCACAATAATCGTATCCTGCAGCAAAGAGTTCTCCTTCAAACCGATCCCAATGGAATTAAATAGTTCCCCCGGAGAACCGACCAATGCAATATCGCCAATCCGCAGCACACTCAAATGCAGTTCAAATTCCTCCTCTTCCACTCCCGGTATCGCGGTGGAGCCATTCGCGCTTGAAATAGCTGCCGTACCATTCTGTTCCTCAATGCTGCGGATTGCTGTCAGCACATCGGCAAACTGCATGCGCCCCATATAGTCCAGAACCGCTTCACTGTTTCCCAGCAATCCGGGCATAAAGTCGCCGCTCTCCAGAGTAGGCGCAAAATATCCGGTCGTTACGATGGGATTCTGATCCCCTGCTGCCCCGCTGAGCCACAGAGCCACGCTTCCTTCATACTTTGTCTCAATTTGGGTGGAAACAAATCCCGGAAGATCCGCGCTTACTCCCATCTGGCCGTCGATCAGCTGATTGTAGTACATAACAATTCCATGCACCGCATAATTTACGATAAACGCAATGGGATTTCCCTCAAGGTCGCAGAAACGGATTACTGCAAGTGTTTTATCCGAAGGTCTTTCCCAGTTTACGCCCTGCGCGTAATAACTGGTTCCATCCTCGTGAACATACTCCGCGCTTCTGTTTACATTTACATAGCAATCGCTGTAGCCAACTCCTACGGTTGCCGGCTGCATGGAATTCAGGGCCTCATCCGCGGCTTCCAGGATCTGTCCCATGCAGAGTTTCCCCCACTTTTGCAGGCTGGTCACCTCCGGATCATCTTCATCAAAGTCAAGATCAATCTCCTCCACGATTTCGGGAACCGCATGAGCATGGGTGGCTGTATAGAAAATATTCTCCACAGGTATTCCCGTATGCTCCGAAAGAGCAGCTGTAAATGTAGGTCCATAAGGTCCCTTTCCCGTCTCATTGGATACGATCAGAGCTGTTTCCTCTCCATCGCCTATGGCAATAATCCGGGTGTGAAGAGAGTCCACAACCCCTGCTACTTCAAGCCCCGCCACCGCAGGCATCGGAAACATGTCTTCCGTCGGCGTAATATCCCGGACAGCCGCGCCGACCATCAGGTTTTGTTCCTCTTCTACCTCCCCGGCAAAGGAAGTGATCCCCATCGCCGCTGTCAGCACACAGAAACAAATAACATTAACAAATACTTTTTTTAATTTTTTCACAGTGTCTCTCCTTATTTTCCATGCTGTGCATCGGCTTTGCTTCCCCATCCGTCATCATAGCCGATCAACTCCCGCAGTTCCGTATCAAAATCTACCCGCAGCTCCGTATTGTGATCAAAGACCATTTCCGCCTTGTTATCCGCCGTATAGGACTCCCACTCAAGTCCTTCCTGGCTGGGATCACCGGTTCGTGCAAAATTGCAGAGCGCGGTTGCCGCAAGATCGCTGAGTGCCTGTGCCGCCTCTTCATCTCCGGCGATCAGGTAATCGATTTTGTCTGTGTTCGCAAAAAGGAAGGGAAGATCGCCTCCGGTATGCCATGCCGGACATCCGCCAAATATGGGGAATTCATAGGACCATACCCCACGGTAAAGGGGCGCGCCCCCTGCCTCCACACGGGCATTGACAATCTCTTTCGCGCTTTCATACAAAGAACCCGTATTTAACCACAACAGGTCAAAATCCGTATGGCCCGGATAAGCTTCGTGGAACAGCTCCAGCAATGCGTCTGTTTTATCTCCATACTTTGCCTCCAGTTGGGAACGAACGCCTTCTTCCGTGGCATATGTCTGACTGTAAGCTGCCAGAAAATCATCCGGATTCTCCATTCCCTGTGTAACGGAACCTGCCGCCTGAGTAACAGACAGGAAAGACAGATTCAGCATCGTTTCCGCATAAGTGGTTGTCACGATCAGCGGAATGTCATTTGCGCTCTCCGCCATCCGTCCATCTTCTCCCACAAGAGGCTGCGGATAGTAATCCCCATCCACTACGGGACCCTGTCCGACGCCCGTTCCTGATGACAGTGATTTCAGTTCATCGTAAGAAATCGTCTTCAGTTTTTCCAGCGCTTCTTCATCCGTTTCCAGACCATAGGTTTCTTTTGTCTTTTCCACCAGCGCCACTCCCGCTGCCTGTGTCTCATCCTGGCTTAAACCGTTCCAGCCTCCGCCGCTGCAGATAACTCCTTTCTGGAATAACCCTTCCGCAGCCGGCAGGGCACAGAGGAGACCCACTTTTCCGCCGCCTCCGGACTGACCAACAATCGTCACATTGTCCGGATCGCCGCCAAACAGTGCAATATTATCCTGCACCCACTCCAGTGCTTTCACCATATCCGCCACGCCAACATTTCCGGAATATTGATATTCTTCTCCATAAGCAGACAGATCCGTAAAACCAAGCACATTTAAGCGGTGGTTAATCGATACAAATACCACATCCTGGCTTCGGCTTAAGTTCTCACCTTCATAATAAGCTAATTCACTGGCGGAACCGTTCTGCCAGCCGCCTCCATGCAGCCAGAAAATCACAGGTTTTTTCGCCTCCGTATCCATAGAGGTGGTCCAGACATTCAGATACTGACAGTCTTCGTTTGAAACGTTGTCTGTACCGGACGGTGTGAGAAAATCAGCAGCGCTTACGATCGTAGAACCATTGGGGCAGCTTTCTCCATATACAGAGCAGATACGCAGGCCGTCCCATGAATCCGGGTCCTCCGGCATCTGGAAACGTTCCGCTTTCGCATAGGGTATCCCTTTAAAGGTGTAAACACCGTCTATTTCGGCGCCCATCATCCACCCGTCATCCGTTTTTACTGTCACCGGCGCTGTGGCTGCCGTATTTACTGTCTCAGCTTCCTCTGCATGAACCACTGAGGTTCCCAGAAACATCGCCAACGCCATCGCCGGCACAAATGCCTTTAATAAATTACTTTTCATCCTATTCTCCTTTTTCAAATTCCGATTTGTTTTTATGCCTCCATCTCCGCATATTTTCGGATATAGTCCTTCCCACAGAATGGGTCCACCGGACTTCTTCCTTTGAACTCGCTTCTCCCCATAATCTTTTCCATCACTGCCTGGCAGAACTCTGGTTCCGAACTGTAGGCATTGATATAAGTCGGAATCATGGGCGCGTCAAACAGATGATATGGATACGCCGTACTGATCATCAGCATGGGAATCTCCGAAGCATGCCAGGGCGCATCGTCTCCCAATCCAAAGGCTACATTCCAGTTTAGACGAAGAGTTGTATTATTCGAAGCATTCTCCATATTACATATGTAGACATACAGGTCATAACTTTTCTTCATTTCTTCGATTCCGCGGTACATTTCATGGATCAGCTCCCTCTGTGCCTGGGTAGCCGATGCCGGATTCCCCAGTTCCCTGGGAGTGACCGAAACGGTCCTGTCTCTTAAGGTCACTTCAAAGCCTTCTTTTTCAAACCGTTCTTTCCACGCCAATGCCACCGGGTTATCCGGATTTAGGTCTTTCTGAATGACGTTCAAGTACACCCTTTTATACTTTTTGGGAGAAATGGGCAGCAAATGATTCGTATCCTTTACCAGCGTAATCGAATCATCCGCCGTCTGGCGAGCCCATTCACAAAACTCTTCGCATCCGATGATCTGCATGGAATCCTCTGCGGGCACCAGCGTCCCCCATTTTTGCTTTTTGTGAAGCTTCAGAGATGCTTTTGTCGCCAGGATTCTCGTGACCGCCTCATCCAGCCTTTCCTCCGTCACAATGCCGGCCTTGATGCCTTCCATCAAATACTCAAAATCCTCGTCCAGCGATTTATTAAATAAAATCATATCGCATCCGGCCGCAATCATCCGAGGAATCGCATCTTTCCTCGGCATTGCTGAGGTAAACCCTACCATTGGAGTCGCATCGGAAGAGATCAGACCGTTAAAGTTCAGCCTGCCCCGAAGCAGCCCTGTAAGCAGTTCTCCGGAAAGACTAGCCGGCAGATACTGTTCCCGGATGGATGCCTCCGGATTGATCCGTTTTACGTATTCCGGCTGCGCAATATGACCAACCATTACGGTTTTTGCCCCCTGATCGATCAAGGTCTGGTACACTTTCCCATAGGAAGCATCCCATTCCTCACAGGAGAGCTGATTCACGGAGGTCAAAATATGCTGATCACGTTCGTCCGTACCGTCCCCCGGGAAGTGCTTGATGGCAACCGCCACATGGTTTTCGTCTGCTCCGCGCATATAGGCGCTGGCACATTCAATCACAGTCTCCACATTGCTCCCAAAGGTTCTCACATTTGTAATCGGATTGTGGAATTCCAGATCGAGGTCAACGATGGGCGCAAAGGACCAGTTCATGCCAAGGGCCGCCCCTTCTTTGCAGGCTGTAAAACCCATCCGGTAGGCATTTTCCGGGTCCCCGGTGGCTGCCACCGCCATCGGTTTTCCAAAAGAAGTCCCTTCAGCCGCCAGCCCGTTTCCTCCACACTCCGTGTTTGCGGCTAACAGAAGCGGAATCTTTGTCATATTCTGTATCATCTGATGTGCATTCCGAATGTTCTTCGCACTGTCCGGACGGTACATCATAGCCCCCACATGTTTTTCACAGATCAAATGATTCAGAAATGCCTCATCGCTGTTAAAACCCATCGGGCAAAACAACTGACCCACTTTTTCCTCAAGTGACATTGCCCTAAGTGTTTCTGTCACCCATAGTACATCTTCCGTGTCCAAATAGAACGGATTCGCCATTAAATCAACCACTTTTTTCCCCTCCAAAATTTCTGTTTTTTAATTCCGCCAAAGACCGTATCCGAATATCCGCGGCTTCATACCCCGCCGCGTCTCCGATTCCTATCGCGAGCATGCCTGCTGCTTTCGCCGCATCGATTCCTGCAAACGCATCCTCTACAACACAACACTCCACCGGACTGACCTCCAAAAGTTCAGCCGCTTTCAGAAAAACCTCCGGGTTCGGTTTGGAGTGTGTGATAAGATTGCCGTCAGAAACCGCGTCAAAGACACCTGTCAAACCGATTCTCTCCAGAATAAAGCCAGCGTTCTTACTGGAAGAACCAATCGCCAGCTTATATCCTCTCCGGCGCAGAACCTCAAGCGTCTCCCGTACCTCCTGATCCACGTCTTTCGGGGTCATCGATTGGAGCAGTTCTTTATAGTAACTGTTTTTCTCTTCCATCAGCTCCTGCTTTTGGGCATCTGAAAACCTTTTTTCTTCGCTTCTTTCCAGGATGATCTCCAGGCTCTTCGCTCTGCTTACTCCGCGCAGACGGTTATTGATCGTTTCATCGAAGTAAACCCCGATCCGATCCGCCATTCTTTTCCAGGCCAGATAGTGGTATCTGTCGGTAAAGACAATTACACCGTCCAGATCAAAAATAAACGCTTTCATTTCGGCCTCCTTTCGTCATGCAGTTTTTTTCCGTTTCAGTCCATTCAAAAAGGCATTGATCTTATAGGACTGAGAGGAAAACGTATAGAAACAAAGCACAAACACCCCCATAATAATCTGCTGCCATCCGCCGGAACCCAGATTCAGACAGTTCAGACCATAGTTCATAATCTCCATTCCCACAGCCGCAATGGCGATGCCGATCACATCATTGCTTGCCAGACCAATAAAAGTACCCATGAATACCGGAACAATATAAGAGAACAGGATACTGGAAGTTGACAGTCCCGACTGTGGCGTCACATCGTTCTGGGATATATAAATAATGGCTGCCATTCCAATAATGATGCCGGTAAATACATAGGAAACAAAGGTATTTTTCCTTTCATCGATCCCGATGTTCACTCCCGCGCTCTGATTATTCGCCAGTATTTTTGCTCTGCGGCCGGAAGCTGTAAAATAAGTATAGATTACAAACACCGCCATAGCGATCCCTACAGGGAGGAAAATGCCCGGCACTCTTCCCAGTGCGCAGAGTTTGGGGTTGGAATAAAATGCCCGGACTCCCTCTCCTCCAAACAGGATATAGGTCAGTGATTCATACAGGAGCGTCATACCAATGGTGGTGATGATGATCGGCACCCGCCCGATAATATAGACCAACGCCGTAAGCATACAAAGGAGCAGTCCCATAACAAGCGCGGTTCCGAAGGCAGCCCACATGCTGCCTGTATTTTTCCCCACATAACCAGCCGCAATCGCAGCCAGCACCATGGAAGCGCCTCCGGAAAAATCAAACCTTCCGTTTTTTAACTGCATCCAGATGGCAAGTGCCACGCAGATTGTCATGCAGCTGTTCATCAGCACCTGGTTTATCAGATCCTTTCCTATAAAAATGAAATGTCCGTTTACATAGCACTTTTCGCTGCTGGCTGTAATCGCCAGCATAACCAGAAACATCAGCGCCGGAAAAGCCAGCGACAGCAGTATTTTCTTTAAAATCTTCATGGCACTCACCCCGACCAGCTTACATGTTATCCAGTGTCAGATTTGTCACCGCTTCTACCAGATCTGCGTAAGTCGCATCCGGGTTGCCAAATGCTGTCATCTTCAGCACGTCTTCTCCTGTCCAGCATGCGCCCGCCGCATCCCCGGTGTTGTAGATATTCACAAGGAATTTTTCAAGGTCTTCGTCGCTGTTAATAATAATCTGGTCACATCCAATGCGCTCTGCTGTTTCCGGCATATCCGCAAATTCCACGCCATTAATCTGATTTAAAAGCAGTACCAACGGATAAGTAACTGTCTCAATCGCGGTGATCACATTCTGCTGGAAGGTTCCTTTTCCGGCAGAGCCAAAGTTTTCTTCCTCACCGCCTTCAAATCCGGTTGTGAATAACTTCAAATCTCCATCCACGCCGGAAGCAACCATCGTCGGATAAACAAAGCTGGTGCCTGCAGCAAAGCTTGCGATCGCGTCAATATCCGGATGTTTGGAGAAATAGGTGCTGTCAAGGGGTGTGAACGGGATCACATCCGATTCCGCATCAATGGGATCCACCGTGATGGGAGTTTCCGCCGTCTCATTATATTTTTCAATCTCTTCCACAAACTGTTCCGCCTGCTTTGCCTGAGCCGGATATGCCCAATCCGGGAAAATGATCATAGCCATATGAGTCAGCGGGTTCTCGGGATTTCTCTCGTTATATTCCATAACGCTCTCAAAGGTCTGTGTTCCCAGGACAATATCATCGGGATTATGTCCATCGGAAATCGTCCCCAGGAAATACGGATTCTCATAAACAGCTTCATACGCAGTCTGGTAAGAGGTATCAAAGTCACACAGATATCCGGCGTAATAAACGCCTGCTGCTTCACATTCCTCCACAATAGCTGTGGTTCCCAGGTCAATGGTGCCGATAATTCCCTCTGCTCCGGCTGAGATCAGTTCCTGGATTTTGGTCAGATTCGCGGATTCATCTGTCTGTGTGAACACGGTGTATTTGAATTCCACATTCAGTGCGTCTGCCAGGGATTCCAGATAGGCCTTTGTTGCCGTGGTCGGCTTACTGGAATCGTTATAAAATGCCACGCCGATGACGGTCTTCTTTGGCTCCGCCGCCGACGCACTCACGCTGCCCAGACAGGACATCGCCATTGCCCCCGCCAAAATCATTGCTCCTGCTCTTTTCATTCTTGTTTTCATGTTGTTCCTCCTTCATTATGTGTTTTTTATAATTTACCGCGGAAGCAGATTTGTCTGCTTGCGGCAGGTTACCAGAATAATAATGATAAAAATGACTGCTTTTACGAAATTAATCGTATTCAGGCTGACCCCCATTGTGGTCAGATCGTTCGTAAGCAGAATATAGGTAAAGGTGCCGATCAGTGCGCTGCCTGCTTTTGAAAGCATTCCGCCGGATAACGGCATCCCGCCTAGGATCAGGCAGATCATGATATCCATCGCATATCCGCTCCCGGTTCCTTTCCCTGCGCTCCCTGTCCTGGTCAGCATAAGGAAGGCACCAAGAGCCACAGTTGCTCCAAAAGCCATATATGCGTACACCTTCCATTTGGTTGTATTCACGCCGGCCTGTACCGCGGTTTTCTCATTTGCCCCGATCGCTCTGGTATATTTGCCAAGTTTTGTAAACTTAAACAGGTAAAACACCACAAGAGCGGTAAGGGCGACAACTGCAATCAACAGGAGCGTATAAATATTTCTGTCGGAGGGTTTGATCGCTGCCTGAATCGATATACTGTTAATCCCCGTGCTCTCCATCAAAAGGTACTGTGCGCCGGTAAAAAAGAACATCAAAAACAGGGATGTTACGATGGATGGAAGCCCCAGCCATACCGCGACGGCTCCGTTAAAGGCTCCGCACAGCAATGCGATTGCGAGCACCACCAAGAAACCGACGAACACGCCAAAGGTTGTTCCTCCCAGAGCATTGGATATTAAGATAATCAGTATTGCATATACACCTACCTGCTGACCTACGCTCACATCCATAAATCCCATGGAATAGACAAATACCGCACCCAGGGAAAGAACCGCATAGGGCGCCGCCGTCTGGATTACCGTTGTCGCATTATACAGCAGCCGGTTTCTGCTGAAAACAAAGAAGAGAATCAATGTCACCAACAGACCCGCATAAGCCGCTATATCGTAAATATGTTTTTTTATCCAGTTGTCTTTCATTTTTATTCCACCTCTTTTTCTCAGATCATGTATTCAATCATGTCCGTTTCCTTTAGATCTGCGCTGCGCATAACCTCGCCTGTTTTGACAAAATCCTTCATGATAATGATTTTATCCGCCATTCCGATCAGTTCCGCCATCTCCTCACTGATCAGCAGGATCGCCTTTCCTTCTTTTTTCATCCGGGCAATCAGTGCATACATTGCCTGCTTTACACCAATATCCACGCCTCTGGTAGGGCAGTCCATAATCAGTACCTCGGAGCCCTTGGCCGTCCACTTTGCAAAGGAAACCTTCTGCTTATTTCCACCGCTTAAAGTATTTACCCACTGTTTTCCATGATTGCATTTAATCCGAAAAGCATCGATTTCCCGGTCGGACCGTTTCCGTTCCTCGGAAGGGCTGATAAAAGTCCGGCGGCTCATCTCCGGCAGCAGCGGTAATACAATGTTTTCCTGTATCGACCCCTCCAGAATCAGTGCTTCTGTATCCCTGTTTTTCGAAATATACCCAATTCCTTCTGTGATGGCCTGCAGCGGGGTTTTTATGGTTTTCCCATTTCTGATGACACTTCCCGATTCCAGTTTTTCAAGCCCAAAGGCAGCCCGGCCAATCTCATGCATGCCGCATCCGCTTAAGCCTCCAAAGCCAATAATTTCTCCTTTATGGAGTTCCAGCGAAAAATGCCGTATGGGTCCAAAGGAAATATCCTGAATCAAAAGCGCTGCTTCCCCACTGTGGCTGCTGTCATAATCTTCCCGGTAATAAGCCTCCCCGATTTCCCTTCCAACCATCATATAGCGGATTTTCTGAACCGCGTTCGGCTTATCCATTTCTGCTCTGTCCAGATGTCCAATAATGTCTCCATCCCGCAAGACTGTCAGATCTGTACACTGGGCCAGGATCTCATCCATATCATGGGATATGAAGATAACGCATTTCCCCTGATCTTTCAGCTTATGAATCAGCTTGTACAAGATCTCCCGCCCTTCCAGAGACAGTGCGGTTGTCGTCTCATCCACCACGAATACTTCCGTCTCTTCAGAAACACAGCGAACGATCTCGATCAGTTTTCTGTCTTCAAAGGCATATTGGTTGATGCTGTCGCAGGCGTGGATATTTGTAATACCGAAGCTCTCCAGCATTCTGTCCGCCTCTTCATTCATTTTTTTCGCATTGATAAATCCAAACCGGCTGAATTCGTCAAATCTCCCTGCCATCAAGTTTTCTGCCACAGTGCAGTCCGGTATGGTATTCGCCTCCTGAAGAACCATGCTGATCCCCTGTTTTTGGGCATCCACCATGTTCTGCGGTTTCCAGGCCTTTCCCTTAAAAAACATCTCTCCGGATGTGGGCTGCTGCATTCCGGCAATAATGGAAGTCACCGTAGATTTCCCGCTTCCATTCTCTCCGATCAGACCGCGGATCTCCCCACGGTAAAATTTCATATTTACCTGTTTCAGCGCTTTTGTTGGTCCGAAATTTTTACTCATGTTCCGTACTTCAACCAATAATTCTTTCTCCATAATTTCCTCCGGCTCTTCATACACTGCTGTATTACCTTTTTTCTGTCCCTATTCTATCAAGACGCCCTTTTTTAATCACGGTACATCAATCGAAAAAAACGGTGGAATCGCGATTACATTTGCGACATCTGTACAGTGTCCGGTATTGGCAAAAAATAGCAAAGCCCCGGGGAATTGCCATGTCTCCGGGGCTTTGCCAGCCTTATTGCATATTTATATTTTCTTACTTATCAAGGGACTGCGCAAACAGCCATTCCCAAACTCCGGCATTTGTGAAGCTCTCATTCCAGCTCCAATGGCCAACACCCTTTACGGTATTCGCGCGGAAAATCGTGACCATATCATCGGAACCGTTTGCCTGCGCCCGCGCAACCTGCTCCCGTGCCAGTTCTGCAGCCGCTTCTCCCCGAAGCTGACCGTTCCACATCTGTTCGCCGACTGTGACATCGATATTGCTGCCCTGCTCATTAACAGCCAGAGCCAACTGCTGGACTCTTACATCATTGTAATCGCTTGCGGCGAAAAACCATGTCGGCATGCTGTCCGTCATCTGAATAAATGCTTGCTCTGTCTCTTCCTCCGTCTCGAACTCATGATATACGTTATCCGAGCACTGCAGAAGCGCGGCAAATTTATCCGGATTCTCCAGCACTGCCGGGAACATCAGCGCAGCGCCGCTGGCTGGGGCAACGGCATAAAGCCGACTGGTGTCAATGCCATACTGTGCGACTACTTCATCCACCATTTTCAGATACATTTCTGATGTAATGCTGTCTTTTACCGGTTCTCCAATCGTCAGGACAAAACAGGGATTCTCAGCCTGTACCTCATCGGAAGCCCACACCACAACATCCTGATGGGTAAAGAGCGCGCCGCGGTAGCCGCCGTTCCACTCTGTATAAAGACGATCCCCCGCCGGGAAGTGTACGACCATAGGATATGTATTTTCTTCATAACCTTCCGGTTTATAAAGATATCCGTAAATCTCGGTTCCCGTCTCCTCGTCTGTCCAGATGAATTCCTCAAAATCATCAATCAGAAGACGCATCTCTCCATTATTGGAACTGCACATCGTTGCACCCGACCCGATCACAGTTCCGGAAACCGTTGTAATCGGTTTATTCTGCCCCACAAAAAACTGAATCTTTCCTCTGGTTTTATCCGGCTCGCTGAAGGTAATATCATTCACATAATTCTGCACATTGGAAGAGCCATCCGCAAAATCAATGAAACAGTATTTTCCTGACTCTGCCGCCACATCTCCCCACTCGCCGCTCTCACTGATATAGATGTATTCTACTTCGCGGTCTACCCGGGCTGTAAATGCATCTCCCAGTGCAGTAGAATATACCTCTGTAGCCGGTACTTCCTCTGAAAATTCAATTCGGACTCCAGCAAGTGTCTCTCCACTGTTCTGAACCTCTGTTACAGGAATTGCGGCAACAATTTTTGCTTCCGCTTCTTCCGCCGTGCAGCTTCCCGCAAGTCCCATCGTTAACAGTATGCTTGATAAGGTTATTACGATTGTCTTCTTCATTTTGCTATCTCCTTACATTCATTTTTTATTGTACTGTGTCATCTACAAAGGAAACCGAAGCATAAGCGACCGCTTCAGCATCTGTGATATTGCTGGCAAACAATTCATCCAATTCTTCCTGGGTAATCAATTCGCCATTTTTGGCAACAACAAGCTGGCTTCCTTTTCCCATTGGAGCATACAGTGTTGCATCCATTCCATTCTCAGAAAGTGCATCTACACAGGCAGTCAGGCCCTGCAGATAGTCTACGCCCAGCGCATACGCCTGATGTCCGGGATAAATCACTTCTACACGGCACTCATCTGTCCCGGTCTTTAACACTTCATTTAAATGGTGCAGCCCTGATGACCAGGTATCAACCGTGCTGGTTTTTAATGAAGAACCTCCTCCAAAAGTCTGGGTTCCCAATGCGTCTCCGCAGAATAATGTCTTATCCTCAATGTCCAGCAGCACTGTACCATAAGGCGTATGTCCTGTCACCCCGATTACTTCCAATGATTTTCCCGCAACATTCAGGACATCTCCATCCTTTACGCGAACTGTTTTTCCTGCAAAACGATTCTCAAGATCCTCATTGAGGTCGTAAACGCCTTCATTTTCCTGTACACGGGTAGCGACCTCATCAGCAGGGAAATAAACCTGGTCAATTCTGTCCGCATCAAAATACTGAAGATTGTACCAATGGTCGCCATGCGCATGCGTGATATAAACAGAGAGACTTCTTTCTCCTATCAGAGTCTGCACTTTCTCCCACATCGCAGGGCCATTCCAGTGCCCAACGTCAATCAAAAGTGCTTCCTCGTCATCCATAATCAAATAAGAACCCTGCACATCTGTATCGCGTATAAAATAAAGCCAATCGGAATATCTCACAGCAAATATCTGATGATTAATATAACTTTCCTCGACAAAGCCAGTCCCCATCAGCAGATATCCAAGGAAACCCGTCTGGGGAAGATGGAATTCCAAAGTTGCCGTTCCGTTCACAGCAATGTAATTCGCGGTGATCTTGTCATGATCATACTCATAGATCAGATCATTATCAAAATTCATCACACGGTCAACCAGCTCTGTCATATCTGCGATATACGCCGTAGAAACAGAATTGCCCTCTCCATCCATCACAACAGCATCCGTCATGTCTTCTGTCAATGCAGTCAGCTTATGTGCAGCGGACTGCAGGGCAAGCAGTTTATAGTAGGAATCTCCCCATGCCATATAACTGCTGTCATCACCTCCGCAGATTGCCATGCCATTGCCAATGGACAAATCCGTGTATGCCGTATTCGACGCTTCATCCACATACACCAAACTATCCGAAGGCGTCCCCTGCTCCGGATAACGAATCCTGGCAAGGGATTCCGCGCCGTTTAATTTCTCTGCGCGAATAGTTCTGTCTCCGAGATCATAGCTGCCCTGTTCCTCCTGAAGCGTATTTACAAAAAGAAGCTCCTTATCCGTCAGTAATTCCGTATCCGGGACATTCAGATCATCCTCCGTAAATGAGATAGCCAGAGCCTGATCACTGCCAACAAGAACATACCCCTCAACGACGCTGTCTTCCGTAACGACATACGCGTCATTCCCAATATCGTTCAATTCCGCAGCCGCCCCACACATATTCGGCAGCATAACTGACACAGCCGCACATGCAAAAATGAAATTTGATTTTCTAATAGCCTTATTTTTCATACAATATTCCATTCCTTTCTCAATTCCTTCGATCAGTCAGCCGCGTTACTAATAGCAGCCTTTGATTCATCTGTAGTCAACGCTCCCGCACCGGTCATCAAATCGCACAGATTATAAACTTCCGTACTTGTCAGATGGCTGTTTGTATCAAAGACCATCAGAGCCGGTTCTTCAAGAGTATAATTCTGCCATTCAAGCCCATCCTGGGACGGGTCCCCTGTATAGGCGAAATTGACATAGGCTGTGCTCAGTATCCCCTCCAGTGCATAAGCCTCATCCCTGTCATAAGTTAATTCAGGAATCATTTCTACATTATGGGTCCAGTAAGGAATCTCTGCACAATGAGACGGTGTAACGCCGCCGAAGCAGGCATAATCCTGCGCAAATACGTACTGATATACCTTTGCTCCGCCTTCCTCCGTCTGTTTTGCCTTTGCCTCCACAATCTCCGTGGATTTTTCCAGAAAAGTCGTGTCTACCCACAGAGCGTCACCCAGTTCGTGATCCGGGTAAGCGGCAAGGAATGCGTCCGCGATTGCCTGTGCCTGTTCCCCATAGGTTTCCTCCAGTTTTGCAAGCGCTTCTTCTTCACTCAGCGACGAGCCCTGCCACATCTCAGGCATGCCCAGTCCCTTACTAAGCTGGATACTGTTTCCGGACATTTCTCCCAGAACAGAAGCGACGATCATCGTGATATCTTTTCCATACTCACTGAATTCGCCGTCCACAAGACTCCGTTCCGGATAATAACTGCCATCCACCACAGGTCCCCAGTTATAGGAGGAGCCTTCCTCTTTTACAGCAGCGATCGCTTCGCTGCCGGCTGCAATCAGCTTTGCATACTCCACATTCTGGAGTTCTTCTACCGTCGTAACGCCCAGATTTTCCATTGTCAAAGCGGCTACTTCACGGGCGGTCTCCTGATTGTTGCCCTCTGCGTAATCATCATGAGCAGTGGATTCCACAATCGCTTTTTGGAAAAGTCCCTGTGCAGCCGGAAGGGCACAGAGTGTGGTAACTTTCGCTCCGCCGCCCGACTGACCGATAATTGTTACATTGTCGGGATCTCCGCCAAACTGTTCAATATTGTCATGTACCCACTGCAGGGCGGCTACCATATCCATTGTACCCAGATTTCCGGAATTTGCATATTCCTCGCCATATTCGGACAAATCCAAAAAGCCAAGCATATTCAGACGGTGGTTAATTGAAACAAATACCACATCGCCTTCCTTAGCCAGATTCTCTCCATCATAGTATTTCAGTTCTGTGGATGATCCATTGGAAAAGCCGCCGCCATGCAGCCAGACAATAACTGGTTTTTTTGCACTGCTGTCAACAGAGTTTGTCCAGATATTCAAATTCTGGCAATCTTCATTGTACAGTTGGTTTGTTACCGCTGAAGGCGTCACAAATTCTGTAAAATTAATTGAATCAATACTGTCAACTGGGCAAACCGTACCATAAGTCAGCGCATAATAAGTATTCTCCCAGGAGATGGGCTGCGGCTCTTCAAAGCGCCCCGCGGTTGCATAAGGAATACCCAGGAAACGGTATGTGCCGTCCACTTTGTACCCCAGCACATCCCCGCCTGTCGTTGCAACAACTGGTCCGTCCGTACCGACATATGTAACCTCTGTCTCAAAACCGGCATAGGCGGCAGTCGGCACCGCCAGCATGGATGCTGCCAGCAAACATGCCAGCGCTTTTACTCTCTTTTTCATAAAAATCTCCTTTCTTCTGTGATGCAATCACTTTTTCTATTTCTATTCTATCGAAATGGTTCAAAAACAGCACTCACCGCCTGTCGCATGATTTTCCCTTTCCTTTATCTTTGTATTAGACATTTGTTTAGAAGCATTTTAAAATTTTGTCCAAAAGAAAAAGGCATCATTTTCTGACACCTTCTCGCTCTTTTCCATATTTGGCATAAACCTATTCCGATGTTTGACGAAATTTTATTCCGATGTTTGGCGATCTTATCACGACAAAAAAAGACTGCGCTCTGTTTCGGAGGGACATGCGCAGCCTTTCCAATTTATCAGCAAGCGTTCCACACGGGCAGGTGACTCTCATGGCCCGCTATACTGATCCCCAATAACTGGGACACCTTCATTATACACCTTTTTTCCCATTATTCCATCCAGACCTCATTTTGTCAAATTTTGTCCTCTTTTTGTTTTTTCCTCATTCTTTTCCCCATACTCCGAAAGATAATACCCATGCACATACTCCAATCGGCTCCATTCCCCTTTTTCCTCATCATACCGGAAATTTCTGGCCTCCAACTCCTCACTCCCATCCCCCGCAACACACAAACGATACGCACACGTCATCGCCAAAACATCCTCCCCTTCCCCAAACGTCACCGTCGGCGTCTCAATATGCACGTCCTCTGTCCCATCCTTCAGCTCCACCCGAACCCCCACAACCCGTTCCGCATCCTCCCAACTCCGCGTAACCACCTCCGCCAGCACCTGAAAATCCCGATAATCCTTTTCTACCGTGTAAAGCGTATACCCATCCTCCTCAATCATTTCCTCCTGAAAATAAAACACATATCCATCCTCATCCATAAACTCCGGCTGAATATTCACACGCTCCATCCCCGAAACCGTCACTGGATACCCCTCCTCCGGAACATATGGAACACCGCCCTTCTTCAAAAGCGCATCAATCTCCCCCTTCAAAACCCCATCCTGTCTTTCCACACAAACAACCGGCTCCCGAAATTCCACATTCTTTTCCGCCGAAGCAGCCATCCCGCTCCCCACCAGACAAATCGCCGCCCCTGCAATTTTCCAACCCTTCCACATCCCATCACACCTCCCGCCTTCTTTCTATTTTCATCCTTTGTCCCCCAAAACAATCCCACACAAAACCACCCCAACCCCCGCCAATCCATTCATCATCCCCCACATATATCTCCCCTCCGGAAACCTCACCCTCTCCTCTTTCGCCGCTCCCAGCAGCCCATCCATTATCTCCCCAAGTCTCTCCTTCCACTCCCCACTTCCACTCCTCCACACAAACTCCCGCGCAATCCAGTAATTCCCCGCCGCCCCATGGCAAATACACGTCTGCATCCCCGGTTCCTGCCCCATCACCGCATTTCCAGCCCTCACCAAATCCCGTTCCACCATTTCATCCTTCCGAAATTCCTCCAGCTCCCGCAATTCCATCCGCGCCACCAAAATCCCCGGCGCCCCATTACACCACGCATTCATATATTCCCCCGGCGTATCCTTCCGAACATCCCTCCAATTCTCCAGCTCCTCCGAATACAACGAATCCTCATATTCCAGAACCTTCCGGATCACCTCCACATACTTTCCATTCCCTGTCTCCTTCAAAAGCGCCGCATACGCCCTAAGAAACCCGCTGTTTCCGTGAGCCATCCCCGCTAACGGCGCCTTCTCACCTGCCGCTTTCCATCCAATTCCCGTCTCCTGCTCCTCAGCCTGACTCAAAAGCGCATCTCCCGCTTTAACCGCAATCTCCCGATAACACTCCTCCCCCGTCTCCCGGTACAACCTGCACAGAACCCAAATCGCCCCCGCATTCCCCACCAGAAAATCCCTTTTCGTATCCTGCGGCATCAACCTTCCCACAATCACGGCATGCCTTTTCGCATATTCCAGATACTTCCGCTCCCCCGTAATCTCACGCAAAAGCAAATATGCATAAACAATCGAACTTTCTCCTAAAAATGCGCCCGTCTGCGCCGACTTCGGCTCCTCGCCGCCCGCCAGCACCCGGTCCGTATATTGAAGCAATTTTTTCTCAACCGCTGAAAACAACTTCTGATACTTCTCCTCCGGAAAAACCTCCTTCACAAGCGCCAGAAAAACAGTAATCCCCGAAAGTCCGTCATACAAAGACATTTCCAACGGCTCCCATCTCCATTGCCTTTTCCCTAAAAACCGGATCGATAACCAATTCACATCTTCCCCGCACCAGACCGCCTGTCTGCAAATCAGCTCCGCAATCTCCCGAAGCTCCGCCCTGACTGCTTCCTCCCGACTGCCCTTCTGAGATTCCTTCGCCTTAACTTCAATCGGGCAATGCGAATAAGCCTCCACCGTCGCCTTAATAAATCCGACCTGCCTCCGTAAATCCTCCTCGCTCAGCCCTTCAATTCTCTTCCAAACCGCAATCCTGTTTTTCTTCTCCAGCTCTCCAATTTCTTCCCCGTCCGAATTTTTCAAAATCTCCTCTTTTGACAGCGAGAACAATGGAATATCCATATTTAACAATTCCCGAATTTCATATTCCACCGCTGGATTCTCCGCCTGGCTCTCCCCCTTCTTCAAAACCTGCAAAAACCGCTTTCTCTTCCCCGTATCCGTCAAAAACGCCGGATGAAAAGAGCTCGACAAAAACATATCATACTGTTGTGTATGCCGAAACAGATACCTCGTATCAAGGTCATCAATTTCCCGGAACGGCCGCATCAGGCCCTCCCTGTCCTTCATTCCATTCTGATAAGCTTCCGCAAATCCCTTGCAAATCATTTCGGTATAATCTGCAATGCGAATCTTTTTCCCTTCCAACACCGGCATACTCTCCGCGGCCCCAAGCCACTTCGTCTGATAAACAACCTTCATATCAGAGGTTTTATCATTTATGATTACAGGCATTTTCATCGGTGTTTCCTGCCGCTCTTCCTCGCTCAGAACACTCAGGTTTACGCCCTCACCCTGCCCCCACAGAAAAACCGGCAAAATTCCACAAGGCATCACGGAATCCATCGCATACCGCGAAATTTTCTGCTCCGCACTGTCCGCTTCCTCCGACTTTTCTACTCCCGGTATCGTCTCCGCATCCAGGAAAACCGGAAATTCCCCAACCGCCAAAATATTTTCCCTGTGAATGTCAGACGCTCCCAACAACCTGCACAAGAAAAGATGCACGCCAATCCGATAGAAATATCGTTCCACTTCCCTTTCATTTTTGCACGCCGCCTTCTCTAAAAACCGCTCCCAGCCATAGCTTTTCTTGTCAAGCATCGGAAGGTCACAGGTTTCTTTGTCCGCCTTTTTGCACAGCCAGGCATATGCTTTCTGATAGCTGTTTTCTTTCTGCAAACCATGCGGTTTATAAATAATGCTCATCCCATTATCAAGATCTATTTTCACGGTCGTTTTTCCGGCACAATGCGTATCAGACAATCCAAGTTCCAGATTTTTAATCTCTCGGAAACTTACGCCCTCGCAAAGTTTTCCTTCAATTTCCCGCTTGTCCTCCAAAAACTCCCGCAGGATTTCCCCAATATATTGAACAATCTCCACGCATTTCAGCAGAATCAGCCGAAACATCTCCGGATACTTTTCGCAAAGCCCTCTGACATACGCAATCTGCCCCAAACGCGCCTCAAAATCCTGATATTTTTCCTTTGAATCGCCGCCAGCCAAATTCCCCTGCACATCTTCCATATGCTGTTCATACACCAGCGTCCGAAGCGGCATCCCATAAATTTGCCGAAAAACATTCTTTTTTACAAAGGAAACAACCGACCGCCTTTTCCCATACTCCACCGCCGCCAAAAGAAACGGATCAAAAAAATTCCCGAAAGTAGCCTCGCCAACGATACTTTCCAGTTCTTCTTTTTCTCGCTCCACTTCTTCCTGCGTAATGCTGTTAAAGATACCCTTTATCTCACAAACATCCGCCCGCATCTTTAAATCGCTATCCAAAACAGAAATCTCTTCCGCGGCCAGCGTTTCCCCTAAAAGGTCTTTCCAAAAATCCATAATCATCGGCTCCCGTTCAAATGATAGAAAAAATGCTGTCCGCCGTTTCCGGATCAGACAGCATTTTCAATGTTTTTCTTAATAGCAGCAAATAAGCGAAATAAAACCACCGCACGTTGAAGAATATGTTGAAATATCTTCTCCATTTTCCTTGAACCCACGTTCACTCTCTTTTACTTCCTGCAGAATATCCCCTGCTACACAAAGTTCTTTCTCCATGCATCATTCTTCCTTTCTTACTCTTATTCATTTAGCGCAATAGTTGCGATAAATCTTTTGTCTTTATACTCAAATGTATGCCACCCTCCCGATTCCTCCACAATTTTCTTTACGTTCTCAATTCCCCATCCATGTCCTTCCGGATGTTTCTTTGAGGACAGAAACCGGCCATTCTTTAAAATAGGTTCGTTAGCATAACTATTTTCAATAATTAACGTCAGCATTTGATTCATATTTTTCAGTTCAACCCGAATCCAACGTTGGTCTGCTGCACATTGTTCTGCTGCTTCCACAGCATTATCCAATAAATTCCCTAAGAGTATACAAAAATCTGATATTTCTATTGGAATCTGCTGTACTGCAATATCAAACAAATTTTTAATACCCTTCCGATCCATCTGTTCTTTTGCTGTATCTAAAAGGAAATCAGCAAATCCATTACCAGTCCAGATTTGCCTTTTCTGCTGAACCATTACTTCGCCTTGCAATTTCCGTATATAATCTGCTCCTTCTGCATATTTCTTTTCTGTAAAACACTCGGAAAGATATTGTAATTCATATTTTCGATCATGAAGCTGTTTATTTTTCAAGTCATACTGCTTTTTCAAACCCACATATTGTTTTTCAAGTACATCATGTCTCATATCCAGTATGCTATTTTCTTTTCTCAACTCCTGCATCTGTGTATAAATTAAAAAACTAAATACAGCTAGTCCTGTACAAATCAGCATTGCAAAATTAAATCCCAATATCTGCCGATCAAGCTCATCTTTGGAAAAGCTCATAATCTCTACAACAATAAAGTTTTCGAGTACAATAGCCGTTAAGAAGACACTCTTTTTCTGCCTTGCCCACTTAAAAAATAATTCTATTTTCCGACCGTAGCGATATACAAAGCCACTCAAGATAGATATTAATGCAAAACAAAAAATAAGTTCTCCCCACGTCCGTTCGCCATAGTTCACTTCATAGAACGTCTGATCTTTATGTAATCCCTCAAGAATTACAAATGACATTCTCATCTAAACCCATGTAATATTATAAAAACTTTCACATATGAATGCTGTTATCCAGGGTACTTTCCACATAATTCGAATATATGCTGAAAGTATAAGTGAAAGAAATACCATATCGATCGTAGAGCAAAAGTATAGGCTTAAATTTCGTGCTGTAAAGGCACAAAACACGAGCAAAAATAAAACGCTCGCTGCCTTCTTCTTCCAACTCCACTCACTCTCTGTAATCTCCTCATACGCCACCAGGTAAACACCCAGTCCCCACTCCAGCACCTGCTCAACAAAAAACAGTCCTCTCACCATTTCCCTCTTCTCCAGTAATCCGAAATCCGCATCTTCACACCTCTCAACCGCGGACGGCTTACCGGAAGCACCTGCTCGTTCCGCATGAGAACCTGCTGCTGCTTCAAGGACATAACATGACGAATACTTACCACACACCCTTTATCAATATACATAAACTCTTCCGGGTCCAACTCCTCCAAAACCATCTGAAGCGTCCCCCGAATCCGACTCTCCCCATAGCGATGAACCAAAATCACATACTTCCGATCCTTTTTCAGATAGTAAATGTTTTTATGCTCAATCCTCTCCCGGCGACCGCCGTTCTCCACCACAATCGCATGCTCGTCGTAGTCCAGAATCTTCGAGGACATCAGCGCATAAGCCTTGGGAAGCTGTTCTTCCAGAATTTTCTTCGGTATGTAGCGAAATGCATTCACTTCGAATGCTTCGATCGCATATTCCGTATGATTCGTAATATAGATCAGGAATGGTTCACAGTAGTACCGACGGATCTGCCTGGCCACCTCCAGCCCATTCGTATCCGGCAATTCCACATCCAAAAGATAAATGTCATAACACACATCCTCTTCCAGATCCTGATAAAACGCCTTCGTGTTCTGATAGGTTTCCAGCTTATATGAAATCCCGGTGTCTGCAAAAAACTGATCCGTCGCCTTCCGAATCCGTTCCAGAATCGTGAAATCATCGTCTAACGCTGCTATTCTTATCACTTTTTTCTCCTGTCGTAACTCCTCTGATTTCCTATAAAACAGTATAACAGAAAATAAGATTTTGGGTGAAATATCCTTGAATTGTCGATTTCTGACCTCATTATGTCGTTTTAATGTTTCAAATTTATGTCCTGTCCGCTTCCTACAAAATCATCCCGCCCCTTCCGTATCCTGCAAATTCAAAAGCTCCTCAAATTCTTCGTTAATCACCTTCGAAATTTCATCAATTCTTTCATTCTGAATCATATGAATTTCCTGATCCATGCAGTTTTCAATGGTTCCGTTTTTTACAAACCAGGAATCAAAAAACGCATCGTCAAGCCACAAATTGGCTGGTATCACTTCACCCGCCGCTTCCGTATATTCTTTCGGAATTGCATGCGCATACAACAAATTATTTAACGTTCCAAGAACATACGGGCTATGGGTTGTAAGCAAAATCGAATGACCGCAATTCGCTGCCAGAGCAATCAGTTCCGTAATATATTTCTGCGATTCCGGGAACAAGTGCGATTCCGGTTCTTCTATAATAAATAATGTCTTTTGCGACTGAAGCAGATAATAAAAAAGCAGATTTAGAATCCATACGCACTCCTGCTGGCCAGAAGACGAAAAGTTTATTTTGACATATCTCCCATCATCCAAAACAATCTGTTCTTCCCCATCCCGGTAACGGTAGGTTCCTCTTAAAACCTTTTTAATCAGGTCTAATGCCTGTCTCACAATTTTCGGCGGCAGCGCTCCCCTTCTTGCCGGATAAGAAGCCATTCCCTGCAATCCTTCCGAGAATTCCGGCTTTAACCGCAAAATCCGTTCCAGATAATCTTTTGTACAACTGTCCAGGGAACGTTTCTGCATATCGTCCATCGTCGCATAAATATATCCAAGCTGCTGCGACAACAAGGTTATCATGCTGCGCCCGGCCGGAATATAAACAATCGAGCAGTGGTCATCAAACAACTCGAATAGCTCTTCTTTAAACTTTTTCAGTTTCTCCTCTGATACGCCCAGCGCCGTAACAGACAAACTACCATTTTTTCGGTACAGAAAATCTCTTAATTCCCGGCTGCATGTTATCCAAATATAATTTGGCGTCGCGTAGGTAATGTCATCTCTCAGCGAAATCCGCACAAAGCAGCTCTCTGTGAAATGATACTCCATATACATTTCATTCGCCATTCCCCAGGAAGAGCCAAAAGTTCTCAGGAACTTTTCTCTTAACGAATTTTCCAAATCTTTTTTCAGTCCGGAGTTATATTCTGGCACAAGCTTCACTTCTGCCCCGCTTATCGCAGCGGTTCTCAAAGCTTGGCCCTTCGCCAGCTCGACAATATCCTCTTTTATCGTCCGAAAGTAGTAGATCGCTTTCGCAATTGTGCTTTTCCCCGACGCCTGAAACCCTGTAAAAGTCATAAATTCCGAACATTCCAGCTCACAATGATCAATCGGCCCAAGCTTATGAATGACCAGCCTATGCACGCTTCCTCACTCCTTTGCTCCCGGACAGGCGCACTCTGTCCGCTTTTCACTCCCCTTCATTTTATCCTATCGTCTGACAGCCTTCAAGGATTATTTTTTCTTTCTTCTGCTCCGATATATGCAAACAAATTTCATGCAATGTGTTCCCGCAACTGAAAATTGCGCAATAGTTGCTGGCCGCAACCGGCAATCTGTAGTAAAATAAAGTCATCAAAGCCCACAAACCTTACATCTCGAAAGGAGCACTTATGAACGCATTAGGAATTCTCATCATTATCGTGAATTTTCTCGTCCAGCTCGCAGTTCTCGGCGCGCTCATCTATCTCTTTGTGCTGATCGTCCGGGCACTGAAAAAGTATATCGGTTCCAAAGACGTGCGGGAAGAAAAGAAGAGTATCTGTAAATCCCTTGGCGAGGTTCTGAAAGAAAACCGCCTCCGCTGCAAAATGACCCAGGAATTTGTGGCCGAGTCCCTGAGCGTCAGCCGCCAGGCCGTCTCGAAGTGGGAAAACGGAACCTCCGACCCCAGCACCTCGAACCTGATCGCCCTGGCAAAACTCTACGGAATTTCTTCGGAAGAACTCTTGAAAAGCGCGGACTCCAGCCTGCGGCGGGAATCCTCGGAATCCCCCCAAAGCCCAACGAAATAGGCGACAAAGGCCCCCGCGCCGCCGCACCACCGCCAAAAGAGCTGCCGCGCTTACCGCGCCGCAGCTCCCACCAACTCCTCAACCTCCGCCTTCTCCGGCATCACCCTGAGCGCCCCTTTCCGGGTCGTAATCAGCGCCGCCGCCGCATTCGCGAAGGTAAGCATTTCTTTTAACATTTCTTCGGACAGGTTTTCCAGCCCATTCCGGCATACATATTCCAGCACGCAGCCGCAGAACGTATCCCCCGCACCTGTGGTTTCGATGGTGTTCTTCTGTACAAAGGCCGGCGCTTCTACAATCGTCTCGCCATAGTAAGCGCGGCTGCCCTCTTTCCCCATGGAAACCAGGATCAGCGCGATCTGCGGGTAGCGCTCCTTGATCCAGCGGACACCTGCGTCGAACTCCTCTTCTCCGGTCAGCCACTGGATTTCATTGTCGGAAATTTTCAGGACGTCGCAGTAACCCAGTCCGTACAGGATCTGTTCTTTCGCGTCGTCCAGGGATTTCCACAGGGGCGGGCGCAGGTTCGGGTCAAAGGAAATGGTCACGCCGTGTTCTTTTGCAATACGGAGCGCTTTTTTCGTGGCGTTCCGAACGCCTTCGTGGGTCATGGACAGGGTTCCGAAGTGGAAAATTTTCGTATCCGTAATCAGTTCTTCGGGCACCTCGGCCTCGGAAAGCATCATGTCGGCTCCGGGGTTCCGATAGAAGGAAAAGTCCCGGTCTCCGTCCGGAAAGGTATGTAC
Source organism: Eubacteriales bacterium (assembly GCA_030536575.1). Lineage (GTDB taxonomy): Bacteria > Bacillota > Clostridia > Lachnospirales > Lachnospiraceae > Limivivens. The sequence continues at coordinate 124,227 of JAUNPS010000004.1, read as the reverse complement.
CAGCGCCAGGGTGGTGTGGACTTCTTCATCCATCCGCAGGGCCGCCGCGTCGATTCCTACTTCGACCAGCGCGTCTTTTAGCTGGCTGCCAAAGAAATCCTTTCCTACTTTTCCGATGAAGGCCGTCCTGCATCCAAGCTTTGTCAGCATGGCGAGCACATTGCAGGGGGCTCCTCCGGGGTTCGCTTCGAAGAGCGGGTTTCCCTGGGCGCTTGCGCCGTTTTCCGTGAAATCGATCAGCAATTCTCCTAACGCAACTACATCATAATTTTTCATATGGCTTCTTTCCTCCAAAATTCCGGGACAACACGTCGTGTTCTCTCTATATCGTCAACGTATATTTTACCACATCCATGGCCACAGCGCCATCCGCAAAAAAGGAAATTTTATCTGCCGTCAAATCGGTGTACATCGTAGCGGTCATCACCTGCTCGCCGTCGTTGATAAATACTTCGACGCTGAAGCGATCCAGGATCAGCCGCATTTTCAGCTCGCCGTTTTCGCTGTTCACCCGGCTCCGGCGCTGATGGATAATGGCCCGGCGGGAACCGGAAAATTTTCGGTCAACTTTCAGAATCCGTTCATGGGGCCGGAAGCTTAAGGCGGTCTGATAGGTGTCGTCCTGGGCGAAGCGGATTGCAAATTTCTGATAGAGCTTCTCTGCATTGCCCGGACGAAGGGTAAGTTCCAGGTCAATCATGCGGCCATAGATTCCGTCCAGGCTGATCGTCCCGGTAAAATTCACATCGCGGTATTCCACTTTTTCGGTGCGCAATGCTTCCAATTCCCGGATGGGTTTCTGGTATAAACGTCCGTCCTTGACGGACAGCTCCCGCGGAAGGCTCATCTGGCCGTACCAGGGCTGATAGGGCGCGCGGAACGTACAGGTATCCCAGTTCTGCATCCATCCGATCATGACCCGGCGGCCGTCCGGCGTCAGCACGGTCTGGGGCGCGTAAAAGTCGATTCCGTAGTCGATGGACTGGTTGGATTCTTCGGTAAACGTGTCGGTTTCTTCGTCGTAGCTGCCGATCAGGCAAAGCGTGCCGTTTCCATTGTGGTACTCGAAATCCTGGGGAAGCATATCCTGGGGGCTTATAAGCAGCACTTGTTTTCCGTCCAATTCGAAGACGTCCGGGCATTCCCACATTTTTCCGAAACGGTTTTCATTTACCGCGAAAACTTTTTCGAATTTCCAATGAAATCCGTCCTCGCTGGAATAGAGTAAAATCTGGCCGCTGCCATCCGCCGGGCGGTTTCCGATGACACAGCGGTAGGTTCCGTCCGGTTTCCGCCACATTTTCGGGTCGCGGAAGTCGTTCCGGCTGCTGCCCTCCGGCAGGTCTTTTTCGTCCAGGACCGGATTCTGCTCATATTTCTCATAATCCAGCCCGTCTCCCACCGCGAGACACTGGGTCTGCACATCGCAGACGCCGCCGTTTCTCTGGTATTCTTTCTGCACGCCCGTATACATCAGAAGCTGTCTGCCGTCCGGGAGGGTGACGGCGCTTCCGGAGAAACAGCCGTCCCGGTCGTAAAATTCATCCGGCGCCAGAGCCGCCGGGAGGTACGTCCAGTGAAGGAGGTCTTCGCTGACCGCATGGCCCCAATGCATGGGCCCCCAATGGGAATCATACGGGTGATATTGATAGAACATGTGGTATTTTCCATCGTAAATGGAAAATCCATTAGGGTCGTTCATCCATCCGGTTCTGGCAGACAGGTGGAAAGCCGGACGGTCTTCTTTTTTTATCATTTTTGCGGAAGCCTCTTCATATTTGCGGGCTTCGCGTAAAGTTTGACTGATCATAGTATGCTCCTGTCATCCGTTTTGAGGGTTATCAGTTCTTTGCGCCTGTGGAGGCGATACCGGCTACGTAATATTTCTGTAAGCTCAGGAAGATTACAAGTACCGGGATTGTTACGAGGGTCAGGCCTGCCATTACATTGCCATAATTCACCGGCTGGATGCTGAACAGTGCGCTCAATGCCATCTGAATCGTCTGCTTCGAGCTGTCCGAAATGACCATAACCGGCCATACGAAATCGTTCCAGTAAGCAATGAACATCAGAATCGCTACCGTCGCGTACACGGGCTTCGCCAGGGGCACAATTAACTGGAAGAACGTCCGCACCGCGCTGGCTCCATCCAGCTTCGCCGCCTCTTCAATGCTCTCCGGGATTCCCATGAAATTCTGACGGAACAGGAAGATATACATCGGGCTTGCCAGGGCCGGTAAAATCAGGGCCAGGTAGGAGTTTGCCAGTCCCATTTTATAAATAATGGAAAACTGCGGCAGCATAACGGTCTGCGCCGGGATGACCATGACGGCCAGGATCACGGAAAAGATCAGGTTCTTTTTCGGGAAATCCAGTCTGGCGAAGGCGTAGCCGGCCATGGAATTGATGATCAGGCCGAACAGGATAATGAAGAAAATGTAGCTGAAGGAGTTCAGCATTGCCTTCACCAGCGGAAGCTTGCTCATCACTTCTTTATAGTTGAAAAGGATGTCGTCTTTGAAGGCTGGAACAAAGGCTTTCAGGCTGGAAATATCCGTGAAGATCATGGCGTCGTCCTTGAAGGAGGAAACGACCATCCAGATCAGCGGGAACATGAAGACCAGGGCGATAATGGTCATGCAGAGATAAGTAATGATTTTTTTCGATACAGGCATTTTCTTATCCATTTTTCGTTCCTCCTAGTCTTCGTTGCTCTTGTTGGTGAGTTTGTTCTGGATCAGGGTCAGGATCAGCACCAGGACGGTGAAGACCAGTGCCATGGCGGAACCGTAGCCCATTTTATTGTATTTAAAGCCGGTCTGATAGATTTCGTATACGATGGTCATCGTAGAATTCTGCGGGCCGCCTGCCGTCATCATCATCGGCTGGATAATCAACTGGAATGCGCTCACGACAATCTGCAGGGAAATGAATACCGTAATGTTTTTCAGTCCCGGAATCGTGATGTGCCAGAACTGCGACCATTTCGTCGCGCCGTCCACCGCGGCCGCTTCGTACAGATAGGTCGGAATATCCTGCAGCCCGGACAGGAAAATCATCATCTGGAAGCCGCAGCCCTGCCATGCGGACATGATAACAATGCAGAGCATTGCCGTTTTCGGGTCATTCAAAAATTTGAACGGGCCAAGTCCGAAGTTCGCGAGCAGAGAATTTAACAGGCCATTGTTCGGATTATAGATGTAGCTCCACAGAATGGATACTACAACCAGGGATAATACGGTCGGGGCGAAAAAGGCCAGACGAAAGATGGAAATTCCTTTCAGTTTCCGGTTTACCAGAAGCGCCAGGCCCAGAGCCAGGCCAACCTGAAGCGGTACGACCAGGATTACGAATACGAAGGTGTTTACAATGCTTTTCAGGAAAACGCTGTCCTGGGTCAGCCGGATGAAGTTCGTAAGGCCGGTAAAGGTGGTTTTGTCCGGTTTCAGGATGTTATAGTTTGTAAAGCTGTATCCCACAGTCAGAAGAAAGGGAATGAACAGAAAGACGAACAGCAGGATCACCGCCGGGGCAATGAAGGCCAGGCCTGTCCAGTTTTCTTTTGTCATTTTTTTCTTCGCAGTCTTCATTTTAAAATTCCTCCTTTTCTTTCAGGCGGGTTCCCGCGCCCGGAAGGGGTTCCGGACGCAGGAGATGCTCCCTTAGAAAATGTCTGCCAGGAAGTTGTACTGCTCGACTGCCTGGTTCAGGGCGTCGGTTACATCCATGCCGGTCAGGACGTTCTGCATTGCGGTGGCAAACTGGTCGCTTAACATGGAGTAGTATACGGATACCGGTCTTGCCGCGGCGGTGTTCTGAAGCTGGTAGTTGAAGACGCTTAACGGTTCTTCATTGAAAGCGTCGATGGCGTCGAAGGCGCTTCCTCTGGAGGGCGGCATGGCGTTTGCTTCGTACATTCTGCTGCCGGCGTCGGCGCTGGTCATGAAGCGGATCAGTTCGGCTGCGCCTTCTTTTTTCTCATCTGTGCAGTTGGCGCTCATGGCAAATGTCCAGGAACCGCAGGCGGAAACGGCTGTGGAGTTTTCATCGTAGATCGGCATTGGCATTAAGCCCCAGTTGATATCGAATTTGGCCAGGTTGCCCGGTTCCCAGGAGCCGGAGAGGGCCATGGCGGCCTGTCCCAGTTCGAAGCTGTTTTCTGCCGGGGTGGCGCTTGCGTAGCCGTTGTCCGCCATTTCTTTGATCCAGGTGAAGAGGTTTACCATCGCTTCGCCGTTTAAGTAGCCTTCTGCGGTTTCGCCGTCGTCTGCAATGACGCTGCTCCCCTGGGAGTATACCAGCGGCAGGAAGAAATAGATCGCCGTCTCATCTTTCGCGTCCAGGCTCATGGTGATGCCGTAGCAGTCGTCGGTGGTCAGTTTGGCTGCCGCTTCTTCCAGTTCGGCCAGGGTCCAGGGATCGTCCACGGTGGCGGGCTCGATGCCGGCTGCTTCGAACATGTCTTTATTATAGAAGAGACCGACGGAGGAGTCCATGGCGCCCAGGGTGTAGAGCTGGCCTTCGTAGGTTCCCTGCTGGATGATGGAATCGTTAAAATCGGCCAGTTCTTCTTCGGTGAAATATTCTTCGATGGGAACGATGGCTTCGGCGTCTGCGTATTCGGCTACGGTTACGCCGTCTACGGTGAAGACGTCGGGCAGGCCGCCATTGGAAATCGCTGCGTTTACTTTATCGTCGTATCCGCCGGCGTCGCCGCTTCTGGCGATCTGGGTGATCGTGGCGTGATACTGGCCTTCGAACTGGGCGTTGAACTCTTCGACCAGGGCGGCGTATAACTGGCCTTCGTTCGTGGACTCGGTTTCGTGTACCCAGATGGTCAGTTCTACGGGTTCTTCCGCGGATGCTGCAAAGGGTACGGCGCTGGTCGCCAGAGATGCAATCGCCATGGTCATCATGATTTTCCACATTCTTTTCTTCATGTTACGTTCCTCCATTTGGTTTTCTTTTTTTACCTTGTGTAACCGGTAAAGTAACCGGTTACTTTGTGATTTCATCATAATCCCTTTTTCCCGTTCCGTCAATACCCTATTTCCTTTTCGTGAAAAGCGTCAAATTCCCGGTTTGAATTTTATTTACTTTGCACAAAACCGGTTACTTTACCGGTTTCTCAATTTCTGCTATAATAGTACATTATAATTGATATGGAGTACTCTTATGGAAAAGAAAAATATAACGTTTGATGATATTGCCCGCTATACGCATTTCTCCAAGACCACGATTTCCCGCTATTTTAATAACCCGGATTCTCTGACTCTGAAAAACCAGCAGATCATTGCCGAGGCTTTGGAGGCCCTGAATTATAAGGAAAATAAGGTGGCGCGCATTCTCGCGAACGGGAAAACGGAGTTCGTGGGAATCCTGATCCCGAACCTGTTTCTGCATTATTATTCGGAGATGCTGAATCAGATTTTGTCTACCTATGAGACCTTTGGTTATAAGTTTCTGGTTTTTGTCGGAAATGAAAAGAAGGACATTGAGCGCCAGTATATTCAGGAGCTGCTGGCTTATAAGATTGAGGGCATGATTATTCTGAGCCACACGATTTCTTCGAAGGAGCTGGCTTCTTATAACATTCCGCTTGTTACCATCGAGCGGGAAGACGAATTTGTGTGCAGCGTAAACACCGATAACTATATGGGAGGCGTGCAGGCGACCAGCCTTCTTCTGAAGAGCGGATGCGACATTTTGATCCATATGAATTCGGATGTTCCGGAGAAAACGCCTGCTTACGGGCGGATCAAGGGCTTTCTGGATATCTGTCAGGAGCGGCAGGTGCCCCATGAACTGCTTCTTGTGGATACGGGGAATACTTACGAGAGCGCGCGGAAGACGATCAGCCAGGTGTTGGAGGAGATTATCCAAAAGTATCCCGGCCGCAAAAAAGGAATTTTTATGCCCAATGATACCTATGCGAATATTTTGCTGAATCTTTTGATTAAGAAATATGGGATGCTGCCGCCGGATTTTCAGATTGTGGGATTTGACGATTCGCCGGTTTCTTCGGAGGCGATTGTGCCGATCAGTACGGTGGGGCAGCAGATTGGGACGATTGCGCGGGAGGCGATGGAGCTTTTGGTGATGCAGATGGATGAGCGGAAGAAACGGCGTCCCGTGCCGTTGGAGACGCCGATTCATAAGACGGTTACGCCGATTTTGGTGAGGAGGGAGACGACGATTTAAGGAAGCGGCCTTCCCAGGCAAAAGGCGCTGATCTTCTGCGCATAAGGATACGCTCCCTTTTCGTCCTGCTGGTGCACATACCCGACATGCGGATATCCCTCCATGACGCAGTAGGTGAGCTGGCTTTCCGAATAGCCATGGGTTTCCATTGTCCGAAGCAGCAGTTCGTTCTGTTCCCGCCTTCCTTTGATATCATTGTCCGAGACGAAAAACAGGAAGCGCTGGCCTGCAGGCGCAGGCCGTTCCCCGTCCAGATAGAACAGGGGTGCGGCTTCGTCAATGCGGACGGCTCCCGGATCAATGCCGCGTTCCCGCAGCACATTGTAGTGAACGGTGGGCTGCCCCGCGTCGAAAATGTAACCCGCCGTCTCTCTTTCCTCTACCCCGCAGGCCGCCAGAAATTCCGGCTGAAAATGGAGCATCATGGACAGATAGGCCCCTGCGGAGGTTCCCCCGATAAAAAACTGCCCGTATGTCCGGTAGCCGCGGACATGTTCCCGGCACCAGGCGGCCGCTTTTGCCGCGTCTTCGACGAACAGGGGATATCTGGCGTCGGGATACAGGCAATAGTTGGCGCTTGCGACCACGATCCCGTTTGCGGCGATTTCCTGATAAATGGCTTCTTCGTCCCGCTTATCGCCGCCCTCCAGGCCGCCTCCGTGAAAATAAAGGAGAAGCGCCCGGCAGTCGGTTTCTTCCGGAAGATACAGATCCAGCAGGCCTGCCGCGCCCGTTTCCGGCTGATATGTCAAATTTTCGATTCGCTGTACACGTCCCATCTCTTTTCAAACCTCCGAAATCCTTTTTGTTCATTCTGCCATGTTTCCAAAATCCTGTCCAGCTTTTTCCAGAAGCACCGGCGTCTTTAAGATCCCGGCGGGTTTGATCTGGTATTCATAGGAATAGGCCTCGTCCTGCGTCCGCCAGGCATCCGGCCCGAACCATTCCAGTGTCTCGTCACAGTTGTGGACGGCCCCAAACGCATTGACCCGGCTTCCGAAAACGCGCAGCTTCAATTGATGCACACCCGGCTTTAATACCCCAAGCTCCGCCTGATACGGCGCATAGGCAATAGGCTTCCACGCTCCGCCGTCCACGGACACCTGCAAAAGCGGCGCGCGAAACTTACTGGCCTGAAGCTGGTACGTCCCTTCTCTTTCCACCGGGAAAGCGGTTTCATAGCAAAGATTCCCGGCATAAAACGGAAGGCCCTGCACCGTAAAATCCCCGAAATTTAATTTTTCCGGAAGACTGGTAAGGTAAGCGCTCCTGCCTGCCACGCGCACTCCGAAATTCCCGCAAAGATAATGCCATTCCAAATTTGTCTTCCTGCCAAAGGGCCGTCGGATTCGCAGGATATTTTCCCCCGGATACACGGTTCCCAGCCTTATTCTTTTCAGGCTTTCATCCACAAACCAGCCGCAGGGGGCCGCCTTTACCGGAACGTCCCGGAAGAAAATCTCCGCATCCTCTGCATTTTCCAGCACCAGCTCCGCCCCTTCGCAGGTAATTTCCGAAAAGATGCGGAAACGCAGTTCAATTGTATGGGCGGTATCCCCCTCTTCATTTTCCACCCAGGGCTGCGGCATGGCCTCCATTCGTTTCGGATAGCCGAAGCGTTCCCGCAACTGGTTGTCAATCCTTAAAATTTCTTCCGTTTCCTGCCAGGGTTCTTCGTCCAGACGGTATTCGCATTGATCGAGAAGCAATACATTCGGTTCTTCCAGCACATACCTGTCCGGCTGCGGTATGGTTTTCCGGATGGAAGGCGCGGGCCTTTGCAGGCTCACCGGCTCCTGCTCCCGAACCGCGTCCAGGGCTGCTGGGGTCAGCCGCAGCAGCAGACTGTCGTGAATATCCAAAATATGCCAGAAGATCGTCCAGCCATTTCTCCGGTTTACTGCAAGTTTCCGGACAGTCCCGTCCTGCGTATCGCAAAGTTCTGCCTCCCAGCTTCCCCGTATCCGAATCTGGTAAGGCTCCTGCCTTGGCAGATCCGGGTTTTCCGGCTTCCGCACGTTCGCCAGAAACAGCCAGCGGTTTTCTCCATCCTCCCGCATCTGGAAAAGGAACTGGTCTGCCCTCCCGCCGTCGGCTTTTCGGATTTCCAGTTCCCGATACGCCTCCAGGGCTTCCAGGATGGCGGCCTGGCCGAAGGGAATCACGGTGCATCTTTCGGCGAGCCGCTTTCCTTCCGGGTTCGGCCTGGCATCCACGTATTCCGGCAGCTGTCCGGCAAAAAGAACGTTGCCGCCGTGTCCGGCGTAAGCGGACAGATACGCAATGGTCGTGCTGCGGAGCGTCTCGCATCCCGGAACCAGGATCACGTCATACCGCATATCCCCCACGCACAGCTTCCCGTCTTCTTCATGTACGTTCTGCCCCGGAAGCAGGGACTCCGCCAGAAAATCAAAGTCCAGATTCCCGAACAGCAGCCACTCCGTCACATCCCGGAAATTTTTTTCCAGGATCTCCCGGATCTGGGCGGTCTGTTCCCTGGGGCCGAAATGCAGCCAATAGCTCTCCACCGGGTGGATGACCCCGATGCGCACCCTGGGCTTTCCGCGCATCAGCGCCGTATTGACACGGGCAAAATGGTCTTCCACCATTTTATATGCTTGATACCAGGCAGACTGGTAAAAAATCGGAGCCGGGTAGTCCCGTTTCGCCTCCCCTTCCATGCTCGCCCAAGCCAGATGGTGCACCCGCCTGGTAACGCCCAAGGCGGCCTGCCAGTCTCCCTGCAGCTTATGCCCCCGGAAATCAAAATCCCAGTTTGTCACGCCGTAAAGCTCGCTTAGAACGCCCGGACAGCCGTACTGATGCGCCGCGCTCTGGGCCTGTTTCGCGGTCGTATATTCCCGCCAGTCGCACAGCATATCGATTCCCGGCTGCTGAAAACCGCGGTAGGAACGCATGGCCTCCCCCAGCGCCGAGGTCTGGCTCAGAAGCGTGGGTTCTTCCATCATGTGCCCGGTCAGCATCAGATGATGTTCCCTGCACCAGCTTCCGATTGTATCTGCGAAGGAAGTTGCAAACAGCTCCGCAATCCCGTCATGATACTGGTAGCGCGCCGCCGATACCTGCCCGTCCGGCAGCTCCCAGACCACCTCTGGGAAATGTTCCAGGAAGCTTTCCCCATATCTTTCCCGGTAAAATGCTTCGAAGGAATCCGTACCGGGCAGGATCAGCGTCTTTTTTTCTTCCGCGAAGGCGAGGGTTTCTTTTCGCTGGAACTGGGGCTCGTCGGTAAAAATTGACGGAATGGTTTTGCCGAATTCCTCTCCCAGCAGTGTATAGTAAGTTTCATGGGTCACTTCCAGGAAACGTTCTACCGCTTTTTTGTTCAGCGTATCCAGGTAGGTCTGGTTATTAAACCAGGGCGAGGGCTTTGCCGTCTGAAGATACAGTCTCCAGATTCCGTCTCCCTGCTCTCCTTTCTCCGCGAAACGATAGCTTTCCAGGTATCCGTCCTTCAGGGTAATCCGATAGCTCCCCAAAAGCTTCCCTTCCGGACACACTTCTGCTTCGCCGTCCGGGACAAACGCGAAAAAGCGGCTCCGGTACGCCTCCTCTTTCGTCACTTTTCCGCCTGCCGCGCCGGAGGGCCAGCGGTCTTCATCATAGAGATAGGTATATAATCCCTGCTTTCTGCCCTCTTCGGCGCACTCTGCGACGCATTCTAAAAATTCCTTTCCAAGATATTCCGTATCCAGCCCTGTCCGGCAATGGATATGGAATCCGCCCATTCCCATTTCTTTAAAATAGCCGATCTGTTTTTTGAGCTTTTCTTTTTCCAGGCGGTTATTCCACGCCCAGAAGGGCGCGCCCCGGAACCTGGCCGGAGGATTTTGAAATTCCTGTTCTGTCCATTGGCTGTTCATTGCCCGTCCCCCTATTCTGGTATTTTAAAATACGCCCTGCCTGGCTTTAAACCCGGCAGAGCGTGTTGTTTTTACTGCTGAGAAGCCTTGAACTCGTCAAACTGTCTCTGCACTTCTTCCATAAACTTGTCAATCCCCGCTGCTTTTAATTTTTCAATGGCTTTGTCGATGTTCTCGTCATAGTCTTTAAATCCGTTTGCAATGGGTGTTAAATATTCGGATTCTACGGCCTGAAGCTGTGCATATTCCGATTTTACCGGCTCGGTGTCGAAGATGAAGTTCATCGTTTTTTTGTCGATGGCATTGTCCGCCTGGTGGTTAAAGGATTCGATCTGCTCGTCCGTTACATAGGAGGGGTAGCGGCGGAAGTTTACGTTTACCGGCATCCAGCTATGGATCAGTTCATCGGTGCAGATCCGTTCTACGCGTCCGTTTTCGGTCAGCGTGTAGTCCACATCTTCGATTCCGTATACCCAGAGGTCTACCCATTCCTGATTCTTCTGGAAGAGATTGATTACTTGGATGTAAGCGGCCAGTTCTTCCGGATCTTCGACGCCTGCACTGATTCCAAAGGCAGTCACGTAATTTCCTGCACCAAAGTTCAGCAGCGGCTTTTCTTCTTCATTGCCCAGATAAATATTTACGAACAGGGCGTCGGGCGCAGAGGGACGAACGGTTTCCATCATCTCGAAAATACGGTCGTTTGCGCTGACTGCGAACATCGCGCGGCCTGCGGCGAATTCGCTGGAGGACTGTTCGCCATTTGATAACTGGTAGGAGGGAATGATTCCCATTTCTTTCCAGCGCGCGGCAATCTCTGCTACCTGCTTAAATTCTTCGGATTCATAATAACTGTAAAGGGTATTGTCATCCGCGTTTGCATCGGTGAAGACAAAATTGTTTACGAAATCCATATTTTTTTCCGAAGCAATGGAGCCGTTTAACACTCTCGGATCTAACCCGCGTCCAAGGCCGATATAATCCGGATGGATTTCTTTGCACAGGGTATAGAAGTTTTCCAGGTCTTCAATGGTGTTGATCTCTTCTACGCCGACTTCTTCCATCAGGTCTTTTCTCACCATCATCAGGTAGTTTTCTCCGGCGTTGGGTTTATTGCCTACGGTAATAGAATAGATGCGGTCATTGATCTTGAAGGCTTCGGATGCTTCGGCCTCGTTGCAGTATTCGTAGAGTTCCGGCGCATTTTCCTCCAGCAGGTCGGTTACGTCCGCATAATAGCCTTTTCCAACCATTTTTGCGGTCACTTCCGTGTTTGTATAGCACATGAATTTTTCTCCGGCAGAGAACATCAGCTCGGATTTTCCTCCGCCGTACTCGCTCCAGGGAAGGTACTGGATCTCAAGGTCCACATTGATCTCATCCAGGACTTTCTGATGGATCTCATTTGCCATCAGTTCTTTCATGCGCTGGGATTCTTCCCCGAACATAACCAGGGTTACCGGAATGGGGTCGGATGCTTCGTCCGCGAAAGCGCCCATCGCCAGTGTGGAAGCGAACATGGTTCCTGCCAGTGTCAGTACTGCGAGTTTTCTCATTGTTTTCATTTTTTTCTCCTTTCTTACTCAGCCTTTTAATGCTCCTACAGTTACACCTTTTACAAAATATTTCTGTATAAATGGATACACCAGCGCAATGGGCCCGATTGCGATACAGGTTATAGCCATTTTGATGGTTTGGGTCGGCAGGACAATGTGCGCCGCTCCCATTCCACTTGGGTTTGCTGCCAAATACTGGATATTGGCATTCATCTTATACAGAATATATTGCATGGAATAATACTCATCTTTGTTTACCAGCATCAGCGGCAGATAAAAATCATTCCAAAAGGTCAGCATATAAAATAGGACAATGGTTACGATTCCCGCCTTTGAAAGCGGCAGGATGATCTTTATAAAGATCTGGAAATAGCCCGCGCCGTCAATTTTCGCGCTTTCTGTCAGTTCATAGGGAATTCCCTTAATGTAGTTCCGTACCAGATACATGTAGAACACATTCATGCTGTAGGGTAAGATCAACCCGATCAGCGTGTCGTTTAAATGGTAGTATTTCGTGCACACCAGATACCACGGCAGCATCCCTCCGCTGAAAAGCATTGTAAAATATGCGAAGAAAGCCAGTTTGTTTGCATGCTTGAAATCCTTTACGGAAATCACATAGGCGAAACAGGTGGTGATCGTCACGGATAAAAGCGTTCCGAACACGGTGGTAAAAAGCGTGACCCTGTAAGCGCTCAGGAGTGTGGCTCCCTGGCTTTGGAATACGTATTTATAAGTATCCAGGGTAAATCCTCTTGGGAGCAGCGAATAGCCCTTGGTGGCGACCTCGATTTCCGTGGAAAAAGAACCGGAAATTGCCAAAATGATCGGCAGGAGGCAAATGAGAGAAAAAACGGTCAGGATTCCGTAGAATATACGGGTTAAAGTCCGGTCGGACCTGGAAACGCTCTTTGTCATGTCTGTCCTCCTCTCAGAATAATGACGTATCGCTGTCGTACATTTTTGCCAGCTTGTTCGATACCATGACCAGAACAAAGCCGAAAATGGACTGGTAGAGAGAAACGGCGGATGCAAACGCCATATCTCCGTTCTGGACGCCGCTGCGGTATACGAAGACGTCGATGACGTCGGTGACTTCCAGCAGCATTGGGTTTAGGTTCGTAAGGCCGATCATCATGTTCAGGTTGCCTTTCAGCATATTGCCGACGGACAGCAGGAACATGATCGTAATCGTTGGCCTCAGAAGCGGCAGGGTAATTTTGGTAATCTGCTGCCACTTGCTCGCCCCGTCTACCTGGGCCGCTTCATAAATGGAAGTGTCGAACCCGGACAGGACGCCGTAATAGATGACCGAATTGTATCCGGTGCTCTGCCAGACGGATACCAATACCAGGATCACGACCCACGCGCCTGGGCTGGAATAGAAGTCAAAGCTGATTCCGATCTTCTGCAGCGCTCCGCTGATGACGCCCACTTCGGAGCTGAGCAGTGCATTCAGGATCGCGCCCATCACCATCCAGGAGATGAAATACGGAAAGAACATGACGCTCTGGCTTATTTTAATAAAATGTTTGTTTTTTACCTCGCTGAGCATGATCGCAATGGCAACTGCGAAAATCGTACCGAAGACAAAAAACAGGATGTTCAGCCCCACCGTGTTTCTGGTGGCTCGCAGGGCATTGTCCATATTATTGAAGAAGAACTCAAAATTCTTAAATAATGGATCGGCCCACGGACTTCCGAATATTCCGCCTTTGTAATTGTAATCCTTGAAGACCAGGATCAGACCGGCCATAGGAATGTAGGCGAACGCGATCAGAACCGCTACTCCCGGAAGCGCCATCAGGTAGAGTGGGAAATCTTTTTTAAAGGTTTTCTTCCCTTTCATAGCCCCTCCTACTTTTTTCTTTTTTATTTTCGTTTGGCTCCAACGCATGTACATGTGTGATATCTGCATCATATCGTCAGGTTGTATGGATTTCAAGCATAAAGATCTCTTTTTTCTTCAAAAATCTCTTTTTTTCAATTGTTAATTTTATCTTTTCTTCTATCTTTTTTATTGTTTTTCCGTATTTTGGGGCATTTTTTGTGCATTTTGTTCAAAAAAAGAAGGGGCGCAGCCGCACCTCTTCTTCCTGGTTTTCCTATTTTCTTTTTCGGATCTGAGAAGGGGAAACCCCGTAATATTTCCGGAACGCCGCCGAAAAATAGGAGGAACTGTGAAACCCTACCAGCTCCGCGATCTCTCCTACCGGCATCCCTGGGTCTGCAAGAAGCAATTCTTTTGCTTTCTGCAGCCGCAGTTGGTTTACATAATCCGGAAAAGTTTTTCCGGTGTATTGGTTAAACAGCTTGCTGAAATACGAAACGCTCAGCCCATACCGTTCGGCCACGGATTCCACGGATAAATCGCAGTCCTGGTAATGGTCTGCCACATATGCGGCCACGTCTCCCATAATCCGGGAAGCGTTCGACTGCCTCCCTTCCCGGATCTGCGCCTGTACCTGCAAAAACAGCTGGCACAGCCATTCCTCGATATCCACCTGGCCGATAAAGATCTGATTGGTCAGGAAATCTTCCAGATAGCTTTCATACTGTACCTGCCGTTCTCCGCTGACGCTCTCCGAAAGCCGGATCACTTCCGCCACCAGCGCCTTCAGGTAATCCTGGGCTTCGGCGATTCGGTAAGACGCAAGATTCTGCAGCAGCCCATGGACGCAGGCCGGAAGATCCTCTTCCCGCCCTTCTTTTACAAAACGCAGGAGCTGTTCCCGCTGCGGCCCGCTGACGGAACCCTGCCGTTTCTGTTCCAGGGATGCTTCGGAGATCACCCGGATTTCCTTTGATAAAATGTGGTATTCGGTCAGCAGCTCGGCGGTCTTATAGGCTTCCGGAAGTTCGGAAAGGGTTTTGCAGCCCGCCATGCCGATGCAGCCTTTTAATCCGTAACCGGCTTCCAGGGCATCTAAAATTGCTTCCGCCCATTCTTCCCCGATCCCGCTCTGGTCGAGCAAATATTCCCCTTCCGGGCGGCTTTCGTAAAACAGGAGCACGATTTCTCCCTGGTAGGCACGATAGGCTTTTATCCCGACTCCCTGTTTTTTCGCGATTTCCGGAAGGTCAGCGGCCAGCGCATCGTTTTTCTTCCAATCTTCCAGGTAATAGCGCAGGGTCATTAACAGGAACCGTTCCGGCCCGTTTTCCGGAAAATCAAAGATGTTCCGGTCAATTTCGCTTTCGCTGGTTCCCTGGCGCAGGAAGCGGATCACGGCGTGATTCCGGAGCTGATTTTTTAACAGGTTCATGTTTTCGTTTACATCGGCCATCGCGTCGCTTACCAGCTCCAGTTCTCCTTTTTCCTCATCCTCTGAGGCCTGGGCCATTTCCAGAATGTTTCGGAAAATTTCGCCCAGAGGACGATACATCCAGCCGGACACCACCCATACGATCAAAAGGCTTAACCCCATTCCCAGTACCGTGGATATTAAGATGGTGCGGAGGGCCTGCTGGGTTCTTTCCTGGCTGGCCGGCACTTCCTGGATACGGACTGTCAGAAAACGGCTGTCTTCCGGCCTTACATAGGCAACCGTACATTTTTTCCCGTCGATGTTTTCATACCAGGCTCCGAAATCCGGCTCCTGTTCCTGAATTTTGGCAAACACATCGCTTAATTTTTCTTCATAACCGTTTTTCTGGGCGGCTGCCAGTTCCCCGCTCTCGTGGAAAATGTAGATCGGGTTTTCGGCCTTCTGATTCCAGGGAACGACTTTTTCCTGAACCGCGTCCATGGAGACAATCAGGGCTACCCCGTAAATGCTGGGGCCGTAGAGCTTTTCCCGGTCGCTCCAGAATACCGCCATCTGCCTGCGGGACTTTTTATTATCTGTCCATACGTACAGGATTTCTTTGTCTGTGGTGGTTTCCTGAATCTTTTTCAGGACTTCTTCCTTCGCGGAGGTCATGACCATTCCTGTGTCATAGCTGGCCAGGATTTCCTCTTTATAGAACAGGATCACGGAGGAAATTCCGGTCATGTTCCCGGCCAGGGCTTTCATGGATTCGTAAATGGTGTCGATGTGGGAATCTTCCCGTCCCTCTGTGGCCAGATATGCTTTCACGTTCAGGTTCCGGTATAAGAGCTGGGCCTGATCCTGGTACTGTACGACCTGGTTTTCGTAGGAGCTGGTCATATTTTCCAGCATTTCTCTGGTGTCTTTTTCGCTGTCCGCCCGGATCTGCTCCGAGAGGCCGCGGAATACGGCTACGTCCAGGAAGCCGATGGCCAGTACGGCCACGGCAAAAAAGGCCAGCAGGATGCGGATGCGGTAGCGGGACCTGCTTATGTTTTTGATTTTCTTTGCGAATGTTTCCATTCGCCCTTTTCTCTTTTCTTTCATTCCGGTTCTCCCTGTTTTTACAGCTTTCCTGTTTTTATTATAATGGATTCCTGGCGATTGTAAACCTTTTGGCTGTGTAAATTGCCGTCGCAATTCGTCGATGGAATTTTCTTGCACATCCATAGAAAACATGCTATGGTTTAACTGTCATCTGCGGCAGCTTTCCTGCTGCCTCGATTTCATTTCTCAAACCGTTCGGTTTGGAATCTTTTATTCAGCGCTTCTTTTCGAAGCATTTTTCACACAACCATTTTATTTTTATAAGGAGTGACCTGCCATGGCAAAAACTTTACGGGAACGTTTTCCCAACATCCGCACAAGAACGGAGGTGCTGGAGGAGATCCGACGCACGGCACATCTGAACGATACTTTTCTGACATGGACCGAGGAGCAGCAAACAGAATTTCTGGATTTCTGCACCGGGGTGAGGGGCATTAAGATGCTCTATGATTCTTTCTTTAAAGAAATTATGAATCCTTCCACGACGCCGGAGCGGCTGGAAGAATTCCTTTCGCTGCTCCTTGGACGGAAGGTGACGATTGTTGAGGTACTTCCGAATGATAATACGCGCATTGCGGATGAAGGCACGCTTCTGGTTACGGATATGATCGTGAAGCTGGAGGATGGAAGCATTGCGAATGTGGAGGTGCAGAAGGTGGGCTATGCGTTTCCCGGACAGCGGTGCGCCTGCTACTCGGCGGACATGCTTCTGCGGCAATATAAGAAATCCCGCAGCAACCGCGAGAAAAAATTTAGCTATAAGGATATCAAGGACGTTTATACCATTGTCCTTTACGCGAAAAGTCCCAGGGAGTTTAAAAAATTTCCAGGGCGCTATGTCCATTTCTTTCAGCAGCAGTCAAATACCGGCCTGAAAATGAAAATGCTGCAAAAATTTATCCTGATTCCTCTTGACATCTTCCGGAAAGTCCGGCAGAATAGAGGTATCAGAAACCGGTTGGACGCATGGCTGACGTTTCTGGCGGAGGATGACCCGGAGGTGATTCTGGATCTGATCGAGCGTTATCAGGACTTCTCAGCTATGTATGAGCAGGCATATGCAATATGCAGAAATATGGAGAATGTTATGGGATTTTTTTCGGATGAATTGAAAATTTTGGATCGGAATACGGCGCAGTATATGATCGATGAGATGCAGGTGGAGCTTGAACAGAAGAAGGCGGAGCTGGCTCAGCAGGAGGCGTCGTTAGTTCAACACAAGGAGGCGCTGGCCCAGCAGGGCGAAAAGCTTTCACAACAGAATGATAAGCTGGCTCAACAGGGGCAACTGCTGACACAGCAGAATGATAAGTTGGCTCAGCAGAACGAAAAGCTCTCACAGCAAGATAAAGAGCTTGCACGTCTAAACGCAGTAAATGAACAGCAAAGATCAGAAAATACTCAGTTGAAAGATACCATCACCCAGCAGCAATCCCTGCTTGAACAACTCCAAGCCGCCCTCGCCCAATCCCAGGAACGCCTCACCCTCCTGGAAACCCGCCTCTCCTCCCCCACCTCCTAACCCAATTAAGAGGCTGCGCCCCGCGCAGCCTCCCCTCTCTCCTATCGAAACCTTCTTAAGTACCCCACCTCTCTCTCATTAATCTCCCGAATCTTCTCCGGCTCCACCTTAAAATTCCTCTCCATATCCATCAGCCCATTGATCTCCTGCTGCACATCCGTCACCTGCGTATAACAGAAACCACACACATACGGCAGCTCCTTCACCGCCATCGTAACCTCCTCAAACCTGCGCAAAAATGCCTCCTCCGTATCCACCTTCTTCCCATATCCCCATCCGGCATCATCATTATTAAAAGCAATCCCTCCATATTCGCTGATCAGCACCGGCTGCCCCTTATACGCATATCCATCCGCCATCGCCGCTCTGTCATGGCAATGATAAACCCTGTTATCCAGAATTTCCTCCCTGCATTTCTCATAACGCATCTTCAGGATCTCTCCCGCCTCTTCATAATCATGCAGCGTAAGAATATCCGAAACCGTATGCTCCCACCCGTCATTTACAATCACCGGCCGCATCTTATCCATACTCTTCGTCAAATGATAAATACTTTCCGTAAAATGCTGCTCGTCCCGCTTCGTCTTAACCTTACTGATCCCCCAGGACTCATTAAAAGGCGTCCAGACAATAATCGCCGGATGATTATAGTTCTGCTTTACAATCTCCATCCACTCCCGTGTAAACTCACAAACCGCATAATCCGTAAACCGGTAAGCCGCCGGAGCCTCGCTCCACACCAGCATCCCCTTCACATCACACCAGTACAGGAACCGCTCATCCTCAATCTTCTGATGCTTCCGCAGGCCATTGTAGCCCAGCGCCTGGATTTTCTCAAGATCTTCAACAAGCGCTTCCTCATCCGGCGGCGTCATATGCGAATCCTTCCAATAGCCCTGATCCAAAATCAGCCTCTGATACAGCGGCCGCCCATTCAGCAGAACATTCGGCCCGTCGATCCGGATTTCGCGCATTCCAAAATAAGACCCGACCTCATCCAGAACCGTCCCCCGGCTCACCACCCGGAATACCACATCGTAAAGATTCGGTTCCTCCGGACTCCAGGTCTTCACGCCCCACTCAAAGCCTTCCGGCCCCTCCGTAAACAAGTCTGCTTTCGCCTGCACATGGCTCGAAATCATTGTGGTAAGAACCCGGTTTACCGATTTTCCGCCAAAAGATACCTCCGTTTCCACCAACAGGCTCCCGTCAAGCATGTCCTCCGGCGCATCCACTTCAAGCTCCAGTTCCAGCGCATAATCCTCCAGATTCGGCGTCATTTTCACAGAAGCAAGGCTGACCTGCGGAACATATTCCGTCCACACCGTCTTCCAGATTCCAGTGGTCTGCACGTACCAGCAGCCGAAATTTTCCTTTATCCAGCGCTGTTTCCCTCTGGGCTGCTCCATCGCAAAGGAATCCTCCACCTTTACCACCAGCTCGTTTTCCCCATCCTTTACCAGTTCCGTAATGTCAAAAGAAAACCGCGCATAGCCTCCCTGATGGCTGCCCGCATACTGCCCATTCACCCAAAGCTTCGTCCGAAAATCGCTCCCCTCGAAATGCAGCAGATACCTGTTTTTTTCGAGGCGTTCCCCATCCACGGAAATAACTCTCCGATACCAGATAAAATCGTGGCGGCTCTCATCCTGAATCCCGCTCAATTTCGTTTCATAGGTAAACGGCACGCGGATTTTCGTCTTTCCCTGGAAATGTGCATACCATTTTTCCTTTTCTCCCAGATTCCCATCATCGAATGCAAAATCCCAGAGTCCGTTCAAATTTTCCCAGTTCTTTCTCACAAACTGCGGCCTGGGATAATCTTTCAGATAACATTTCATGAGCTCAGTTCCTCCTTTAAACATTTTTACTGTTTAATTTACCTTTATTATACCAATTTTTCCTATTTTGTCAACCATTTTTCTTTCTGATTTTCGTTATTTAAACAGTATTACTGTTTTATTATAAAATTTTCCATTTTCGTATCCGGGCATCAAAAAAGCTGCATCCAGCTTCTTTCGCTTTCGATGCAGCCTGTCTCTCAATATTCCATTGTCAAAATCAAATCCTGATTATAATCTCCAAAATGCTTCCCAAACAAATTAAATCCCCCGACATACCGGGCATCCGGCTTATTTCCAATCCGCACCGTCACAAAAGGATTCTCCATCACCTTCAGCTCATCAATCGTCACCTCAGATACCTTTTCCCCGTTCACCAGGCTTCCTTCCTGCCCGACTTCCCAGATCACCGGAACCCCGTACTGGCTCATTCCATTGGGACAGCTCGGCGGACTCAGCCTCCCGCGCCTGCTTCCGAAATCTCCGGGACTCGTCCATGTTCCGCAATCCAGGCCATTCAGCCACAGCGTAATGTCCGACTTCCAGTCCTCCCGATACCCCGGCGCTTCCGAACAGATTTCCATCGACAGGATCAGCTTCTTCACCCGGTTCTTTTTCGGGATTCCATTGGCAAATTTATACTCCACGAACCCGGAAGACGTCCACAAAAGCCCGGCCCGCATCCGCTCCGGACTGAAAAAGCAGGATTCCTGATCCTCGCTGCCAATCACGCCTTCCTGCGCCAGCAGCCCGCATGTCGGCGTCACCCGACAGTCCGTGTAAGCCCCTACCGGCATCTCCACGCTGAAAACTTCCGAAATATCCCTGTTTTTTTTCACCAGATTGATCGAAACCTGGTCAACTTTCCTGGTACACAGCTTCGTCTGTCCTCTGGTTCCTGGCTGCTCCTCCATCCGGATCAGCCCGGCTTCCTCCAGGATCTTGAGATGAAACGCCGTACTGGAAGCCGGAATGTCCATCCGCTTCGCAATCTCCCCGATAATCAGGCTTTCCTCATAAAGGAGCCGCAGGATTTCCAGCCGCACCGGGGAGGACAGCGCCCGCCCCAAGCTGCACAGCTCGTCAGGCTCATCAATATCAAATTCTTTCCGCTTTGCCATAATTTCACTCCTGTAATTTTCTCCATTATATTTTATTTCCGAAAGAAGGGCAAGCATATTTTCCCCGCGAAAAAAGAGGCCGCGCACTTTCGTGTCAGCCTCTTCTTCCAATAACTCTTTTTCATCCACGCCCGGTAATTTGGCAAAATCCATCTCGCCAAAAACTGCCCGGATTTCCCTTATTCCTTTAGACAGCCTCTTCTTCCTCCTCAGCCGCCGCAGCCGCAATCTCATACTGCTCCAGAATAATCTTCTGAATCCGCTCGCGTGTCCCGGAATTAATCGGATGCGCAATATCACGGTACTCGCCATCCGAAGCCTTCCTGCTCGGCATCGCAATAAACAGGCCCTTTTCGCCCTCGATCACCTTGATATCGTGTACAACAAACTCCTCGTCGATCGTTATCGAAACGACCGCTTTCATCTTTCCTTCTTTTGCAACTTTACGCACCCTGACATCCGTAATTTTCATAGTATCTTAAGCCCCTTTCACACCTTCTCCAATATTTTCAGGCATTTCTCTGCCTGTCAAACGCATCCGCATGCGGAGCGTTCCCGCGCTTTAAAGCACGTATCTTTCATTTTTTTCGATTACGATCTTGATCCCGTCCTCGCCTACATGGTAGGAGTTCGCCCGGATCGTGTCGCGGCTTTCCACAATGCAGTTCTCAATATGCGTATTATCCCCCAGATAAACATCGTTCAGGATAATGGAATTCTTGATCACGCAGTTTTCGCCGACGAATGTTTTCTTGAACAATATGGAATTTTCCACGTAGCCATTGATAATACAGCCGCTGGAAACCAGGCTGTTCTTTACGCAGCTTCCGGGGTTGTACTTGGCTGGCGGAAGGTCGTCCACCTTGGAATAAATGTCGGGATACTGACGGAAAAAGTAATCCCGCACTTCCGGTTTTAAGAAATCCATATTGGTCTTGTAGTAGGATTCTACGGTCGCAATATTGCTCCAGTAGTCCTTCAGTTTATAACCGTAAATCCGTTTCAGGTTCTTGTAGCGGATCAGGATATCCTTTACGAAATCGTAACGGTCTTCCTGGGCGCAGCGCTCGATCATTTCAATGAGCTGCCTGCGGCGAACCACATAAATTCCGGCGGAAACCAGATTCGAATTACTTACCATGGGTTTCTCTTCGAATTCTTCGATCCGGCATTCCTCGTTCATCTTCAGGACGCCGAAACGGGTCACATCCTCCTCCGGCGGCATTTCCTTACATACAACGGTAATGTCCGCTTTCTTTTCAATGTGGTACTCCAGCACCTTGTTATAATCCAGCTTATAAACACCGTCGCCTGAAGCGATGATGACATACGGTTCATGACATTTTTTCAGGAAATCCAGGTTCTGATAGATCGCGTCCGCGGTTCCCTGATACCAGAAGCTGTTCTCTTTCGTAATGGTCGGCGTGAAAACGTACAAGCCGCCCTGCTTTCTTCCGAAATCCCACCATTTGGAGGAGCTTAGGTGCTCGTTCAGGGAACGGGCGTTGTACTGGGTCAGTACCGCTACCTTCTGTACGGAGGAATTCGTCATGTTGCTCAGTGTAAAGTCAATGCTGCGATAGCTGCCTGCAATGGGCATGGCTGCGATCGCGCGTTTGTTGGAAAGTTCTTTCATGCGGTGATTGTTTCCGCCTGCCAAAATGATACCTACTGCCCTCATGCCAACTCACCTGCCTTAATTAATGTTTCGCCACTGGCCAGAACGCCGCCCGGATAATCCTCCGGCGCCGTTTTTCCGGAAATCGCCGTATTCTTTCCAATCTTCACGTCAGCCGGGATCACGGAATTTTCCCCGATGGTCACCAGACCGAACGAATATACGCTGGGTTTCATCTTATTCGGAATGTCTTCTCCGATACCGAGAACAACATTTTCACCAACTACTGTATTTTCTGCGATGATAGCTTTGTCGACGGTACATCCGTCTTTGATCACGGCTCCCTTCATAATGATGGAATCCCGGATCACGGTTCCTTTTCCTATGGTAACGCCTGCGCCGATTACGGAATTATAGACTTCTCCGTAAACCTCCGTGCCATCGCCGATGATGCTCTTTACAATGGTGGAGTCGGCAGAAATGTACTGCGGTGGAATGATCTCACTGCTGGTATAAATTTTCCAAAACTCCTCATATAAATTAAATTCCGGAATAATATCAATTAACTCCATATTTGCTTCCCAATAGGAGCCAAGTGTCCCTACGTCTTTCCAATAGCCGTTGTACTCGTAGGCCACCAGCTTCCTGCCGTTTTCGTGGCAGTAGGGAATGACATGCTTGCCGAAGTCACAGTTGCTCTGGTCTTTCAGGGCGATCAGGGCTTCTTTTAAGACTTTCCATGAGAATATGTAGATACCCATGGAGGCTAAGTTGCTCTTCGGGTGCTCCGGCTTTTCCTGGAATTCCGTGATCTTGCTGTTCTCGTCAGTGATGACGATGCCGAAACGGCTCGCTTCTTCCATCGGAACGGGCATTACGGCAATGCTGACGTCGGCGTTATTCGCCTTGTGGAAATCCAGCATAACTTCGTAGTCCATCTTGTAGATGTGATCGCCTGAGAGAATCAGGACGTATTCCGGATTGTAGTTTTCCATGTAGCTCAGGTTCTGGTAAATGGCATTTGCGGTGCCGGTATACCATTCGCTGTTACTGCTTTTTTCGTAAGGCGGGAGGATGGTCACGCCTCCGATGTTTCGGTCCAGGTCCCAGGGAATCCCGATCCCGATATGGCTGTTCAGCCGCAGGGGCTGATACTGTGTCAAAACTCCGACTGTATCTACACCAGAATTGATACAGTTGCTTAAAGGAAAATCAATGATTCGATACTTTCCACCAAATGCAACGGCCGGTTTCGCCACCTTGGATGTCAGCACACCAAGACGGCTGCCTTGCCCGCCTGCAAGTAACATTGCAATCATTTCTTTTTTAATCACGCTATCACCTCTTGTTGTAAGTTAATTGATGTTCATTTATTATACCACAGTTTCCTGGAATAGTGAACAGTTTTTACAATTTTTGGATATTTTTTTCTTTGTTTTTAACGTTTTTCACAACGTGCGTTTCGGTATTTTGTCGATTTATGATGGATTATTGTTGATTTTGTATTTTATTGGTTGAATTTTCTTGTTGGATTTTGTTTGATTTTTACGATTGGGGTGGAAATTCGTGGAATTTTTAAAGTTTTTGTCACGAAACGCCGGGCCGGACAATGAGCATTCCTCGTTACTGTTCAGACAGTACCTGAGCACTTAGCTGCTCAGGTACGTAAGAACGTGATTCAGGTGTGAGCAGGCTCTTTTGCGAAGCAAAACTTAAAATGAGCCTGCGATTTGTTACTGGAACGAGGTACGAGTGAACAGTAACACCTTCCTCAGGCAAATTACGGTTTTTCCCTAAATAAGCTTTTCATTTCGCCGGGGAAAGGGTATAATAGGTAACAGCGAATGATTTTAGAACAGTAAGGAGAATCCATAATGTATCAAATAAATTTCCAGACCCCTCTCCACGTCCACTTCATCGGCATCGGCGGCATCAGCATGAGCGGCCTCGCCGAAATCCTCCTGGACCAGCATTTCACCGTCACCGGTTCCGACGCAAAGGAATCCCCGCTGACCCGCCAGCTTGAAAGCAAAGGCGCCGCCGTATTCTACGGACAGCGCGCTTCGAATATCCAGGAAGGCACAGACCTCGTGGTTTATACGGCTGCGATCCACCCGGATAATCCGGAATATGCGGCCGCCGTGGAAAAAGGCATTCCGATGCTGACCCGCGCCGAACTGCTGGGCCAGATCATGAAAAATTATCAGGTTCCCATCGCTGTTTCCGGCACACACGGAAAGACCACCACGACCTCCATGGCCTCCCACATCCTGCTGGCAGCGGATAAGAACCCCACGATCTCCGTCGGCGGTATTTTACAGGCCATCCACGGAAATATCCGGGTCGGCGGCCATGAAACCTTCATCACCGAAGCCTGCGAATACACGAACAGCTTCCTGAGCTTTTTCCCGAAGATCAGCCTGATCCTGAACATTGACGCCGATCACCTGGACTTCTTCAAGGATTTGGCGGATATCCGCAGCTCCTTCCGGAAATTTGCCGAAAAACTTCCCGCAGACGGGACACTGATCATTAACAGCGACATTCCGAATTACCGCGAAATCACGGACGGCCTCGACTGCCGGATCCTTACATATGGCTCCAGCCCCGAAAACGACTACTATCCCGCCGAAATCACCTTCGACGAAAATGCGCACGCGAGCTTCCTGTTCTGTAAAGGGAACGAAAAACTCGGACGGATCACTTTACGCGTACCCGGCATTCACAATGTTTATAATGCCATTGCCGCCATGGCCCTAGGCGACCTGCTCGGCATTTCCATTGAAACCATGCAGGACGGCCTGTCCGCCTTCGCGGGCACCGACCGCCGTTTCCAGAAAAAAGGCGAGATCGGCGGCGTCACCATCATTGACGACTACGCCCACCATCCCACGGAGATCAAAGCGACCTTAACCGCCGCCCGGAACATGCCCCACAAGACTCTGTGGTGCGTCTTCCAGCCCCACACCTATACACGGACGAAGGCCTTGATGGACGACTTTGCACAGGCCCTTTCCATGGCTGACAAGGTCGTACTGGCCGATATTTACGCAGCCCGCGAGACGGATAATCTTGGGATCAGTTCACAGACCCTCCAGGGAAAGATCCAGGAACTGGGGACAGAGGCGCACTACTTCCCGACCTTTGACGCTATCGAAAACTTCCTGCTGGAAAACTGTGTGGAAGGCGATGTTCTGCTTACCATGGGCGCGGGAGATATTGTGAAAATCGGTGAACATCTCCTCGGTTTCTAAATTTTTTCAATCAACGCTCCCGTGGCATCTACACCCCGCTACGGTCGGTGCAAAACGTATGCCACAGGCACACAGCACTGCCAAATATCCGCGCAAGTGCGGCCGTTTGATTCGCTGATTCTATTCCGGGAAACGATAATTTCCTGGCAATATCCGCGCAAGGCGGTTGCTTGCTCGCTGATTCTATTCCGGGAAACGATAATTTCCTGGCAATATCCGCGCAAATGCGGCTGCTTGACTCGCTGCTCACAAGAATGAAATGAATTCCCCGGTTTTATGTATCATACAAGAAAAGCCGGGGTTTTTCTATGCCCGCACATGCGCCAAATCTCTCCCGCATCCGCCAGGCCTGGCACACAGCGTCTTTCTTGCTGATATACTCCACCACCGCCCAGACACCGGGGCGAAACGTGTTTCGCGGGCACACAGCGCCGCCGAACCTCTCCACAAATGCGGCTGCCCGCCTCGTTGCCCGCAGGAATAAACATTTTTATACACATCGGAAAAGCCTGTATCTTCGGGCTTTCCCACAGTTATCCACATTATCCACACTTTTATTCACAATTTTCAGAATGCATCCTGTGAATTTCAATGTGGAAAACCCTATTTACATAACTTTTTCTCCATAATTTCAAAAGCCCTCATTTTTCCCCATTTTACGGGCTTTTTTGCAGTTGCGTTTTTGAGTTCTCCACAAACTTATCCACATTATCCACACTTTCCACATTCGAAAATGTGGATTTTCCACGCTTCCCACGTTGGAAAACTTTCAGTTCTCTTTTCAAAAAATCTGTGCTATACTGTGGAAACAGGAAACGGGAAGGTGAAATATATGAACAGCATAACCTTAAAAAAGCCGGCCGGCTCCGGCTATACCCTCATTCAGAACGCCTTTATTGACCACTACATGCCCGAAGCGAACGGCGAATTCGTAAAGATTTACCTCTATCTGCTCCGGTGTGTTTCCATAGATGCACAGCTCTCCGTCAGCTCCATCGCAGACACCTTTGACCACACAGAAAAGGACGTCCTGCGTGCGCTTTCCTATTGGGAAAAGCAGGGCCTTCTCCTTCTTGAGAAGGATAGCCGCGGAGAAATCCAGGGGATCGCTTTTCTGGATCCCGTAACAGAAGAAGAGGAAGAGGCCGAAGCGCCTTCCACCCCGGAAGTCCCCGCCCCGGAACCCGTTCTGGAGCAGGCAGCCGCCTCCGAGCCTCTCCCGGAAGCCTCCCCCCTGCCCCCGAAAAAGCAGCCCCTCACCGCAGACCGCATCGCGGAGCTGAAAAAGCAGGAGGATATTGAGCAGCTTCTCTTCATAGCCGCCCAGTATATCGGCCGCCCCCTGACGCCCTCGGAAATTTCGAATATCCTCTATTATTATGACACCCTGCACTTTTCCGCCGACCTGATCGAATATCTCGTAGAATACTGCGTCTCCAAGGGGAATAAGAGCAGCCACTACATGGAAAAAGTCGCCCTGGGCTGGGCCTCCGAAGGCATCCAGACCGTCCAGCAGGCGAAAAACAGTACGAACCTCTATAATAAGAAGTATTACTCCGTCCTGAACGCTTTCGGGATCAAAAACCGCGGCCCCGCCGCATCCGAAAAAGAATACATAGACCGCTGGCTGGACGAATACCAGTTTACCCTGAACATTGTCGCCGAGGCATGTAACCGCACGATCAGTCAGACCCACGAAGCCAGCTTCCCCTACGCAGACAAGATCCTGCAGCAGTGGAAGAAAAAAGGTGTCCATCATCTGGACGACATCCGCACTCTGGACACCGAGCGCATGAAAAAGAAAAAAGAGGCTGCACCCAAAGCCTCTGCCCCGAATAAATTTAATAACTTCCATCAGCGCGATTACGACTTCGAACAGTTGGAAAAAGATCTGCTGAACAGTTGACCGGACTCTTCCGCGTCAGCCATCCATCCGAAGGGAGTGAGCCTCCATGGCATTAAAAAATGCACAGTACGACGAAATTATGCGGGAATACCACCGCAGACAATTAGATAACAAGCGAAAACTGGACGAACGCACCGCCGAAGTCTCCGCCAAACTCCCCGACCTGGAAATCATAAATCAGCAGATCGCCTCCCTGAGCGTAGCCTGCGCCCGGAAATATTTAGGCGGGGATGACTCCGCCATTGACAGCCTCCAGGACGATATCGCCGCCCTGGCCGGAATGCGCCGCGAAGTCCTCAAAAAAGCCGGTTATCCCGGCGACTACCTGGACATGCACTACGTCTGCCCGGACTGCCAGGACACCGGCTACATCGGCAGCGCCAAATGCCACTGTTTCCGCCAGGCCGTCATCGACCTGCTCTACACCCAGTCCAACATCCGGGAAGCCCTGAAAACCGAGAATTTCAGCACCTTCTCCTTTGATTATTATTCCGACACGGCCCTGAATCCTTCCACCGGCCTGAGCGCTCTGGCCACCATGCAGAAGCTGGTCGCCGAGTGTAAAGACTACCTGGCCCACTTCGACGACACTTTCGAGAATTTCTTCTTTTATGGAGACACCGGCGTCGGAAAGACCTTTTTAAGCCACTGTATTGCCAAAGAGCTGATCGACACCGCCCATTCCGTGATTTATTTTACCGCTTTCGAGCTGTTCGACCTGTTTTCCAAGACCACCTTCCACCGGGGCGACGATCTCGACGAGCTTCAGCAGATGCATTCCTACATCTTCGACTGCGATCTGCTCATCATTGACGATCTGGGGACAGAGCTTACGAACTCCTTCGTGGCCTCCCAGCTCTTCCTCTGTATTAACGAGCGGCTCCTGGGCCGGAAGTCCACGATCATCTCCACGAACCTGGCCATGGACGTTTTTCGTGACACCTACTCCGAGCGCGTCTTCTCCCGGATCTCCAGCGGCTATAAAATCCGCAAGCTCTTTGGGGAAGATATCCGTATTCAGAAAAAATTATCTCATCGGAAGCCTTGACCTCGGAAAATTATATGATAAACTAGAAGTGAATGAGCGGCGGCAGATCTGCCGCCCGCTTCGGTTTTCCATGACAGCGCTGCCCGCGAAATGCTCCGGAGCATGTTGTCGTTCCGGACACCACTGTTTATAAAACGTTCCGGTGCAGCCGCTATTCTTGCATTTATCCTTTCCGCTCAGCGGAAAAAGCACTTTTACAGCAACGATCCGATATTCTAAAAAACACTGGAGGATTTATCATGCAGCAAACTGATGAACGGAACCTGGAAACCATCCCCGTAGGGCCTCTTGGGATCATCCCTCTGGCCAGCTGCCGTGAACTCGGCGAAAAAATCAACCGTTTCCTGGTTACCTGGCGTGAAGAACGGGATCATGCGCACAAGTCTACCATCGCTTTTGAAGGCTATCAGCGGGATAACTACATTATCGAAGCCCATAACCCCCGTTTCGGCTCCGGCGAAGCCAAAGGTATCATCTCCGAATCGGTACGCGGCGACGACCTGTATCTTCTGGTCGACGTATGTAACTACAGCCTGACCTACTCCCTCTGCGGCGAGACGAACCACATGTCCCCGGACGACCATTTCCAGGATCTGAAGCGCATCATCGCCGCCGTAGGCGGAAAAGCCAGAAGAATCACCGTAATCATGCCCTTCCTCTACGAAAGCCGCCAGCACAAGCGCTCCGGGCGCGAATCCCTGGACTGTGCCCTCGGCTTAAAAGAACTGGTCCGCATGGGCGTCGATAACATCATCACCTTCGACGCACACGACCCCCGCGTCCAGAACGCCATCCCCTTAAACGGCTTCGAGACCGTACAGCCCGTCTACCAGTTCATCAAAGGGCTTTTCAAGGCCGACCACGACCTCTACATTGATAAGACGAACATGATGGTCATCAGCCCCGACGAAGGCGGCATGAGCCGCGCCATCTACATGGCGAACGTCCTGGGACTGGACATGGGGATGTTCTACAAACGCCGGGACTACACGAAAATCATCGACGGCCGGAATCCCATCGTCGCCCACGAATTCCTTGGCGCCGACGTAGAAGGAAAAAATATGGTCATCATCGACGATATGATCTCCTCCGGAGACAGCGTGCTGGAAGTCGCCGCCGAACTGAAGAAGCGGAAAGCCGCGAAAATCTTCATCTGCGCCACCTTCGGCCTGTTCACCAACGGCTTGGAGAAATTCGATAAAGCCTATGAAGACGGCCTATTCGATCACGTTCTGACGACGAATCTGGTTTACCAGACCCCGGAACTGCTGCAGAAACCCTACTACACAAACTGCGATCTGAGCAAATATATCGCTTATCTGATCGATACCCTGAATCACGACGCTTCGATCAGCAGCCTGTTAAGCCCTCACGAGCGCATCCATAATTTCCTGGAGAAGCAGAATAAGCCTCGCTAGGCAGAATAGGGCTGACCGAACCCGGCCAGCCCTGTTTCATTCTTCGGCGGATAGCCGCAACCCGGCATCCCCGTTCCATTCATCGGTGAATGGCCGCTTTCCCAGCCAACCTCGCTCTATCCTTCCACCACCCGTCCCCCATAAATCTCCGGACTTCTCAAAATCCCAGCTTCTTTAAACTGATACTCATAACACCACCTCGCCCCTTCACTCCGGAAAGAATTCGGACTCTGATAAAACCAGATTCCCGGCGTATGATGAAGCTGCGCAAACCCATTCTGCCTCGTCCCATAAAGCCGGATTCCAATCTCATGCACTCCTGGAAGAATTCCGGACAAATCCGCCTCATAAGGCGAAAACGCCACATTTCCGCAGTCCTTCCCGTCCACGAAAACCTTCAGAAGCCCTCCCCGATATCTGGGGATCCGAATCTTCAGCCCCTTTTCTGCCTCCACCCGGAATTTATAAAGCACATTGCCCGTATAAAAAGGCAGTCCCTGCGGTACAATGTCCCCAAACCCCAACTTTCGCACCGGTGCAATAACCGTTTTCCTGGTTCCATTCACCCGTACCCCGAAATCTCCCAGCAGATAAAAAGCTTCCAGATTTGTCCGCTCCCCCACCGGAACCTGAATTTCCAGGACATTTTTTCCAACCTCTATGGGCGGCAAAGCAATTTTTTCGATACAGCGATCCACAAACCATCCGGTCTTTCTCTGCTCCACTCTGGCTCCATTCCAGAAAATCACCGTTTGCTCCGCGTCCTCCAAAGCCAATTCCGGCTCCTCTACCCGAATTTCACTGAAAACAGGAAACCGAAGGGCCAGCCTGCCCACCGACTCCGTTTCTTTCAGCAAATAGGGCTGTACAACCTCCTTTCTCCGAAGAGGCAGGCCCAATTCCTTCCGCACCTGATTGTCCAGCCGCAGAAGCTCTTCCTCCGGCCGGAAATCCTCTCCATTCAGCGCATATTCCGCCAAATCCAGAAGCAGCATATTCGGTTCCTCCAGCTCCACATCCACCAAATCGAACAGCAGAGACGGACGCCCCTTTGGCTCTTCCTTTTCCTCCGGTATTTCTGTCGAGTCCACAGACGAAAAATCCGCCTTTTCCAACCACAAAAGCATGCTGTCATGATGATGCCATTTCCGCGTCAGAATCGTCTTGCCATTTTGGTAATCCGCACGCAGCTCCCGAATCTCCCCGGTCAGGGTATCGTAAAGCGTCAGCTTCCAGCGCCCTTTCATGAAAAAGCGCACCTTCTCCGCATCATCCACGTCCTGGCATACCGGATTTTTCCCCATCGCCGCAAACAGCCAGAAACCATCGCCATCCCCGCGAAGCTGATGCACAATCCGGTCCTCCCTGCTCCCGTCTTCCCTGCGGATATCCAGAAATCGCCAGGGCTCCAGCGCTTCTAAAACAGCCGTTTCTTCAAACGGAACCTGCTTTCCCCGGCTGCAAAATGCCGAAAGCTTCCCGGATGGAACCGCATCCACATATTTCGGATACTCCCCGAAAAAGAGCAGCTCCCCACCTTCCGCCACAAAATCCTCCAAACGCTCGACGGTACTGCCCCGCAGCGTTTCACAGCCGCACACAACCACCACATCGTAACACATTGCCCCCACTTTCAGCGGATTTCCGCCACCTTCACAAAAATAAGGCAGCTCCTTCTCCGAAAGATAATCAAAATCAATCCCATGAAACAGCAGCAATTCCGCCAATTCCTGAAACCGCCCCTCCAGATGCTCTCTTGCCGCAAACGTCTGCTCCGACGGCCCCCAGTGCAACCAGTAACTCTCAATCGGATGAACCACCGCCACCCTCACTACAGGAACCCCTCTGGTCATCGCCGTATTCACCCTGGCAAAATGATCCTCAATCATCGCATACTCCGCAAACCAGGGCGACTGAACGCCAATCGACGCCGGATAGTCCCGCTTCGCTTCTCCCTTCATCGTCATCCAGAATAAATGCGGCACGCGCACCGTCACCCCCAGCGCCGCCTGCCAATCCCCCTGCAGCTTATAAGTTCGAAAATCGCAATCCCACCCGGTGACGCCATATAATTCAGACAGCATCGCCTCCTTACCCGCCTGATGAACGATGGACTGCGCCTGTTTTGCGGTCGTATACTCATGCCGGTCACAGAGCACATCAATGCCCGGTATTCCAAAGTGCCGGTAGCATCGCATCGCTTCTCCCAGATATGCGGTCTGTTCCTGCAAACTGCCTTCTCCTAACACATGCCCCGTAAGCGCAATTCCATGCTCCCGGCACCAGCCGCCAATCTGCGCACAAAAAGAGCGCACAAAACGATCCGCCACATGATTATGATATTGATAACGCAGCACGGACACCTGTCCTTTGGGAAGTTCCCATAAAAGCTCCGGCAAATCCGCCAGAATATCCCGGCCATACTCCCTCTGGAATGTCTCCGCAAAATCAGTCGTCCACGGAAGGAAAATATCCTTCCTTTCTCCGGCAAAATCCAGCGTATTTTTCTCATTGAACTGCGGCTCATCCGTAAAAATAGCGGGAATTCGCCTTCCAAATTCCTCGCCTACCGCTTTTTCATAGGTCTCGTGTGTAACCGTAAGGAACTTTTGAATGGCTTCTTCACACAGCGTATCCACATAAGCGGCATTGTTAAACCAGGAATCCGCATTCCCATGCTCCAGATATGCATAAATCCGCGTTCCCTGCCCTGCCGCATCCAAAAAATCCTTTCTGCACCAGGATTTCAGGCTTCCGTCCTCATTTTGCACAATGTCATAGACCGCCAGAAGCTCCCCATTCTCCTGACGCATTCCTCCGCGCCCGCTTCCGGCCACGGGAACCTCTTCGCGCTTTCTCTTCCCTTCCTCGTAAGGTCTGGCCGTAATCAACAGATTTTTAGCGGCATACTCCGGATTCCCGCGTGTCACAAGCCCGCCCGCAGTCCCGGACGGCCAGCGGTCTTCATCATAAAGCCACGCCAGCATCTCCTCCTCCTCAGCCTTTTCCACGCAGGTCTTCACGAATTCCAGAAACGCTTCGTCCAGATAAGGGCTGTCCATCCCGGTGCGCACATGCATATGAAAGCCGCCCATCCCCATTTTTTTCATGGTTTCAATCTGGTTTTTCAGCGTTTCCTCCTCCAATTTCCCATTCCACGCCCAAAACGGCGCTCCCCGGTATTCACAGGTCGGATTCTGAAACAATTCCCGCCTGAGCGTTGTCTCCTTGTTCTTTTCGTACAGCATCCGCTTCCCCACTCCTTTCCGCCAGCTTCTTCGCCTTATACTGCGAAGGCGTCATTCCCATATATTTTCCAAATACCGTTCCAAAATAAAGCTGTTCAAACCCGATGCGATCCGCCACCTCCCGCACCAGCATCGTGGGATTCTGATCCAGGAATTGCCTGGCAAGCTCCAGCTTCTGTTCCAATTGATATTCCTTGTAGGTTTTCCCGGTATAGCGCTTAAAAATTTTCCGGACATAAGGCGGACTAACCGAAAAACGGCTGCAGATTTCCTGGAGCGAATAGTTCTTTTCCGGATTCTGCTCAAGCAAACAGCAAATCTGCCGGAAAAGCTTCTCCTCATCTTTACGGAAATACTTTTCTCCCACATGATTGCTCCGGAACAATTCTTCGATAACCTTCCACACACTGTCCCGAATCTCCGCAAAACTGTCCCCTGTCCGAATACTTTCTTCGATTCCCTCTTTCCATACGGCCGCATCCGCCGGAAGAAACCCTTCTCTTTTCAGCGTGTCCGCAATTTCATGCATTGCCCTCCGAATGTGCGCGATTCCAGCCTGTTCTTTCTCCCAAAGCGCATAGAGTTCCCAGAAATGCTTTTTTACATTTCGTTCCTCCTGCGCCTGAACCGCAATCCGGATCTGCCGCAGCAGCCTCTCATCCGAAATCTTTTTCTCCGGAATTTCCACGTCCTTCCCCAGTTCCATCCGAATCGCCCTTCCCGGAACACTGAGCGGTTCCAATTTTTCATGGCAGAGCTTTTTGATCTCGCCAATCATCGGCGTATCCCCAGAGAGCTTCGGAATCATCACACAGGTGCAGGTATTCCTCCGTCCCGCCCGTCCCAAAATTTTCCGTTCAATCTTCTCAAAACAGCTTTCCTCTCTGGACGCGCCCTCCGCAAAAAAAATCCAGTCTTTATAGAAAAACCACGGAATACTCCGATCCACCCCAACAGCAATCCGGCAGATTTCCTCCTGCCGATCCCCATAATAAACCGCAAAAAGCCGCATGGAACCCTCTGGAAAAATTTCCTGAAAAGCTTTTTCATCCTTTTTCCGAAATGCTTCCTGCAGCTTTTTCTTTCTTGTCTCCGCATAGGACTTTTCCCAGGCCTCCCGAACCGCATCCAGATTCCGTCTCAATTCCTCCGGATCAATCGGCTTCAGAATATAGGCCGCGGCTTCCATCTCAAGAGCCTCTTTCGCATATTCGAACATCTTATAGCCGCTGATCACAATGCAGAACATTTCCCGGCTATATTCCCTGGCCTTCCGGATCAATTCCAGACCGGACATACCAGGCAGCCGAATATCGGTAATCAAAACGTCCGGCGGCTCCGGCCGGAGGAATTCGCATCCCTCCTCCCCGGTACAGCAGACCTGCGCCACCGTAAAGCCTTCCGTTTCCTCTACCAGTTTTTTAACAAATCTGCCGATGGGCGGTTCATCCTCGACGATCAAAACTCGGATATCTCTCATGCATTCTCACATTCCTTCACCATTGCGGATAATAAAATCCGGACTCCTCCACATTCCCGGTTTTCGATTGTATAGTGAAAATCTCCTTTATAATACAACAGCAGTCTCAGGATCGTGTTTTCAATTCCAATCCCATCCTGCTTTCTGGAACCCGTCTTTCGCGCGTTTTCATAGTTTCGCTGCAATTCTTCTAAAAGCCTGGCCAACGCTTCCGGAGAGATTCCGGCGCCATTGTCCTCAATCGAAATTACCCAGCGCCCCTCTTCCTCGTAACCGCGGATTCGAATTTCCATCCGGATATGCGCCGCGTCAAAAGCATGTTCAAAAATATTTTCCACAAAAGGCTGGACAACCAGCCGCAGAATGGGCTGCTCCTGTATTTCCTCCGCACACGTAAGCTCCCACTGAATCCGATCTTCAAAACGGAGCTTCATCAGTTCCAGATATTGCCTCGTATTTTCCAGTTCGTCCCGAATCGTGCTCAGGCCGTTGTTTTTGTCTGCAATGGAATACCGCAAAATACCAGACAATTTTAAACATGCGTCATAGACCTGGTCATTTCCGCTCTCGCTCCCCATGACGCCAATCATATTCAGCGTATTGTACAAAAAATGCGGATTAATCTGCCCTTGCAGAGAATGCAGAAGTTCTCTTGTATGCAATGTACGCAATGCGATTTCATTCTGAATCATCGTATCCAGCCTCGCACGCATATGCGTAAATTCTGTATACAAATATTTCGTCTCTTCGTAGCTTTCAAAAAGCTTCTGGTTTGCCGCATGATTCAGGTTATCCAGCGTCGTATGCTGCATTTCTTCCTTTAAAGCAATCAGCGGCCTGGAAAGGCTTTTCGAAAATATGCAGATTCCCCCGATGGTAAAGGCCAGCAAAATCACCCCTTCTAAAATCAGAGGTTTCATCGTATCGACCACGCTGGCATAGACAAGTTCCATCGGAGAAGCCAGCGTAATCTTTAAATTCCGCGCCGTATCTGTCACGCTGGCGCTTAAATAAGCCTTGTCAAACTGCGCCGGATCTTCCTGATAACATTGGAGCGGAAAACCATCCGTGGCATAAATCACCGTCTCCTGATCCTGAATCAAAATCTGTGCGTCGCTTAATTCATCAATACTGAAAATGTAGGATAAATCTTCCAGCCGCATCTGCACAACCAGATACCCCGTCACCTCGCCCGGATCCCGAACCGCCCGCACCAGTGTCAGCGCCTCCTCATGCATTTCCGGAACCGAATTGTCCGACGCCGGCAGTAAAACCGTCTTCCCCCGCTCTTCATCCGCTTTAGAAAGCCAATCCACCTCTTCCATCGTCTCCTCTGGAATCCGGTAAAGGAACGAATAGTCATCATTATAGCGCTGATTCGTGATAAAATGACCTTTCTTGCTGAAATAGGCCAGCTTGTAAACCGAATCGACGTAGGCGTAAGAACAAATATCGGCCACAAGGGATTGATAATAAGTGCGCTCTTCGAGCTGCGTATTGTTCTCATACGTCAGACGTTTCGCCATATTGATGAAATCGTCGCTGCACATGACACTCATAGAAACAAACTCCATCGTATCCAACAGAGAGCCAAACTGCGCACCGGTCAGCGTTGCCGCCGATTCCAACCGCTGTTTCGAGGCCCTCCGTGCGGAAGATGTGGAGTCTGTAACTACGTAGATCATTACGGCAATCAGCGGAATCACCGCAAGAATCAGATAAGAGCGAAGCAGTTTCCAGGTAAAGCTTTCGTTTTTCATCCTTTTACCGCGCCTGCGGTCATCCCTTCCAAAATTTTCTGGTTCAGAAACAGGTACAGAAGGATCATTGGCATGGACACCAGAATAGCCGCCGCAAACATATGCCCGTAATCGGTCGTCCAGGCAGATTTCATGGAATAGACGAACAACTGTACCGTCTGAGAACGGGAACCCGACATATAATACTGCGGATTCTGAAAATCATTATACACCACAATAGACCGCAAAATCACGACGGTTGCCGTAATTGGTTTTATCATCGGAAAAATGATCCGGGCGAACAAAGCTTCCGCGCTGCATCCGTCTATAATTGCCGCTTCGTCAATTTCTTTTGGAATCGACGCAATGTAGCCTTTATACAGCATGGTCGCAAACGGAAACAGGGTCGCCACTTCCACCAGTACCAGTCCTGGTAAAGTTCCCGCGATGTGAAGCAGTTTCAGCATCCAATACGTCGGCACAATGGACGCCGGAACGATCAATCCTGCAATGATGATCTTATTTGAAATCTTTCCGATCAGTCCCGTCCTCCTTTGCAGAATATAAGCGGTGGCGGAAGCCGTCAGCACGAGAATCAAGATGGAAAAAACTGTCAAAATCACACTGTTTTTCAGTGCCCGCAAGAATGCGCCATTCTGATAGGTCAGCACATACGTATAATTTTCCACAAAATTCCATTCCGTCGGGAGCCTTAAATCCAGCCTCCCCGCTTCCGCTTTATTCTTTCCGGATGTGATAATCGCAAAATAGAACACGATCCAATGGGTAAATATGGTCAGCACCACAAGGAAAACCTCTGCTATTTTGCTGAACAGGCTTCTTTTCCGTACCATCATAACTGCTCCTCCCATCTGCTCACGAATGCATTCAGCGGGAAAACAATCACCGATACAATCACAAAAATAATCACGTTTCCGGTCGTTGCTAATCCATAGCTTCCCCTGGAAAACAGTTTATATACTACCGACCCCATAACTTCCGTGGCATATCCCGGCCCGCCGCCTGTCAGCGTATAGATCAGGTCATATGTCCGGATTCCGCCGATCAGGGAAAGCGTCAGCACGGTGTTAATGGACGGAACCATCAGCGGCAGGGTGATTTTCCGGAACACCTGAAAATCCCGCGCGCCGTCGATGGAAGCCGCTTCATAATAGTCCCGCGGAATTGCGCTTAATCCCGCGATAAAAATAATGGTGGCCGTCCCAAGGCCCTGCCAGATATCGATGACACAGCAGGTCGCCAGCGCCAGACGCTTGTCAGTCAGAAAGCGCACCGTGGGAATGCCAAACACGGCCAGAACCTGGTTGACGATTCCATTCGGTTCCAGAATGCTTTGGAATGCGGTTGCTGTCACCACATTCCCCAGCAAGGTCGGAAAGAAAATGAGAATCTTCAGGTAATTTCCGGAACGCACCCCGCTGCACACGTACCTTGCAAGAAGCAGTCCCAGAATGAGTTTTGCCAGACAGCAGACCGACGCATAGATTGCCGTATTTTTCAGGGCGGACTTCGTGCTTGTCATTGTAAAAAATGTGACGTAATTTTCCAGTCCCGTAAATTCCGACGTCCGCAGATTCCACCTGGTCATGGAGAAATAAAAGGATGCAAATGTGGGTATGACAAAAATGATCAGATAAATCAGAAGTCCCGGTATGGCCATTCTGATGGGATATGTCTTTTTATTCAATCGGGCCACCCTCTCCCTGAATGTTTTACCAGCCTTCGATTCCTTTCTGCTGTGCATCGATGGCGTTGTCCTGCTCAATTTCCGCAATCGCTTCTTCCGGCGTATACTCTCCCGTTCCGGCCATCTGCAGGATTGTCGCAATATTCGCACCCTTGATATCGGAGAAATATTCCATAACCGGAGAAGACGCTTTCGACACCCATTCCTGCGCTTCCACAACCGCATTCGACACGGTGTCCGGCAGTTCAATGTCTTTCAGCATGAAGGCGCCGGTCGGCGTCGTCTTGGTGCAGTAAACGTCGATGGCATCGCTGGTCGTCAGATACTCCAGAAAGGCCAGCGCACAGGCTTCTTTTTCCGCCGCAATATTCTGGTTCATCACCCATCCGGTCGGCATCCAGGTCGCAACGCCCAACGCATCCCCGTCTTCATCCGGCAATGGGAAGAAACCGATTTCGTCCAGTTTTTCCGGCGCAAGCATTTCCACGGTTCCCATTACATTTGTTCTGCAAATCAGCATCACCGCTTCGCCGTTTGCAAGCTGGAGCGCGGCGTCTTCGAAGGACAGGGACAACGGATCTTCCGTCTGATAGCCCTTTTCCCACAGGTCGTACATCTTCGTCAGCCCGCGCATGTAGGCTTCGGATTCGTGAAGTTCTACCTCCCTGTTCGTATATTGCTCCGCAAAATCCGGATTTTCCTGCTGCACGTAGAAATACTGCGCAAGGAACAGAATTTGTACGCCGGACGCGGAATCATACGGGGATGCGCAGGGATCTTTGTCTGTGTTCTGGCGGATGATTTCACAGTTTTCCAGAAATTCGTCCCAGGTTACCGGGATTTCGAGACCCAGGGCTTCGTATTCGGTTTTGTTGTAGAAAACGCCGGCTACGTTGCTGGTTGTGGCCGGTACGACATAGACTGCGCCGGTTTCGTCGTCTGTCCCGATTTCCCGGTACGTGTCCGCAATCCGGCCGATCCATTCCTGCCCGGACAAATCATAGCAGTTTTCCTGGGGCGACATGCTCTTTAAGTTCGCGCCCACTGAATTCAGCCAAATATCCGGCAGTTCCCCGGTCGCCGCGCGGATCTGCATCATACTGTCCGATTCCGATGCGTCGGAGGCCAGTTTTTCCACCTCGACGGTACACCCGGTCAATGCTTCGAAAGCCGCGAACTGTTCTAAAAATGCGTCCGCCACATCGCCGGACGTATTGTAGGCCAGAGTCAGCGTGATTCCGGAAAAATCCTGCGCTTCTTCTGACGCCTGGGCTGTTGTTCCCATCATTCCCATCAGCATTGCCGCACTCATAAGGAAAGCCAGTTTCTTTTTCATTTTGTTTTACCTCCGTTTCCTAATTTGATACTTCTATTCTACCGGTTTTCCCTCGAAAATCCATAGAATCCGGCGACTGGTTATATCGAAAAAAAGAAACGGACTTCCTGCGACACGAAAACAGCCGCTGACCGGGTATTTCCCCAGCCAGCGGCCACATCATAACCGCTTCCGCCAGTCTTCCAGCCAGCGGCCTCACATTCTTATTTCCCCAGCCACGCATCCAACTGCGCCTGCTTGGCCTCCATCACTTCCTCCAATCCCGACGCATACAACGCATCATTCAGCGCCTGAATCGTACTCTCCACATTCGCCGACCCACAGCTCCCCGTCAGCAGCGCCGCCCGGTACGTCTCATACGCATTGCTCAAAGCCGTAATCTGCGTCGCATACTCCGAACTGTCCCAGGTAAACCCAAACGCCGGAGAATAATACGCATTCTCATTATGGCTCTTCAAAAGATCCCAGTATCCCGTATCCTTCGTCCGCGCTTCATCATTCCACACATAGCTGATAAACTGATTTCCCATAAACCATCCGGTATTCTGATGATAAGCATAATTCGAACCATCCTCGCCGTCCACGAAGTAAGCCGTTCCGTCGTCCAGAATCTGGTAGTTCACACCTTCAATCCCGTACTGCCACAGGTTCATCACATTCGGGTCGCTGTACAGCGCGGAGATAAACTTGAACGCCATTTCCGGATCTTCGCTGTTATTCGCGATTCCGGTATTGTAATAGGACACGTTGACCGTCGTAATGTATCCGTCGGTTCCGCCGCCCGTCTTAAAATACAGCACATAACAGTCGCATCCGTTCGCCGCCTTGGCCTCCGCCAAAAATCCCGGCTTAATCGCCGTCGCATAGCTGAACGTATTTCCGGCTTTCATCATTGCCGCCGTTCCCTGGGTATCCGTCGCGGCATCCTTATAAATGTACCCCTTGTCGTACCAGTCCGCCAGCATCGTCACAGCCGTCCGGAACGTCTCCGTCTCGAAAAGGTTCACCACCTCGGTACTCTCCCGGTCTGCCTGCATATCCAGCCCGCCAAAGCCGTCTACCAGATAATCAAAATCCATAAATCTTCCGCGCTGATCCGCATTGTACAGATACAGCGGAATCATATCCGGATAAGCCTCCTGCACTTTCTGGAAAATCTTCTCAGCCTCCGACCAGTCCAGCGCCTCCGTGAAAATCTCGCTGTCCTTGCTCAGGCCATATTCCTCCGTAATCCCCAGTTCGTCGCAGATGTCCGCCCGCATGCACAGGCCGCCCAGCTCCACGGACTCTTTGTTCGCCGGAAAGCCGTACAGAACTCCGTTCATTTCGCACAGGGAAGCATTGTCCTCCCCAATGGCATCCTTAATCGCCTGGCCCTCTTCCGTATCCATGAATTCCGACATATCATACAGGCCGCCCATGCTGATCCAGCTCGATGCCATCCGATAATAAACCGGAAGCACATCCAGCGCGTCTCCGCCCGACAGCATCAGCTGCGCGGTGGTCTGATAGTCTGCATAGCCCATCGGAAGAAGTTCCACTTCAATGTGGTACTCCGGAATCAGGTACGCATTCATTGCATCCTGCACCGCCGCTCTCGCTGCTTCGTCCTGATTGTAGAACTCAACGTAGGCAAA
Organism: Eubacteriales bacterium; assembly: GCA_030536575.1. GTDB lineage: Bacteria > Bacillota > Clostridia > Lachnospirales > Lachnospiraceae > Limivivens. Next base: position 83,352 of record JAUNPS010000004.1, on the reverse strand, counting down.
CGTCAGATGATACGGATTTTCCTCGGAATATTCCCCGTAGGAAGTCACCGTTATACCGGACTCTTCTGCCGCAGCCGTCATTCCCAGGCCTGCCAAAAGTCCTGCCGACAGGGATACTGCCAATAAACCGCTTGCTAACTTTTTCTTCATAGATAGATCCTCCTTTTAAATATGTTCTTATTCGTTATTTCTTTATCAGCGGGAACCGCACCTCTGAAGGGCTTCCCCCACCGTAATAAAGCGTTTGTTCTGCAATCTTCGTCCGGCTCTGCTTCGACCACACCCCCGGATAATTGCTGTGCACCGCATACTGCGGAAAATCCGACGAACTGATATCCACCCGAATCCGGGATCCCTCCCGGAAATGCCACGCAATGTCCCACATCGGAATCCGAAGCTCCACCTTCTCTCCCGGCATATACGTCAGACGTTTGTCCGCGCCATTCCGGTAAGCAAGGGTCGTAATGCTTCCGCGCACATTGACCGCCGTCCCATCCGGAAAGACCTCCATCACCTTCGCGGTAAATGCGGTATCCTCCGCGTCCGAAGCCGCATAAAGCACGACTTCAATCACCCCGTCCGTCGTAAAGCCCTCCGCAAGAGGTTCCGACACAAAACTGATCACATCCGGCCGCGCGCCCGGCTGCGGCTGCGCAAGGCTTCCCTGCTCCTCGCTGTGGGCCAGCATTGCCTCCGTCCCGTGAGAGGGCACCGGATTTTCCGGGTCATATTCGTAGGACAATGTCCCGTCCTGCCCCGGCTGCGCGTCCAGCGTCCCGTTTCCGAAATAGAAAGACCGGGTTTCTGTGCATTGCGCGCGCTCCTTCTTTTCAATCCAGCGGTCTTCACCGATGACATATTCCCGCACAGCGCCTTCGGGCTTCTTCTCCTTCACAAGGGTTTCATAGAACCACTGGAAAACGGAATCCAGCGCGTCGTCCTCCAGATTTTTCGTATCCTCAAACGGAATCACCGGAATGTACCCATGGTTCCACGGCCCGATCTGCAATACGCTGTGCGCCTTGCTCTCCTCCGAAAGCGAATCATAGGAAACAATCGCGCTTCCAAGATGATGGTCATACCATCCGTCGCGGATATACACGGGAATCTTCGCCTTCGTCGGAATCTCTTTCAGCATTCCCCAGAATCCTTCCGACCAATAATGGCTGCTGCGGTCCGGATGGCTGATCCAGTCCCGATACCAGTCCAAATGCACGCCCCAGAGCTTTTCATCCACCTCTTCCTGGGGCCGGTAGCGGCAGGAATCCATCTGGCTCACCCCTTCCGGGATGGCGCTTCCGGTATTTCCGGCGGCCCAGGTGGTCAGCACATCCTGCCGGAACAGTCCGTCCTTGTAAGCCGACGTGTGGCGGTCAACACCGTACACGCCCAGATACATGGATTTCACGCTTTCCGGTACGGCATCCAGCATGCACCAGCCCGTCAGACCCAGGTAGGAATCCCCCCAGAATCCGATGTTTTTCGTATAAGGCTGGCCAGTCAGCCATTCCACGGTGGCAAGGCCGTCCGCCCGTTCATGGACGTTGGGTTCCCAATCGCCTTCGGAACCTGCCGTTCCCCGGCACCATTGATAAACAAGGCCAAAGCCGCGGCAGGTAAAGACGTCCGCATACCAGTCCATTTCGACCTGCTGATTCGGATAACAGCTCCGTTTCAGGATAATAGGCCATGGGCCTCTGCCCCGCGGCAGGCAGATCACGGTTTCCAGACGGATACCGTCCGCCATCGGAACCATTTCTGTCCAGGAACTTCCAGGTTCCGTAATGGGGCGCAGTTTCACAGCTTCCAGCCGCTTTTGGAACAAGCGCTGCATGCGTTCCTCCTGCCCCGGCATCTTGCTGAAATGTATCTCCTGCCGGATATCTGTCCGCGGTACAAAGATCGAGCACACTGACACGATTTCCGAAACCCGTTTCACGGCTCCGCCGCCGCCCGCCGGGCCGTTCGTGTACAGCGCTTCTACCTCGTCTGCCAAAAGCTCGGCTTGTAAGCGGTCTTTGCTTCTTCCGCTGACCCGGAGGCGCACCTCACAGGGCGGTTCCCCGGCGCGCAGTTTTTCGGAAATCCGCTCCCGGTAGAGAGAGTCCCATCCGATCAGCTCCGTGCGGTATTCGGTGAGGGAAATGCCGGTCAGGGCAATACGCTTTTCCAGGATTTCCGCCGCCAGCTTCGCCCGCTCCAGGCAGCCGCCTCCGCCGTAAGAAATTTCGCCTTCGCCAATCCAGCAGTCTTTATAGCCCACGCTGACTTTCAGGGTGTCCGGCTTGCCGTGGGAGGTTGCTCCTGCGGCATAGACCTGGTCTTTTCCGATCTGAGTGTACCGTACTTTTGTAAAGTCGGCGATGGCGTCAGGGGTCAGGTAAGCCGCCGGATTGTGGATTTCGTAGACGGTCTGTTCTTTGCAGGTATCGGTGCTCACCAGGCCGCCGGAGCCTTCCACTTTCGAAACAGTAAAGCCGCCTGTCTCATCGATTTCGATGATGGGGAATCCTAAATGGGCAAGATCTGGGACTTCTTTATAGCCAGGGGAGGCATAGTAGCCGCCCGTGACCTGGCCTGCGCATTCCAGCAGATGGCCTGCGAGGATAGCCTGGCCCATTTGATCCGGATGCTGTTCGAGGTTCCAGCCGAATTCGTAGAGCAGGGGGCCAACGGTCAGGGCCGGGTCTGATACGCGGCCGGTGATGATAATATCCGCGCCCTGGCTTAAAGCTTCTACGATACCTTCCGCTCCCATGTAAGCGTTTGCGGAAATCAGGGTTTCTCTCATGTCGCCCAGGATTTTCCCGTTTTCCAGAATGGGGCAGTTTTCGTACTGTTCCAGACGGTCTGTGATATCGTCTCCGGTAATATAAGCAATGCGAAGATGGGACAGCCCCAGTTCGCCGGCCAGTTTGCTTACCTGTTCTGCGGCGGATTCCGGGTTTGCCGCGCCCATGTTTGTGATGATTTTCACGTGTTTTTCCGCTGCAAGCGGAAGGACGCGCCGCATCCGGTATTCCAGCAGGGGGTTATAGCCTTTTTCGGAATCCTTCTCTTTTTCCTGCTGCCCCAAAGCTACGGTTCGTTCCGCCAGGCATTCGAAAATCAGATAGTCCAAATCGCCTTTTTCCAGCAGCTCCAGTGCCGGTTCCAAGCGGTCGCCGGCGTAGCCCGCGCCGCTGCCGATGCGGATGCATTTCCCTTCCAGAGGTGTATCCAGTGCACCCAGTCCGCACCGCCGAACCACCGCACTTTCCAGTCCGCCTTGGCTCTGGCCCCCGGCCGCATTCAGCTCGCCCTGTCGCACCGCCGCACTTTCCGACCCGCCTTGGTTCTGGCTCCCGGCCGCGTTCGGCTCGCCCTGCCGCACCACCGCTCTTTCCGGTCCGTCTTGGCTCTGGCTCCGCCCGACTTCCGGCCTCGTCCACCCCTCCGGCGTCTCCACCTCCATCTCCAACAACGCCATCCCCAGCGTCTTCCCATGCTTATCCAACGCCAGTGACCTCGTCACCCCGCCCCCCAGCGTCCGATCCATCACAAAATTAAAAGCCTTTATCCCCTCCAATTCATACCGCACCACCTCGCCATGGCAGATCTCCGCGAAAAACGCTTTCACCTTCTCCGCCGTCAGCTCCTCCTTCAGCCACGCGAAGTCCGCTTCCCGGTACGGGATCACCGAAATATTCGAAATCTCTCCCTTATCTCCTGTTCTCGCATGTGCAATCTCTTTTAGTCTCATGTCTTCGCCTCCCTTGAAACCAAGTATACGTTGTCCTCCCTCCACGCACAAGAAAACGCGGGCAAATTTCTAAAAATTTAGAAATCACCCGCGTTTCCGCTCAGTTCTCTTTTAACTTATTATACAACGTCGCCAGAGAAATCCCCAGCTCCTTCGCCGCCAGCTTCTTCCCTTCCACGCCGCCTCCGTAATACCGCACCGTCGCCTGAATCTCCTGTCTCTCGAAATTCCGCACCCGCTCTTCCAGCGTCGTATGCTTCAGCGACTTCTTCAGATGGTGCTCCTCCAACGTGGTCACGACCGAAATCGTCCCCCGGATCTCCCCATCCTCCAAAATCGGATAAATACTGGCAAAATACTCCTGATAACCCTCCCGGCGGATCATGCCCTCCACCGGAATCCCGGTTTCCAGCACCTCCGGCACCTTCGCCTGCTTCCGGTAGTCCGCGATGGGCTTCCCCTTCACTTCCTCCAGCGTATGGCCAATAAAACTGCCGTAAGCCTCATTCATATACTGAATCCGCCCGTGACGGTTACAGATCAGGATCCCCTGTTCCATTGCTTCCAAAATCGCGATTGTCTGCATCCTTCGCATCCCTCCTGCCTGCTCTTATTTTACCCGATCGGCAGAGGTTTGCAAAGGAGCTTCGCTTAATTTTTCAATGTTTTATACGTATACGCGATGACAATCGCCGAAATGACAAACGTCAGCACATCCGACACCGGCATCGAATACAGCACGCCGTCCAGCCCAAAGAACCGCGGCAGCAGAAGCGCAAATCCTACGCCGAATACCAGCTCACGCACCAGCGAAAGGACCGTCGAAATCAACGCCTTTCCAAGGGACTGCAGGTAAATAAACGTCCCTTTGTTTATCGTCGCGAAAATCATCATACACAGATAAATCCGGAAACATTTCACCGCGAAATCCGTATAGTAAACACTCTCATTCGCCGCGCCGAAAATACCGATGAGCTGTCTTGGGAAGACCTCCACGATAAACAGCGCAACCGCCCCGACAACAGCTTCCGAAATCAAGAGCTTTGTAAACAGGTTCCGCGCACGGTCTTTCCGGCCCGCGCCCACATTGTACCCGACGATCGGGATACAGCCCGCCGCCATACCGACCGCAATGGAAATGACGATCTGGAAAAATTTCATAACAATGCCAAGCACCGCCATCGGGATCTGTGCATATTCCTCCTGCCCGAAAACGGGGTCCAACGCGCCGTATTTCAGCGTCATGTTCTGGATAGCCGCCATTGCCGCCACCAGCGAAATCTGCGACAGGAAACTGCAGATTCCAAGGGGAAGGTATTTTCCGGCCAGCTTCCCATGCAGACGGAAACTGCTCTTTTCCAGGCGGATCGCTTTCATATGGCACAGATACCACACGGACAGAACCGCCGTCAGGATCTGTCCCAGGATCGTTGCGACAGCCGCGCCCATCATCCCCCATTTAAACACAAAGATAAAAATCGGATCCAGAATAATGTTTGTCGCCGCGCCCGCCAGGGTCGCCGCCATGGCAAACTTCGGGCTTCCGTCCGAACGGATAATCGGGTTCATGGCCTGGCCGAACATATAGAACGGCACGCCCACAGTGATCCAGAAGAAATATTCCTTCGCGTGATGGAATGTCTCTTCGTTCACGCGCCCGCCGAACACAGTCAGGATCGGTTCCTGAAAGATCAGATAAACCGCCGTCAGGATCAGGCCGCAAATGATACAGAGAACGACCGCGCTTCCAATACTCTTGTGTGCGTCTTCTTTTTTGTCCGCACCCAGGCAGATGCTTACATGGGCGCAGCAGCCGTCGCCAATCAGCACGGCGATCGCCAGGGCAATGACCGTCATCGGGTATACAACGGTGTTCGCCGCATTTCCATAAGACCCCAGATAACTCGCATTCGCAATGAAAATCTGGTCGACAATATTGTACAGGGCCGCCACCAGCAGCGAAATGACGCAGGGCACCGCATACTTTCTCATCAGCTTGCCGATGGGTTCTGTTTCCAGAAAGGTGTTTGATTTTTGGTTCATGTTCTTCCCTCCATAAAAAAGAAAAGCGCGCGGCAAAAGAGCTGGATTTATGCCTCTTTGGCCACACGCTTTTCATTCCTGATAAAATAAAAACAGCATATCGCAATCAACCGGATTTACGCAGTCTTGCTACACGCTGTATAACAGTATCTTACCAATTTTCCCTTTCAAAGTCAAAGGGATTTTTTCCCAAAATTTTTCCCCTGTATCCTGCACTTTTTCGTCAAAGCGTTTTCTGCCAGGGGCTTGTTTCCCTTTCAAACTTGTACCCGACCCCTTTCACGGTTTTCAGCAGTTGGGGATGCCCCGGAATGTCCTCGATTTTGCCCCGGATTTTACAGATATGCACCATCAGCGTGTCATCGCTTACGAAGGTTTCCGACGGCCAGACATATTCTTTAATCTGCCGCTTTGGATGGACGTGGCCCGGATGCAGCATCAGCAGTTTTAAAATGCCAAATTCCGTCCGGGTCAGCGGCACCCGCCGCCCCCGCTTCGTCACGGTCTGCTTTCGTTTGTCCAGCACGAGGTCGAACTGACGGAGTTTCGTTTCTTTCCCGGCATTTTGGTAGTCATAATTCCGCCGAAGCTGGGCCTTAATGCGCGCTACCACCTCCAGCGGCATGCAGGGCTTTGCAATGCAGTCATCCGCCCCCAGCTCCAGCCCCCGAATCGTATCCTGCCCGCCTCTCCTGGTGGTCAGCAGGATTGCCGGAACCACGCTGTTTCTGCGAATCCTGCTCAGTACGGAAAGGCCGTCCATGCCAGGCATCCAAATATCCAGCAGCACCAGGTGCGGTTCCCGCATCTCGAAAAGTTCCAAAGCCTCCAGCCCGTCCCCGGCCCTCCGGAGGGTGATCTTCTCACGGTGCAGATACCGTTCCAAAGTGTCTAAAAGTTCCGGTTCGCCGTCCGCCGCCAGTATTTGGTATCCCATGCCACTTTCGCTTCCTTCCGCTTTTTTCTATTGTAGAATGCCGTGCGGGCGGCTGTCAACACAGGAAAACTTTCCCAGACCTTCAAATTTTCTTTAGATTCCTTCCGGATTTTTTTAGATTCTCACCACAAAGTGTTCACAGTTCTGCGGTAAGATAATTTCATACAAAGCGGACAGGCTTTTTTACATAGATTTTCTTTTTCATTTACTTGCCGGGGGCGAATCCCCCGGCCCTCCTTTTTTCTTCTACCTTTCCCAGATAAATTCCTCACCGGCTTTTAGTACGATTTTTTCTTTTTTTCCGTTCAGATTTACTTCCAGTTCCAGGCTCTCCCCTTCCAGTTTGTCCGGAAGCAGGCGAAGCCGCTCCACCTTCCCGTCCTTCCACTCCATGGAAAGTTCGATCCCGCCGCGCAGGCGCATTCCCCGCAGCGTCCCGCTCCCAGTCTCCTCCGTCACCGCCGGAAGGAGCGAAAGCCGTCCGTCCCGGCACTGGGCCAGCATCTCCAGCATAGCCGCCGAAGCCCCCAGATTTCCGTCGATCTGGAACACATGGCCGCCCCGCCACGGATGATTGTCCATCAGATTCGGGAAGGTTCCCATGGAAAGGATGGCCTGCAAATTCTCCCAGGCCTTTTCGCCTTCGCCAAAGGCCGCCCAGAGCCCGATGATCCACGCCCGCGACCAGCCCGTATGGCCGCCGCCGTTTGCCAGCCGCCGCTCCAGAGACACTCTGGCGGCCCTGCGCTCCTTCGGCCGTTTTTCTTCCGTCAGGCTGCTTCCCGGATAAATGCCGTACAGATGGGAAATGTGGCGGTGCCCCGGCTCCGGCTCGTCGTAGTCCTCCATCCATTCCTGGAGCTGGCCGTATTTTCCGATTTTCAGCGGCGGGAAACGCTTCCGGATTTCTTCTGCCCGGGAAATCCGCTCCTGATCCAGGTTCAGGACACGGCAGGCCCCGATGTAGCCCCGGAAAAGCTCGTCCAGGATTTCCACATCCATTGTGGGGCTTTCGCAGAGCACACCCTCCGTGCCGTCGGCCATCCGGTAGGTATTTTCCGGGGAGAGGGACGGCGAGACGACCAGATAGCCGTCCGGATTTTCGATGAGGAAATCCTGGAAGAAACGGACGCATTGCTCCAGAATATCGAAATGTTCCCGCAGGAACGCCCGGTCATTCGTGTACAGGTAATGTTCCCAGACGTGGGTGGCCAGCCACGCCTCCCCCATGACCCAAAAGGTAGAGGCCATATAGTGATCCTGGGGCGCGGTGTCCGTGTACAAGTCTGTGTTGTGATGGGCCACGGAACCCCGGCAGCCGTACATCCTGCGGGCCGTCTCCTTTCCGCTTTCCTTGATCCGTTCCAGGTGCGCGAACAATGGCTGATGGCACTCGGACAGATTTCCGCTCTCCGCGATCCAGTAGTTCATCTCCGTATTGATATTAATCGTAAATTTGCTGTCCCATGGCGGCGTCAGGCTGTCGTTCCAGATGCCCTGTAAATTCGCGGGAAGCGAGCCTTCCCGGCTGCTGGAGATCAGCAGATAACGGCCGTATTGGAAATACGTTTCCAGAAGCCCAAGGTCCGTCGCCCCGTTCTGCGCGGCCTTTAAGCGCACGTCCGTCGGAAGCTTCTCCAGGCTTTCATCCGCCCGGTCGAAATGAAGTGCAAGCCTTGAAAACAACTTTTGATAGTCTGCCCGGTGCCTGTCCAGAATGGACTCCATGTCCTTTTCCAGAATTTCCGCGCACCGTTTCACCGCCGCCGTCTCATAGTCCACCTCCCGGAAGGAAGTTTCCACATCCAGGGCAATTACAGCGTCCGTCACCTGCTCCGCGACCAGATATTCGCCGATGGTGCGAACCGTTCCGCCCTCCGCTTTCACGCTGGCTGCGGCGCAGAAGGAAATTCCGCCCTCCGGCCCATGTACCTGAAAACGGATGCGGTTTCCGCCTTCCGCCTTTACTTCATCAAAGAAATTCCGGCACCGTTCCAGCGAGCAGTCAAAGGAAAAGGGCTTGTTTTCTTCCGTCCACAGATGAATGACCATGTCGTTTTCCGGCCAGGAAGCCAGCACCTCCCGGTGATAAGTCACGCCCTCCGAAGAGAAGCGCACCCTCGCAATCCCTTCGTCCAAATCCAACTCCCGTTCATAGTTTTCAATATTCCCCAGGCCGCGCATCTCGATCTTGCATTCTCCTGCGGTCTGATAGGCCCGCTGGGAATTTGGCGTCCCCGAAAGCGCATACATTGCCAGCCGCTGGGCCTCGGCCAAATTCCCTTCCCGGATCAGCCGCCGGATCTCCGGCAAATAGTTCTGCGCATCCGGATTGATCCGATCCAGCTTCTTCCCGCTCCACACGCTGTCCTCATTCAGTTGGATCGTCTCCCGGACAGGTTCCCCGAACACCATCCCGCCAAGCCTGCCATTCCCCACCGGAAGGGCCTCCGGCCATGTTTTTGCTGCTTCTGCATACCATAGTCTCATCGTCTTTTTCTCCTTTTTGCCGTTTTTATTCACTCCACTGGATATTGCCCCCATATTCCTTCCGGAACCCCGTCGGCGTACACCCCAAATACTTCTGAAACGCCTTATAAAACTGCCGCTCACTCTTATACCCCACCATCCCGCTCACCTCGCAGACCCGGTAATTCTTCGGCGAAAGCAGCAGCTCCAGCGCCTTCTTCAGCCGAAAATAATGAATAATCCCATTCAAACTCCGATCCGTATACTTCCCGATCAACTGCGAAATGTAACTGGGATGAAAAAACAACGCCTCCGAAATACTCGCCCCGGAAAGCTCCTGCTTCGCATAATTCTGCTCAATATACCCGATAATGTTCCGCAGCGAAGCCGGATAATCCTCCTTCTCCGGCTCCCAGCTCAAAAACGGGAACTCCGGCGCCTTCTGCACATTCTGCTCCAGCGCCCTCTTCTGCATCCGTTCACAGCACTTCTCACAAAACGCGCACAAATACTCCCGCTCCACCGGTTTCGTCAGATAATCCGCCACCCCCTTACGGATCGCCTCCTGGGCATACGCGAAGTCCTCATACCCGGACAGGATCAAAAACTCCCCGCAAAGGCCTGCCTCCTTCATCGCGTCGATCAGCTCCAGCCCATTCATCCGCGGCATCCGGATATCCGTAATCAGCAGATCCGGCCGGAATTCCCTGGCAATCGCAAGCGCCTCCTCCCCGCTCGCCGTACACCGCACCACCGGTTCAAAGGAAACCCCCGCCTGCAGCATTGCCTTAATCCCACGGGCAATGTTTATCTCATCATCCACAATCAAAATCTTCATCTTCCACCTCAGATATCATTCCGCGCCGGCAGATAGATCACCATCCGGCACCCCGCTTCTTCTCCGTTCTCAACCCGCATAAAATACTCCCGCCCATAGCACGAAATCAGCCGGAAATTAATGTTATTCAGCCCCACATGGCCGTCCTCGTCGCTGACGCCGTTCGAAAGCTGATCCTGGATCTGCTTAAGACGCTCCTCCGGGATTTTCCGCCCGTTGTTGCTGATGCAGACTTTCACGTCCTGCCGCCCCGCGCCTAGGGACGCTTCGTGAATCTCAATACGGATTTCAATGGGCTGCCCCGGCTCCATCCCGTGTTTCAGCGCATTTTCAATAATTGGCTGCAAGATCAGATAAGGGCACGACACCTCCGAAATATCCGCAAACGCCGCAATCGTCATCTGAATTTCACCCGGAAACCGGATATCCATCAATTGCTGGTAATGTTTCACATGCTGTAATTCCCGCACCAGAAGCGTATATTTCCGATCCTTCTGAAGGCCGTAGCGCATGTAATTTCCCAGAATCTCCAGCATGGAAGCCGTCCGCAGATCCTGCTCCTGCACGGCCGCCATCCGGATATTTTCCAGGGTATTATACAGGAAATGCGGCTTGATCTGGGCCTGCAATGCATAGAATTCCGAATCCTTGCGCTGCAGCTCCGCCAAATCCACCTCTTTGGAAAGTCTGCTGATCTCGCTGATATTGTGATTGTACACCTTGATCAGCGTACCAATCTCGTCATTGGATTCCGGCTTTTCCTCGTACTGCTGCGGGTTCGCCGTGTGATTCCGGTCAATGTAAGCGGAAAGGTTTTCAATCCGCCGCATCTGCCTGCGCATCATGCTGATATAAATAAACGGCAGGATCAGCAGCATCAGAAACGAAGGCAGAAGCACGACCAGAAAGGACTGCAAAAAATCCTCCGGCATCACCACGGTCGTTAAAAACGTACCGTTTAGCTGTTCCGATCTTCGTTCGCTGACATAGACGAACCGGCTGTTCTTCGTTTCTTCCTGCTCGATCATCTGAAAGGTTTCCCCAACCTTCTCGATCAAAAAAGACGGCTCTTCCGAATAAAAACCGATCCGCTCTTCCAGGAAGCAATTCATCACCAGCGCAGGGTCTACACAGATCTTCAAAACTCCCAGGAATTTATGATATCCGATGGTGTAGATCGGCTCATAATAGGTCAGTTGAACCGTTCCGTCTTCATACAAAATCTGCCAGGAGCCTTTCACGGTTTTCAGCACTTCTTCCGGAACGCTGTCTTCCTCCAGATTTTCCAGTTGCCCAGTCATTTCAAATTCATGAGCCGCTTTCGTATAGACGGTCATGGACGTCACATACGGGCTCGTATTTCCTGCAATCTGAAAAATCGTTTTGAAATATTTCATGTAATCGTAAGCCGAATCCGCCACGGACATGCCCGCTGTCCCCATATAATCCATCAGCACGGAATTTGAGGTAAAATGCGCTGAAATCTTGCTGATATCGTTCAAGCGAAGTTCCACTGTCTCCGCTTCCTTGCGGAAAGCTTCGTCCGCATTCCGGTAATATTTCTCCCACAGAACACTATAGTAGTTCGTATTCATCAGATAGAGCGTCAGGATTCCGGGCAGAAGCACAAAAATCACATAGATCAGCATCATCTTTTTCGTCAGCCTGGTATCCCGGAATTTTTTTCCGAGCTTTGTCCCGTTCCACCATTCTGTCCATTTTGTCATGCCGCCTCCTCCTTCCCCCTGCCCGGAAACCACCGCAGGGCGGATTCGTCCCACAGCATTGCCTGCCGCGAACGCACCCGCCCTTTTTCGGTTACTGTTTTTCGAAACCGAATTTCTCGCAGTTTTCTTCGACCGTCTGGGTCATGTACTCATTGAGCTGCTCTACGCCGATCTGAGACGCCACTTTCTGAAGCTGTTCGTAAGCTGCCTCGAATTCTTCGTCGCTGGCCGCAAAAATCACCTTCGCTTCTTCCGCCGGAATCGCATCGTTCAGTTTCGCCGCAATAATGCCTTCGTCCGAAGTGGTATTCGGAATCGATACGCCGATTTCCGGAGCGGACTTGGAATCTTCCATATAGGTGAGCGCCGCCGCTTTGTTTTCCTCGCTGAACAGGGCAAATCCGGTCATCACATCTTTGACTCCGTCGCAGCCAAGGTAATACTGGTTGTTGTAGGTCGCAATTCTGGTGTCGTCGTTCTGAATCGCTGTCAGGAACTCTTCGGAGAATGTAATCTGGCCGTCTTCCTCTGTCCATTCAATGCCTTCCCGGCCAAATTTCGACAGTTTCTGCCCTTCTTCACTGTATAGAAATGTCAGGAATTTAATCGCGGCCTCCGGATCCTGGCACGCTTTGGTAATAAACGTTCCGCACCATCCTTTTCCGGTTCCAACCTGGCCCTCGCCCAGGCAGGGGAGAACCCGCAGATCCGGATTTTCCACATTCATTCTGGCCATCTGGGTTCCCAGGTCGTCGCCCTTTAAGTACATGGACATCATAAAGGCATTTCCGTTATACAGCACCTGGTAGTTATCCGTTTCGTTTTCGCTGGCGTAGGCTTCCGCCGTGATCAGGCCGTTCCGGGCCATTTCGTTCGCATATTTCAGATAATCGTAATAATTATCACCGGAAGAATAGTATACCACAGAACCGTCGCTATTGTAACCATAACTGTTGTCCTGGGAAGGAATTGCCCCTAACATCGTGGCAACCGACTGCAATTTCCAGACGCCGCCAAGCTGAAGGGGAACCATATCCGGATACTGTTCCTTACACAGTTTCAGCACATTCATCAGGTCGTCCATTGTTTCAAGCTGCGGAGAACCCAGAGCCTCGTAAATGTCCTGGCGGTAAACCATGACGCACTGGCCGTTTGCCACGCCGCTGGCTTTCATCTCTTCGCTGGTGTTAAAGACATTCAGGATTGCATAATAATTTCCGTCTGTGCCCAGGGACGTCCCGATAGCCTTTCTGGTATCGTCGAAAACATCCGCATTTTCCGGGCAATATTCCGTGATCAGCTCCTCCAGCGGATAGCAGAATTTCGAATCGGAAAGCCGATTGATCTCCCGGTCGGTGAAGACCAGATCCGGAAGCTCATCGGATGCGATCATCAGGCCGAGCTGGCTTTCATCCGTAGCGACCGTCACGTCCAATGCCACGCCTGTCCGGTTCGTGATCTCCTCCGGGATAATGCCTTCCCATTTGTCCGTTGGCCACCAGGTCGCATCGATGTAGATGCTTAAAGTGGTCACATCGCCGGCGTCTTCTGCGCATGCGGCAATCCCGGTTCCGCCAAGGGCGGCGGTTCCTGCCAGGGACACGGCTAAGAGGGTACTGGCTGCTCTTCGTTTCATTCCTTTTTTACTCATGTTTTTCTCCTTTCTATGTGCATCTGGATCATTCCAGAAACCATGCGATTACTCTTTTACGGAACCTGCGAACATTCCGGTCACGAAATATTTTTGCAGGAACGGATAAACTAATATAATGGGTACGACTGCAATAATCATGGCCGCCGCCTGGACGGACAGGGAAGTCGTGGTGCTGCTGATTCCCGCTGCCGCCGCCGTGGCGCTGACTTTCGTCTTGTTGATAACTTCCATCATGCGGAAGGACAGGGTCATCAGGTTCTTGTCCCGGACATAAAAGGTGGAGTCGAACCAGTTGTTCCAATGGCCTACGCCGATGAACAGCACCAGCGTCGCCACGAAGGGTTTGGAAATCGGCAGGATGATATGTGTGAAAACTTTCAGCTCCGAAGCGCCGTCGATTTTTGCCGATTCCCGCAGGGACGATGGGATTCCCATGAAGAAGGACAGGCCGACCGTCAGGAAAAAGGTGTTCAGCGCACCCGGAATGATGTAAACGTAAAACGTATTGATCAGGTTCAGGCTTCTTAACAGCACATAATAGGGGATGATCCCGCCGGAAAAATACATGGTGATGATGATCATTGTCATGTAGAGTTTCCGGTTCAGCAAATCTTTGAAGGACAGGCCATAGGCCACAATCATTGTAAAAATCACGCCGATAGCCGTTCCGATAACGGTTCTGGCAACGCTGACGCCCAGCGCCTTCAGCCAGGTGATATCCGTCAGAAATTTTTTGAAATTATCCAATGTAAAAGCCCTTGGCCAGAAGTACATGCCGCCCAGCGCCGTGTCGACGCCTTCGTTCAGGGACACGATAAAAACATACCAGAACGGATATACCGTTGCAATAAAAATCAGAATACAGAACACATAAATGATGATATCCAGAATCACGTCTTCCCTGCTTCGGATGCGGTTTTTCCTTTTTGTTCGATTCATCCTGTCACCCCCTAAACAATTCCCACACCGGTAAATTTCTTCGACAAGTGGTTGCTTAAGAACACCAGAATCAGCGAGACAATGGACTGGATCAGACCGACAGCCGTCGCGTAAGAGTAGCGCCCCAGGGCAAGCCCCACGTCAAATACATAGGTCTGCAAAATGGAGGAAGCCGAACTGTTCATGGTATTTCCCAGCAGGTAGCTCTGTTCGAAGTTCGAGCCGCTTAATCCGCCGCCGAACAGATTGCCCAGAGCCAGGATCAGGACGGTGACAATGGTCGGTTTGATAGCCGGAAGGGTGATGTACCAGGTACGCTGGAGACGGCCTGCGCCGTCGATTTTAGCGGCTTCGTACATGTCCTGATTGATGCCGACGATGGCGGCCAGGAAGACAATCGTCCACCAGCCCGTTTCTTTCCAGACATCCAGACCTACGGCCATGCCCCAGTAATATTTCGCGCTGCTCAGGAAAGCGATAGGTTCTTCGATCAGCCCCAGGGCCATCAGCAGGTTGTTGATGATTCCGGTGGAAGAAAAGAACTGGGATGCAATTCCGGCGATGACCACCCAGGAAATGAAATGGGGCAGGTAACTGCAGGTCTGCACGATCTTTTTAAACGGGATGCACCGGATATCGTTCAGCATAATGGCGAACAGAATGGGCACCGGGAATGTAAAAATCAGCTTCAGAACACTGATGCCGATGGTGTTTTTCATCAGTGTCGGGAACTGGTAGTCGGTGACGAATTCCTTGAAATACTTCAGGCCCACCCAGTCGCTGGTGAAAATTCCACTGATTCCCATGGAAATATCGTAATCTTTGAAAGCCATAATGATTCCCAGCATTGGTACGAAGTTGAATACGATCAGATAGGCGATTCCGGAGAGTACGAACAGTTGGAGCGGGAGCTGTTTGCGGAAGGTGCGTTTGTACTCCTGGGGGGACATTCTTTTTCTCTTCATAGACGCTTCCTCCTTTATGGTTTTATTCTATTTCACGGATAAACCTATGATAATTGCCTATTTTTTATAAATTATGTCCTTTTTTAAGATGTTTTCAATGATTCTTTTGGTGATATCGCCCGTTAGCGTGCAGCAGAACGGGTGTATTCCGGGCGTTCCGCCCTGGATCTCCTTCCATCAATTCCCTGCGTGAGGGCAGAAAAACCCCCCTGAATGCGTTTCCGCCTTCAGGGGGGTGCTTTGCACACAGTACGGCTCAGTCACAATTCCAGTTTTCCACGATAGTTTTCACCCAACTGCACAGCTTTTGGCTGCTTTCATTCGCAATCCGCACAACCTCCTCATGGGTGTGCTTTTCCTTAGCGATTCCGGTGGCCATATTGGTGATGCAGGCGATTCCGAGAACGTTCATCCCCAGGTAATTTGCCGCAATCGTCTCCGGAACGGTGGACATTCCGATGGCATCCGCTCCCAAACGGGCATAGGCCCGGATCTCCGCTGCCGTTTCATAGCACGGGCCTGGGAAAATGGCATATACGCCCTTTTTGTAAGGAATGTGAAGCGCATCGGCAATGCTTTCGGCTTTTTCAATCAATTTCCGGGAATAGGCCTCGGACATATCCGGAAAACGCACGCCAAACCGCTCATCGTTTTCTCCGATCAGCGGATTTGTTCCCAACATATTGATATAGTCCGTCAAAAGCATCAGATCCCCCGGCGCAAAGGACGGATTGATTCCGCCGCAGGCATTCGTTACAAGCAGGCTTTCAATCCCCAGCAGCTTCATCACGTAAATCGGATAAGTGACTTCTTTCATAGCAAACCCTTCATAGAAATGAAAGCGCCCCTGCATCGCGGCCACCACCGCATTCCCAATTCTGCCGATCACGAAGTTCCCCGCGTGTCCCGCCACACGGGATTGGGGGAAATGGGGAATATCGCTGTACGGGATGACGGTTTTCTCCTCCATGATATCCACCAGGCCGCCAAGTCCGCTTCCCAGAATCACGCCGATAGTCGGCCGCCTCTCTGTTTTTTGCCGGATATACTCCGCCGATTCCTTTACCATATCGTAAAACATCCTATAAACTCTCCTTTTCTGCCTTATGCTTCCGGCGAACCGGGGGCAAAATATTTCGTCAGGATTTCCAGGCTTTCCTCCCGCAGTACGCCCGCCGTGACCTGGGGCTTCCAGGAGGAATTGGCAAACACCAGAGCGCTGCAGTCGCTGCCCTCCTCATGAAAAATTTGGCTTAATTCCCGTCTGCTGGCGGCATAGACAAGCCGTCCCAGCTTCGTCCAGACCATTGCCCCGGAGCACATAAAGCACGGTTCACAACTGGAATAGAGGGTGTAATCGCGCAAATCCGTAATCCGGATTTCCGCGCAGAACCGCCGCAGCAGTCCTGCTTCCGCGTGGAAAGTAGGATCGCTGGCGGAATAAATCTGGTTTTCGTTTGTATAGACAATCTCCCCATCCTTCACCAGAACCGCGCCAAAAGGCTCGTTCCCATGCTGAACCGCCAATGCGGACAATTCGATGGCCTTTTTCATAAATACTTCATCCATAGACATTGGAATCTCTCCTTTCGTAACTTTTGGGCATATTATACAGCATCCCGTAATGAGAGAGTCAACAGGCACTTGCGGCTAATCATTCAATGCTGCCTCCATATCCGCAGTTGTAATTAAAGCATCCCTCTGTAAATAATGGATTGCTTTCAGCGCATAGTTGTGCGCCTCTTCGCTGGAACCAGCCACGGCATCGGTGACCACCTTAATATGGTAGTCGTTCTGATGCGCGTCTACCGCCGTATAATGGATGCAGACATCCGTCAGCCCGCCAATCATATACAGCGTATCCACATGAAGTCCCTTTAAGAGAATTTCCAGGTCTGTTCCGAAAAACGCGCTGTACCGCCGCTTGGAGATCAGGTACTCCCCTTCAATGGGATAGGTCAGTTTTGCGTAATCCGTATAAGGAGAACTCTCAATGCAGTGAATATCCTCAGATCCGTCCAGCTCCCGGCCAAAGTCTACCATGTCCGGTCTGTGAACCTCTTTAATCTGGATGACGGGCAGCTTCTTTGCCCGGAAAACGTCCAGTACCCGTTTGCCGTTGCGGATGCTGTCCCACCGCGGGTCGTTCCATTTCTCCTTTCTTAAAAACAGACAAAAAGCGCCAGAGCTTTCCATCTTCAAAGGCCTAACGATAGAAAGTCTGACGCTTCACTTCTTTACCCGGCGGCAAAGAAACTGCTTCTGTCCTGAGATTATACAATAAGCCCGATAAGAAATCAAGAAGTTTTTCTCATCAAAAGGATTGCCGCAAGCGCTGTAAATAATTCAGCGAAAAGCATAACATACCAAATGGCTGCCTGCCCAAAAATTACCGGGAACAGATACAAAAATACGGTGCAGAGAAGTACGCTCTGCATCAGCGATACCAGCAGGGAAGCTTTTACCCGCCGCATTGCCTGTAAATAGTAGGTTGCGTAGACATTGAACGGCAGGAACAGCAGGCAGGTAAAGTACCGCCGCATGATACCCGGAGCTGCCGCCAATATCTCCGCGGATGGCTTCATATAGAGCCGGACAATCTGGTTTGGAAACAGCAGCGCAATGGCCATAGCGGCCAGGCCGATTCCGATAGCCACCAAACAGCCCAGGTTCCGCACCTGCCGCACCCTGTCCGGCTTCCCAGCTCCCATATTTTCCGCCACAATGGGCTGCGCCGCGTTCCCAATGCCATAACTGAAAGTCTGAACCAATGTGAACAGGTTCCCCGCCACACCATAGACCGCCAGTTCATTGCTGCCAAAATACCGCATGATCTGATTATTAAACAGGACAACGACAATCCCCATACCTACCGAACACAGAAAGGAGGAAAATCCAATCGACGCAATTCCTATCCCCCGCTTCCAAAAGGAAGAGACTTTCGTAAACGCCAGGGTATTTTTCCTGGAAAACAGATGCAGAAGCTGAATCAGGCACACAAGGCTTTGTCCGACCACAGTCGCAATGGCCGCTCCCTCAATCCCCAGATCGCAGGTAAAGGTCAGAAAAAAATCCCCGAAAATATTAAACACGCCGCCGCAGACCGTGGCAGCTCCCACCAGCATCGGAGAACCGTCATTGCGGACAAACATGCCGAGGTAGTATCCGAGGGGCCAAAGGGGAATTCCTAATTTCAGCCATTTCATATAACGCAGGGCCAGGGGCAGAAGTGCGTCATCCGCACCGAACAGCCGCAGTAACTGCTTATCAAAGACCGCAATCACGAACCACACAACGGCGGAAATGGTGCAGACGAGGACGAAGGATACCGTGAATGCCGCCCGGCTTTCGTCGCTTTTTCCTTCTCCTTTCGCATTGCTGAACAACACCGCGCCGCCATTTCCGAACAAGGTACTCAGGCAGCAAAAGAATGCCCACAAAGGGGATACGCAGGCCAACGCCGCCGTGCCTGACGGCCCTTCATACTGGCCGACAACGATCATATCTACCAGGGAATAAATGCTCATTACCAAACCGCTGAACAGACTGGGAAATAAGTATCTGAAATAAATTTTGCGGACGCTGCCTGTTTGAAGATCCATAAATTTCCTCCTGATTTCTGGCGTTCCATTTCCGAAAATTGCAATCCGCGCATCCGGCGTATTGACAACTTATCGGCTGGCGCCTATACTTGGCATTATAAACTCTCCCTTTAGGGGAGAGTCAACAGGAGAATGCTATGAAAAAGAAAAATTTACTTTCTATCGGGGAGCTTTCCAAGATAACAGGCGTCCATATCAAGGCGCTCCGCTATTATGACAGACTGGGGATTTTAACGCCGGCTTATGTCGATCCGGACAGCGGATACCGTTATTATTCTTTCTGCCAGAAGGCGGTTGTGGATGCCATTCAGTTTTGTGTTGATCTGGATATTCCATTGAAGCATTTTCATGATTATACAAATGAAACGGAACCCTGGATTTGTTATAAGGATTTGGTTGACCGTGGAACGGTTCTTGTTGAGGAAAAGATACGGATCATGGAGGAGCGTTTGGATCTTCTGAAGGCCATGCAGTCGGAGATGGAGCGTTCGGAAGTCAGCTATCGGAACGAATATCCGGCAAAATTTAATCTGCCGGAGCGAACCTGCTGGCTTGCCCCGTATGAAGGAGCGCTTGGCTGTGATGAATCAAACGAGCAGATGAAGCGGCTGATTATGGAGATTTATGAGCATGGCTTACAGCTCGGAAATGCCAACGGACTTCTTTTGCTGAGAGAGGGCGGCGAATGGAAGCAATACATTTTTGTGGATGTCAATACTGCCGCTGCCGGGACACCCAGCTATCCTGAGCTTTTGCATA
This sequence comes from Eubacteriales bacterium, assembly GCA_030536575.1. GTDB lineage: Bacteria > Bacillota > Clostridia > Lachnospirales > Lachnospiraceae > Limivivens. Next base: position 63,677 of record JAUNPS010000004.1, on the reverse strand, counting down.
TCCCGGCGGGACAGTATTTGTGCAAAAAGGCAGAACAAAGCGGTATCGGGCAGGTTTGGGATTGGAGCCGTCCTTATGCGTCTGAGGCCGAAATCGCGTTGGCGATAGAGACAGAGCTTTTTGTAGGAAATTACGCCTTTTCAAGACCGGTTTTAGAACAAAGATGCCTGCTGAAAACGGACAATGCCAAATAGCCAGGGCGGTTTTACCAGAAACCGCCCTGTGCACATATCGGCAATGGAAGCCTCTATTTCTTAGCTTTTCTATTGTTCTTCTTTTCGAAAAAGCACTTTGAGATAATTCGTCCTGCTATCAAGAATCCTGATAATTAATATATCATTCTTTTCTATTCTGTAAAACACAAGGTGTTTCCCGGTTACAATATACAGCAGTTCTGTATCCCTTCCTGTTTTTTGTGCTAAACGTATTCCCATTCCCGGTTGGTCTTTCAGCTTTGCACACGATTTTAAAATACCTGAAACAATATTTTCTGCTGCCGAGGGATTGCTCAGTTCTACAGAAATGTATTCCTTTAATTCCCATAAATCCTGACGTGATTGCGGCGTATAACGAAGTCTCATAAATTCACCCCAAACTCAGCCAACATCTCTTCTTCCGAAATCCAGTCCTTATCTGATTTTACCGAATTTTCTCCGTTTTTCAGCTCTTTCATCAAGATCGAGACTGCCTGCTCCCTAAGAGCCTCCTGACTGTTCTGAGTTACTAAAAATGGCATTCCTTCTACATTCAAGGATTGCTGTATAAAAGCATTGACCGCATCCGTAAGCGTCATTCCGCATCGGGCATAAATAGCCTCCACTCGTTCCTTAATTTCCGGATTAATGCGCATTTGAAATGTTCCCGTTTTTGGTGCGGTTGCTACACTCATAATTTTTTCCATTGTTTTCATCCCCTTTCACCGTTATTATATCTTTTCCCTTCTTTCGTGTCAATACATTGTAACTACATTTTGCAGTTAAATCCTATTACGCCGCACGAGAGCTTCCAGAGGGTACGAACAGTTGGCGCAGTTGCCCACATAAAAAGAAGCCGTGTACATTTCTGCACACAGCCTCTCTTCCGATTCTGTTTATTCCAATGTAAAGGATGCGAAGGACAGCCTCCCGGCTCCTTCGAATTCAAAATAAAGGGCCTGCACGCCGTCCGGAATCCGCACCTCTCCAGTGTACTCCTTCCATTCGTTGTTCCGGCCAAGCTCGATGGTTCCCACCGGTTCGCCGTCCCAGGCCGTTTTCACCAGGAACCGTCCCCGCGCCCCGCCCCTGGTGCGCACGGAAATCTTCCGCACATCCTTGCAGTCAAAGTATTTAAAGCCTGCCGCGGCCCCCGGACGCATATTGGCAATGTAGGCGGTTCCCTCCACATTGTCCGGCTGATCCTGGGTGATTTTCGGGAACCGACAGTCCATCCATTCGCCCGGATAGCCCACTGTCAGCGCATAGTCCGCGCAATACAGGTTGCAGGCAAGGTAAGCAGGATAATAGCCCTTCCCAGCCAGCGGCCCGCCGTTCGCCCCGCAGGAGGTCATGGAAACCTGCGGAATCCGCCCGTCTTCCAGGATCTCGATTTTCTCGATGCAGCCCTGGCGGCTGTAGTTGGTTCCGTTGGTGTGGCGGTGGTAGAAAATGTACCATTGGCCGTTGATTTCGATGATGCTCCCATGGTTATTTCCGCCGTAATACATGGGTTTGTCTGCCGGTTTATAGCTGTCAATGAACAGGTCGCAGTTGCTGACAATGGTTCCCCCGTAAGTAAACGGCTCTATGGGCGAATCTCCTACCGCATAACAAAGTTCATGGCTCAGTTCCGATGAATAGATAAAATAATACTTCTTTCCTATTTTACGGATGGAAGACGCTTCGAAAAATGCGTGGCCCTCATATCCGGTGCCCGCTGCGTACTGGCCGGACGGGACAACGAAGCGCGGCTCCTCCAAAACGGTCAGCATATCCGGCCCCAAAACCGTCACCATGGAACCGTGGCGGCTTTTATCGTCCGGCGCACTGAAGCCGGTGTAGAGGTAGGTGGTGTCGCCCTCGGTGAGGACGCCGGGGTCAAACTGGGGCTCGTCGCCTGCGCGCTCGCCCAGCCGGGTGCCGTCTTCATAATGCACGTATCCGTAAAATTCATACCGTCCGGCCGGGGTGTCGCAGACCGCCACCGATACCACGCCCACCTGATCCAGCACGTAGTAGAGGTAGTAACGGCCGTCCGGGCCGACGGTCACATCCGGCGCAAACAGCAGCATATCCCCGTCCTGGTTCATCGGGTCGGCGTTTCTGGGATAGATCACGCCCTCGTACCGCCAGTCGCCGAGGTCGTTCACTGGGGCCGACCAGCAGACGTAGTCGTTCTGGCAGTAGGCGTAGCCGTTAAAGCGGTCGTGGGAGCCGTAGACGTAGACACGGTCGCCGAAGACGTAGGGTTCGCCGTCGGGGATATATTCCCAGCTTGGGAGGTAGGGGTTAAAAGCCTGGGTTTTCATATTGGAATTCCTCCTTTGAGTAAAAAATGTTCTGTCTTTAATCTAACCCATTGACTTTTTCCCTGCAATGGATAATACTGTTCTATAATTGATCAATCCTCACATTTTCAAAGGAGTACCCATGAACCAGATTTACTTTTGCGGCTACGACGGCGTCCACACCAGCGACTTCACCTATGACATCCCCAAAGGCTTCCCCTGCTACCTCCTAGTCCTCACCGTCACCCCCGCCCGCTTCCTCCTCCGCGGCCAAATCCGCACCTGCCCCGCCCACACCGCCATCCTCTACCCGCCAAACTGCCCCATCTGGTACGCCGCCGCCAACCAGGCCTACGCCAACCACTGGCTCCGCTTCTCCACCGACGACCCTCTTGTGACCGAATTCCCCCTTCAGGCCGTCCCCTTCCAGGTCTCAGACCCCATGTACTGCCGGAATCTCTTCCAGCTTCTGACCTGGGAATTCTGCTCCGGCCAGACCTTCCTGACCTTCCAGCCGGACGCCGCCCGGAACCTCCGAAGCGCCCCGGTCATCGACCAGCTCCTGTCGATCCTTTTTTCAAAGCTGCGGGACGACCTCGTAAACGGTGCGGATACGCTCCCGGTGCGGGCGAACAGCCATTACGACTATGAACTTCTTGATCTGCGCCGCCAGATTTCCTCGAATCCGCAGTTTCCGTGGAAGATTGCGGATATGGCCGCGCAGCTCCATATTAGCTGCGGGTATCTTCAGCTTCTCTACAAGCAGAAATTCGGCGTTTCCTGCATGGAGGATGTGATTGCGTTCCGGCTTGCCAGGGCGCGGGAGCTTCTGATTTATACTGCAAAAAGCGTCGCGGAGATTGCGGAAGAATGCGGGTATGCGAATCCGTAGCATTTCTGCAGGCAGTTCCGGAAGGGGCATGGGGTAAGTCCCGGACAGTTCCGGAAGGAGCATGGGTAAGTCCCGGACAGTTCCGAAAGGGGTTTGAACGTTCCGCTCCTTTCTGGACGGATTCCACGGACGAAGCCGTTATGCTCCCTGATTGAACAGCGGGGAGAGTACGTCCGTATACGTCTCGAAAATTTCAAGCAAAATGCTGTTCCAGTGACGGGCATCTTTTTCCGAGCTTCCAAATACATAATCTTCCTGGCCGTAGTCAATGGCATCAAAGCCTGGGATCGCCTTGCTGGCTCCCTTCGTCCGGTAGGAAACGGCGTCTGCCAGCGTGAAGGATACATTGTTTACATCGGAATATTCTACCCAGCTGCTCAGATCGGTTCCGGTCGCTTCTTCTGCGGTGCCGTTTGCGGTCTGGGCGGCTGCTTCAGGCGTCTCGATTTCATTGCCATTTACGTATTCGCCGTACATCTGGTCAACATACAGGGAGAAGGACTCGCTGAGTATCTCGGACGGAACATGGCCGCCGTCCCACTGCCACTCGATGTTGGCGTCCGCGCCGGCATTCAGCATGGCAATCTGAAGATTCAGGGAGGTGAACATGGACATGTCTCCTTCCGCGGCTCCCATCATGATCCGTACCCAGGTCGGATTTTCTGTGCCCTCTGCGCCGATGTAGTTCAGCGGGTTGTACAGGGATACAAGATTGTTGCCATATTTGTCTCCAGCTTCGATTTCTGCAATGTCCTCCGCATAGGACGCCACCATTTCTTCATAGCTGGCGTAGTTGGCGGAGTCGAGGCTGCTGCCTGCTGCCTGGGTCGTCCCGGCGTCCGGCGTTCCGACGTCCATCGTGTCCCCGGCGCTGTTTTCCGCTACCGCGTCATTTTCAAAACTGCGGCCCTGTTCGGCTGCGTCTGGAAGATCGCCATCCGGAAGCTCACCATCTGCCAGATCTCCGTCTGGAAGCTGTCCCTCCGGCAAATCGCCGTTCGAAAGGTCGCCATCCGGAAGCTGTCCCTCCGGCAAGTCGCCGTTCGAAAGGTCGCCATCTGGCAGATTCCCGTCAGAAACCTCACTCTCCGGAAGCTCTGTATCCGAAGTTTCTCCATCTGTCAGCTCCAGGTCGGCAATCCCCCCGTCCGGAAGCTCGCCATCTGTCAGCTCCAGGCTCGGAATTTCACCATCGGCAAGTCCACCGTCCAGCATTCTTCCGCCCATCTTACCGCCTATTTTATCGCCTTTCACACCATCCGGAAGCTCTCCTCCGAGCATACCGCCCATCATACCTCTGCCCATGCCGTCAGAGCTTCCCTTCGCATAACGCCCTTCGATAAAAGCAGCCGCTTTGTCCGCAGAAGTCATAGCCGCAGCATCCTCATCACTCAGCGCATTGCCCTCCGTATCAAACCACGTCCAGCCCTCCGCATAATCCAAATTGTCCAGATACCACTGAAGGTTCGACTGGAATTCCGCCAGATACAGGTCAAGATACGTTCCATAATAGCCGTTCGTCTCCGGATAAGCTTCCGGGTCATATTCGATCGTGAGCGCGATCGTGTCCTCCAAATCGCCGTCTCCATTCAGGTCAAAACCAACGGCCGACTCTTCCACCGCAAGATTCTGCTCATTGATATATTCCATATAAGCGGCCGACAAATACTCCGCCAACTGCGCCTGGAAAGCAGAACCAAACTCATAATCCGTATCCATGTAATATTCGAACGCCATCGCCATGTCGCCCTCATATAAAGAAGTAATCGCGCTGTACGCAATGCATCCCCACGCGCCGTCGGAAATTTCATAATCCGTATCGCCAATCGTCACGGCCGTCGTGTAACTTCCATCCTCCAACTGATAAACGCCAACCGCGCCAGCCTCGATTTCATAGTCGTAGAAATCCGGATTATTGGAAGTCGCCGCAAACATCGTCGCATGGGCTCCGCCGCCGGAACCGCCCGTAGACACAAAGTAATCCACGCTTCCCGGCAGATTTCCAAGCAAAATATTGTATTTCACAAAACGCGCCGCATTTTTCTGGTCTACCAGGCACGACGGCGCGTCTCCGGTATAATAGGTGTTTCCGTATTCGTCCGTCGCCGTATCCTGTTTCCCGCGGTTACCGCAGGCGACATTGATATAGCCCTCTGACGCATAGGTCGTCGCCGCAAGGGTATTCGTACTGGAACCATAGCCCGCCGCGCCCGTATTCAAAATCACAGGGGCCGTCGCGGCCGTATAGACCTGCCCGTTCGTACTGGTCACTTCCGCATCATAGTCAATGACAAGCGAACCGCCCACCGCATCGGTATACGTCTCCGCCGTCACATCCGCCGTCCCGTCTCCATCCGTATCAATCCCGGTCACATAGGCCCCCGGCACACAAACCGATACGCCCTGCTGATCCGGCAGTTCCGGATACGCCACCGCCGATACAATCGAGAGCACCCACGCATCCGCGTCCGCCGAATACGTCCACTCCTGTTCCGCATTGTTTGCTAGATTCAATGTTTCTTCAATATAAGCCTTTCTTTCGGCATCTGCAACGCCTGCGGTTTCTTCTTCCGCCGCATAGGAGCACGTGCATGCCCCTGCCAGCATGGAAAAAGAGAGAAGCATTGCAATCACTTTTTTATAACGTGACATAAACCAAAAACCTCCTGTACTTTTTTTGCCATTGTACAGGAGGAAGATTGAAGTAATATTGAAAAATCCAGATTATTTTTTCAATGGAAGCGAAACGGCAAATTCTACTTTCCCGTCGTAGCAAAAAACATTGATTTTTCCTTTATGCGCGACGGCAATTGCTTTCGCAATGGAAAGCCCAAGGCCATAATGCTCGTCCTCCCCGCTGCGGGAAACGTCCGCGCGGTAGAAGCGTTCGAAAAGCTCGGAGCGTTGTTCCGGCGGAATCTCCTTGCCCGCATTGATTACGGACAGCTTAGCAAAGCCATGTTCTTCCTTTAAACGCAGCACAACTTCCTTCCCGTCCTGCCCGTAGCAGATCGCATTGTCCAGCAAAATAGAAACAATCTGCTTTAACTGGCCGCTGTTTCCTTCAAGAAAAATTCCTTCCGCAATGTCACAGTTCAGAATCAGCCCCTGTTCAAAAGCAATGCACTCAAACGGAAGCGCTTCGCCCCGGACTAACCGGCTGAAATCCAGATATTCGGTCTGCACCTCGACATTTTCCATACGCGTAAGCTCCAGAAGCTGGCCTACCAGTTTCCCCATCTTCTCATTTTCATAGCGGATATTGGCCAGCCAGGGATTCTCGCCGATTTCTCTTTCCAGCAATTCCGCGTTGGCGCTGACCACGGAAATGGGCGTTTTCAGTTCATGGCCGGCATCCGAGATAAACTGCTTCTGCTTTTGGTGGCTTTCCTCCAGCGGCTTCACAATTTTCCCCGCCAGATAGACCGCCACAACGAACAGCACCGCCAGCATGATGCCGCCAAAGAGAATCGTATACCGGAGCAATGTCGTGATACTTTGCTGCATAATGGTGTTGTCCATAAATGCAACCAAGGTGTATCCCTCTTTTTCAACCGCCATGTAAAGCAGGCTCCCTTTCACTCCGCTGTCTTTCTTGCTTTCTGTAATTTCGGTAGCATATTCCTGGAGGACGGCGTCTTCGTAAACGTCCTCGTTCTCATTGTCCGTAGCGAGGATTTCACCGCTGTCGGAGATTGCCACGGAATAGAAGGTTGTGAGCCGGAAAGCCGTCGATTTCTTAAAGAGACGGCCTTCCGTGATTTCCGGCGAATCGCCTTTGTCCGAACGCTCCAGGATTTCCGGTGAATCGTCTTTGCCCAAACGCTCCGGGATTTCCGGAAGCTGGTCTTCCCCCGGCTGATTTTCCAGGGAGAACAATTCCGTATAGCGCTCCAGCATCTCGCGGTTCGCCGCAGACACTTCAAAATAACTGCATCCATAGATCACAGCGAGCGTACCAATATACAGCAGGACCAGCACAGCCATGATCGCCGCCACAATTTTTCTTTTCGAACGCTTAAACATCGCGATACCTCAATTCGTAGCCAATCCCCCGCACCGCTTTAATCTCGGTCTTGGCGCCGACAAAGGCCAGCTTTTTCCGGGTGAAAGACATGTAGACTTCCACATTGTTATACTCCGCTTCACTGTCAAAGCCCCAGATTTTCACGGCGAGCTGCTCGCGGGTGAGGATCTGGCCCTGATTCGTGATCAGATATTCCAGGATGCGGTATTCTTTTTCGCCCAGTTTTACGCTCTGGCCATTAGTACGGCAGGAAAGCGTCAGGGTATTCGTATCCAGGCTCAGATCGCCGAAGGTCAGCGTACCGTCCGGCGCATTCATTCCGCGTCTGGCGAGGGCGCGGAGCCTGGCGAGCAGTTCCTTTGTCATAAAAGGTTTGGTGAGGTAGTCGTCCGCGCCGCTGTCCAGCCCTGTTACCTTGTCGTCCAGGTCGCTTTTCGCTGTCAGCATCAGGATGGGCGTGCGGATGCCCATCTGCCTGGCTTTCCGCGCGATCTCGAAGCCATTCATTCCGGGCAGCATCACGTCCAGGACGATCAGGTCGTAGATTGCGCTTTCGATCGCGGCAAGGCCGGAGATTCCGTCGGTGTAGGAATCGACCTCGTAATTTTCCTGCCGCAGGATTTCGCCAAGTGCCTGCGCCATGCGTTTTTCGTCTTCAACCAGTAAAAGCCTCATTTGAATCCCTCCGTCTCTGTTTAGTATAACATACAAAGATTGAAGAAGCATTGAAAATGTTGGGGAGGGCGAAAATTGCACTTGTTCTCTTTTGTTGCAAAGCGATATTTCTTATGATATCATGGTGGAAAAGGAGGGATTTTTCAACTCTCTACCTGCAGGAGCAAAACACATATGGAAGATAAATTATTAAAGTTTGCTACAAAAAACGGCAATAAAGGTCGGAAAGGCTCCCGACGCACTCGCAAGAGTACCTGAGATGATGGACACGCCGCCCATCTTATTCGCCGTTTAACTCCAAGGTGCTGTCAGAGATGACAGCACTTTTTATGACTCAGGAAACAGGCCCGGCGGCCCCTCGTGCTTTTCCTTTCTTAAATATTCCTTAATCCCTCCCCAACGATTGATTTTTCTCCCCATCTATCCTATAATCTGGATTAGGCTCAATCCCATTGCAGCCCACTAATTAAGAGGAAAAGAAGAACCCCATGAAACCCAAAAGAAGAAGAAAGAGAAAACAAAAAGCCCTCGTCGTATTCATAAACCTGCTCCTGGCCGCAGCAGTTATTTCCGTTGCCTGGCTTTTATTCTCAGAAGCCAGCAACTCCCTGTTTTTAAAAAATTCCACCTTAAACGGCTACGACGTCTCCGAAAAAACCGCCTCCGAAGTCCAGGGCCTTCTCGTCAGCGGCTACCAGACCTCCACCCTGGTCATCCAGGAACAGGGCGAAACCGTCCTCACGGCCCCCCTGACCTCCCTCGGCTGCAACGTCGACGAAGACCAGCTCCTCACCAACATCCAGGACACCCTGCGCAGCCAGCGCCTGAACTTCCTGGTCAACCTCTTCACTGACAACAGCGCCGAAGTCGAAATCCCCCTGACCGTGGACGAAACCGCCTTCGAAACCATCATCACCGTAGACAACCTCTCAAAAAAGCGCACCTCCAGCAAAGACGCCGAAATGGTCTTTAAAAACGGAAGCTACGCCATCGAACCCGAAGTCTACGGAAACGAATTCGACGACAGCCAGCTCCGAGCCCTCGTCAAAGACGCCCTCAGCAAAGCCGACTTCTCCGGAAACACCCAGAAAACCATCACCGTTTCCATCCCGGAAAGCTTCTACCAGCTCCCGGAAAAAACCAAAGACGACCCGGAAATGAACCGCCTGGTAAACATTTATAATAAATACTGCAAAGCCTCCATCACCTACACCTTCGGCGAAGTGACGGAAACCCTGGACTGGGACACCATCCAGGACTGGCTGATCATCGACGGCGACGACGCCTCCATCGACGAAGAACGCGTTTACGAATACGTGGCCGACATGGCCGCCCGCTACGACACCCGCTATTCCCAGCGCACCTTCACCAGCAGCAACGGCTACGACGTCACCCTGACCAATAACGACTACGGCTACCTGATCGACCAGGACGGCGAATTCAGCCAGCTCCTTGCCAACATCAACGCAAACACCGTCGTCGAGCGCGAACCCATCTACGCCGTGCGCGGCTTCAGCCGAAACGGCCGGGACGACCTAAACGGGAACTACGTAGAAGTCGACCTGACAAATCAGTACCTGTGGTTCTACCGCAACGGTTCCCTCGTCGTCTCCAGCCCCGTCGTCACCGGAAAACCCACCCCGGAACGTGAGACTGCCACCGGCGCTTTCTCCATCGCTTACAAGGCGAGCCCCTTTAATCTGAAAGGCGGCGGCACCGACGGCGAAAACAGTTGGGACGTGGAAGTCCAGTATTGGATGCCCTTCCACGACGGACAAGGGCTCCACGACGCCACCTGGCAGAGTGCCTTTGGCGGCAACATCTATCAGTACGGCGGTTCCCACGGATGTGTAAACCTTCCGCTGGACGTAGCGGCCACCATCTATGAGAACATGGAAGCCAACATGCCGATTCTTCTTTACAAATAAAATTTAAGGAACAGCGCAGTCCCCGTCTGAGAACTGCGCTGTCTTTTATTCCGTATAATACTGCGCCTGCGCGTGCCAAAGCTCATAATACTTCCCGCTTTCCTCCGCAAGCAGCTCCTCATGCGTGCCCTTCTGAATCACCGTCCCCTCATGAAATACCGCGATCTCATCACAGAACTTGCAGGAAGACAGCCGGTGGCTAATGTAGACTGCCGTTTTGTCCCCGGAAATGTCATTAAATTTCGAATAAATTTCCGCCTCCGCAATGGGGTCGAGAGCCGCCGTCGGCTCATCCAGGATAATAAACGGCGCATCCTTGTACAGCGCGCGGGCAATGGCAATTTTCTGCGCCTCCCCGCCGGACACCTCCACTCCATTTTCCGAAAAATCCTTATATAACTGCGTATGCAGTCCGTCCGGCAGCGTATTCAGCCGCTCCCCAAATCCCGCGTCGATCAGCGCCTTTTTCGCCCGTTCCTCATCTACGGTCATACTTCCGGCCACATTGTTCCCCAAAGGCTGGGAAATCAGCTGAAAATCCTGGAACACCACCGCAAAAATATCCCGGTACTCGTCATAACGGTATTTCCGAATATCGATACCATTTAAAAGGATCTGCCCTTCCTGGGGATCATACAGGCGGCACAGCAGCTTAATAAACGTCGTTTTCCCGCTTCCGTTTTCCCCTACGATCGCAAGGCGTTTGCCAATCCGGAACTTCATAGACACATTCTTTAACGCCCATTTCTCACTTCCGGGATAACGGAAAGAAACATTTTTAAACTCCACTTCATAATGTCGGTCCGAGCGTTTTTCCGTGGTCAGGCTTCCCTGGTACATTGCGTTGGGAATATCCAGATATTCATAGGTTCTCTCCAAATGGGCCGTGTTAATCTTCATATCGCCGCAGACCTTCAGAAGCGCATAGACATTCGAGGCCAATGCGGTGGCCGCGCCCACATACTGCGTAACGCTTCCCACATCAAACGCGCCGCCCCACGCCTTCAGGCAGGTAAACGCATACACAAATCCCGTGATCAGCGTGGACACGCAGACGCCAAGCCCCGCATAAATCCCCATCGCGCCTTTCGACAACTTCCCGTAATCGCTCTTTGCCCCAAAAAGATTGTTCGTTTCCGACCAATACGTTCCGACCAGCTCCTGCTGATCGTACATCCGTACATCCGCCGCCCGCTCCTTCTGAGACCCGATCTCTCCAAAGACCGCGAAGATGCGGTTTCCCAACGTCGCATCCTCCGCCAAGCCGCTCCAATAACCGGCGGACTTCGCATAAAATCTGCCCGCTAACAGGCTGATCCCAATCAGCAAGGCCGCAAACGCCAGCAGAAACAGCGGATGGTTCAAAACCGTCAGGGCGCCGGCGCTTTCCGGAACCGGAGAAGAAAACAGGCTGGCCGTCAGCGCTGCGCCGCTCAAAATACCAATCGCATTTTTCACGCACGCCTCATAGAATTCCGGGACTCTCCCCAGCCCCCAGCTCCCCCAGTTTTCCATCTGCGCGATCTGATTCCGCAGGTCGCGGATCTCCTGCTTATCCACATCCGCATAATCCAGCGAAAACATTTTCCGGCAGAACAGGATTTCCTTACGCCCCCAGATATCATCCAGCAGCGTTTCATAGCGTTGGTGGAGCAATGCATTGACAACCGCCAGCAAGCCGCCGCACAGCACTCCGGCAGCCACCCATTTCCACAGCACCTCCGCCCTGCGAAGCAGCGCAAGCTCCGTCAGGATCTTCGCCGAAAAGAAAACCGTCACATAAGGAATCAGCGCCCCCGTGACAGCGAAAAGCGTGATAATCGGAAAAAGCTTCGGACTGACTTTATGCAGCTCCTGCATCCCGCGCTTGTGCGCAGCGAACACACGCGACCATTTCCCTTTCATCAAAACGCCCTCCCTTCCTGATAATAGCGGCTCTGGACTTCAAACAGCTTCGCATACGCGCCGCCAAGCGCCAAAAGGCTTTCGTGCGTCCCTTCCTCCACAATCCCGCCGTCAGCAACAAAAATGATCCGGTCACAAAACCTGGTCGACGCAAGGCGGTGGGAAATGAACACCGACGTCTTTCCCTTCGTCATGTCATGGTACTTCCGGTAAATGTCATTTTCCGCAATGGGGTCGAGGGCCGCCGTCGGCTCGTCCAGAATCAGGATCGGGCCGTCCTTATAAAGCGCCCTGGCCAGCATCAGCCGCTGGGTCTGCCCTCCGGAGAACAGGATGCCGTCCAGGTAAACATCCCGGCCCACATGGGTATCCAGGCCCTTTGGCAGCTCCCGAACCGCTTTCGTAAGCCCCGCCTTTTCCAGGCAGCTTTCCACCTTGGCGTAATCAATTCCCTCCGAAGTCTGCGCGACATTTTCCGCCACCGTCACATCCAGCACCGAAAACTCCTGGAACACCGCGCTGAACAAACGGTAATACTCCTTACGGTTAAAATCCCGGATGTCCTTTCCATTGAGCAGAACACGTCCTTCTGTCGGGTCAAGCAGGCCGCACAGCAGTTTCACCAGCGTGGTCTTGCCCGCGCCGTTCAGCCCCACAACCGCCAGTTTTTCACCGGGATGCACCACCAGATTCAGGTCATGGATCGTATCCTCTTTGGCTTCGGGATAGCGGAAGGACACATGCTCCAGTTTCAGCTCATAGCGGTCAGCCCAGGCAATGGGTTCGCCCTCTTCAAACGGAAACGGCTCCGGATATTCCAGAAATTCCCGCACACAGCAGATATCCAGACTGTTTTTGTGAAGCTTTGACACATCCTGCAAGATTCCCGTTACCCAGGTCGTAAAGGTCGAAACCGCGGAAAAATACAGGACAAATTCCGGAACGCCCAGCCCCTCATCCAGCGCCATATGAATCAGATAGACATACGCAATGCCGTTTCGCGCCATCGTCAGCACCGCTTCCGTAAGATCGGCCGCAAGCCGCTTCTTCTCCACCTTCAGCCGGAAATCCAGATACACATTGTGCACCTGATCCAGCAGGTCGTTCAGCCAGTTCTGCAGCCCAAAAATGCGGATATCCTTCGCCAGGACGGGCGATTGGGATTTACTCCGGATATAACTTTTCTTTGTGTAGTAAACATTCTCGTCCTCACGGTGCTGATACACCCAGTCGTTTGTCCTGCTGGATACGAAGAATCCGATCAGGCAGGTGACGATGATCACCGCCAAAAGCGTAAAATCCAGATTGGAAAGAATGGTCAGATAGACAAGGAAGCCGCCGGTATCCTTCAGCAGATTGGTCAGCTCCTGCCAGATCTGCTCCGTTGCGCTGTTATTGCTGTTGCAGCTATCCCAGGCTTTTTCACGCAGCTTAATAAAATCCGCATTCAGCGTATTGGGATAAGACGTTGCGGACGCTTTGTGAATGATCATACCGATAACCGTACAGCGTATATCGACGCGGATAGGGAAAACACAGCGTAAAAGATACTCCTTAAACCCAAGCGCCAAAAACAGCGCCGCCGTAAAGAACACGATCGTCCGCAGCAGATTTCCAATGGGCGCATGCCGCTCGACCAGCCGCAGGATTTCCGGCGCAATGTAGAGTTGGGCCAGATAATACAGAACTTCCATCAATGCGGCAAGGACGCAGAGCAGAAAAATCTCCTTCCTGGTATTCCACGCAATCTTTCCCATCCAAAGCACATTCTGCGCCAGACTGTACGTCGGCCTTTGTTTTTTTGTTTTCATGTCAGCCACCTCATTTCAATCCTATCCTACTGCAAAAAATGCGTCCCCGGAAAATTCTGGGGACGAATTGTTCTTTTTGGGGGATGAATGGGAAGGGTTATACCTGGGGAAGAAGGATTTCCGTTGTAAACGCGCCGTCCTCACTGTTCCGGCTGATGTAGCCCTCCAGGCGTTCGACAATCGCGTCGATCCGCACAAGCCCGAAGCCATGGCCGTCGCCCTTGGTGCTGCGGAAACGCTTCCCCTCCTTTTCCATCTTCTTTCCCGCTGTAAAATTGGTGAAGGAAATATAAAGCTGGGTGTTCTTCATATCCATGTATACCCGGATCAGACGCTGCTCCTCCGGGAGTTTTACGCTTGCTTCGATGGCATTGTCAAAAAGGTTTCCCAGGATGCAGCACAGATCGATTTCCGAGGATTTCAGCTTGACCGGAATGTGCGCGTCCGCCACCACCTGGATGCCCTTTGCTTTTGCCAGCGAAATTTTCGAATTCAGGATCGCGTCCGTCATAGGATTTCCGGTCTTAACCACCGTATCGACGGTGGCGAGGTCTTCGTCCAGAAGATCCAGATATTCCTTGATCGCATTCCAATCCTCTGCCGCCGCATAGGCTTTCATGGTCTGAATGTGATTGCGGTAGTCATGCCGCCAGCCGCGGATCTGCTGGTACATGTTATCGACTTCCCGGTAATGCGTTTCGATCAGCTCCTGCTGGTAGGAAGCAATCTGTTTCTCGATTTTCTTAGAAAAAAGTCCCATTGGTCTTCACCTCATGCGGATGATCGCCCGGTTTACGCCGTCGTAGGCTCCTCTGGGAAGGGGGACGGCGGTTCCGTCGCTTAATTTGATCTCGGATTTTGTGACGCGGCTGATCTGGGTCAGATTTACGATCGCGGAGCGCCCCACGCGATAGAACCGTTCATCCAGGGATTTTTCCAGTTCTCCCAGTGTCATTTTCACCGTAATGTCTTCCGCAGCGTGGACGGTCACATAGTTTCCCATCACATCCGCGTAACGGATCTGATAGATTGGCACGCGAACCATTTCGCCTCCGGTTTCAAAATGCAGCACTTTTTCGTTTTTGGCCAGCTTCTCCGCAGCGCGGTCGAGCACCGCATACAGCTTTTCTTCTTTGACAGGCTTCATCAGGTAGTGGAGCGCGGCCACTTCATATCCTTCTGCGATATAATCCGAATATCCCGTGATAAAAATAATCTGAACGGTATCATTGTCTTTGCGCAGGCGCCTGGCCATTGTCACGCCGTCCATGGTTCCCATTTCAATATCCAGAAGCAGAATGTCGTAGTCGCTTTCTTCGGCGTAATGAAACAGGAAATTTTCCGCAGACGGGAAGTCATTTATCTGTACCAGGTGTCCGGCTGCCGCGCCCCAGCGCTTTACCATATCCCCGACGAACTGTCTGTCCGCCGCGGAATCGTCGCAGACCGCAATTTTATACTTCATTTTTTCACGCACCTTCGTCCATGGAAAGTAAAAGTGCACGGCAAGGCGCTCCATCCGCCCCGCCCAAATTCAGCGGCGCGGCATTTAACAGATACTTCCCTTCCGGAACCTCGCCCAGCCGGATTCCCTCCAGCAGCACGACTTCCTGGCCCAAAAGTTCCAGATGAACCGCCCGCGGCCCGTCCTCCGGCCCCACGGTCTGGGACTCCACGCCCACCAGCACAACGCCGTGCCGGTTCATTGCCTTCGCCGCTTCCAGCGTCACCACCGCTTTCCCTTTCAGCAAAATCCTGGGCGGCGCACCGCAAAGCAGGCGCTCCATATCCTCTCCGGACAGCTCTCCGTCGAAAGCGATCACCTGCGCCTCCCCGACCAGCTTCGAAAGATCGAGCTGATCGACCGTCTTCCCATCCGCATAAAAATGGTACGGCGCATCCACATGCGTCCCATTGTGCGCGCACATGGACAGCGACGTCAGATTACAGCTATCCCCTTTCTTGATTTCCAGAACCCGTTCCCGCGCCGGAGCCGGATCTCCCGGAAACACACAGCAGGAAAACAGCTCCTGCGAAATATCATAAATCTTCATCCATCAATCCTCCTTTTCCCATCTCCGCGCACAGGATCAGAAACGCCCCGACTCCATGCAGATCATTCACCGAAACAGGCCGCGCACAGTAAAACGCATAATCTCCAACACCTGTCCCAATGCAGACATTGCCGACCAGAAGGTTCTCGCCCTCCCATTCCAGCGACCGGATCACGCCCTCATAGCCCCGCTTCGCATGTTCCAGGTAATTCTCCGGAAGAATTCCCGTCCGCACCGCCTTCGCAATGGCCGCCGCATACAGGCAGGAGCAGCTATTTTCCAGCCAGTTTCCTTCCTGGCCGCCTTTATTCACTACCTGATACCACCGCCCGTCTTCGGACTGATAACGGCACAGCGCAGTCAGCAGATTTTGCACCATCTCCACCAGCTTTTCCCTGTCCGGATGCACCTTCGGAATCCAGTCCAGCTCCTCTAAAAGGGCCACCGGCACCCAGCCAATGCTCCGCCCCCAGAACTCCGGCGAACACCCCGTCTCCGGATCGGCCCATTCGGCCTCCTTCGAACAGTCGCAGGCATGGTACAAAAGCCCGGTCTTCTCATCCAGCGTCTTTTCCTGCATCAGAAGCGCCTGTTTCACCGCCAGCTCCACAAACTCCGGCTTTTCGAACTTCGTCCCGTACAGCACACTCAACGGCCCGGCCATGTAAAGCCCGTCCAGCCACATCTGGTTCGGATAAAAGTCCTTGTGCCAGAAACCGCCCTCCGCATTCTTCGGAAAATCCTTTAAAATCCCCAGCAGGGTATCCAAAAGTTCTTTGTATTTCGCCTCGCCTGTCCGCTCAAACAGTGGGAACAGCAGAATCCCAGGCTGAAGGTCGTCCAACTGCCCCGGATCAAACTCCCGCAGTTTCCCCTCGTCGTCCATGCAGGAATCCACCCAGTCCTTCAAATACTGAAAGTACCGCTCGTCCCCGCATTGCTCATAAATCTGGTAAACGCCGGACAAAAACACGCCCTGATGGTAATGGAAATGGCCTTTCGGCGGTAACTCCTCCGCCCGGTATTTCCGCATCATCGTCTCGATGGCCGCTTTCGCGTAAAAAATCGGTTTATTCATCGCTTTCATCCTCCCATTTTTCTTCCATTAATGCAAACAATTCTTCGTCTTCCATATGATTTTCCATCGTTAAGATCAGCATCACACGGCGGTCCTCCTCCGAATACAGGAATTCCCGCTTCCACTCGTAAAAGTGCGGGCCGTCCCCCAGCACCCGGAAATGGTTCATCAGCCCGGCCAGCACCCAGGCACTCTGCCGGATGTCCGCCAGGCATTCATTTTCGTAAAAGCCGTGCCATTTTCCATGCTCCCGGCTGCGCATTTCCGCATTCGCCGTCTGGTAGGCCTTTCTGGCCTTTCCGGCGTGGTAAAACGCTTTTTTATAATCTCCGTCCAGCCCCAGAAGCAGGCTTTTCGCCGTCTCATAAGCCCCCAGGAAGCACCCGTAATGGATTTTCGCCTGAAGCAGAAGCGAATCTTCATAAAGCCTCTGCGTCTTTCCCTGCAATGCGGCCGCTGTCTCCGCGCATTGACGCCAATAAGCCTGACAGCGTTCCTTCGCCGTCCGGCATATCTCCAAATACCAGTCCACCTGGCCCGAAAGCGTCTCCTCCGCCGTCGCCCACAGCAAATCCTCACAGCGCTCCTTCGCATTTTTCATGTACTGGCACGCCAGCATCCGCGCAACATGGTTCGCAAACTGCTCCCCGCACCGCTCGTCTTCGTGCTCTCCATAAAATGTCATAGCATCCCAGTACGCCCGAAAATCCTTCGCAATCCGCCCGGCCTGCTCTTTTCCGTAATACGTTTCCACATAACGCGGGAGCTGATGGGCCGCGTCGGCCTTCCCGGTCTTCCAGATTTCCGCCACGTAATCCAGGTAATAGACATGGGGCTTTACATTGGAACAATTGATGATCCAGTAGTCCCGCACGCCCCGCCGAAGGGCCTCTTCCAGCTCCCTCCCCACGAATTCCGGCGGGTTTGGCAGCATTGTGATATGGTTCGCCGCCTGAAGGTCATAGAACGAAACGTGGTAATAGAGTCCGTGGCGGCCGCCGTCGGTTTCCTTTGGCAGGGCCGGAATCCGGGGATTGTGGTTCCCCTGCCGCCGTGTGACCATCTTTCCAAAACCATTATCCGCCCAGATCTTAATGACGTCCTCCGGCAGTTTCAGGCAGCCTTCCTGATACAGCTCCATCGTCTCGCCGTACAGGTTCGTGCACAGCTCCGCATCCGGGTCGCTCTCCTTCACCAGGTCGTACTGCATCCGGATCAGGCTGCTCATCAATGCCCCGCGGGCTTCCGGCGTCGCATAGCGCGGGTCGTCCTCCCAGAACGGACGGTCGCCCTGTCCCCGGAAACCGATATTCCAGAGCACTTTCTGCCCCTTCTGCCGCTGGATAGCGTCCCGCCAGAGCCCCTGGAATTTCTCCGGGTATTCTTGATAGGACGGCCACAGGCCCGGATAGGCCCGCGCGAACATCTCCGCCCCTAAAGGCTCCGCGTGGTGATGGGTAATGATCAGCCCCATTTCCGATGCAAGGCCCGCATATTTTTTCGAATTTTTATCCGTTCCCGGAATCACCAGATTCCCGCCGCAGCGCAGGAGCGCCTCGAAGACCATTTCCCAGGCCTCCTCCGGCCGCCGGTTTACGCTCCAGGTATTTAACAGCACTTCGTCGTTTACGAACCAGCCCCGGTATTTTACCGCGTAGGGCGTCGACTGTACCTGGTAATCTTCCGGCAGTTCATAGCGTTCCCTAGGGGTGATTTCCTGGTCGTTCCAGAACCAGAAGTTGTGGATTCCGAGAACCTCCCTACTGATTTGGAGCAATGCGTAGCAGAAGCCAAGGCCGTCCCCGGCTTCCACCACCAGCTCGCCACCGCGAGTCCGCATCCAGAACTGCTCCGGCTCCAGACCGCTTTGTTCCAGGCGGATGACACTCCCGCTTTCTGGCGTCTCCATGCACACCTTTTTCAGATCCCGTTCCAGGATCGCGACGGCCCGGCATGTGGGGCTGTCTTTGAAATTTGATATGATTTTCGTATTTCGATTTAGAATAATGCTCATTCTTTTATCCTCTTTCGAAAGTAAGAAATTGCGGGCAGGGCCGGTTTCTGGCATGAGGTTGCGTTTTGGCGCGGCGCTCTGCGGTGTAGCCAGTCTCCCGGCGGGTTTGCCCCTTGGAGTCGCACGGCACTTTTGCGGGGCGGCCAGTCTCCCGGCAGGCTCGACTCTTGACGCTTCACGGCACTTTTGCGGGGCGGCCAGTCTCCCGGCGGGGTCGACCCTTGGCGCTGCACGGCACTTTTGCAGGGCGGCCAGTCTCCCGGCGGGGTCGACCCTTGGCGCTGCACGGCACTTTTGGGTTTACGCCGCGGTCACGCCCTGGCACGCGCAGGTCAATTCGGCAGGAATAATTCGTTCTTTTTATGGCCGGCGCAAGCTTTTTTTAGTTTCATGCTCGCGCCTGCGAGGAGGACTTTATTGATGCTGCGGGCGTTTTGGGGACAGACGGCGACGCAACGCATGCACAAAATGCAGGCCTGGGCGTTGGTTTGTGATGGGTTGGCTTCGTCGATAGCGCCGACGGGACAGGATTTGGCGCAGATGCCGCATTGCGTGCAGGATTTTCCGGTCTGGGGCTTCATGGGAACGCCGCCGTATTCCTTATAGGGGCGATTTCCCGGCAGGGTGAGGCCGGAAGCCAGAGTTCCTGCTTCGATTCCGACGCGGATGGTTTTCGCGAAACCGGCGAGCTCCTCCGCGTCCTGGGCGTCGGGCCGCCCGGCGGCGAACTGCCGCATAATAGAGTGCTCGGCGATGGCCGCCACAGCCGCGACGCACACAAACCCGGCCTCCTCCAGCGTATCCTGCAATTCCACAAACGTATCGTCATAATCCCTGTTTCCATAGACGACCATCAAAATCGCCCTGGCCCCATTCCCTTTCATCTGCTTTAACCTGACCACAGCAATGTCCGGAACGCGTCCGCCGTAGGAAGGCACCGCCACAATGCAGATATCATCCGCATGGAATGCGTATGTATGAAAATCCACATTGCGGTCGGTAAGGTCAATGGATTCGCTTTCATTGCTGAAAGCTTTTGTGAAGAGGTCGGCGGCTTTTTGTGTGCCGCCGGTGGGACTGAATGTAATGTTATAACTGGACATGAATAAACTCCTTTCTTCTCATCCTTCTTCGGCCACCCGGATTTCCGCGGATTCCAGCCCGCTTTCCGTCACCAGCCAGTTTTTAATCGCCTGTTCTTCCTCCGGCAGAAGCGGTTCGCTCGCGGAGGCGCACAGAAGGATATAACTTCCATTTGCATCCGACATCACTCCGCAACTGCAGTCGGACAATTTCGTAAAAATTTTCCCTGCATTTTCGGACAATTTTTTACAGTCTACCTGCTCCTCCAGCGTCGTCTGCATCTTGGAAAGCTCTTCCTGCTGCGCTTCCACCTGCGTCTGAAGCTCCTGAATCGTCTTTTCCTGCACGGCGATCATGACGGTTTCCGAATTATCCTCCTGGGAGACTTTATTCTGCGTCACATGCAGCGTATAGTTGTTCAAATTGTACTGCGAAAGCTTCTGCTCCAGCCGCTCGATCACGTCGTTTCCGATCTGGCTGCCGACCAGCGAAACAGAAACTTCCCTCTCCCGCAGGTCAATCTCGCTTTTTACGACCTGGGTATCGGAAAAGACGAATTCATTATTCAAATAGCTCGTGAAGTTCTGTTCCATAACGCTCTGGTAAACCTTGAGGCCGCCGACCAAAACGCTTGGGATCACCGTCAGCACCGTAATAATCGTAATTAACCGCCGCACCTGTTTCTGCCGTTTCGGATTTTCGGCTTTATGGGATGGGACGCCCAGAAGTTTCATCACGAAAGCGGCGGACAGCATGATAAACAACGTATTGATCGCAAACAGGTAAAACGCGCCGAGAATGAACGGTCTCTGCATTGTAGCCAGACCATAGCCTGTCGTACACAGCGGCGGCATCAGCGCCGTAGCAATCGCAACGCCTGGGATCACATTTCCCTTCTTCTTCCTGGTATTTCCGATAGCTCCGGCGATTCCGCCAAACAGCGCAATCAGCACATCCCACAAGGTCGGGCTGGTTCGCGCGATCATTTCACTGGTCGGCGCATCCAGCGGCGTGAGCCGGAAATAAAGAGTAGACGTAATCAGGCTGATGACCACCTGGGTTCCGAAGCGGGTAAAGGCCTTGCGCAGCAGCGTCAGATCGCTGGTGGCGAGGGCATAGCCCATGGTCAGGATACCGCTCATCAGCGGAGAAATCAGCATTGCGCCGATAATAACCGCCGTGGAATCCACATTTAATCCAATGGATGCAATAAAAATCGCCATGATCAGAATCCACATATTGGATCCCCGGATGATGGTATTTTCCTCCATCATTTCGTGCAGCTCTTCGTAGCTTACCATGTCGCTTCGAATTTCGAAAAGGCTTGCGAAGTAGCGTTTCAGGGCGCGTCTTCTCTTTTGTGATTTTTCGGAAATTTCCATATGTTTTGTCACCTTCCTGCGTTTGGTTCTGTTTCTTTGTCCACATTATAGTAGACTTATGTCAATTTTGCAAGAAACAGTCGTTACTGTTCACTCGTACTTCGTTCCAGTAACGATTCACAGGCTCATTTTAAGTTTTGCTTTGCAAAAGAGCCTGCTCACACCTGAATCCTTTTCTTACGTACTTGAGCAGCTAAGTGCTCAGGTACTGTCCAGATAGTAACAAACAGTCCTTTTTTCAAACTGTCTCATTGCATCGCTTTTGGTAATCGGCTATAATCAAAGCAGGAGATGAGAAATATGGCGAATGAAGAGAAAAAAGATTTTAATGCAATGCTGCATAAGGACAATGGCATGCCGAAGATACAGATTGTGACGGACGAAGCCACGATTCAAAAATATGGCGGGGAGCGCATGTTTTTTGCACCGCCGGTTACTTATGATGAGCTTATGAAACGGGTGCCGTGCGGGAAGGTTGTGACTGTGGGGGCGCTGCGGGACTATCTGGCGAAGCAGAATCATGCGGATTTTACGGATCCGATTACTGCCGGGATTTTCGTGTCGATTGCCGCATGGGCGAGTTTTCAGCGTTCGGAGGATGAGACGCCCTATTGGCGGACTCTAAAAGCCAACGGGGAATTGAATGCGAAATATCCCGGCGGCGTGGACGCCCAGAAAGAGAAATTAGAGTCTGAAGGCCATACCATCCTTCAAAAAGGGCGTAAAAATATCCGGTATTATGTGAAGGACTACGAAAATGACCTCTTTGATCTGGAATCTTAAATCTCACTTACAAAAGAAAAAGGAATCGAAGTTATGGAAAAGAATGAAAAGGAAAAGCGTATGGAGGAGATGGAGCGGAAGATCCGGATTCATCGGAAGAAAAAGAGGATGCGTTATCTGCGCATTGGGATTCCGGTCGGGATTCTTGCGCTGGCGCTCTGTATTTTCGGGGGCGTGAAAATTGCGAATGCAGTTAAGAGCAGACCGGCTTCCTCGAATGCTTCTGCGCCGGAAAATGCGGCCCTGGAGACTGTGGAATCGGAAAGTGAAACGACTACGGAAACGGAATTTCCGGAGACGCAGATTACTGTTAGTTTGATTGGGGACTGTACGCTGGGGACGGACGAAAATTTCTATTGGGACACCAGTCTGAATGCTTATTATAACAGCTATGGCTCTGCTTACTTTTTTCAAAATGTGAAATCGATTTTGGAGGCCGATGACCTCACAGTTGCCAATATGGAGGGCACTTTGACGACCTCCCAGACCAGGGAAAATAAGCTTTTTGCATTCAAGGCTGACTCGGAATATGCACAGATTCTGGTGGATGGCTCCGTGGAAGCTGCGAATCTGGCGAATAATCACAGCAGCGATTACGGGGAGCAGAGTTATACCGATACGATTACTGCGCTGGAGGATGTTGGAATTACGACGTTTGGATATGACCGGACGGCTGTGATGGATGTTAAAGGTGTTCAGGTAGGGCTTGTTGGGATTTATGAATTGGATATTCATATGGAGTGTCAGACACAGCTTTTGGAGAATATTGAGAAGGTGAAGGAGGAGGGCGCGCAGGTTATTATTGTGGTTTTCCATTGGGGGAATGAGAAGGAGACGGTTCCGGATTCGAATCAGATTGCGCTGGGGCATATGGCGATTGACAATGGGGCTGATTTGGTGGTCGGACATCATTCGCATGTGCTTCAGGGAATTGAGCGGTATAAAGGGAAATATATTGCTTATAGTCTGGGAAATTTCTGTTTTGGGGGGAATACGAATCCCTTTGAATATGATACGGTGATTTTTCAGCAGACGTTTACGGTGAATGCGCAGGGGGTTGCGGTGGATGAGAATGTTAATCTGATTCCTTGCAGTGTTTCTTCTGTGGGGTCTTATAATAATTATCAGCCGACGCCGGCGGAAGGGGAGGAGGCGGAGAGGATTCTGCAGAAGTTGGAGGAACGGAGTCAGAATATTCCTGGGACGACTGAGGGATGAGGGCGCGGGGCTTTCCCGCGATCCTCGGCCGATGGCCGGTGCCGGGCTTGCAGGTGCTGGCTCCTTCTGCGGAGCTGGCGCGAGGCTTTCGTGTGGCCGTCTCCGCGGGCTTTGGCGGGTGGCCAATGCGAAAAACGGCATAGCCTGTAAAGCTACGCCGTTCTTTTTATTCCCTCCATGAAAAATCATTGCACGGCTTCAGATTCCACGTGATCGTACTTCCATCGCTGATCGCCTCAACCGTCCCCTGCATATCCGTCCGGAACAGCTTCACCTTCCGCTCCTCCAGCCGCTCCATCGCCTCTTTCGCCGGATATCCCATCTCATTTCCAACCCCGCAGCTCAAAACCGCATACTCCGGCCTGACACAGTTCAAAAACGCATCCGTACTGGACGTTCCGCCGCCGTGATTATTGACCACATACACGTCCGCCTGAAGATCAATGTCCATATTTTCCAGGGATTCCCCTGCCATCTCCGTTTCGCCCACTTCCTCCGTATCGCCGCAGAACAGGAAATCCGTATCCCCATAATCCAGCCGGATGCAAAGCGAGTCGTTCCGTCCATCCTCATGCCCGTAGAATACCGGCCCTACAATGGTAAAAAAGGTATTCCCGAAAGCATAGATTTCTCCCAGGTTCGGATGCAGAACCTCCACCTCATTTTCCTCGACAATCCTCTGGTACTCCTGATAAATTTCCGTATCTTTCGTACAATCCGGCGACAGGACATGCGAAACGGTATAATTCTTTAAGACTTCCACGACACCGGCCAGATGTGCTTCCTCATAGTCGCAGATCAGAATATAGTCCAAATCTTCCACGCCCATCTCTTCCAGATAAGACACCATATTTTTCGCCGTATCCGGCCCGCCGCCGTCGATCAGCATATATTTTCCGTTTACTTTCGCCAGTGCGGCGCTTCCCTGTCCCACATCCAGGAAATAAATCCGCAGATTTCCATCATCCTCCAGTGGCTGCGCCTCCAAAAGCTCCGCCGGATCAATCTGTTCCTTTTGGCAGTACAAATAGACTCCCGCCGCGATCAGCACAAGCGCCAAAATACCAATTCCCACTCTCCCTGTTTTCTTTCGGCTCACTTTCATAACGTCCACCTATCTTAGAAATACCGGCTGATCCTCCCTGGAATATGCCGGGGCATACGCATACCCCAATTCCTGAAATTCGAAAATCTGCTCCGGCTGATTGATTTGATGCAGGCTCAGCCAGCGGACCATTTCGCCCCTGGCCATTTTTGCCATCGTACCTTTTACGCGTACTTTTCCATCGCTCAGTTCCCCGAAAATGCAGGTGATTATCCGCACTTCCGGCGTCTTATATTTTTCGATTATCTTTCCGTATTCTTTTGAAGCCAGATTCAGGATCACGCAATCGTCGCTGGTAAGTTCCCGGTACAGGGAATCTCCCCAAAAATCATAGAGATCCGAAAAGCCCGTCCCGTCTGCTCCGGTGTCGGACAGTTTCGCCTGCATTTCCAGGCGATAGGGAACCACCGCGTCGAGGGGCCGCAGGATTCCATAAAATCCGGATAGAATCCGCAAATGCTCCTGGACGTATTCCCACTGGCCGCTGTGAAAGACCTCCGGGGCCATGTATTGATACTGAATGCCTTCGTAGGCAAGCAGGGCCGGGGTCTTGGCAAGCTCTGGCTTCATGGCCTTCAGGCGCTCGATGTTCTGGTCTGTGATCTTGTCATTGCAGGCCCAAAGTTTCTTTAATTCGTCTCTGGATTTTTCCTGTAAAATTTCTTTCAGCCGCTGGGTCTGTTCCAAAAATACCGGAAGCTGTGTCCCCAGGAGCCAGTCCGTATCTTCCCGCATCTTTTTCGCGGGTGAAATGATGATTTTCATAAGTCCATACTTCCGGAACGAAAGCCTTCCAGATCCAGAGTGATATACGGCGTTCCCACCTGTTTCAGCTCTTCGAGAAATGCTTCCCGTTCCTGCAATATTTTTTCAAATGCTTCTTTGTCTGCTTCCAGCCGTAAAATGTTCCCGTGAACCCGAACACGGACGTTTCGAAGGCCTTTGGCACGCAGGGCGTCCTCACAGCGTCCGATGCGTCCTAAAAGTTCCAGGTCAATGCGGTCTCCGTAGGGGAGACGGGTCGCCAGGCAGGGGGAGGCCGGGCGGGAGGCCACGGAAATGCCGAGTTCTTTCGCCCACTGGCGCACTTCGGCTTTGGTCAGGCCGGATTCGGCCAGAGGGCTTAAAATGCCCAGTTCCCGGATGGCGCGCAGGCCGGGCCGGTAGACGTGGAGATCGTCTTCGTTCGTCCCTTCCAGGACTGCGCCAAAGCCGTTTTCTTTCGCAAAGGCGAGCAGTTTTTCAAACAATGTCTTTTTACACAGGTAACAGCGATCCGGCGGATTCATGGCAAGGGCCGGATTCTGGAGCTCGTCTATGTGAATGACGTGATGGCTGACACCCAGTTCCCGCGCCACCTTGGAGGCAACTTCCAGGTCGCAGGCGGGATGTAACACCGTGTCAAAGGTGACGGCACAGAGGGGCGTTCCTTTTTTTTCGGCGGCGTCTTTTGCAAGCCTTAACAAGAGACTGCTGTCTGTACCGCCGGAAAATGCGAGACAGATGCCTTTTTCAGCGGCATTCTCCAGGAGGGTTTGGCAATGTTCACGTTTCGTCATGGAGTTCCTCCTCTTCTAACAGCCTGGCGGCTTCGCTGCTCAGGTACTGATAGATTTCCCGGTAGGATTTCCCGGTTTCGCTGCAAATCTGATGAATGCTGGCATATTCCGGGTAGTAGAAACGCTGGCCTTTGTGCTCACATACTTTGATGGCGGCCGGGCCGAGGGCGGTCTGGATCGTTTCTATTTTGCGGGGCAAGATACTCCGCTGTTCTTTGTATTTGCGAAGGCCGATGCTGGTGGTCTCCCGGAAAATAATGGCTTCCATGGCCGGGACTTTTTCTTCGGCGGTCAGGACCTGGAGCATCCAGGCGGGGCGATTTTTCTTCATGAAGAGGGGGAGGCAGGAGGCGTCGCGGGCGCCGGCCTGCATCAGGCATTCGATGGTGTAGGCGAGTTGCTCGCCGGTGCAGTCGTCGATGTTGGTTTCCAGGACGGTGATTTCGTCGTGGAGGGGGGCCGGGCAGGGCCAAGGAGCCGCGTGACTGTGTTCGTAGGGCGGATGGTGCGGCGCTTCATGACCGGGGGCCGGGTACGGCGGCGGTGCCATATGGCTATGCATATGCCCATAGGATTCGCCCGGATGGAGGCCTGCCGGACGCTCCTCCCGAATAATCATCGCGCGCAGGATATTCGCGTGAGGGAAGTCCTTCTTTCCGGCTCCGATACCGATCCTTTCGATGGTGAAGGAATTCGGCAGGCACGGGCGGGTACGCAGGGCGGCCGCAATCGCCGCGCCAGTAGGCGTAACCATCTCCCCCTGAACCTGAGTAATCCGAAGCGGAAGCCCGGCCGCAGACACGATCTCAGCTACGGCTGGGGCAGGCACAGGGATTCTCCCATGCTGGCACCATACGGTTCCGATGCCCTCATAGAGGGTGGAAACACAAACTTCCCGGATGCCAAGGTCGACCAGGCAGGCCGCCGCCCCGACAATATCCACGATAGAGTCAACCGCGCCGACTTCGTGGAAATGGACTTCATCCAGTGATTTTCCGTGTACTTTGGCTTCGGCCTGGGCTACGCGGAAGAAAATTTTCTCTGACAGATGGCGCACCGTCGGATCCAGAGGAGCCTTTTCTAAAATTTCGCGGATATCTTTATAGGTGCGGTGCACATGAGGATGGGCGTGGCCGTCATGGGCCTTCTCGCCGCAGCCGTGACCATCGTGGCCATGGCTATGTTTGTCGTGCACATGTCCGCCTTGTACGCACGCTTGATTCTCCAGTGCGCAAATACCTTTTTCATGATTCTCTTGACTATGGCCGTCATGCGCATCGTGATTGTGGCCATGCGCGTGACCATGGTCGCCATGGTCGTGGTCACCATGCACATGCTCATCATGGCTATAGTCGCCGTGACCATGTCCATCCTCTTCCAAAACCACATCAAAATCACACGCCCCAATCCCACACTTCTCCGTCCTCCCAATTCTTATCTCATATCCTCCAACTCCCAACGCCTCCAGTGCCTCCCGCAGCTTCTCCTCCCTCGCCCCCAAATCCAGCAGCGCACCAACCGTCATATCCCCGCTAATCCCCGAATAACACTCCAAATACAACATTCTATCATCCATGTTTTCCATTCTCCGTTTCTTTCTGTATCCTTTTGATTATACGTTACTGTTCCCTCGTACCTTGTTCCAGTAACGATTCACAGGCTCATTTTAAGTTTTGCTTCGCAAAAGAGCCTGCTCACGCCTGAATCACTTTCTTACGTACCTGAGCAGCTAAGTGCTCAGGTACTGTCTGAACAGTAACGATTATACATCTCAAACGCCCTCACCGCAAGTTTTTCACTTGTACTTCTCACCCCAAAATGCTAAGATATTACTGTTCACTCGTACCTCGTTCCAGTAACATTCGCAAATCCATTTAAAATTCACTTCGTGAATGGGGATACTGTTAACAGCAAACCAAAGGAGGTTCCCATGGAAAAATCAAAAGTCTATTACACCAGTATGCGCACCCGCGTAAACGACGGTCTCCAGAAAAAATTGGCCCGCCTGATCAAAACAGCCGGCATCGGCACCATCGATTTCGACAACAAATACGCCGCCATCAAAATCCACTTCGGCGAGCCGGGCAACCTTGCCTATCTCCGCCCCAACTACGCCAAAACTGTCGTTGACACCGTAAAAGAACTGGGCGGCAAACCCTTCCTCACCGACTGCAACACCCTCTACGTCGGCGGCCGCAAAAACGCCCTGGATCACCTGGACAGCGCCTACGTAAACGGCTTCTCGCCCTTCTCCACCGGCTGCCACATCCTCATCGCCGACGGCCTGAAAGGCACCGACGACGTTTTCGTACCCGTCGAAGGCGGCGAATACGTCACCGAAGCGAAGATCGGCCGTGCCATCATGGACGCTGACGTCTTCATTTCCCTGACCCACTTCAAAGGCCACGAGTCCACCGGCTTCGGCGGCACGCTGAAAAACATCGGCATGGGCTGCGGTTCCCGCGGCGGAAAAATGGAAATGCACAGCGCCGGAAAGCCCCATGTCGCTCAGGATCGCTGCGTCGGCTGCGGCATGTGTACGAACATCTGCGCCCACAGCGCTGCCATTGTAACAAATCGCAAGGCTTCCATCGACCATAACAAATGCGTCGGCTGCGGACGCTGCATCGGCGTCTGTCCCCGCGACGCGGTACGTGCTGCCTCTGACGAGTCCAACGATATCCTGAACAAGAAGATCGCCGAATACGCTAAAGCGGTGGTGACCGGACGCCCGAACTTCCATATCAGCCTTGTCATCGACGTAGCGCCTTACTGCGACTGCCATGCCGAAAACGACGCTTCCGTCGTACCGGATGTGGGAATGTTCGCTTCCTTCGATCCGGTGGCTCTGGATATCGCCTGCGCCGACGCGGTGAACCGCCAGCCTGTCATTCAGAACAGTCTGCTCGGCGAACACGATCACACCGGGCATGACCATTTCGGTACGATCTCTCCGGAGACGAACTGGATGGTAGGCATCGATCACGCAGTAAAAATTGGCCTCGGTCAGAAAGAATACGAACTGATCGAAGTCAAATAATCGTTACCGTTCACTCGTACCTCGTTCCAGCAACGAATCGCAGGCTCATTTTAAGTTTTGCTTCGCACGCGAGCGCCCTATCCGGCGTAGAAAAAAGGGAGCCGTCCAGCAAATCGGCTCCCTTATTTTTCCTGTTATTTTTCAAAAGACCAGGATACCGGCACCGTGCGGTAATTATACAGTGCAGACCAGCAAATCCTGTTCAAAAACAATGCTACGATCACATCCAGAATCGTGTGCTGCTTCAAAAACATCGTCGACGCAATAATCAGGATCGTCAGCACGAAAGACCCCCACCGAATCACCTGATGATTCTTCAGGCTTTCCGCGTTCATCAGAGCGATGCAGCATGCCACGGAATTAAATACATGAATGCTCGGCATAACATTGGTCGAAGTATCCGCCTTATAAAGCATCCTTACCATCTGCGTGAAAATATTCTCCCGTTCGAAAGAATACTCCCGCAACGTATGTCCGTTCGGGAACACGAACGACACAACGATAAACAGCGTCATCCCAAATCCCAGACTGAGCACCAGCCGCCACCATTCATTCTTATCATTCTGGAACAGCGTAAAATAAACGACTGTCGCTGCAATGTACCCAAACCACAGGAAATACGGTATAATAAAATATTCGCAGAACGGAATGAAGTCATCCGCCCGAATCTCAAGCATGTGAATCGGTACTCCCGTGCGGTTCTCAAGCCAAGTAAAGCAGATCATATAAACAACCAGAAAGCCCAAGATCAGGGCAATTTCTTTTCGCCGCTCCCGAATCCTTTCCTTTAAGAACTCCATACTTCTCTCCCCTTAATGATAAAACTTTCACAATTTTCGAGTCTAACGGCATTATAGCACCCCTATTTTGAAGCCGCAAGCACCTTCCGAGAAATTTAAGTATTTTTATATTTTCTTCACGAGAAGTATCGGAAATCTTTCGAATTTCTATATAAGATATTCTAAAAAAATTATCATTGCATTCTTTTTCTGATTGTGATATATCATAGATATGAAACAGAATAGCCAAACCACTAACCAAATTACCGAAGGCTCGATCTGGAAACCCCTGCTTCTGTTCTTCTTTCCGATTGTCCTCGGCACTTTATTTCAGCAGCTTTATAACACGGTTGATGCGGTTGTAGTAGGCAGATTCGTAGGCAAAGAAGCTCTTGCGGCAGTAGGCGGATCATCAGGACAAATCATAAACCTGGTGGTCGGTTTTTTTGTGGGTCTTTCGTCCGGAGCTTCGGTCATCATATCCCAATTTTACGGTGCCAAGGACGCCGTAAACCTGAATCGGACTCTGCATACCGCGCTGGCCTTCTCCATTATCGGCAGCATTGTCGTGACCCTCGCAGGGCTCTTCGCTACCCCGACGCTTTTAAGGCTGATGAACACCCCGGAAGAACTGATGGCTGACTCGAAACTCTACCTTCAGATTTACTTTTCGGGCATTTTGTTTATTTTTATCTATAATGTTGGAAGCGCGATCCTGCGGGCCGTGGGGGATTCCAAACGCCCGCTGTATTACCTGATCGTCTGCTGTGTTTTAAACGTTGTGCTGGACATTGCCCTGATTGTCCTGTTCGGTATGGGCGTAGCAGGCGCTGCCATCGCAACCCTGGCGTCCCAGGCTGTCAGCTCCATCCTGATCCTGCGCCGCCTGGCCATTTCCCAGGAAATGTACCGCTTCGAATTCCGGCAGCTCCGCATCTATAAAAAGGAACTTCTGCGGATCCTGAAAATCGGCCTTCCCGCCGGGTTCCAGTCCGCCATGTATGCGGTCACGAATATCATCATTCAGGCTGCGTTAAACAGCTTCGGGACGGACTGCGTGGCCGCCTGGGCCGCTTTCGGAAAAATCGACGCGCTCTGCTGGATGATTATGGGGGCAATGGGAATCTCCGTCACCACCTTTGTGGGCCAGAATTACGGTGCGCGGAAATTTGACCGGATGAAGAAAAGCGTCTCCATCGGCCTTGGATTTTCCCTGGTTTTTTCCGTCGCGATCGCCGCGGTTTTCCTGGTCTTCGGGGATCGGCTTTTCCTTTTGTTTACCGCCGAGGATTCCGTGATCAAAATTGGCATGATTATGCTGCGGAATATGGCGCCTTATTACTGGATGTTCGTTTTTGTCGAAATCCTTTCCGGGGCGCTGCGTGGAACCGGAGATGTGCTTATTCCCACGATCATTACTTCCCTGGGGGTCTGCGTGATCCGGATCCTATGGATTATTTTCGTACTTCCCATGCGAAATACGGTCGAAACCGTCATGTTCACGTATCCGCTGACCTGGAGCGTAACGGCGCTGGCCTTCCTGATCTATTACTGGAAGCGGCAGAAGCGCTGGATCTGACCTTTTCCATGGACTGTTTTCCCGTCTCTTCCGCTACCTGGAAACGCGCTTTCCAAAGTTTTCCAAGGACGGTGGCGATCAACTTTTTCGCTGTTCGATCCAGGCCGCGCACGGCCCAGAGGATGCGCAGCAGATAACGGATCGGGCCTTTTGTGAATTCATAGACGCTCTCGGCTTCGGTTGCCGACAGGATTCCATAGGAAATTTCCACGAAATCCTGAATCTGTGTGGCGCTCAGAGAGTCGATCCACAGGTTTAATACTTTTATTTTATGGCTGGCTCTGCGGTAAATATTCTGCCGATATTGGAGCTGGCCATTTTTTATGATCCACAGGAACGGGTCGTGCTGGATGACGCCTTTTCCGAAGCTGCGCACCGCGTGGATCTGCATTTCATTGTCCAAAATCATACCGATCAGGGTATCCGCCGGAACGATTTTACAGATGTTATTCTGAATTCGCTTATAGCCGGGATTCTGATAAAATTCCCTGGGGAAGCCCGGCCCGTCGAAGCTGTATGCCGTGAGGAGCCTTCTCTGGTAACGGGGTTCGCAGTTCGCGGCCACGTAGACGGCCAGATTCCCGCCTTTGGAATGGCCGCCGATCATCAGGGGGCCGGAACGCAGGGAGGCTACCCGCTGGAAATAGGCCAGGGCTGCCCGCTGGGAGGGGACGCTGCTCATGTAGGACATGTTGAAATCTTCTTTCCAGCCTACCAGGGTTTCGTCTGTGCCGCGGTAACCCACATAGCAGATCCCGGTTTCCAGGAAAAAGGTGATCGCGGAGAACTGGATTTCCTGATCTTTGTCTATATAGTTGATAAAATAATTCATCCGCAGATGGCGAAAACGCCGACTCTGGCGCAAGAGCCGGAAGAATTTTCGATACCGTTTTCCATACACTTCGTCGGTAAACATGTTCTCTCTGTCCGCATGGGCGTCCAGATCCTCCAAAGTAACCGGCTTCCTGGCTGCCCTGCCATTTCGGAAGCCGCCGACCAGCCCGTCGAATTTAAAATAGGTCATTTCTGCCAGGACAAGGCTGTCCACTTCGGAAAAGGGCCGTTCTTCAAAAGTTTTTCCGCCGTATTCTCTTAGATAGTTCATCAAATCCGGTTTGATAAGATCACCCGCCTTTCTGTTCAGTATGTCCGGCCCGCATGGTTTCCATCCGTGCCCGGCAATGGGACCTGCGATTTTGTAGTGAAAAACCGCCGGAACCTGTAAAATGCAGGCCCGACGGTTCTCTTTTGTGTGTAAAATTTATTCGGTTTCGCTTTCGGTTTCGGAAGCTTCTTCGGTCTCGCTGGCCGCTTCGGTGGTTTCTTCTTCGGTTTCGGTTACCAGGGTGTCGCCGTAATCGAAGGATTCGAAGATCTGCTTGATTTCTTCCAGAGCATCCTCCTGGTCTAACGGGATTTCTGCGACTAATTCATAGCCTTCTTCGTTCTCGTTCATGATGATCATGAGCATGCCGTAGCTTACTTCGTCGCTTTCTTCCGTCGGAACCAGAGTGTAGGAGCAAATCTGCAGGCCGTCTTCTTCTTTATACTCGAAATCCTGTACTTCGTAGAGGTCGGAGGTCTTGTCTTCGGAGTCTCTTAAGTCTGCTTCTACGTCTTCGGCGATGGTCGGGAAGATGAAGTCTTCTCCGATGCCTGAGAAGCTGTAGATGCCGATGAGTTTGTCGTCGGATTTGAGGATCAGGTCTAATTCGTCGTCATCTTCGGTGATTTCCCAGGTGCTGTCGGGGATCGTAAGGGTGAAGGCGGCGTCAGCGGAGGTGTACTCGTAACCGGCGGCTTCAGATTCCGTCTCAGATTCGGCTTCGGTGGTTTCTTCTTCGGTTTCCGTCTCGGATTCCGCTTCTGTAGTTTCTTCCTCGGTTTCCGTCTCAGATTCGGCTTCAGTAGTCTCTTCTTCGGTTACTTCTTCAGTTGTTTCTTCCTCGGTTTCCGCCTCAGATTCTACTTCCGTGGTCTCTTCTTCAGTCTCGGTCTCAGATTCCGCTTCGGTGGTCTCTTCTTCGGTTACTTCTTCAGTTGTTTCTTCCTCGGTTTCGCTTACGGCTTCCGTGGTCTCCTCTTCGGTTTCCGTTTCAGATTCTGCTTCAGTAGTCTCTTCTTCGGTTACTTCTTCGGTCGTTTCTTCCTCGGTTTCGCTTACGGCTTCCGTGGTCTCCTCTTCGGTTTCCGTTTCAGATTCTGCTTCCGTGGTCTCTTCTTCGGTTACTTCTTCGGTCGTTTCTTCCTCGGTCTCGCTTACGGCTTCGGTAGTTTCCTCTTCGGTCTCCGTCTCAGATTCCGCTTCCGTGGTTTCTTCTTCGGTTACTTCTTCAGTCGTTTCTTCCTCGGTCTCGCTTACGGCTTCCGTGGTCTCTTCTTCGGTTTCCGTCTCAGATTCCGCTTCAGTCGTCTCCTCTTCGGTATCCGCTACGCTCTCCTCTTCTTCACTGATTGCGCTCTCCGACTCAGACTCAGATTCTGACTCCTCCTCATCCAGCACAACCTCAATCTTCTCGCCGTCCTCTTCGCTCGCTGCTTCCGTAGTCTCCTCTTCCGTAGCTGCTTCTGTCGTCTCCTCTTCCGTCTCGACTGCCTCTGTCGCAGCCTCCGTGGGCGCTTCTGTCTCCTTCTTCGAAGAACTGGAACTGCACGATGCGGCCATTACTGCACACAGCGAAGTTACCGCCAGCAGCGTCATAATTTTTTTTGCTTTCATTTGCTGATCCTCCCAAATTACGGTACACACAATGTTTTTAAAATGTTGCTAATCCCAGTATACTTCTCCCATTTTGGATAGTCAAATAAATTTTGTGTGAACTTTCCGTGTTTTCGACGTTTTTCCCCGCCAAAGCCCGGCAAAAGGGCCGCCCGTCGGACAGCTCTCCCTTCTTTACCCCAAAATCACCCCCGGAACCTCGCCGGTCGCCGCATCCACGCGTCCTTCCGCTTTCCCGGACTCGCATAGATTCTCCTTCCCTGCATTGGGAATCAGAGAACAGCTTCAAAAATCGTTTTGTCCCCACAGAGGATTTCTTTTGTACCGACCGTTTTCTTTTTGTTGAAATTAAAGCTTAACAGGTATCCTTTCCTGGCATGATAGGCTTCCAAATATGCGGCGAGCTGTTCTTCTCCCCGTTCATTGTACTCGCTGCCGCGCCAGATTTTAATTTCGACAATATATTGTTTCCCACGGTAATCCACGATTACGTCAGTGCGGCCGTTATCTCTGGTTCTGGCTTCTACATAGAAATTTCCCACGCCGTTGATGATCGGTTTCAAATACAGCAGGAAAAATTTCCGGCCATTGTCCTCAATGAATTTTTCGTCGGAGGAATGGTATAAATCATTCCAATGGACTACAAATTTTTTCAGGACAAGTTCCATATTCAGTGTCCCGTTTTGTATGAATTGATTTTTATCTATGGAAGCAGCTTTAAAAGTCATGCTTTCTAATTCTTCTTCTGAAAGAAACAGATTATACAGACGCGTTTCAAATATTCGATTTGCAATTACTACAGATCCTCTTTCATTTCTTACAAATCCGAACATTCCTGCAATATCCAATGCACGGTTATCGGGATTAAATGTAATCCGCTCACCCCCGAATAAAATAGAATAAATCATTTCCCTCAGCTCCGGATAATCCGTCAGCTTATTTACCAGAGATTCCATCAGCGTATTCTTTTCCAGCAGCAATCTTTTCAGCGCTTCCAGAAATCCTTCTCTTGTCCAGGCCGCCGACCTATCCGGGAATCCTTCTTGCCCCACAATCTGCTCATCCAGAATCTTGCAGATATCCGAAACCAAAAATGGGTAGCCCGATGTATAATCGAAAATAAGCTCCACCATCCCTTGTATATCCATCCCCGTCTGGTAGTCCGCTTCATATTCCCCAAGCATTCCCTTAATATCATCCACCGAAAAACTCATATCCATCAAAAACGATACCGCGATGTTCCATGGACTGTTATAAACATGCTCACCTTCCGGCCGGATTTTTCTCTTTAGATTCTTGATATCATAAACGCCTGCCAAGATTACTGATTGAAACGTCGGCCTCTGCTTGCGTTTCAAATATTTCGTCCGCAGCATCCCCAAAAAAGTCAAAAATGTCTGATAATTTCCAGCCTGATCTACCTCATCAATCAGCAGCACCACTGGCTTTTCCGCCGTCCTGCAAATTTTCGAAATCAGATTCGATAAAGCCCGGAATTCCACAACACTTTCCTCATCCGACAGACTCATCTCCTCCAGGGCATCCCTGGCCGAATCTGCGATTCCCTGCGTTTCACCGTAATCAATGGCATCAAAAAGCAGCCCCGCAAAAGTCCGGCAGAACGCCCGTTCATTCTGATAGGATTCTTCCGCCAGCCCTTCAAAACTGATATAAAAAACACAATATTCATCCTGCAGCTTCTTTGACAGGAAATCCAGTGTCGTCGTTTTTCCGTATTGACGTCCTCTGTTAATCGTAAAATATTTCATTCGTTCGACGAGTTCCTTTGCCTCCTGGACACGGTTATCAATGTTTACCATATAATGTTCTTCCGGATTACAGGAACCTTCCGTATTAAATCTCCTTCTCATCAATACGCCTCCTTCACAAAAACACTTTTCTTTCAGTATATCCGATATCCCCCACATTTTCAACATTCCTCTTCTCCCTCTTGACATTCCCCAAAAATCCGCTAAAATAAAAGTAACTCAAAATCTGTATTACAAGTATACAAATTTCTTCAGAAAGGAGACTCCCCCATGACCCAAAAAAGCTCCAAAGAACGCCTCTGGTGGGCCCAGTTCAACGCCCTCCAAATGGGCTCCGGCTGGGACGACACCGACATTTCCAAACCCCAGATCCTCATCGAAGACGTCTACGGCGACTCCCACCCCGGCAGCGTCCACCTGCACCAGCTCGCCTCCCAGGCCGCCATGGGCGTCCTCGAAACCGGCGGCTTCCCCGCCCACTACCACACCACCGACGTCTGCGACGGCTGTGCCCAGGGCCACGACGGTATGAACGTCGTCCTCGCCTCCCGCGAAGCCATCGCCGACATGGTAGAAGTCCACGCCAGCGCCGTCCCCTGGGACGGGATGATCCTCTCCAGCAGCTGTGACAAATCCATCCCGGCGCACCTGAAAGCCGCCGCGCGCATGGACATTCCCACCATTTTCATTCCCGGCGGCAGCATGCGCCCAGGCCCCAACCAGACCACCAGCCTGGTCGCCGGCGACATCTCCCTGCGCCAGAAACGCAAAGACGCCATCTCCGCCCAGGAAATCCGGGACTATTACCTGACCGGCTGTCCTTCCGTAGGTGCCTGCACCTTCCTCGGAACCGCCAGCACAATGCAGTGCATGGCCGAAGCCCTCGGCATGGCCCTCCCCGGCTCCGCCCTCGCCCCGGCCACGATGACCGATATCCTGCGTTACGCCAGACAGGCCGGGCGCATGATCCTGACCCTGGTGGAAAAAGGCATCACCGTTTCCGACATTCTGACCCCGGCCGCCTTCCGGAATGCCTGCATCATCCACAGCGCCATCGGCGGCAGCACCAACGCCACCCTGCACCTCCCCAGCATTGCCCGCGAACTGGGTTACGAAATGCCCATCGAGCTGTTCGACGAAATCAACCATCAGGTTCCCCACCTGGGAAATGTGAACCCCAGCGGCAAACACCTGACCGAAAGCTTCTGGTTCGCCGGAGGCGTTCCCTACGTACAGCTTCTGCTGAAAGACATGCTCGACCTGGACGTCCTGACCGTAACCGGGAAAACCCTGGGCGAAAACCTGGAAGATCTGCAGAAAGACAACTTTTTCGAACGCAATCTGGGCTACCTGCACAATTACGGACTGACCCGCGACGAAGTCATTTTCCCGCTGGAAAAAGCCGAAGAAAAGGGAAGCATCGCGATTCTGAAGGGCAATATAGCGCCGGAAGGAAGCGTTGTGAAATATTCCGCCGTTGCCGCCTCCCAGCGCGTCTTCACCGGCCCCGCCAGAGTCTTTAACGAAGAAGAAGCAGCCTATCAGGCCGTGGTCGACAAAAAAATCCAGCCGGGCGACGTCATCGTCATCCGCTACGAAGGCCCAAGAGGCTGCGGCATGCCGGAAATGCTAATGACCACCGAGGCCATCGTCTGTGACGAAACCCTGAACGGCCACGTAGCCCTCATCACCGACGGGCGTTTCTCCGGCGCCACCCGCGGAGCCGCCATCGGCCACATCAGCCCGGAAGCGGCGGCCGGAGGCCCCATCGCCTTCCTCGAAGACGGCGACCTGATCCGCTATGATATCGAAAACCGCAGCCTTGACCTCGTCGGCATTGCCGGAAAGCCCGTCACGCCGGAAGAAGCCGCCCAAACTCTCGCGAAACGGAGCGAAAAAGGCATTCTGCCCCGCCCCAAACGGAAAGGCTTCTACAAACGCTACACCGACCACGCCCTGAGCGCCATGCAGGGCGCCGGACTGGATTAAGTTCAAATTAAGAGGAGGAATCACGAAATGAATGCGAAATGGATTTGCCCGGCTGTCACCCCGTTTCAGCCAAACGAAAACCCCTCCGCCCCGCTGGAAATCGACTTTGAAAGCGCGGGACGGCTCTATGAAAACCTGATCGCCAATGACATCGACGGCGTCTTGATCGGCGGAAGCCTCGGCGAATTTTTCGGCCAGACCCTAAAACAGCGGGAAGAACTCGCCAAATTTGCCGTGAAGCAGATCGCCGGACGCATGCAGGTCATCATCGGCACCGCCAATATGATTGCCGAAGAAATCGCCCCGCTCTCCAACGCCTGCCTGGACGCGGGCGCAGACGCCGTCATGATCGTCCCGCCCTTCTATTTCAGCTTCAGCGATAAAGAAATGTACGACTTTTACAGCCGGATGGCCAAAGAAATCCACGGCCCCGTTTACCTATATAATTTCCCTGACCGCACCGGGTACACCATCAGCCCGATAGTCGTGAGACGACTATCCGAAGAATATGAAAACATCGTGGGAATCAAAGACACCATCTCCGGGATGGATCACACCCGCGAGTTAATCAAGGCCGTGAAACCCATCCGCCCGGATTTCGAAATCTTCTCCGGGTTTGACGACAATTTCGCCCACAATGTCCTTTCCGGCGGCGACGGCGCGATCTGCGGCTTCTCCAACGTTGCCCCGAAAATCTGCACGGACTGGGTAAAGGCCGTCCGGGCCAACGACCTGGAATTATCCGCCGTTTACCATCAGAAGATCAACCGCTGTATGGACGTCTACTCCATCGGCGCGCCCTTTGTGCCCTATGTGAAAGAGGCCTGCCGCCAGTGCGGCTGGATTTCCAGTGCGGCGTGCACCTTCCCGATTCCGAATCTGGATGCGGCGGAACGCGCGAAAGTGACGGCTTTTCTCGTAAGAGAAGGGCTGATCGAGGCGACTTCATGACGCTGCACCAGGTCACGCGCCAGAGCATGAGCGAGCAGGTGCTTGCTCAGATGAAAGAAAACATTGCGGACGGAACCTGGACGCCGGGCGAGCGTCTTCCAGGAGAAATGCAGCTTTCCGAGACGTTTGGAGTCAGCCGCGTAACGGTACGCAATGCGCTTCAGAAACTTGCAGGCGAAGGGCTGATCGAAACCAGAGTCGGCGACGGAAGCTACGTGCGCAGGCTCTCCATCAGCGAAGCCATGTCCAAAGTCCACACGCCCGGCGTATTGTCCGAGGAAGAAATGCGGGAACTGCTGGAATTCCGCTGCGTGATCGAAGGCCCCCTGTGCGGCCTTGCGGTTTCGCGTATGACTGGCGCTGACGTGGAAAAGCTGGCGCAATGTTATGCGGACATGTGCAGCGCAAAGGAGGACGCGGCGGCGTTTGCCGCGGCCGATGTGGCGTTCCACCGGACGCTGGCCGCCTGCTGCCAGAATGAAATCCTGACCGCCGCCTACGAAATGATCTGCGCCAACCTCTCCAAAGCCATGCCGGACATCGTCCGCCAGCGCGGCAAAGCCGCCGGGCTGAAGTTTCATAAGGAAATTTTGGAGGCGGCGAGGGCGGGCGACGCGAAGCGGGCGCAGGCGGCTATGGAAGAGCATATGGAAGAAATGGCGAGGGAGCTGCTGTGAACGCAGCTCCCTAAGGTTCCTCAATCAAATGTACCGCAAATCCCCCTATCTCCTCTTTCAAATACGCCGCCGCAATCTTCTCTTCCTCATCATACTTAAACCGCGCCCGGTCAAACACCACTCCCTTTCCCTCCAATTCTTCCATCGCGCGCTCCAAATCCTGTACCGCAAACGCCAAATGCCCGAACCTTCCCGGCCCGCGCTCCTCCATAATCTCAATCTCCGTCCCCAGAAAATAGTTTCCCTTCCCCGGAACCGCCTCCCAATCCATCCGCCCCGAAAACCACTCCGCGATCTTCCGCGCACTCCACTCCTCCGTCGGATTCATTCCCACATGCGCCAACCGCACTTTCATTCCACCCATCTCCTTCACTCTACATTCCGGTTCTCCCGGTAAGTTCTCCACACATTTTCAAAAAAGCCATCCTCCTCCGGAATCGGCCGTGCCCCGCGCCAACTGCACCGCACCTTCCCATCCGGCTCCATCCAGCACTCCTGCACCTGATTTTCAAACGTTGGACTTCCTTTCAAAATCTGCCGTCCCTGCAAATACAGTGCGGAACCCCGGCTTCCATTCCCATTCCGGCTGTAATCCAGCATTGCCGCCAGATACACCTTCTGCGTCACCAAACAAT
This sequence comes from Eubacteriales bacterium, assembly GCA_030536575.1. GTDB lineage: Bacteria > Bacillota > Clostridia > Lachnospirales > Lachnospiraceae > Limivivens. The sequence continues at coordinate 23,540 of JAUNPS010000004.1, read as the reverse complement.
CCCACAGCAGGCAGGCATCCCGAAACCGCCGTTTCCCAGTTCCCACATAATTCGGGAAATCCTGACAGAGCTCCTCAAGCCTTTCCTGATACGCCTGCATTTCTTCCACATTCCGCACCGGCCCGGCCAACGCACTCATTTCCTTCCGTACCATTTCCAAAACGCCCGCAAGCGTCTTTCCGCCGTCCCGCCTCCGCTCAAGATTCGCCATTGGCGCAGTTCCTTCCTCAATCTGCCGCATTTCTTCCATGCCGATCGTCTCCGGAACCTCCTTTCGGCCCTTTTCCCGGATAAACAATGCCGCCCTGCGCGCGCCCACCTGTCCGGCATTCAGCGCAGAACCGCCCGGCCGATAAACTCCATGCGTCCCGGCCGCCTCGCCCACCGCAAAAAATCCCTCCAGCTCCGTCTGCCACCATAAATCCACTTGCAGCCCGCCGTTATTATGCTGTGCACAAAGCGCAATCTCCAGCGGCTCCTTTGCAAGATCCACCCCCTTACTCCGGTAAAACTCCACCGCAGGCCGGTTCATATGCCACAGCCTCTCGAAAGGTGTCCCAAACAGCGCGCCCGCCTTCTCCAGATACGCCCGCGCTTCCTCCGAAAGCTCCTCTCCCTTCAGCTCCCCTTTTCCAGGGTTTTTCCGATAATCCAGAAACACCCTGCGCCCTTTTTTCACCGTCTCTTCATAGACCGCCAAATCAATCTGCGAAGAACCCTGCTCCATCCGCCGCACATCAAACGGCCATTGATACCCCTTTAAAAAAACCTGGGAAAGCGCCTCCTTCCGGCTTCCCAGATAACTTTCCAGAAATTCCCGCTCGCCGCTCCCATCCTGTGCCGTTGAAATCATCCTCGGAATCGCCTGCATATACGTGCCGGACACATTCCAGCGCGGTTTCAGAGACGCCAGTCCATACTGCCATTCCGTCAGATTTTTCCCTTTCACTCCGGCCAGAAACGCCGCGCCGGAAGCCCCGTGCTGACTCTTCGGATACACGCTGTCCCAATAGATCCCAGCCGGCCCCCCGACCCCATACACGACCTGATTCGCCAGAAACACCCGAAAAGCCGCCCTCTCTTCCGTCGTCCTCTCCAAATCCAGACAAAGGACGCCCTTCACCCGCTTCTCCTCTTTCAAAATCCGTATCACAAGCAGCTTCTCAAAAACGGGAATCTTCCGCCTGCGCACCTCCCGCTCCAGCGCCTCCGTCATCTCCTTCGAGGTCAGAGGGCCCGCGGAAGACCCTCTCTGACAGGGATCGTGGTCGGTTTTATAGCCGACAAATTCCCCATACCGGTTCGTCGGAAACGGCACGCCCAAATCGGCTAATTCCAGAAAACAGGCCGCCGAAAGGGCCGCTTCGGCCAGCGCGTGTTCCCCATCTACCCCGATTCCCTGATGCAGAACCTCCGCCATGGCCCCCACGCTGTCCGGCTCCCGCCCCGAAAGGCTCAGTTTATAATATGTCTGTTTGTCTGATCCGGCATTTCTGGACGTCCCACAATCCATGTGTTCCGTAAGCAGGGCAATGTTTTCCACGCCCATCTGATCCAGGCACTTCGCGGCCGCAAGCCCCGCCGCACCGCTCCCGACCACCACCGCCGCAAAACATTCCACCGGAATTTCCCGGCCCGCCGCCACAATCGTCTTTTCCATGTTCCCTCCTATAACCGCTGAATCTGGAAACCGCCGTCCACGTCGATAACTTGTCCCGTCGTATAACGCAGTTTTCCGGAGCAAAGGACGCTCACCGCATTTCCAATATCTTCCGGAGTTCCCCAGCGCCCAATCGGGCAGATGCCCTCCGCAAACAGCGCATCGTATTTTCCTTTCACCGCCGCCGTCATATCCGTCGCAATGATTCCCGGCCGAATCTCATAGACATAAATCTGCTCCCCGGCCAGCCGGTCTGCATACAGCCTGGTCAGCATCGACACGCCCGCTTTGGACACGCAGTATTCCCCTCTGCTGACCGAAGAAACCACCGCCGACATGGAAGAAATGTTTACGAGAATGCCCCGCATGCCGTCAATAGGCTCCTGTTTCAGCATCCGTTTGCTGACAGCCTGTGACAGAAACATCACGCTTTTCGTGTTAATGGCAATCAGGCGGTCAAAGCTTTCCTCCGTCATGTCCAGCAGATCTGCCCGCACCTTGGGGGCTACACCCGCATTGTTCACCCAAACGTCGATCCGCCCATAGCGTTCACAGACTGCTTCCACGAATGCTTCCCGGTCTTCCTGCCTGGAAACATCCGTCTGGATATAGTCGTATTCCGCCTCGATTTCTTCCAGTTTCCGGAATTTTTCTCCATGGTTTTCCGACGGGCTGGACGCCGCCAGCACCACCCGGAACCCGTCTTTTGCAAGCTGCATGGCAATTCCAAATCCGATGCCGCGGCTCGCTCCCGTAATAACCGCTGTCTTTTTCATCGCTTCCCTCCTGTCCCGGACTCATTTTCCCGCCGAGGCCCTTGCCTCTTTATATAACGGCAAATAGCATTCGCTGTCCCTTACCACACATCCCGTCATTCCATGGTCGCGCATAATCTGCGTGCATTTACTGCATGCAATGCAGCATTTCTTCGCATCCATCCTTCCCGTTTCCAAAATATCCCGGCTGGCGTCCGGATACGCGAAGGACTGGCGTCCCAGGCCAATCATCGTACATCCGCCCCTTTGCAGGTTTGCAGCCCCTACATACGGAATGTACTCGCGCATCCAACTGTAACCGTTCCCAATCACGGCCACATCACCCGCCGCTTCCTGAATTTCCCTTGTAAACTGCATCAGCCGCGCAACGCTCTCCAGCGGATGTTCCTGGGGCATCTCCCCATTCAAAATCGGCTGATCGAAAGGACGCGTCACCTGCGGAAAACGGTAATAAGGATTCCCGGCCGAATTGCTCAAAAGGCTCACGCCGGCCTTCACCATTTCTTTCACCAGTTTTAACGGCTCTTCCAAATCCGGAATCCATTCGCTTTCTTTGCTCACTCCGAACCCATACGGATAGGGATGCGCATCGTACACATTGAAGCGGGATGCTACAATGAAATCGTCGCCCACCGCTTTTTTCACCTTCCGAATAACTTCCAGCACGAAGCGCGAACGGTTTTCAAAGGAACCGCCATATTTCCCCTTTCTGGTATGGGAAGCCAGAAGTTCGGACACCAGATAGCGGTGACACGCCTTAATATCCACGCCGTCAAAGCCCGCCTCCTTTGCCAGAAGCGCCGCCTTCACATATTTCTCCTGCAATTCATCCAGATATTCATCCGTAACCATCGGATAATCCTCGGTAATCCCGACTCTTGGGTCCAGATACGGATCATGCTGGGGAATCATGGGCGCGCCGTTATCAAAGGGCCGCGCATACCTTCCCGAATGGGTCAACTGTAAAATCGTAACCGGGCGGTATCCGTTACGTTTTTCCGCCGCCTCCCGGCAGAGAGCCGTCAGTTCCCGGAAAGACGCCATATTCTGGTCATTCAGGAAAAGCTGATGGGGGTTCGCCCGGCCTTCCACCGTGACGGCGCAGGCTTCGAACCAGAGCAGGCCCGCCCCGCCCTCCGCAAACCTCCGATAGCGGCGGATCGTCAGCGCCGAAGGGCTTCCGTCCGGGTTCGCGTCACAGCCCTCCATCGGAAGCACTGCAAGGGAATTCGGAACCGTTTTCTTCAAAATCGGAACCTTTTTTCCAAGGGACGAAACATCCTCCGTTACCGGAATGTCTACGCCCAGTTCTTCAATTTTCTTTTTAAAATCTTCCAGTGATTGAAAATGAAATCTCTCAAATTCTGCCATACGTTCCTCCCTCTGCCCCCTGTGGGGTAATGCAAACTTTGATTGCGCCGCTTTTCGGGTTTCCGGCGGTTTCCAAAGCCGTCTGTAAGTCCTCCAGCGGAAAATGATGTGTGATCAATTTTTCATACGGCAGCTCTGTCAAAAGCTGCAGCGCATCTTCGAAATCCCAGCAATAGCCCTGCGCACCCTGAATCCGGAGTTCCTTTTTGACCAGACAGGAAACGTCCATCTGAATCAGAGGTTTTTCGAAAATGCCGACGTCTGTGACCAGGCCGTTTACCTTCATGCAATTTAATAGCTGGCGGAAGGTTGCTTCCAGGCCCACGCATTCAAACGCTTTCTCGAATCCGGCCCCATGGGACAGGCCCGCAACGACTTCTTCCAGGTTTTCTTCCGATGCGAGGACGGTTCGGGTCGCGCCCAGTTCCTTAGCCATTTTCAGGCGCTCCGGGGAAAAATCCGAAATGACGACTTCACGCGCGCCCAGTTTTCGGCAGATGGATGCAATCATAATGCCGATTGCCCCGGCTCCGGTAATCGCCACGCAGTCTCCCATCCGGATATCCGCCCGTTTCACCGCATGCACTGCCACGGCCAAAGGCTCCGCCAATGCCCCTTTCTCGAAGCTCACCTCATCCGGCAGATGGTACATTCGATCTTCCGCTCCCACAAAATAGGGAGCCATCGCGCCATGCCCGCACCGATAAGTAAACGTAAGGTTCTCACAATACCCGTAATTGCCCCTTTTGCAGGCCGCGCATTGCCCGCACGGAATCGCCGGTTCCACTACCACCCGGTCGCCCTCGCGGAACTTTTTCACGCCGCTCCCCGTTTTCAATACCGTACCCGAAAATTCATGGCCGACCGTCACCGGAAGCTGCACCGACGGGTGTCTGTCCCGGAAGATATGCAGATCGCTCCCGCAGATCAGGCTCGCCTCAATCTTCAGCAAAACCTCCTTTTCCCCAGGCTCCGGCACCTCCTGCCAAAGGAAATCCACTTTTTCCTTTTCAAAAATGCGTCCCATTTTATTTTCCATAAGCATCCCTCCGCTCACAGGCCGGCTTCTCCGGAACGGACTCGGACCTTTGAACATAAACCGTCGCTCCTTCATGGGCCGAACTCGTATTTTCCCGATACAACTTCAAAAATCCCGTGCCCGCTTTCACCAGCGGTACAAATCCTTTCCTGCGCTCTGCCAGTTCCTCTTCCGATACCTTTACATTCAGCGCCCGCTTCTCAATATCGATCTCAATCCAGTCTCCATCCCGGATCAGCGCGATATTTCCTCCATCGTAAGCCTCTGGCGCCACATGCCCGATGGCAATCCCGCCGGTTGCCCCTGAAAATCTTCCGTCCGTAATTAAAGCAATCTCACTTCCAAGTCCTTTTCCAAGCACCGCCGCCATAAAGGTTTCCAAATGCGGCATCCCCGGCGCGCCCTTCGGCCCCTCATAGCGAATCACCACCACATCGCCGGCCTTGATCTCATCCCGCAGAATCGCTTCCCAGCCCTCATCCTGCGAATCAAACACCCGTGCAGGCCCACAAAACCATTGGAGCTTCGGATCTACCGCAGAAAACTTCAGCACCGCACTCTGCGTCCCGATATTCCCCTGAAGCACCGCAAGGCCGCCCTGCCTGGAAATCGGCTCGCTCACCTTATGGATCACTTCCGCATTCCGATTCTCTGCTTTCCCGATCTTCTCTTCCATCGTCCCGAACATGCCTCTGGTATCCGTCTCCAGCTTCCCGGCTCCGGCCAGCTCCTTCAGCACCGCCGACAGCCCTCCGGCCTGCGAAAACTCCTGCATCGTATACCGGGGATGGTTCGGATAGATCGCGCTGATTACCGGAATCTCCCTTGAAATCTCATCGAACAGCTCCGGCGTAACCGAAAACCCGCCCTGCATCCCAATCGCCGGAAGATGCAGCAGCGTATTCGTGGAACCTCCGGTCGCCATAACATAGCGGATCACATTCCGAAAACTTCCCATCGTCAGCACATCCAGCGGCCGGATCTCCTGTTTTACCAATTCCACAATCTTCGCACCGGCCTCTTTCGCCATGGCCTTCCATTCTGCGCTTCCTGCCCGTACCGACGCATTCCCATCCGGAGAAAACCCAAGGATTTCCGCCAGCGCGCACATGGTATTCGCCGTCCCCATAAACGGGCAGACCCCCGGCGCCGGGCAGGCATGTTTTACAATTTCCTTATACGTTTCCCGCTCCATACTGCCCTGCCGGTAAGCGGCATAGGCCTGCTTCGTATGCGTCAGCGTCAGCATATTCCCCTGATAATTTCCCGGCGGCATATACCCGCCCGTAAACAGCACCGCCGGAATATTGACCCGGAGCGCACCCATCAGCATTCCCGGAACCACCTTATCACAGCTTGCTAACAGGATCATCCCGTCCAGACGGTTTAATTCCGCCACCGTTTCCACTTCCGAAGACACCAGGTCGCGGGAGGGTAAGGTGTAACGGTCTCCTTCCGTATTTGAACAAATCCCGTCGCAGACCCCGGTCACCGGAAGCACCCGCGGCAGGGCGCCTCCCCGGTAAATCTCCTCCTTGATTTCCGCAAGCACCTGTTGAAATCCAAAATGCCCCGGATTCATCTCATTCCACGCACTCACGATCCCGATCACCGGACGCCTGGCCTCTTCCTCCGTGACCCCCATCGCATACAGCAGCGCATTCCGGTGATCCAATGCTTCTTCATTCCACTTCCGAATCATCCGGCATCCTCCTCATAAAAATGGTTATCCTCATAAACCTGCGTCACAAATTTCAATGCATGGTAGACGTCCTCCAGCGTCGCCGCCGGTTCGCCCGTCCCTTCCAGCGTGGCAAGCATGCTTCCCAGGCATTTATCAAACCACTGAATGTCCGGAAAATCCTGCTTTTCCAGGAGTTCTCCCCGCTTGTCTCCGCCCTCCACAAGCCCGAACCGCCGAATGTCCTCCCCGGCAGTCGCCGTAATGTAGAAATTCTTCCCGGAAAAGATAAAATCTTCCTGCGGATAGCCCGATTTCGTATAGCCCACTTCCACCGTCGCCGTATGGCCCTGCTTCGTCTTCACGATCAGGTTCGCATAGTCGTCCAGCCCCAGCTTCCAGACATTTTCATTCAAAAATCCCTTTACTTCGACAATTTCATCCCCGGTCAGGTACTGCACTAAGTCCAGATAATGCACGCCCAGGTTCAGCAGCGCGCCGCCGCCCGCGATCTCTTTCTGATTCGCCCACGGAAATCCCATATCTTCATAGCGCTGGGGCGTTCCCGTAATATAGCGCAGAACCAGATGTACGCCGCCCTCCGAAGCCTTTTCCTGCACGAAATCCTTATAAATTTCCACCGGCAGCGCATATCTTCGCTGAAGCGCAATGCAATGTTTCACTCCGGACTCCTTCAGGTGCGCGATAACCGGAGGAAGCTGCCACGCCCGCTCGCAGCACGGCTTGTCCGCCATAAACGGAATCCTCCGCCGGATGCATTCCTCCATAATCTCCGGCGCTTCTTTGTAAATCCCGAAAATATACACGAAATCCAGATCCGTTTCCTGATCCAACAATTCCAGGTAATTCGGATAACGCTTCACGCCCAGATCTTCGCTCACTTTTTTTGTAAATTCCCCATTCCCGGAAAGCGCCGCAACGGTCACGTTTTCGTAAGTTTTTATGGCTGCTAAGTGCCCTAAAACATGCCAATGTTCCGCTTCCAATAACGCCACACGATAATTTTTCATCCTTCATTTCCCCCTTAATCTTCGTTTAAGTACACCGGTTTTCCCGTGTCCAGAGATTCTACGATCGCATTCATCGCTTCCATGGATTTCTTTCCGTCCTCGCCGGATGTCCTGGGCTCTTCCCCGTCCAGGATTACCGCGCAGAAATGCTCCACTTCTTTTCCGTGATTGTTCTGCACCGGAATCTGAACCGTCTGCAAAGTCCGTTCCCGCTCCCGATAGTCAAACCCTTCCGACAGGCTGCATTCCTGATAGGTATGGAACCCGGCCTGTGCATAAAACGACGAACATTTCAGCCGGATGCTGCCCTTTTCCGCGAAATAGCAGTCCGTATATTCCGAAATCGGATGGCTACAGTCTGAAATATAATAGGTTCCTACCACGCCGTTTCTGCATTTTATCGCTACAGCCGCCGTGTCCTCCACTTCAAAATGCCGGTAAGCATTGCCCTTCATTGCAAAAACGCTCTCAATGTCCCCGAACAGGTAGCGAATCCTGTCCACATCGTGAATCCCGTTATTCGCCACTGTCCCGCCGCCAAGGCTCCGGCGCTTTTTATAATCCTGGCCGTAATACCACGGCGGTTTCGGAAGCGTCCCATAGATATGAAATCCGATGAGCTGTCCCAGTTCCCCGGAATCCAGCCGTTTCTTCGCCATCTGCACAGACGGGTCAAACCGGTGATGCTGCCCGACCAGAATCGTTTTTCCGGTCTGTTTTCCTTCCGCAATCAGCTCGTCTGCCTCCTCTGACGTCAGCGTAATGGGCTTTTCCACCAGCACGTGTGCCCCGGCCCGCATACAGTCTATGGCAATGTCTTTGTGAAATTTCGGCGGCACGGCAATCAGCACCCCATCCGGCTTCACTTCCCCCAGCATTTCCCGGTAATCTGTGTAAAAACGGGTTCCCCACTGTCCGGCCATCGCCTGAAAGTCCGGATTTAAATCCGCCACTGCTTCCAGCGTCCCCCGCACATTTCCGGCCGCGATGTACGCCGCATGATTCCTCCCAAAATTCAATCCAATGACTGCCAGTTTTGCTTTTTCCATGTTTTCTCTCCTCTCGTTTATCCTTTCAGTCCCGTGGTACTGATTCCTTCCACAATGTATTTCTGCAATAATAAAAAGATTAAAATCACCGGAAGCAGGGACAGGAACGACATTGCAAACATTGCCCCCCAATCCGTGACGGAATTCGGATCCGCAAACAGCTTCAGCGCCACGGAAACGGTATAAAGCTTCGGTTTCTTCAAATACAGCATCGGCCCGATGAAATCCGACCATCTCCAATAGAAGGAGAAGATCGCGGATGTGACCAGTGCGGATTTTGACAGCGGCAGGATGATCTGGAAAAAGGTTCCCAGACGGCCGCAGCCGTCGATACAGGCCGATTCGTCCAGTTCGATGGGAATGCCTTTGATAAACTGCACGCATAGAAAGATAAAAAACGCATATCCGCCAAAATACGGCACGATCAGCGGCAGATAGGTATTAATCCAGCCCAATTTGCTGAACAGCATATATTGCGGCACCATCAGCACCTGCGTCGGAAGCATCAGCGTCATCATCATGCAGGCGAAGAAAAATCCCCTCCCTTTAAACGGAATCCTGGCAAATCCGTAGGCCACCAGCGCGGAAAAAAACGTGGATAATGCCGTCGCGCCGACCGTCACGATAAAGGAATTCCTGAAAAAGGTTCCGAAGCCAACGCCGCCGAATCCCTTCCAGCCATTGACAAAATTCTCGAAAATCCATTCCTTTGGAAGCAGGCTCCCCGCATTCTGGAAAATGTCTTCCTTGCCTTTGAATGCGGAAAAGCAGAGCCAGAGTACCGGCCAGATCATAATAAAAGCCAATGCGCTGCAAAACACATGATAGATTACCGCGCGGATTTTTTTCTGCTTTTTCAAACGATCACTCCTTTCCGTTCTCGTCGAATACCCAGTATTTCGATGTGCTGAACAGGATTGCGGTCAAGATCCCTACGAATGCCAGAAGCAGCCAGGCCATTGCGGAACCTCTTCCTGCCTCGAAATGCTCGAACGTTGTCTGATAAAGATAGATCACATAAAACAGCGTACTGTTTAACGGCCCTCCCGACGTGATGATATAGCCCTGGGTAAAGACCATAAATCCGGTGATCGTCTGCATAACCAGGTTAAACAGGAAAATCGGCGTGATAAGCGGCATCGTGATTTTCCAGAACTTCTGAAACGAATTCGCCCCGTCGATGCTGGCCGCCTCGTAATAGGTTTCCGGAATGTCCTTCAGCCCTGCCAGGAAGATCAGCATCGGAGAGCCAAACTGCCAGACAGACATCAGAATCAATGTCCAGATGGCCGTGTCCGGATTTCCCAGCATGGAATACTTTGTCACGATCCCAAGGCTTGCCAGGAGGCTGTCCACCGCCCCGTTTTTCCCGAAAATGGTCCGCCATACAATTGCAATCGCTACGCTCTCCCCCACGATCGACGGAAGGTAAAACAATGTCCGGTAAATCCCTTGTCCCCGGTGCGGTTTCGACAGTAAATTGGCTACAAAAAACGCAAATACCAGTCGCAATGGTATCGAAACGCAAGCATATAAAAACGTCACCTTTACGGAGCCCCAAAATTTCCGGTCTTTAAACAACAGGTAACGATAATTTTCAAGCCCGACAAAATTTGGTGCAGATAAAATATCAAAATCCGTCAGCGAATAGTAAAAAGACATGCACACCGGGTACAGCGTAAAAATCAGAAAACAGATCAGCCATGGACTGATGAACAGATACCCCTGTAAATTGTTTTTTCTCTGTTTGTGCATCGGTTCCCCCCCTGTCTGAGCGGCCGCCGCAGCAGCCGCTCCTGAAATCTCCGGTTACTTGCTCGTCAGAATTTCCGTCGCCTCTTCCCGGAACTGGGCTGCCGCTTCCGCAGGCGTCATCTGCTCATAAAGCACCTGCTCTTCCAGTTCCTGCAAAAGGCTGACCACCTCGCCCGCACCTTCCGGATCCGGGTTGTTGATTGGGCTGGAATGGGTTTCCGAATAGTCCAGCAGTTCAAAGATCGCCTGGCTGGTCACGTCCAGCTCCGGAAGCAGCGCTTCCCGGATTTCCGAGGAAATGGGGACGCCGCGTTCACCCATCATGATCTTGTTCGCTTCCACATTGTTCGTAAAGAAGTCAATCAGAAGCGCGCATTCCTCCGGATGCTCCGTTGCAGCGGAAATGGACGCGAACATGGACGGTTTAATGTACGTGCCTTTGTCGGAATCCGGCCCGAACATCGGCAGAACCTTGATGGTGTCTTCGGTGGCGTTGGCTACCGCCGCCGTCGCATTGCTCCAGTAAGTTACCATCGCCGCATCTCCCCGCACGATCAGGCTGTCTTCCGTACCGGAGGCCTGGTTCGCCACATCCGGCGTCGGCAGAAGTCCTTCGGTCACCAGATCCAGGCGCATCTGGAAAATTTCTTCCATAATCGCGTCATCTTCATAGCCTAAGCCTACTCCATCCTGAGAATAGAGCGTCGCGCCTCTGGAACGGACGTAGTAAAGCACCCAGTCTTCGAAATTTGTCAGGTCACAGCCGTAAATTCCCTGTTCCTTAAACTGGCCGCAGACTTCTTTAAAGTCCTCGTAAGTCCAGCCGGGATCCGGAACTTCTACCCCATATTTCGCAAACGTGTCCTCGTCATACTGTACCGCGAACGTGTTCATTCCCAGCGGAATCCCGTATAATTCGCCGTTCACCTTTCCGCCTGACAGCGAGCTTTCATCCACCTTTTCCAGGTCGATCTGTTCTCCCACGTACTCGTCCAGGGAATGAAGCAGGCCCTTATTCACGTAAGTTTCCAGATAGCGGTAGTCGTGCTGCAGAATGTCCGGCATCTGCCCCGCTGCAATCTGCGTCGAGAGATTGTCCCAGTATTCGTCCCAGCCCACGAATTCACATTCCACCGTAATCCAGGGGTATGTCTCTTCAAACAGCTCTACAACCGCCTGGGTCTGGTCATTCCTGGCCTGGGAACCCCACCAGGCGAACCGGATGGTCACCGGTTCCTGGTCGGCCGTTTCCGCCGCTGCCGCCATGGTCATCATGGAAGACATGGCCAAAGCTCCGGTCATAAGTAACGCAACTGTTTTTTTCATAGTGAACCTCCTTTTCGTTCTTCGTTTTTGGTATCCTCAGTATAGCAGTTCTTTTTATCTGACAAAATGTTCAAACCAGAGGCTGATGTGTACAAATCAGAGGTTACGAAAATAATTCTCTTGCATTTTCCAGGTTCACCACGCGCTTTTCATCCGCGGATTTCTGTGCACAGATCGCCACATAAGCATTGCGGAAGGAATCTTCCTCGTTCAGAAGCTGCATGCCTTTTTCCTGGATTGTCCGCACAAAGTCCTCGAAAATAAAAGGCGGTACTTCCTGTTTTATGGGCGTCGTGCCATTGTTCCTGGCATTGAGCAGGCGCACTTCGTGATCGCCGTCCCGTCTGCTGACCTCTACAATTCCCTCGGTTCCTACCACGCGCATTCTGTCATCATCATGAGAATGGGTATTCTCAGGACGGTAATAGTCCGTCGATACCGTTGCCAGTATAGCATCCTCCATCCGGAAGCACGAAGTGGTAATGATTTCCATTTCCCCATAGCCTTTGTTGCATTCTCTGGACTGGTCGGCATAGACCGAAAGACACTCTTTTCCGGTGACCATCCGGATCATATCGATGGCATGGATCGTCACCCAGGGAATTGTTCCGCCGTAATATGCTCTCTGCTTATAAAAATCCGGCCGTTCGCCCAGGCGGTAGGATTTCTGGCAGTTGACCATCCGGACTTTTCCGATTTCCCCCTGGTCAATTAATTTTTTTGCGGTATAGTACCAGGGGTCATACCGAACCGTATCCATTGCCCACAGATGTCTGCCGGAAGCCTTCACGCAGGCGTACAGTTCTTTCAGTTCCTCTTCCCGAATGGCAATGGGTTTGTCCGCGTACACGTGAATCCCCCGCAAAAGGGCCTCTTTTTCCGGCGCAAAACGCTGCGCAAACCGATTGTCAACCACCAGAATATCCGGTTTTTCCTGATCCAGCATTTCGGTCAGTTCCTGGTACTCCTTCAGGAAAATCCGCCCTCCCTGCTGCCCGTTGCGCGCATGGATTTCCCATCCATCCGGATAATTTCCCGTTTTCTCCCCTGCGAACAGCCGGAGCTGGTTCATGTTTTCTTCCGGGAAACTCTTGCAGTACGCGGTAAATTCCAGCTCCGGAATCCGTTCGCGCACCAGAAACGCGGTGAAAAAGTGGCCGGTGTTTCCGTAAAAACAAACTTTCATCTCTGTTTCCTCCTTTTTTTGCGCCCATTATAGCATTGCTTCAAGAAAATAAAAGGGCACATTCTGGTTTTATCTGTTTTTTACCAGAATTTCACTGATATTTACACAAAATACCAGGCAATTTCCCTTTTGTTTTCCTGGGATGTTCCGTATAATAAAAATATGTCGTAAGCCAAAGGGGGAACTGTTTTGCGAAATCCAAGTCTGACATTGCTGAAAATTCTGCGGCCTTTTTCGAAAGTCCTGCACGCCCTGAAAGTCTGGTTCCGGAATCGGAAGCTGTATCTGAAGCTTCAGATTTTGATCCTGTCTTTTGTTTTGGTCAGCTATTTTACAGCGCTTGCATTGTATGAATACTCGGTCAATCTGTACAATCAGCAGCTTTACAAAGATGCCGCTTCCATTCTCTCCCTTTCAACCCAGAATATTGAAAATGAAATGAACCATTTGCTGAGTCTTACTTCTCAGCTTTCCACAGACGAACTTCTCCAGGAAACCATCCGCAAAATTGAGAATGCCTCTTCCGAGTATGAGGAATACACGAACCGCCAAAAACTCATGAGTAAAATCTACACCTCGCTGAATACCCGGAAATATATTCTTTCGGTTACCTACATTGACCCGAATCTCCGCATCGACACAGCCGGTTCTGACACGTCGATTCTTCTGGACGGACAGGCGCAGAAGCTCTATGATATCGCCTTTTCCCAGAATGGACGGCCAAGCTGGGTTACAGATGCCGATACGCTGCTGGTCTGCCCGATTCGGGAAGTTGAGAACTTGAGCCTGCGCCATATGGGAGCTATCGTCATTCGCATCCGTCTTGAAAAGCTGGTGGAGTCTACAATGAATTTTTCCAGGGGATCCAGCGATTCGTTTTTTATTTATGATACGGAACAGCAATTGGCCTATGCGAACAGCGAAACCGTTCCTTTTCAGCCGGAGCAAATTTCGGATGAGGAGCCTTATACGATCTGTACCGAGAATGACGCGTCGTATTTTGTTGTTCAGAAAAATTCCGGCTATTCTTCCTGGAATTACTATTATGCGATTCCTCTTGGCAATATTTTGGCGCGGTTTGAGCGGGTGAAGTGGACGGTTTTTCTGATTTTCAGCGGCTTGTATCTGCTTTTGACGGTTGTCACGGTTTTGTTTTCGAAGTCCATTACCCGACCGCTGATTCGGCTGGCCAGACAAATGGAGCACGTGCAGAACATTGATTTTGAGGTTTCCCACCTGAGTTTCGGGCAGCAGAACCGCCGGGATGAGATTGGACAGCTTCAGCAGACGTTTCAGAATATGCTGAAAAAGATTGAGGAATTGATTCAGCAGAATTATTTGCGCCAGCTCGTTTTGAAGGATACCCAGTACCGGATGCTCCAAACGCAGATCAACCCGCATTTTATTTACAATACGCTGGATTCCATCTATTGGATGGCGATCAAGGAGCATCAGACGGACATTTCCACCATGGTCTTTTCACTGGGGAAACTTTTGCGGGAAAGCCTGCGAAAGGAAAATGCGACGGACCGCCTGTCCCCGCTGCGCGCGGAGCTTCAGATTTTGAATTATTACATCAGTATTCAGAAAATTCGGTTTCGGGAAAAGCTGGATGTTCAGATGCAGGTTGAAAATTCTGTTTTAGATTGTAAGATTCCGCGGATGCTTTTACAGCCTCTTGTGGAAAATGCGATTCTCTATGGCGCAGAGACAATGGTAGAATCCTGTACGATTCTGATTTTGGCAAAATTGGAGAACAGACACCTGCTTTTACAGGTGAAAGATAATGGAATTGGCGTGGAACCGCATTTACTGGAAAAGCTGAAAAGCGGGGAGTGTACGCCGAAGGGCCACGGGATCGGCCTTTCGAATATCGTGGAACGGCTGGAACTGATTTATGGGGAAGACTGTCTTTTTACGATTGAGAACCGGAAGACGAAGGGAACGGTGGTAACTTTGAAGCTTCCGGTTTCCGGCAATCCGGAACTTTCCTGAACTTTGAGAAGGAGGAACCTATGTACCGGCTCTTGATGGTTGATGATGAGGAACAGATTCGAAATGGGATTTTGGAGAACTGCGATTGGAAGCGTTTTGGGATTACGAAGGTGGAAGGCGCTGCGAATGGGGTGGAGGCGCTTCAGAAGGTGCGGGAGAATCCGCCGGATTTTCTGATTACGGATCTAAAAATGCCGCTGATGGATGGGCTTTCGCTGATTCGGGAAGTGTCGGCAATTTCGCCGGATACGCTGTGTGCGATTCTTTCCGGTTACGATGAGTTTACCTTTGCGCGCCAGGCAATGAAATATCATGTGCAGGATTATCTGCTGAAACCGTGCAGTATTGATTCCATTCATGAGTTGTTGGATTCGATGACGCGGCGGATGGCGGCGCAGAAGGAGAAGAGCCGTTATCTGGAACAGATGGAGAGTGATTATGCACATTTGAAGAGTGTGGTGGCGGATGTGCTGTCTCCGGCGGAGGCGGGGAAGAAGCCTGACGGGCAGCGGTATAAGAATGAGCTGACGCAGCGGATGGTGGAGCTTGTGGAGGAGTATCTGGGGGATGAGCGGCTGACGCTGAATTTTGTGGCGCATGAGATTTTGTTTGTGAATGTGGATTATCTGGGGAAGGTGTTCAGTTCGGAGACTGGGGAGAAGTTTTCTTCTTTTGTGACGCGGAGGCGGATTGAGATGGCGCAGAGGCTTTTTCTGGAGAGGCCGGGGATTCCGGTGAATGAGGTGGCGATGGCTTGTGGGTTTGGGTATAATGCGCAGTATTTTAGTAAGGTTTTTAAGAAGATGACGGGGTATACGCCGAGTGAGTATCGGGGGAGGTTTACGTGAGGGGCGGCACTCCCCCGCGATACCCCTTCTCTTTACCACTGACTGTAATATTCCTGCATCAACTCCGCAGTCTTTTCATCCTCTTTAATCTTCTTAATCAGCCCGGCCACATACTCCGCCGCCATCTCATACTTCTTCTGTCCCACTTCCCTGTCCGCCGTACACGGATCCCCATCCTGATGCGTCGGATGATCCGCATACCAGCTCACCGGCGTCCCAATCCCGCTCATATGATCCAACCGGTGCTGATTCGGCGCGCCCGCCGGATTCACCTGATCCATATGCACCAGCTCCGGATGATACGCCATCACCAGCTCCGTCTCCGTCTTCGCCGCATGGCCGTCCTCAGTGGGCGACGGATAAGCTTTCATGCACGGCTCCAAAATATCGAAAATACCGATCTTATACACCGTGTAGTCCCTTTTTTCATGGAGCTGTCCCTGGAGGAAATAGTTCAGGAAGTTAATATTTCCGCCGTGGGATTCCAGAAGCACGATCTTTTTAAAGCCGTTCCTGCGGATCTCGTCCACCACTTCCTGTAAAAGCTCCATCTGCATTTTCGGGGAAACGGCGATGGCCCCCGGCATGTGCCGCGCTTCGTTAATCTGTCCGAAGCAGTAATAGGGGAAAATGACGAATGGCTCGATTTTCGCCGCCATTTCCGCGATAGTTCTGCCGATGATCATATCGGTTCCCAAGGGAAGGTGGCTGCCGTGCTTCTCCACCACGCCCATCGGAATCACGCAGACTCCGGTTTCTTCGACTGCTTTCTGAAATGCATCTGCTGTTAGTTCGTCCCAATACATAGATTCCATCCTTTCTTTTCGAAACTTCGAAACCGCCAGGCCCCGCACGCTGTGACACCGCCGGGCGTCGAGCAATCCGGTCATGCCGCCAGGCCGGGCCGCCCCTCACACAAAGCGCTCCGTATAAAACATCGTCACACTGTTCTTCACATGCTGAAACACTTTGCCTTTATAACATTCTACCACAGGGTCCCGCGCCCCTTCCACAACTTCTTTCACACATTCCAGCGTATCCGAAATCGTCTGAACCCCAATATCCTCCATACAATGACCGCTGTAGAGATGCCGCACCTCCGGAAACTTTTCCCGAAAGCGCTCCACCGACCTGCCATATTCCGCCACCCCAGTCCCGCTCTCCGGAAAAATCCACGGCGTCGGGTTAATAGAATCCCCCACAAACGCATTGCCGCTCTCCCGCTCCACAAAAACAAACGATTCCTTCGTATGTCCCGGAACCATACACGTCTCCAGCACCACGCCGCCCAAGTCAAACCGCATCCCATCCCGCAGCGGCTTCCACGAAAAATGCCAGTCCCTCACAAGATTCTTCTCAAAAATCCGGTAGCGCTCCTCGTCTCCTTCCACAGCCGCCCGCAAAAACCGCAGCCGCTCCTCCAGAAAATGTTCCGGCTCCCCGCTCCGAAGCCACTCCTCCATCTCCAGCGCAGACGCGAAAATCTGATCCCGCGCCCCGCCAAACAACGCATGCCCCCCAATATGATCCAAATGCACATGCGACGTCAGCACCGTCAACGGCAGCTCCGTCAACGAACCCACCAGCGCCTTCAAATCCCCCACGCCGCACCCCGTATCCACCAGCGCCGCCCTTTCCTTCCCGGCCACCAGCACCATCGTCGCCGTAAAATCCTCCCGAATATCATCTCCAATCAACCACGTATACCCATTGATCCGCTTCACCCGGTACATCCCATTCACCTTATCCCTTCACCGCTCCAGCCGCCATCCCATCAATAATCTTCCGATTAAAGAAAATAAACAGCAGCAGCATCGGAATCGTCACCAGCACAATATCCGCAAACAGCAGATTATACTTACTGGCAAATTTCCCCATGAAATTATAAAGCGTCAACTGAATCGTCACATTGTCATTCCCCGGCAGGAAATACAGCGGATTCACAAAATCATTAAACACCGTCACCGCCTGCAGAACCACCACCGTCGACGCAATCGGCGTCAAAAGCGGCGCAATCACCGACCCGAAAATCCGGAATTTCCCACACCCATCAATCATGGCCGCCTCCTCAATCTCCTTCGGAATCGACCCCATATACCCCCGGAACAGCATCGTCGTAAACGGAATCCCCAGCGCAATCTCCACCAGCACCATTCCAAAAATCGTCTTATAAATCCCAATCTTCTGCATCACCCAAATGGTCGGCATAATCGCCGGCGGAATCATCAGCCCCGTCAGGATCATTGCATTCGCAATCTTCGTCATCCGATCTTTCCGCCGCTGAATCACATACCCCGCCATGGAACAGATAATCAGCAGGCCCAGCACCGAAAAAAACGTAATGATCACACTGTTAAAAAACGCCCGGACGATCATAAAATGCTGATTCGAAAACGCCTCATAATAATTCTCCGCAATGTGGAAGCTCTCCGGCCACGCAATGCTCAATTGCCGCGCATCCTTCTGGCTCTTAAACGAATTGATCACCAGGAAATACAGCGGAACCCCGAAAATCAGCAGCGCGCCGCCCAGCACCAGCACATCCGCAATCGCCAGCTTGATCTTTTTTTTGCGCATCAGACTTCCACCTCCTTACTGGTCAGATAGTTAAAGAGCGGGAACGCAATCACCGCAATCACCACAAACATAATCACATTTCCAGCGGTCGACATTCCATAAAATCCCGCCGCATACTGCTTATAAATCACCGACGCCAACGTATCCGTCGCAAATCCCGGCCCGCCTCCGGTCATCGACCAGATCAGGTCAAACGTGCGCATTCCTCCGATAAACGCCAGAATAATCACCGAATTCATTGACGAACGGCACAGCGGCACCGTAATCTTCCAGAACTGCTGAAGGCCCGTCGCCCCGTCCAGCGAAGCCGCCTCATAATAATCCTTCGGAATCGCGCTGATTCCTGCAATGTAGATCACCGTCGCAACCCCGACGCCCTTCCACACATCCACCATAATCACGGAATAAAGCGCAATATTCCGGTTTCCCAGCCAGTCCACCGCCGGAAGCCCCACCATCCCAAGGATCTCATTAAAGAGACCCTTGGAAGGATGCATAAGCGCGCTGAAAATAATACCCACCGCAACCGTACTGATCAGATTCGGGAAAAACACAATCGATCGCACCAGATTCTTCGTCCGTATTTTCGAAGTCAGGATCACCGCAAAGATCATGCCGATAACCACCTTCATCACACAGGTCAGAATCGCGTAGATAAACGTGTTTTTGATCCCGATCCGCAGGGAATATTCCGAGAAAAAGTTGATGAAGTTATCCAGCCCTACGAAACGCCAGCTTTTCAGATCCCATACCGTCATACTGAAAAACAGGGAAATCACCGTCGGAAGGATAAACAGGCCGCCGAATACGATCAGCGCCGGAGCCAGAAACCAGCCGGAATAAATGGTTTTCTGCTTCTTCTTCATAATTTACTCCCAGCCTTCCAGTCCAAGCTGCTGCGCCATTTTTTCGCAGTCCTCGTCGTAAACCTGCGCCGCTTCTTCCGCTGTCATCGCGCCGCTGATACACTCTACGCAAATCTGGTCGCAGCTCGCGCCCTTTAATGCGGTCAAAAATTCCAGTGCCAGGCCGGTCTTGCCCTCGTCAAAATAGCTCTGCAATTCCAGAACGCCCTCGTAAGAATCTTCCGGAAGCTCTACGCCTTCGATCAGGTACGGGCCATCCGCCTGCGCATGTTCCTTAAACACGTCCATTCCTTCTTCGGAAACCCAGAATTCCATGAACGTCAGCGCCGCTTCCACATTTTCGCTGTCGTTATTTATATAAAGGCCGTTCGGCATCCACACAGTGAATCCGTTTACGCTTTCATCGTCGCTCGGAATCGGGAAAATACCGAACATTTCCGCGTCTTCTCTGGAACTTAACGAGTCCATATAGGAGAAAAACTGGCTGGTCATCGGCCAATGTACCGGCGCATTTTCTTCCAGCATCTTATCAAACCCATCCGTAACCGTTGTGGCCATGTAATCGCTGTTCATATGATTCTGCAGGTCGCTTAACTTTTCCCAGGAGCGCAGAGCCGCTGGAGTGGTGGCAAATTTCGCCGTACCTGCTTCAAATTCTGCCGCAAAATCCGGTTCTGCAGCCGCTACGTTATAGTAGTCCGCCAGAAACGTATACTGGGAAGACCATGCATCTCCGCAGGTTCCCATGATTCCGGTATAGCCTGCCGCTTCGCACGCTTCCATATTGCTCAGGAACTCGTCCCAGGTCTTCGGAATTTCCAGGCCCAGATCCTCGTAAACCTGTTTGTTATAAACGATTCCGGCTACGTTGCTGCTGGAAACCGGCGTTCCGTAAACTTTTCCGTCAATCGTCACCGATTCCTTAAAAATCTCCTGCACATTGTCCATAAAATCGTAGTCCGTTAAATCCACGAAATATTCCGCCGGATTTAATGCGGTGAGCTGCGCGCCGGAGTTAAAAATCAGCAGATCCGTCATTTCTCCGGCTGCCAGACGGGTTTTTACGAGATTGTCCCCATCGGAACCGTTGGTCTTATTTTCCAGATCGATTTCAATGTTGTATTTCTCAAGCGCCGCATCGGAAAGGGCCTCCAGAGCCTCTCCGTAGGTGTCCAGCCACCCCTGGTCAACCAGAAGCGTCAGGGTCACGGTTTCGTCGTAATAGGTTTCCTCCGCGCAGGCGCTCATTGTCCCGCCGCATACGCCCGTAAGGGCTGCCGCTGCTGCCATCCAAACTGCTAACTGTTTCTTTTTCATAAAAAATGACCTCCTTATTTGGTGTTCGTTTCTGATACACTCATTATAAAGAGGTCTTTGCCATTCTTACATGGAAGATTTTTGCATCCTCCATAGAAAAATTTGTCATGTATGGTTTTCATCCAGGTCTTTTACATACTGGCTGGGTGTTTTCCCGGTTACGCTGCGGAATAAGCGGCTGAAATAAAATTGATCCGCAATCCCCACCATATCCGCCACATCCTTCACAAAATAACCCGGATTTTCCTGAAACAGCCGGCACGCCTCCTCAATTCTGAGCTTTGTCAGATATTCATTAAAATTCATTCCGGTGTACTTTTTAAACATACGGCTCATGTAGGACAACGATACGTGAAAGGTTTCGCTGACTTCCTGTAAAGAAAGCGTTCTTTTGGCATTTTCCCGAATAAAAGCTTTCACATTTTCCAGGAATTGTTCCGTGTCTACTTTTTCGGCCTGGGTTTTCTGCTCCTGGAAGGTATTATGGATGTAGTCCAGCAATGCGTCCTGAAGCTCTTTCATATCCCTGGCATAACAGTAAATTTCTTCCATATAGCCCCGAAAATCCGCCTCCTGATTCATCTTCCGCGCTAAATCCGCCAGCAAATAGCTGATATCCGATTCGATCCGCCGCAGGGGCCAGCTATTTTCCTCATACCACGCAAACAGCTTGGCCAACTCCTTTTCCGCCTTCTCCCACTCCTGCTTCTGCACAAAATGTTCCAACGGATGTAAGTCCGCCTTTTTTCCTTTTTCCCGTTCCGTCAGGTGCTCCATCCGCAGAACCTGGCTCTTTCCAAGCACAAGCTGCCGGTCCAGCGCGCCGTACAGTTCCCGGACACATCCCGGAATTTCTTCCACCCGGATTCCCCGGCTGTACGAAAGCACGGTAAAATAAACGCCGTCCTCTTCTCCTTTTTCCTGCTGCCGTTTTTCGAAATTCTGGACGCCAAACGCCTGCATCGGCCACAGATAAAGGGCTTCCTGAACATCTCTCCCATAAATGCAGTTCCATTCCTGCATTTCGGACATAATCTGGAGATTCCCGTCTCTTTCAGCCGCGCCGGGCAGGCCCAGCTTGCGCACCAGAGCCAGGTGATAATTTTCGCATGGGAAATATTTTTTCAGGCGGTCTTCTTCCACCTGCTGATTCCGGACAATGGCGCGAAAAAGCCGGGCGCGCTCCTCCATCTGGGATTCCATTATCCGCTCCGCGAGACGCTCCATCATCTGCCGGAACTGCTTCGGGCTGACAGGCTTTAAAAGATAGTCCTGGCAGCCGCTTTTCATGGCGCTTTGGGCGTATTCGAAATCCGAATAGCCGCTGATAACCACCATTTCGATGCGCGGCTTCAGGGAGGAAATCTCCTCCACCAGTTCCAGGCCGCTTTTTCCCGGCATCCGGATGTCGGTCAGGAGCAGGTCAGGGCGCAGGCGGCGTACTTCTTCCACGGCTTTGTCCCCATTATCCGCTTCGCCCACCACTTGAAATTCCGGAAAGCGGCTGACCAGCAGCTTGATCTGTTCCCTCGCACCGAATTCATCTTCCGCAATGAATACCTCAATCATGTCTTGTCCCCATTCCTTTCCTGCCGCCCTGCGGCGCAAAACTTCGCCTTGGCACTCTTCCGTCAGCCCTGCTCCGGCTTGCCCCCGCACCTTTCCTGCCGCCTTGCGGCGCAAAACCTCGCCTTGGCGCTCTTCCGTCAGCCCTGCTCCGGCTTGCCCCGCACCTTTCCTGCCGCCTTGCGGCGCAAATCTTCGCCTTAGCACTCTTCAGCCGACCCGCTCCGGCTTGCCCCCGCACCTTTCCTGCCGCCCTGCGGCGCAAAACTTCGCCTTGGCACTCTTCCGCCAGCCCGCTCCGGCTCGACACCCGCGCTTTTCGTTTCCGGCGCCGCCGGGCCTCATTCCAGCTCTTCCTCCATCACCGAGCACAGAACCACCTTGGCCCCCGCCTCCATATTCTCAATCTCCAGCCGGAAATTCTGGCTGTGCAGAAGCAGCATCCGTGAATAAATATTCATAATCCCCATTCCCCCAATTTCCATCTCCTGAATCCGGTGTTCATCCAAAATCTCCCTGCGCACCCGCTCCATCTCCGTCCGCAGCCTTTCCAGCACGCTTTCGTCAAAACCGTCCCCATTGTCGCAAACCTGAATGTACCACCATCCATCCTGCACCCATCCGGTCACCTCCACCGTCATCTTTTCATGGGGCGTCCGATACCCATGGCTCATACTGTTCTCCACAAGCTGCTGAATGACCACCTTCGGAAGGCGCTGCGGATACAGCTCCTTTTCCACCTGAATCCGGTATTCGAATTTATCCTGATGGCGATATTTCAAAAGCTGCATATAGGCTTCCACATAGTCCAGCTCCTCCCGCACCGTCACAATCCGCTTTTTCGTATTCGCGGAAAACTTCATCATTGCAGAAAGACTGTTACACACCTCGCAGATTTCGTCGTCTCCCAGAAGCGTCCCCCTGTAAGAAATCACACTAAGCGTATTATTGATAAAATGCGGATTAATCTGGGCCTGCAGCGTATCCAGATTCGCCTGCACCTGAAGGCTCTCCAGCTTCTTCTCCCGAAGCATTCCCTCCTTAATCCTGGCGATCAGCCGATTATACCCTTTTTTCAGCGCCGTAATCTCTTCCAGCTCATTTTTATCATCCGTCAGTCCGGACAGCTCCTCCAGGTTCTGAATTCCCGTCTGATCCATCCGTTCCTTCAAATCCTGAATCGGCACCACGAGCCTCCGGGTATACGTCTTCAGGAACACAAACGTCAGAACTGCCAGAATAACCATTAAAATAATAATGCTGACATAAAGCCACATCACATCTTTTATCAGCTCAAACTGCGGAACCGCGCAGATAATTCGCAGCGTCCCAAGAGCCGTCTCATATTCCCGGCAGGTCAGCAGCGTTCCGCCAACGAATCCGTCCTGCACGGACATGCTGGCCCCTGCCTCCATCTCCGCCGCCAGATTCCAAAACGTCTCCGCCAGTTCCTCATCCGAATCCGAAAGCTCCCCGTCCGAATCCAACAGTCCCCCA
>JAUNPS010000031.1 GCA_030536575.1 Eubacteriales bacterium | reverse complement strand
ACTTTATATTGAACTTTTCCATTTTCCATGTTATAATCCCTCCTATAAAATTGAACTTTCGGAGGCCGCCATGTCAAAAGAAACCTTCGCCGACAGGCTCAAAACCGCCATGGAAACCCAAGGCAAGAAACAAATCGACCTCGTCCGCCTCGCATCCGCCCAAAACATCAAACTCGGCAAAAGCCATATCAGCCAATACGTCAGCGGCAAAACCATCCCCCGCCCAGACATCCTTCATTTCCTCGCAGAATCCCTGCAAGTCGATGAAAACTGGCTGAAAGGCACTACCCCACCCGACGGATCACCAGGCAAGACCCCCATCCAAAACAACCAATCAGGAGGAAATACAATGCGGGAATTCAAAAAATCAACGAAACTGGACAATGTACTCTATGACGTCCGCGGCCCCGTGGTAGACGAAGCCGCCCGAATGGAAGACGCCGGCATGCAGGTTCTGAAACTGAACATCGGAAACCCTGCACCCTTTGGCTTCCGCACCCCGGACGAAGTCATCTCCGACATGCAGCGCCAGCTAACCGAATGCGAGGGCTATTCCCACGCCAACGGCCTGTTCTCCGCCCGCAAAGCCATCATGCAGTACGCCCAGCTAAAGGAAATCCCAAACGTTTCCATGGACGATATCTACACCGGAAACGGCGTCAGCGAACTCATCAACATCTGCATGTCCGCCCTCTTGGACGACGGCGACGAAATCCTGATCCCCTCCCCGGATTATCCCCTGTGGACTGCCTGCGCGACCCTTGCGGGCGGCAAAGCGGTTCACTATATCTGTGACGAACAGGCGGAATGGTATCCTGACCTGGACGATATCCGGAAAAAAATTACGAACCGGACAAAAGCGATTGTCATCATTAATCCGAATAATCCGACGGGCGCGCTTTATCCAAAAGAGATTTTGCAGCAGATTGTCGATATTGCCAGGGAACATCAGCTCATCCTTTTTTCCGATGAAATTTATGACCGCCTGGTCATGGACGGCGGGGAGCACATTTCCATTGCGTCTCTGGCTCCGGATTTATTCTGCGTCACATTCAGCGGCCTTTCCAAGTCGCATATGATCGCCGGATTCCGGATTGGCTGGATGATCTTCAGCGGCAATAAACGCATTGCCCGGGATTATATCGAAGGCGTCAAAATGCTTTCGAATATGCGTCTCTGCTCGAATGTCCCCGCCCAGTCCATTGTCCAGACAGCCCTTGGCGGCCATCAGAGTGTGAACGATTACCTGGTGCCTGGCGGAAGGATTTACGAACAGCGGGAATACATTTACCAGGCACTGACGGAAATTCCCGGCATTACCTGCGTAAAGCCGAAAGCCGCGTTTTACATGTTCCCGAAACTCGATATCGAACGGTTCCATATCAAAGATGATGAGAAATTTGCTTTGGATCTGCTGCGTGACAAGAAGATCCTGCTGATCCATGGCGGAGGCTTCCATTGGGAACAGCCGGATCATTTCCGGGTGGTTTATCTGCCTCGGATTGAAGTGCTGAAAGAAGCAGTGACGAAAATGGCGGATTTCTTCAGTTATTACCAGCAGTCGAATTAAATGGATGCGTGATTCGCCGAAAAAGGATTCACAGCTCCTTAATTTTCGGATTCCGGCTCAAAATACTGAGAAGAAGGATTCCACTGATTCCCGCTGCGACAAAAAGCAGTCCCATTCCGGAACCGTTTCCCGTTCCAACCAGGCGGGAGAAAAACGCCTGTATTTTTCCATTCCTTTGCATAAACGGTTCAAAAATGCGGTCAGCCAGGAATGCCCCCGCCAGATATCCGAGCGGAGAGAGCATTCCTGTAATCATTCCCTGCAGGGAAAAAATTCTTCCCTGCATAGCAACCGAAACTTTTTCCCGAAGCAGAACCGTCTGATAAGTTGCATAAATCGGAGAACCAAAACATCCCGCAAATGCAATCACACACCACTGGGGGATCGTTCTCCCCATTCCAAACAACGCAATTCCGGCAAGACACAGAAAGCTCCCGAAATACATAACAGGCAGCTTCTTTTCGGGCTGTTTCCGAAACGCAAGGAGCAGGCTGGCGGCCATACAGCCCGCCGCCATAAAGGCTGACACGATCCCGACGGCCATTTCCTGGTTGCCGGTTCTGGCAAGAAGCAATGGGGAGTACATGCTGTCAAACGACATTGCGCCCAGAAATTCGAGCACGCTGTACATGAAGAGCAGCAGGCAAATACCCTGATTTTCCTGTAAAAAGGAAAAGGCTTCCCGGATACTTCCGAGAATTTCCCGGAAAGACGTTATGCGTGTCTCCTTCCGGACATCCGGTATTCTTACAAAAAGCAACAGAGTAATAAATGCAAACAAAAATGTCCCCAAATCCACCAGGATTACAAGCCCTAATCCGCCGAAGCTCAAAAGTCCGGCCGCCAGAACGGGCGTCAGGATTCCAACTGCCGAACCGACCACCGACTGTATTCCGCCGACTCTCACATAGTCTTCCGGTTTTATCAGTAAAGATACGGCCACCTGGGATGCCGGATTTTGAAATGCATTCATAAAGCCGCTGATGATATTTGCCGTGCAGAGCATCCAGAATTCTAAAATGCCGCTTTGGTAACAGCTTAAAAGCGCAAAGGAACAAAGAGCAGCGACCGAATCACAAATCAAAATGACCTTTTTCTTATTTGTGTGGTCGACAACCGCACCGCCAACCAGACTTACAAGAAGATAGGGGATCATACTGCAAACGGTGAGGAAAGAGGAAGCCATAACCTGGTTCTTTTGGGTATATACCCAGATGACCAGTGCAAAACTGGTCATGTTTGTTCCGAGTTGTGAAACGGTCTGTCCTGCGAATAAGATTGTGAACGCTTTTCGGCCGGAAATTTTTTTCATTGAGCAACGAACCTCCCAGACTTTTTTCTTATTATACAAAAAGTCCGCGACAGCTAGATGTCGTAATTTGCTAAAAAATCCTGGGCTGTTTTGATTAACTCGTTTCGATAGGAATCCGGTCCTACGACCGTCACCTTATTTCCGAAACTTAAAAGAAGCGCTTTCCACAACCGTTCTTTTGCAGGAACATGGATAAAGATCCGTTCCATGTGTTCATTGACTTTTTCTATCGAACAATCCGGAAAATACTCTTTGATCAGTCCGGCTTCCTGCGGCGAAAACTGCACCTCAATGGGAATGCAGGTTTGGTAATAGGCCTGCTCCGATTCTTTCATTCGTTCTTCAATGCTGCCGTGTTCCTGTCGAAAATGTCTATTTTCTACGACAAGATGTTCCATCCGCGCTACCTTAAATGTCCGATAATCCTGACGGGCTTCTTCGTAAGCAAACAAGTACCAGGCATACCATTTGTAATGGATCGCCAAAGGCTGTACGATTGGATGAAACTGTTCGCCATTCGCATTGCGGTAATCAAAAGAAATATAGTTTTTCTGACAAATGGCCTGCTCCAGGGATTCATTCGTATCCTGAACCTGCTGATTTTCTTTGGTCACACTGAAATCCCAAAATACTTTTTGGCCGCCTTTCTTTTCGATGATCGCATTATATTTTTCGATCAGCGTATTCAGCGTATCATTGGTATAAGAGGTTGCAAGACTTTGCAATGCATGGATGATGAGCTGCTGTTCCGCATCGCAGATCGTCGTATTTTTGATTTTATAATTTGGAAGAATCGAATAGCCTCCATTTTTCCCGGCATCCGCATACACCGGGATTCCAATCGAAGAGATGCTGACCATATCCCTTTGAATGGTTCGGACGGATACCTGGAAGCGTTCGGCCAGGCAGCTTGCCGGGACATGGTCGTGGTTCAGCAGATAGATAATGATTTCCAGTATTCGGTCAATTTTCATACTCATTTCTCTCATTCCTTATTTCAGGAAAATTATAGTGGATACCGCAGAATTTGTAAAGCGGGCATTCGTACTCCGCTGCCGCGTTCAAACAGGCATCGGGCAAATTTCAACTGTCTGAAAAGATTCCGGGATGCTTTCCCGCGGACGTTCTGCTCCGCGGCATGCACAAAACTTCCATCCAGTCATATTCTATTATTGTAACTCATAAACTGGTAGTTTCACAAGGAGCATACAATCATGGAAGAAAGACATTCCTGCCAGCCCAAGCAGCACGTTCACGAAGTCCAGGGCAGCACCCGCATTTCCGGATGCTGTGACTTCGCCCATAACCATCGGTTCGCCACTGTCTCCGGGGAAGCCATCCCCTGTGACGAAAGCCACGTCCACGAAATCGCCTTCACCACGGATTCCTGCGACGGCCACACCCACAAATTCTGCGGGACTTCCTCCAAAGCCATCGACGTTGGCTGCGGACGCCACGTCCATTTCCTGAAGGATGTGACGACTACGGATGCAGGCCATAAACACGAATTTATGGTGGCGACCCTGATTGAAAACCCGACCTGCGACGAGCGTTAAGCGCTTTCCCAGGCAGCGGCGCCACCGCCCATGACCGCGGCATTCGCCAAAGGTTCATGCTCACATGCCTGCCCGGCTGATTGCCCTCATAAAAATCCCCGGCGTAACTGCCGGGGATTCCTCATCTCATGAAACATTCTTTACATCCGTCACCGCATACCCTGCCCCGGCAACCGCACTTCGCAGCTCCCCTTCCGGAAGCGGCTGTTTGCTTCGCACCAGCACAGAATTGTCCTCCAAATTCACGGTAGCCCAGACGCCTTCGATTTCGTTCAGGGCATTCTCCACACGGGCTTTACAGTGGCTGCAGGTCATTCCCCGCACGCCAGCCCGGACGCTGTACGGATAATGGGACTTATTTTTATCTTTCACGCGGACTTTCTTCTCCGCATCGCTCCCGGTCCCGCAGCAGCCGTTCGATACCTTCTTTCGGTAGCTGATCACCGAATAAATACAAATGCATACCAATACCAGAGTAATAATCAGATCTGCTATCCCCATACTCATGCTCCTTTCTTACAGGCAGTCTCCTGCGGCAGAAGATTCTGCATACTTTTCAGGCTGATCAGCAGCGTGGAAGTATTGTGGAACAGGGCCGAGGTGGTCGGCTGAATCACGCCTCCTACGCCAAGAAGGATCAATCCCGTATTAATGCCTACAATCATCCGATAATTTTTCTGAATCCGCTTCATCAGGCGGCTGCTGATCTCTTTCGGTACCACAAGTTCATACAGATTTTCCGAGCTGATCGTAACATCTGCAATTTCCCTCGCCAGCTCCGCCCCGTCACTGATGGCAATTCCCACATCAGCCGCCGACAGCGCCGGAGAATCATTGATCCCGTCCCCGATCATCAGGACTTTCCGTCCTTTCGCCTTTTCGCTCTCCACGAATTTCGCCTTGTCTTCCGGAAGGACTTCCGAATAATATTCGTCCACCCCGACTTTTTCGGCAATGGCGCGGGCAGTCCGTTCGCTGTCCCCGGTCATCATCACGGCTTTTTCCAGCCCGGCCTTTTTCAGCGCAGCCACCACATCTTTGGCCTCCTCCCGAATCGGGTCTTCGATGCAGATCACAGCCGCCAGCACATTTTCAATGGCCAGATACAGGTGCGAATATTCCGCCGGAAGCGCGTCGAATTTCTCCTGCGTCCCTTCCGGCAGGGTACATTTTTCATCTTCAAAGACGAAATGATAGCTGCCGATCACCGCCTTTTTGCCTTCCACAGTCGTAGAAATGCCATGGGCAACCATATATTCCACTTTCGAATGGATTTCTTCATGTACCAGTTTCTTTTTCTTCGCCGCATCCACAACGGCTTTCGCCATGGAATGGGGGAAATGTTCTTCCATGCAGGCCGCAAGCCTCAGCATTTCGTCCGGACTTTCCTTTCCGAAGGAAATGACTTCCACAACGGTGGGCTGTGCTTTGGTCAGCGTCCCTGTCTTGTCGAAAACGACCGTCGCGGCCTCTGCAGCCGCTTCCAGATAGCGTCCGCCTTTCACCGTAATCTGATAATGGCTTGCCTCGCGGATCGCCGACAGGACGGAAATAGGCATGGCAAGCTTTAAAGCGCAGGAGAAGTCCACCATCAGAACGGCCAGCGCTTTTGTGACATTGCGCGTCAGAAGGTAGGTCAGCCCGGTTCCGGCCAGAGTGTAGGGCACCAGCTTATCAGCCAGGTGCTCGGCCTTGCCTTCCAGGGAGGATTTCAATTTTTCAGACTCCTCGATCATGGTGACAATTTTCTCAAATTTACTGGAGCCGCCCACTTCCTTGACCCGGATAGTCAGTTCGCCTTCTTCCAGGACGGTTCCGGCGTAGACGGAGCTTCCGGTGCGCTTCTGTACCGGTAAGGGTTCGCCGGTGAGGGAGGCCTGGTTGACCATAGCTTCCCCGTCTTCTACCGTGCCGTCGAAGGGGATAACGGTTCCCATGTGGATAACTGCCAGGTCATCTGCCTGCACCTGAGTAACCGGGACTAAAATTTCCTGCCCGTCCTGAAGCAGCCAGACTTTTTCCACATTCAGGGACATGCTTCTGGCCAAGTCGTCCACGGACTTTTTATGTGTCCACTCTTCCAGGATTTCGCCGATTCCCAGCAGGAACATGATCGAGCCGGCGGTTTTGATATCGCCGCGCACCATGGAGACGCCGATGGCGGTCGCATCCAGGACAGGCACCTCAATCTTCCCTTTGGCCAGGGTCTGCAGGCCGTGCCAGAGGTATTTGACGGATTTTACCGCGGCTGCCGCGGCCTGGATTGGGTAGGGTAAGAAAAGTTTGTTTCCGATGTGAAGTACGACTCTATTTACCAGGCGCTCCCAATATTGATCGTTCAGTTCTCTGCCGGAATTCTGTAAAAACGTTTCCGGCGCTTCTGCGGTTTCATAGTGAAATTTCCGCAGGGCTCCGATAAGCTGTCCGCGGCTTCCTTCGTAACGGATCACGGCATCCTGCAGGCGTTCGTGTACGGCCACAGAGGTGACGCCGGGCTGGCTGCTTAAATAGTATTCCAGCAAATCCGCCTCCCGAAGCATCATGCGTTTTTGGATGACGTGGATGCGGATGCGTCCTTTGATTTCGTGTTTGATCTGAAATTTCATATCGCCTTTTCCTTTCCGGTCAGAATCAAAAATGGAAAACACCCGCAGAAATCCGCAGGTGTCCGAATCCGGTTTTATTCTGTTACTGCTTCGGCCGATCCTTCGTCTTCCGCAGCCTCGTCCGCTTCCGGTTCTTCGTCGTAGAATTCTTCCATGGCGGCGCGTTCTTTGTTGATCTGCTGGGCTTCTGCGTAGATATCTTCTGCGTTTTCCTGGATGGCGGCGGCGGTTTTCATCACACAGTCTTTGGCGCGCAGCACGGCAGCCGTACAGACAGTGTAGAATTTCTTTGCGTCTTTGCTGGATAAAAGTTTAATGCCGGCGGTTCCAAATAATACGCCTGCGCCGAAAATACCGGTTTTCTTTAAGTCAATGTCTTTTAAGCATTCAAACATGGTGATTCCTCCTCTTATTTGTGCTTATGTCCCGTGTACATTACCATAATAAAACATACTACCATGGCCCATGACCAGAATTATGCTGTTTCATCTGTGATTCCTCCTTGTGCCAATTCTGATTCTTTTCATTATAGCTTTTTCCGGATAAGCTTTCCAGTATTTTCCTTCTATTAATAAATTTTATCAATAATCAAAAGCCGCCGGGCGCAGGTTTGCATCTTCTACAACTGCCTGCGCACCACCGCATACTCATCCCCGTTCCGATAATACGGGCAATTATAATGGCTGTCCGCCATCATCCGCCCATACTCGTCTTCATCCAGGTTCCGGTCACACACATAACTCTCATATTCTTCATCATACATGAAATAGGCGCATGTCTCGCAGCTGCTCTTCTTCATTTTTCTTCACCTGCCGCAAACCCAAATTTCGCCGCAATCTTTTCATAAGTAGGAACCGGCACGCCATACTGCCTTCCCATGCGCACCACCTCAAAAATCAGCCCGTCCATCTCCGTCTCGCCGCCCCTCGCCAAGTCTTTCTGCATAGAAGCCGTACACGCATCCGCGAGGTCATCCATGATTTTCAGATTCGTCTCCACAATGTCGACCGTGAACGGAATTCCCATCGCATTGGCCAGCGCGTCGATTTCCCGGATACAGGCAATAAACATCTCGCGAACTTCTCCGGGTCTTTTCGCGTCCCCGGCATTCGAATCGCAGTACGCCCCCACCGCGGCCATCGGCGACACGAAGGAATACTTCTGAAACGTATCCCTGCGGACATTTTCCGACAAGATCGGCAGAATCCCGCTCTCTTCCAGATCCCGCGCAATCTGATGGAAAACCGGATTCCCGGTATCCCCGTCCGTGCGCCCGTAAACAATCCGGAAAATATCTCCGCTCAGCTTCAGCACGCCGGGCCGCACCCGCTCTCCTGCAATGTAAATGCACCCGTTCAGCACCTCCAAATCCGGAAATACCTTCGCAATCTTCTCCCCGGTTCCATAAATATTCAAAATCGGAATAATCACCGTCTTCGCATGGGATGCTTTTTCCAGCAGACCGTAAACCGACTCCAGCGAATATCCTTTCACACATACGAAAATTACGTCGGCCTTCCGCTCTTGGCGGATATATTCCTGCTCTGTCATCGCTTCTACCGGGGTCTGTAAGGTATCGTGCAGGCGCTCGATCGTCAGCCCATTGGCCTGAATCGCCTCCAAATGCGCGCCTCTGGCAATCAATGTCACTTCTTTTCCGGCTTTCGCCAAATATCCGGCCAGGCACCCGCCAGTGCCGCCTGCTCCAATAATCAAATACTGCATGTACTTCCTCTCCTTTGTGTCATTTCTTCTATTCTAACAGATTTTCATTCAAATGGAAGCCTATTTTTCCGGCGGTATTCTTTCGGGGAAACGCCCACGTCATTTTTGAAAATGTGGGAGAAGCTGTGGGCGTCGCAGTATCCAAGCTGTTCGCCGATTTTTGCAACGGGCAGATCCGTGTGAATAAGCATATGTTTCGCCCGGCTGATAATTTCCTCTTTCAGATACCGTTTCAGCGGAATCCCCATTTCTTTTTTAAAGCTCTGGGAAAGGTATTTTTCATGGTATCCGAACTTTTTTGAAAGAAAGGAAACGCGCAGCCGCTCCGACTGAGCGAATTTTACATAGGACTGGATGGAACGGCAGGTCTCGGAAAAGGTCTCCCGCATCTCGTGGGTATCGCCGTTTCTCAGCTCTTCCAACAGGATTGCAATGAGGTGGCTGTCCGTCTCCTGCCTGCTCCCGCTGTCTGACAGCAGGCTGTAATATTTTTCAATCAGATCGAGATTCTTACAAGTTCCGTACTGCGGAAATGCGGCTCCTTTTTCCTCCGCATAGAAGTGAAAATAATAAAATTCACATGGGGATGCTTTCCATCCGTGCTGGTTTTTACACGGCGGCGTGACCAGATATTCTCCCGTTCCAACCGTATAATCCGTTTCGTCGTCCGAAATGTACAGGGTTCCTTTCGTGACGTAAAAAATTTCATAGCTGTCAATTTCCCGGCTCATGTGCACCCAGTTTTCGTCCGGTGCCTGAAAACAGCCTTTGAAAAGAAATTCCAGGGGGATTGAAAAATCAAATTTCATAATCTTACTTTTTTTCACCTTTTTACTGTAATTTTTGCATTTACATTTTGATCGTATTATACATAATTAAAGCAGAAAGTCAATCCAAAAACAGGAGGAATTTTTCGCATGAAGAACAAATTTCAAATCAACGATCCGTTCTGGAGCTACTACCAGGAACTGGTCGGCAAGGTCATGCTTCCCTATCAGTACGAGGTCTTAAATGATAGCCTGGACGACCCCGACATCGAAAAGAGCCATTCCTTTGAGAATTTCCGGATTGCCGCCGGGGAGAGTGACGGCGCGTTCTACGGCCAGGTCTTCCAGGACAGCGACACGGCAAAGTGGCTGGAGGCAGTCGCGTATTCGCTGATGGTGAACCCGGATGAAGCGCTTGAGAAAAAGGCAGACGAGATCATTGCCCTGATTGGCCGGGCGCAGCAGCCGGACGGCTATCTGAACACGTATTTTATTGCGCAGAATACGGAAAAGCGCTGGCAGAACCTGCAGGAATGCCATGAATTATACTGCGCGGGCCACATGATCGAGGCAGGGGTGGCCTACTACGAGGCGACGGGCAAGGAAGAGCTGCTTTCGATTGTCCGGAAAAATGCGGATCTGATTTACCGGCTGTTTATCACGGAAAAACGGGAAGGCGTCGCAGGACATCCGGAAATTGAACTTGCCCTTGTCAGGCTGTACCGTGTGACAGGAGATGCGCGCTATCTGACGCTTGCGAAGCATTTTATTGACGTGCGTGGGACGAATCCGAACTTTTTTGCGGAGGAACGCCAAAAATCCGGCTGGTCTCTCTGGAATATGAACCCGCAGAATACCGATTATACGCAGGTTACGCATCCGGTGCGGGAAGAGCAGAATGCCGTTGGCCATGCGGTACGGGCGGTCTATCTCTATACCGGGATGGCCATGACGGCGAAAGAAACCAACGATCCGACTTTGACCGCCGCCTGCGAGCGGATGTGGGACAGCATAGTAAACAAACGCATGTACCTTACTGGCGGAATCGGCTCTTCCGCGGAGGCTGGCGAAGCGTTTACCCTGGATTATGACCTGCCTAACAGCACCGCGTACAGTGAGACCTGCGCCGCCATTGGGCTTATTTTCTTTGCGAAAGCAATGCTGGAGCTGACCCACGACGCGAAATATGCCGATGTGATGGAGCTCGCCCTTTACAATACCGTTCTTGCCGGGGTTCAGAGGGATGGAACGCGCTTTTTCTATACGAACCCGTTGGAAGCCGACCCTGCCTACATCAAGAAACTGCCAGGGCTTCAGCATGTCTATGCCAAACGGCCGAAATGGCATGCCTGTGCCTGCTGTCCGCCGAATGAGGCGAGATTGCTCGCGTCCCTGAACCGCTATGCGTGGCATGAAGATGGTGAGATTCTGTATTCCGATTTGTTTATCAGTGGAGAATACCGGCCGGATGCGCAGACTACAATCACGACCGAAACGGGGTATCCGTATGACGGCGTTGTTACCTATCACATTTCCAGTGCGAAAAAGATAACGTTCGCCGTCCGCATGTCTGCATGGAGTCCGCTCACCTCTGTTGCGGTCAATGGTTCCTCCCGCAGATACCGGCTGGGCAATCAGTATGTCCTTCTCGAAAATTTAGTTGACGGCGATACAGTTTCTGTTCAGTTTGACTTGACGCCATCCAAAATGTATGCGAATCCGAAGGTGCATGCGGATGAAGGAAAATGCGCGATCATGGCCGGCCCGCTCGTTTACTGTTTTGAAGACTGCGACAATGGGGATCTGAACCAGTTTTCTGTTTCCAGAATTGGCGATATTCATTCTGTTTCCATCCAGGATGAACGGATTGGAAATGTCAATATTTTAAAGGTTCCGGCGTGGAAATTTGCGCCGTCTGACAGCCTGTATTCTTTTCAGCGGCCGAAAGCAGAACCGGCGGTTCTTACGGCGGTTCCATACTATGCATGGGGGAATCGGGAGATTGGGAAAATGAAGGTTTGGATTTGGGAATACTAAGATTGGGAAAAGCGCCGGCAGAGACTGTTTCTGCCGACGCTTTCTGTTGTTTTATTTTACTTTTACCGTGCATTTCACGGAAACTTTTCCGGAGGTCACGGTAATCACGGCCGTTCCTTTCTTCTTGGCTAAAATTTTGCCTTTGGAGGAGACGGTTGCTACCTTTTTGTTCGAAGATTTATAGGTGATTTTTTCCGTACTTCCGGAGGGGCTTAACTTCGGCTTCAAGGTGACGCTCTTGCCCTTCTTTAAAGTAATGGTTTTCTTCACGTTGGTAATCTTCTTGGTTTTGATTCCGGTTACGGTCACGGTACATACGGCTTTTTTGCTTCCGGATTTTACCGTGATTTTCGCGGTGCCGGGGCTGACGGCCTTCACAACGCCTTTGGAGGTAACGGTGGCAATCTTTTTATTGGAAGAGGTGTACGTTACTTTCTCCGTGCTTGTGGACGGCTTGACCGTTGCCTTTAAGGTGGCGGTTTTGCCCTTCTGGAGGCTCAGTTTCGTCTTGTTCAGTTTGACCGACGTGGTTTTGGCGGCGTTTACTTTGACGGTAACTGTACCTTTCAGGCCGCTTGCCAGGGTGATGGTGATGGTGGCGGTTCCTGCTTTTTTCTTTGAGGTGATTGTGCAGGTTCCGTCGGCGTTTCCTTTCACGGTGACAATGCTTGTGCTGCTCGATTTCCAGGAGGCAATGGAGTCGCCCGCGGCCAGGCCTGTGACTTTCACGTTTGTGACCGTTTTCCCCTGTTCCATCGTCAGAGTAGTCTGAGAAATCTGGAGGGTCGGGGTCAGTTTTTTGCCTTCGGCTGCTGTTTCGGTTTCACCGCAGACGGTGCATTTCCGCTCTTTTTCTGCGGGTGCGAAGACGGTGGCTGGGCTGGATTCCGTCCAGGCGCTCCAGGTGTGGCCGGTCGCCGCTATTGTGGTTACATCGGTCTTGGCTCCGCATACTGTACAATGGTGGGACTTCTCGCCTGCTGTCGTACACGTCGCTGCTTTGTCTACCGTCCATTCCGTACTGTAGCTGTGACCTGTCGCCGCAATGCTTTCCGTTTTCGTTCCGCCGCATTGCGTGCATGTATACGTCTTAACTCCCGTTTCTGTACACGTTGCCGCTTTTGTTACTTTTCCAGAATCCCAGCTATGGCCGGTCGCCGCTATTGTGGTTACATCGGTCTTGGCTCCACATACGGTACAATGGTGGGATTTCTCTCCGGCCGCCGTACATGTCGCCGCTTTGTCTATCGTCCATTCTGTACTGTAGCTGTGACCCGTCGCCGCAATGCTTTCCGTTTTCGTCTCATCGCATTGCGTACAGGTATACGTCTTGACTCCCGTTTCTGTGCACGTCGCAGCTTTTGTTACTTTTCCGGCATCCCAGTCGTGGCCAGTCGCCTCTATCGTGGTTACATCTGTCTTAGCTCCGCATACCGTACAATGGTGAGACTTTTCGCCTGCTGTCGTACATGTCGCCGCTTTATCGATTGTCCATGTGCTACTGTAGCTGTGGCCTGTTGCAGCAATGCTTTCCGTCTTCGTCTCACCGCATTGCATACAGTTATACGTCTTGAGTCCGGTTTCTGTACACGTGGCAGCTTTTGTTACTTTTCCTGAATCCCAGTCGTGGCCAGTCGCCTCTATCGTGGTTACATCTGTCTTAGCTCCACATACGGTACAATGGTGGGATTTCTCTCCGGTCGCCGTACATGTTGCCGCTTTGTCGATCGTCCATTCTGTACTGTAGCTGTGGCCCGTTGCGGCAATGCTTTCCGTTTTCGTCTCACCGCATTGCATACAGGTATACGTCTTGACTCCGTTTTCCGTACACGTCGCCGCCTGCGTCACTTCACCTTCGTCCCACGCATGCGCGCAGATCAGGATATTGCACCAGCCCCAACAAAGAACTGAATTTTCATCCTCCGCGTCCTCCAACGCATACAGATCAATTCCAGTATACCACGGACTGTTCTCCGCCGTCACGCCGTCTTCCAAAATCGTAAGCTCCGTCCCATCCGCATTGCGCGCCAGCCTTTCCGTATCGCCCGGCTCTCCGAACCGGAGCACCTTGTCTTCCACAACCTCGCCCTCCGGCGTATCCAGCGTATAATGCTTCAATACATTCGGTACATCTGTAATCGAAAGGACGTCCCCGGGCTGAACCCGAACCAGCTCCTCCGACATTGCATAATAATCGCTGAACACATAGACCGTCATCCAGCCTTCTGCCTGATACGGCGTTTCTTCCGAAAGACTCGCGGCTAACACATGGATTCCCGTCACGCCTTCCGCGTCTTCCCGCGCAGTCACGGTTCCATTTTCATCTACCGTTACCATCTCCGCATCATACTCATAGCTGAGCTGATAACTGCCCGCATCTATCTTTTCCCAGGATATTTCCTCTTGATAGATTCCCCGGAAAAGGTACGCCCCGAGATCCATCGAAGCGCCTGGAAGCATGCAGTCGCTGTCCGTTTTGGAATATACTTGCAGCACATATTTCTCCGCAACGACCTCGATCGTCTGTTCCAGGGTAAAGGTTTCCAGTTCTTCGCAGGAAACCGTATAAGTGAGCGTCGCTTCCTGGCCGATTCCTTCGGGCAATGCGGAAATCTTCCACATCCCGTCTTCCTCCCGGCAGGTAACGGCTTCTTCATTGCTGCTTTCCAGATTTTCAATAGTAAGCACAAATTCCTGTCCGTATGGGAACGCGCCGTTTTTCAGGTAATAGCTCATCTCTTTATTCTGGTAAGAAATCGCCGGGTCGTCTGGCAGGAGCTGTATGAACGCATCCCAGCTTTCTTCCGATTCAAATACGCCCACGCCGATCGCCGGCGTGTCCACAACGATATCGCCCGCTTTTACGATTACGCAAAGATTGAAATTCGTGACTCCTTCCTCCGCAAAGGCCGCCCCATTCAGGGTAATGCCCGCATCGTCTGCGCTCCAATAATCCCCTTCCGTCCATACGCTTTCGATTTCTTCGGTTTCCTCGTTGAAATAACCGACTTTCCATTCGAGGGTGACATTCTCTTTATCCGCAAGGTTGTCCGTATTCAGGCTAATTGTCAGGGTCTCATCGGAGAATACCCAGGTATAACCGTCCATGTACAGGTTCTCGAAGTAAACGGAATAATCCAAACCGTTCAGATTTACTTCGCACCCTGACAGGAATTCGAAACAATCTTCCTCGCTGTTATACATCCCGGCCTGCAAATAGCCCCCAACTTCCCACGGAACAAGCCTTGTGACTGTGAAGGGTGCATTTCCCATCAGAGTTCCGTCCTCGTCAAAGGTAATCAGGGTTCCGTCCGCATCCCGGATTTCCATACCTTCTTCGTCAAGCGCATCCCAGCGGTAAACCGCGTTTTCGATTTCGGTCCCGTCAGGATTCTCGCCGTCAAACCACAGAAGATGCGGCGTAATTTCTCCCGTCATCCCTACCGGAAGGTTTTCATCGACCTCCACAATGAGCTGATGATACCCATCCCGGATTTCGATCCAGAAGTCTGCGTATGCCACTTCATTTTCATCCGTGTCATAAGCCCTGGCTTCAATGTGAACGTCCCAGCCGTTCCTATCTTCTTTCGCCTGAATGGCAAAGATCCGCGGATCTTCCGTGTCTTCCAGAATGTCAATAGCCTCTTCGCCGGATTCCACGTTCCATTCCACACGGAAATCAGAAGTGTCCTGGCTGTACTCGCCGTTTTCTTCGTCGTAGCTCTGCCACCAGACATCTGCGGTCAGTTCCAGGGTATTTCCCGGAAGAAGCTGGCTGGTTCCGGTATTGGAGGAAAGATTGAGGCCGTATACGTCGCCGGTTACCCAAATCTCAAACGTAAATTCCTGCGTAAGTCCTGCATTGAGAACGTCTTCGTGCTCCAGGGTCACAACGGCGTGGCCAAAGGTATTCATGATCAGATCCCAGCCGCTTCCGTCTTCCCGTTCCTGAAGGAGAACTGCGTCTTCCGCGCCGTCTTCCGGGTTATTTTCAACGGTTACATTGGTAATGGATACTTCAAAGTTCTCACCATAGGGATACTCCGCGTTATGCACTTCGGCTTCGAACGTTTTTTCAAGGCCGAGATTCTGGTTTGGAAGCTGCGCCAATGTGTCCGTATATTGGTAAGCATATTCGCAGCCCGCATCCCGGACTTCGATATCCAGTTCGTTTGTGTTAATGTCGTTGCCTTCGTACCAAATGGTGCCGCGGATATGGACATTCTTGCCCGTATATCCTGGATTGGCTGTCAGAATCAGCTTGTCGCCGTCCTTCTCGAAAGAAGCATAGGTTAATTCTTCTCCGTCTTCATCATGGACTTCCCACGTAACGGTACAGTCTTCCGGGAATTCGCAGCTGCCTTCCGCCTGTTCGAACCATACTTCTACCGGCTTGTCGGTATAGATATAGACTCCATTCTCGCCGCCATAGCTGAGGGCGAAATCTGTCCAGTAGCCCATGTCATCCACACGGTACTCGCGTCTGCAAATTTCGTACCAGTTTTCATTCCCGTCTTCATCAAGAGATGGGTTCCCCTCTTCGTCGACTTCCTGCAGTTCTGCAATAAGGTTGACGCCGGTTGCCCAGTTGCCTCTGCGCAGGAGGGGCGGGATTTCGGATTCGCTTTCCTGTTCAAGCCAGGCGAGTTCATCGTATTCGATCCGGTAACGGACATTTTCGACTCTTTCGGGTTCTGAAGAATCTGTCGAATAAAAATATACGGTTGGATTAACCTGATTTAAATCCAGTGTTTCTCCAAGTTCTACGCCTTCTCCCAGCGGAGTCCATTCTATCCCGTAATAGCCGCTGTGGATACCTACGTAAAGATTGGCGCTCGTTACCGCATTATATTCTCCGTTTTCATCCGGGAGCAATGCGCTTACTGAAATACAGGTGTCTGCTTCCTGATCGTTTGAAGTGATCGATACCTGCTGCGCCTCGTCTTCACTGATTTCCGGAGTCAGCAATTCCTCGTCGTAGCTGTCGACATACAATTTATAATCGGTGATTTCTTCTCCCTGGATCGTTCCATTTTCCAGATAGCTGTGGAACAGGCTGCTTCCCACGGTCATCGTGCTGTTGGTCAGCATATCGCTCTGGTCGTTCGGGAAATCCCAGGACAGCGTGTAGATATCGCCCAAAACGGAAATACAGAATTCTTCGTCTTCGGCGTCTCCATAAGTCAGGGAACCTTCCTCCTCATTGACGGAAGTATACGTAAGTTTCAGTTTTGCATAACCGTAGTTCTCCCCGCGGATGTTCCAACCCTCTCCTTCGTATTGGTCGAGCGCTATAATATCCGCTTCTTCGCCGTCCCAGGTGTATTGTCCCAGAATTTCGATGTCTGTGATCGTTACCGAAAGGTTTTCGCCATTCGGGTACTCCGGATTTTCCACATAGCAATTCAGTTCAGAAGAAATCCAAAGATCATCGCCCGGAAGAATGCTGCGCTCACCCGGTTCCTGGTTTGGAATCTGGTAATCGTAGATTTCTTCGCGAAGTTGGATGGTTGCCGATGCTTCGGAGACGGCTTCTCCGCCTGCGATGACTTCGGCACAGAGCTGAAATTCCGTATACGGTTCATAGGTTTCTGATAATGCTGCTCCGTTCAATGTAATTTCGCGGCCATCTTCCGAAATGGTATAATAGGCGCTTTCTTCTTCTCCGGTTCCCAGGCTCCATTGGATTTCATATGCGGTTTCGTCATCGAGATTTTCCGCGTTCAGAGAAACCGTGAATTCTTCGGTTGGATAGAGCCGGATATTCTCACCGCGTGAGCTATCGATCCAAATTCTGTAGTCTAATTCGTCCAGCGTCCCACTCTGGCTGGCGATTTCTTCCTCTACAGACAGTTCATAATCCTGCTCGTCCTCTAAGGAAAGCAGCATTATTCCATCGTTGCTTTCGGTTTCCGCATCTTCCGGCTCGGCCGCCTCGGCTGCGGTAGGCTCCGCTTCCTCTGTTTCCGTCTCCGGCTGGCTTTCCGGTTCTGTTTGTGTTTCCTCAGTGTCTGACGTTTCGGTTTCCGCGGCTTCCATTTCGTCTGTCTCCGCCTCGGCTGGCGTCTCGGTTTCAGCCGCTTCGGTCGTCTCTGCCGCGTTCTCTGTCGCCGTCTCATCCGGTTCCGCCGACTCTGGTTCGGTCACTTCAGCCATATCCTGTGTCTCTGCTTCGATCGCTTCGGCCGTATCTGACGTCTCGCTCTCTGTTTCCATCGCTTCGGCCGTACCCGGCGTCTCGCTCTCCGTTTCCGTCGCTTCCGCCGTATTCGGCGCCTCGTCCTCGGTTTGTCCCGGTGTTTCCGCTTCCATCGCCTCGGCTGCATCCGGCGTCTCATTCTCCACCTGCTCTGGTTCCGTCGCCTCGGCCGTGTCTGGCGCCTCATCCGTTCCCGGCGCTTCATTCTCCGCCTGTTCTGGCTCCGTCGCCTCGGCCGTGTCTGGTGCCTCATTCTCCGCCTGCTCTGGTTCCGTCGTCTTGGCCGTGTCTGGCGCCTCATCCGTTCCCGGCACCTCATTCTCCGCCTGCTCTGGCTCAGCCGCCTCCATTCCGTCCGTCTCAGTCCGTTCCGTTCCCTGCCGGGC
Source organism: Eubacteriales bacterium (assembly GCA_030536575.1). Lineage (GTDB taxonomy): Bacteria > Bacillota > Clostridia > Lachnospirales > Lachnospiraceae > Limivivens. The sequence continues at coordinate 38,417 of JAUNPS010000031.1, read as the reverse complement.
CATCTCCGACTCCACCACGTCCGTCTCTGCCGCGGCCACGCTTCCCGCCCCGGCCACCTGCCCGACCGCCATCACAAACGCCATCACAAACGCCGCTGTCCTTCTTCTCATAAGCATCCTCCTGTCTCTCAGGCATAATCGCATGGAACCACATTGCCACATGTTTCCAGCCGCTCTGATATCTTGATTATACCGGCCTGCTTCTCCGTTTTGGTGTCCCGCCAGAAGACTTTTTCAAATAAAAAAACCGAATGGATTGTCTCATCCTTCCGCCCTATGATATACTAAGGACATCGTATGCCATACCCAAAAACAGGAGGTTGATCTTCATTGAAAAACCAAAGAAAAAGCAGCCTGACGACTTCCCAGCTTCTTTCCATCATCAAAAAGTCCGGCCAATTCTCCGAAATCACCGAATCGTTTCACGATCATGAAGAAGAGCCTGTTTTCTGCCACTACTTATATGATATCATGGAGAAGCACCACGCCTCCGCCAAAGACGTCATCAGCCGCTGCGGCATCGAGCGCTCCTACTTCTACCATATTTTAAGCGGCCAGAAGACGCCTGGACGCAACATCATCCTGCGCATCTGTCTCTCCATCCCGGCCACCCTGACCGAGACCAACCAGCTTCTGCGCATCGGTCAGCAAGGCTCCCTCTACCCCAAAGTCCGCCGGGACGCCGCCATCATCTTTTCCATCGAGAAAAAATACACCATGCAGCAGGCCAACGACCTCCTGCTGAAAATCAAAGAACTGCCACTGTACAAAGAGGAATTTTCATGACAGCATTTTTCGAAAAAGATTCCTGGGCGCTCCCGTCCGAACTCGCCGAAACCTACCAGGTAGACTCCTGCCTGAAATACTCCGAGCAGGCCGCCACCTATCTGCTCAGTGAGAAAAGCACCGGGCGGCTCTTCCTCCTGAAGACCTCCAGCGACCCGGTGTTTTCCGAACTTTTGGCCAACGAAAAACGGATTCTGGAATTCATCCATATGACCTCGGAAGCGCCCCTGACGGACACCTTCCCCTGGCCGGTCTATCTGGACACCCACCAGGATACCGCTTACTATATCCGCACCTACATAAAAGGAAAGACCCTGGAAGAACTGTGCGAAACGAATTACAAAAAGCCCGGGCTCCCGGTTTCCCAGGCCCTGGGCTATATCATCTCCCTCACCGAACTGCTTTCCTTCCTCCACGGCTTAAATCCGCCCCTCATCCACCGGGACATTAAGCCCCAGAATGTGGTGGTAGACGGGGAAGGCATCTGCCATTTTATTGATTTCGGGATTTCCCGGTTTTACCAGACCGAAAAACGCAGCGATACCATGGTCATGGGAACCCGGCTCACCGCGCCGCCGGAGCAGTTTGGCTACCACCAGACCGACATCCGCAGCGACCTCTATTCCCTGGGGATCCTGCTGCTCTACTGCATCACCGGGGAATACGAAGTCACGGACACGGTCCTTTCCGACCTCTCTCCGGAACTCCAGGCCATCATTCGGAAAGCAACGATGTTCGACCCGGCCGAGCGCTATCAGACCGCCGGGGAGCTTCTTCCCGACCTGTTGGCCGTCCGCTATCCGGGCGCGGTCCATCCGCCTGCCCGCAGCCGCTCTGCCAGCCCTTCCCGCCGCCGGAAGCTTTTCCTGCTGTTTGCCGTGCTGGCATTCCTTTTCGCTGTTTTCTTTTTCACAGATGGACTGCGGCGCTTTCCCTGGGACTCTTCGGAAACCGTCCTTTCCGATTCCGCAGAATACCGTTTTGCCGAGCCAATGATCGAGGAGGCTGTCCGCACCCGGCTGAATCTCTGGGATACCCCGGTCACCTACGGCGACCTGAAGAAGATCACCTCCCTGAACATCTGCGGGCTGCAGATTTACAACGACGACAGCGAAATCTGGTTTAAAGGCGATTACCCCTGGTTCTACGACGACGAAACCCGAAATGCCGGGTTCTACCTGCAAGACGGGCCGATTACTTCCCTGGAAGACCTCCTCGCCATGCCGAACCTGACCTCCTTAAGCCTCTACCGCCAGCAGATTTCTGATCTTTCGCTCCTGAAAGATACAAGCATTACCCACTTGGGGCTGGGCTATAATCCGCTTACGGATCTTTCACCCCTCCTTGGAAATGCTTCCATCCGCTCGCTGAACCTGGCTTCCCTGGAAATTTCCGACACGGAAGTTCTGGCCACGCTTCCGAACCTGGAAAATCTGAATATCAGCGCCACCGGGATCACCTCCTTAAACGGCCTGGAAACCTGCCGGATCAAAGAACTGAACCTCATCCAGCAGGATCTTTCGGACTACTCGGAACTTCAAAATCTTCCGTACCTTGAGAACCTGATCCTGGATTCGCTGACGCCTGCAATCCTGAGCGATCTTCAGGGACTGCCGATCACGGAACTGTCCGTCCACCACTCGCATAACCTGCCCCTGGACAGCCTGTCCTGCTTCCCGAACCTTGAAACGCTGTTTTTCTCCGCCGACCAGGAAACCGTCTTTCAGGCCGGTTCCCCCGACCTTCCGAATCTCAAAAGCCTGGACCTGGTGTACCTGGTCATCGAGGATTTTTCCGGGCTTGCTTCGCTGGATGCGTTGGAAACCCTTCAGATTTACGGTTCGGAATGCGAAAGCTATGAAGGGCTTGATAAGATTCCCGGACTGCGGTATCTATTCTGTACGGAGGAACAAAAAGCGGCGATTCTGGATCGGTATCCGGAGAATTCGTTCCTGTTTCCGTAATGAAAAAAGCGGCCGTATAATGCGGCCGCACTGTTCTCACGCTTTTCTAAAACCCAAACTCCTCATAATCCTCCTTTGAAAACCGATGATACGTCATATGGCACCCTTCCTCCGTAATGCAATACCGATACCCGTCCGGTATCCCATCCTCAAAGTACACCAAATAGTCAAACTCCCCATCCCGCATCTCTTCCACATGCACCTTCTTCGAATCCCTGGAAAACACCTCCAAAAGCTTCTCAATCGTACAGTCATGCTTCTCGATCGTCCGGATAAACGAAACCAGAAACTCCCCTTCCTCCGTATGCGCATGCACATACTTCATCCCTTCGGGCGGGATCGCCAGACAAAACCGGGAACCCTTATGGGAAATCTTCATATCCCCCAGCGTCCCGCGTACCCCTGCCGCAAACTCCGCCAGCCGTTCCTCCATCTGCTCCACCGTGCATTCTTCTTTCAAAAACCGATTCAGGGACTCCAGCGGATAATACAGCCGCACCGTTTCCGGGCTATAGCCCAGCTTAATCTGCCCTTCCTTCAGCGTGTCGATCACATTGTTTTCCAGTTCTCTATATTTTTCTGCAAGCATTCTGCGGTTCTCCTTTCTGATCCGGATTCTAAAATCCTGTTCCCGGATAACCGGATTATAATACGAATCCCGGAAAAAGAAAAGCCCCGCGCGCTTTCGAAATTCTCCGCGCATCCCAAAATTTTGGCTCCTGGTATCATACGCCAGGAGCCAAATTTCAGTTTTTATTTCTGCCTCATGCAGGGAAGGAGTTCCTTCCCTTCCAGATAGCTTTCCGCGTCTTCATAGATATTCGAGGCCAGGATCAGGCGGATCATACGTGCCGCGCACGCATCCAGATCCTTCTCATCCAGGGACTGGTCATTCTCCTTTCGAACCGCTTCGCAGATTTCCTGAACGTCAGACAGGTTTCCGGGCATGACAAGGTCGTTGCCCGCGGCAATGCATTTGGCCGCCGAGGAACCGCCGTCCGTATTCGTGGTCGTCCAGTCCGTCATAATAATGCCCGTAAAGCCCCATTCCTTCCTGGCAGCAGTCGTGCACAGGTCGTAGCTGTTTGCAGTGTGGACGCCGTTGATTTTATTATAAGAAGTCATAATTGCCATGGGCTTTGCGGCTTTTACGGCAATTTCGAACCCTTTCAGGTAGATTTCCCGCAGGGCGCGCTCTGATACGATACTGGAAACGCCGCGGCGGTTCTCTTCCTGGTTATTGCAGGCGAAATGCTTGATCGTCGTTCCGATGCCGGGCAATTTCTGAACGCCCAGCGTCAGAGCCGCGGCCATCATGCCGCTCACCAGCGGATCTTCGGAATAATATTCGAAATTCCGGCCGCAGAGGGGATTCCGGTGAATGTTCATACCGGGAGCCAGCCACAGCGTAATGCCGAATTCCTGCAATTCCCGTCCAATCAGTTCGCCCACTTCCTCCAAAAGCTTCAGATCGAAACTCTGGGCCAGCAGCGTCCCGACCGGAATCGCGCTACAATACTGATAATGCGGAATCGCCTCTTCATGCCGGAATTCTTTTCCAAAGAACCGGTTTTCCAAAGACTGATAGCGGGTCATCCCGTAAAGGCTGCCGTCTTCCGGATTCTCTTCATAGACTGCGGTGATACGGATTCCGGCAGGACCGTCGGCCAGGATGATGCTTCCGATCCCGTATTCCTCTTCCAGACTGGGCGTGGTCTCCCCGGCAGCTCCGGGAACCGAAACAGCCGCCGCGCCGATGATTTCCTTGCTTCCCCAGGTCGGCCTTCCGCAGACAAGTGTTGCTTTCTGCTCAAGCGTCAGTTTTTTCACAAGGTCTTCCGCAAAATCTTCCTGCGGTGTGTCGGAAAGCGGTTCTCTCTTCAAAGACTCCGCATCCATTGCCAAAGAGGGAACCTGACTCTTCTGAGATTCCTCCTCCATTGCCTTTTCCCATAAGGAAATGCGCTCCTTCGAAGGCTGGATTTCTTTTAAGGCATCCAGCAGCGGACAGATGTTCGTCAGCGTTTCCGTCCAAACTGTCTCTTCCAGAGTCAGGCGCGCGGCCATCGTCACACTGGCGGCCGAAGTGCCAGCCAGGAGATAATAACTGCCTTTTTCCATATAATAAGCGGCTTTTCCGGTGTGGTAGGATTCCAGCAGGGAAAGGTCGAATTCCAGGCAAAGCGTTTCCTGGGCGGCCGGAGCCAGAAGGCCGGTCTTTCCAAAAGCCACGAGCCGTTTCTGCTCTTTCGCCCGCAGGCCGCTGGGGCATGCGGCATAGAGCTGGATCACTTCCCTGCCTGGCACCGTTCCGGTATTTTTTACGCGGATGGACACGGAAGCTTTCTTTCCTTCCAATGTCACGTCCGTTGTCTCGTATGCAAACGTCGTATAAGAGAGGCCGTAGCCAAACGGATAGCGCGGCTTAACCTGAAACGAATCGAAATAACGGTAGCCCACATAGATTCCATCGGTATATTTTTCTTCGATGATATTTCCATTATTATGGCTGAAATTCGCGCTGCTGGGATAGTCTTCGTAGGCGTAAGCCCAGGTGTCGGTCAGTTTTCCGCTGGGGTTTACTCGTCCGGAAAGGACGTCTGCCAGCGCATTGCCGCCCTCCATGCCCGCCTGGGACAGATACACCAGTGCGGAAATGTGCAGCTTGTCCATGAAAGAAACATCCATCACACCGCCCACATTCAGAACTACTATGGTCTTCTCATAAACCGCGGTGATTTCCTGCAATGTATCGAATTCCGCATCGGAAAGGTAATAGTCGCCTTTTTCGGCTTTCCGGTCAGCGCCTTCCCCGGAAATCCGGCTGATGACATAAATTGCCGTGTCGGTGTCGGTTTTGGATTCCGGCGTGATCGGCGCGCCAAGGGGCGCGGCCTGCGGATTGCTTGCATGCGCCCGGTACAGTTCCTCCGGATCTCCCGGCTCTCCGGCCAGCTCATAGATTTTGGCGATCCATGCCTCTCTTGCTGCCGCATACCGCTGATCGTAATCGTCCAGCCAGGCGTCCGTTGTGATCGAAAATCCGGCGTTGCGCAGGCCTTCGTCAATGGTGACATTGCTCCGGTTATTGACCGAACCGGAACCCGTTCCGCCTTTCACCGTATAGCGTGCGCCCGCGCCGTACAGCGCAATTTTCGCGCCCTTTTTCAGAGGCAGCGTTCCGTCATTTTCCAAAAGGACGATGCTTTCGGCAGCCGCCCGGCGAATCAGTACGCGGTGTTCCTTTTCCCGTCTGCTTTCCTCCGGGGAAAGCGTCCCGGTGAATCCTCTTTTCCGTAACTTCATAGTTGATTCCTCTGCTTTCTTATCCTAATTTTTCATATTCCTCCGGCGCTAAAAATTCATGCCATTCGCCGGATGCCCCTTCCGCCGGAACCTCAATGGCCAGATGCTGGAACCAACTGTCCTTCGCCGCACCGTGCCAGTGCTCCACTTCCGGCGGGATATTGACCACGTCTCCGGCTTTCAGGGCGCGGGCTGGCTTCCCTTTTTCCTGATACCATCCACGGCCGCCTGTGACCAGGAGGATCTGGCCGCCTTTGTGGTGAATGTGGAAGGCGTTGATCGTTCCGGGGGCAAAGGTGACCAGGCCGATGGGGACGCGCTCGGTCGTCAGCATGTTTAAGTAGCATTCGCCTGTGAAATACTGCGCGTATGCGGTGTTTTCGCCGCCTAATGGAAAAACGGCTCCGCCGCCTAAATCTTTTTTCATCTGTTCCATATCCATGATGTATACCTCCAGTTCTTTTTCTTTGCCCTTATGATACACCATTTCGGCCGCTTCTGTCTAATACCAGGATGGCATGTCTTATCATGCATAAAAAGTATGTTTCCATGGATTATATGCTAAAATCGAATTCTCCGCGTCGCCACCCGCTCCAGCAGCGGCTCACTGTGCGACACCACCAGCAGTCCGATCTCCCGCTCCCGCACTTCCTCCAGCAGGAAGTTCCAGATCTGGCTCTGAGTGATCAGATCCAGCATCGTACTGATTTCATCCGCGATCAGAAATTTCGTTCCCCGCCCCAGCGCCCGCGCAATGCAGAACCGCTGCAGCTCTCCCCCGGAAAGTTCCTGGGGATACCGATTCATCCAGTCCTCCTCAATCCCCAGCGCCCGCACGATCCGCTCTTCCACCTGCTGGCCGTCCGCCAGCGTCTCCCGCATCCGAAGCTTCGGATTCACCGCCTTCTCCGGATGCTGCCAGATCATCTGCACCGGGCAGTATCCCTTCTTTGGCAGCGGCTTCCCATCCAGCAGGACTTCTCCCGTCTGGGGTTTTAAATAGCCCGCCAGCACCCGCGCCAGCGTCGTCTTCCCAAAGCCGCTTGGCCCCAGAAGCGCCGCCCGTTCATGGCTCTCCACCTGAAGGTTCACATTGGCAAACACCGCCTCCTCCGGCTTTCCATAGGAAAATGTAAGATTTCGCCCTTCCAGAATCATGCTCTTCCTCCTGTCACCGCCAGCGGCTCGCCTTTGTACCGCACACAGCGGACGGTTCCGCAGCCGACGCGCTGCATTGGAATCTCGCCCTGGCATTTCTCCGTATAAAATTCACACCGCGGCCCAAAGGGACAGCCTTTCGGCATATCCTTCACATAGGGCTGCACCCCCGGAAGCGGCGTAAACCCGTTCTGCGGAAGCGCCCTCCAAAGCACTTTCGTATACGGATGCCGCAGCGTTTCCTCCGAGGCAAAATCCGCCACCGGCGTCTCCTCCACCGTCATCCCGGCATAAAAGACCCCGATCCGGTCCGCCACTTCCAGCGCCAGCTCAATGTCATGGGTAATCAGCAGCACGCCGTTCCCCTCATCCGCAAACGCCCGGAAATCTTCCATGGACTTTTTCGCCAGCGCCAGATCCATCCCCGGCGTCGGCTCATCCGCGATGATCAGCCTGGGATTTCCCATCAGTGCCGTAGACAGCAGCACGCGCCGGGTCATTCCGCCGGAGCATTCGAAGGGATATTTTTTATCCACTTCCGTGCCGAGTCCGTACCGCGCAAACAGTTCGCGCTGTTTCTTCTGCCGCCCGGCATCCCGCCTTTTGCCCCGCACCTGCTCGCCCACCGTCATCAGCGGGTCCAGGTACGTGGTGCTCTGGGGGACGAACGCAATCTGGTTTCCCCGCAGCTCCTTAATGCGCGTTTCCGTCAGAAGTTCCCCTTCGAAATACATGTCCCCGGAAACCTGCGCATTGTAGGGAAGGAGTCCCAGGATCGCATGGGCCAGCAGGCTCTTCCCGGAACCGCTGGAGCCCACAACCGCCACAATTTCGCCTTCGTGAACCGAAACCGACAGTTTCGAGATCACCGGAAGCAAAATCTGGCGGCTGCTCCGGTTATTCTCATACTGCAAAAACGAAACCGACAGCTCGTCAATTTCCAGAATATGATGTTTTCCCGTACAGCTCATAAAATCCTCCTCTATTCGTGGACACTGTTCGGGTCCAGAATCCGCCGCAGGGCATTCCCGCCCAGATCGAACAGCCCAACCGTCAGCACCAGCGCCAGCCCCGGAAACAGCGCCAGCCACCATTTCCCCATGATCAGATACGTCATGCTCTCGGACAGGATCACGCCGATGGCCGGCTGCTCCGAGGACAGTCCGAAGCCCAGGAAGGTAATGCTGGACTCGTGCAGGATCGCATGGGGAAACATCAGGACCAGTCCCACCAGGAACTGCGGCAGGAGATGCGGAAGCATGTGCTTCACCGCGATTTCCAGCTTACTGTGCCCCAGCTTTGCTGCAATCTGAATGTATTCGCTCTCCTTTAACTGCATGACCTCCGCGCGGATCAGGCGCGCCAGGGACGTCCAGTGCGTCAGCGCCACGCCGACGATCACGCCCTTCAGCCCTTTTCCCATTGCGTAGGAAATCAGGATCAGCAGCAGAATATGCGGGATTCCCATCACCAGATCGATCAGGAAGCTGATGACCGAATCCGCCTTTTTCCCCAGGGTCGCTGCCGCAATCCCCAGGATCAGGGCCATCACCGCGCTGACCCCCGCCGCACAGACGCCGATCAGGATACTCATGGAAAGCCCGGTCAGGGTGCGGTAAAACATATTTCTGCCAAGCCAGTCCGTCCCGAAGGGATACTTCAGGCAGGGAGCCAGATTTTTTCTGGAAAAATCCGTCACCATGGCCGCGTCATGGCAGAACACGCCGGCAACGGCCACCGCGATCAGGAAGGCCGCCGAGAAAGCGAACAGGATTTTCGCCTTTTGTCTCTGGTTCATTCCCTCTGCCCCCCTTTCCGGATGCGCGGGTCGATGACGCCGTAGAGCGTATTGGCAAGGAAGTTGCCGAAGAAAACGATTGCCGCCGTGATCAGCGTGATTCCCATCAAAAGAGGCACGTCGCTTCCGGTTCCGGCCGCCACCGCCGCCTGCCCCAGCCCCGGATAGGAAAACACCTGCTCCACTACCACGGAACCGCCGATAATTTCGCTGATGGAGGCAAACTGGAGGGTCATGGCAGGCAGAAGGACATTGCGCAGGCCATGACGCAGGACAATGCCGCGGACGCTTTCGCCCCTTGCCCGCGCGAACAGCACATAATCGCTTTCCAGGATGTCGATCATTTTTTCCCTGGTATGCAGGGCAATGTTCGAAACTCCGGTAATGCTTAACGTCAATGCCGGCAAAATGGCATGGCGGACGCGGTCCAGAAAGGTGACGCCGCTGGCTTCCACGCCGATTGGCACACTCAGGCCAATGGGGAGGATTTTCAGCCACACGCTGAAGATGATCAGCAAAAGGAGGGCCAGCCAGAACGCCGGAGTGCTGGCCATCACCAGCGAATACCCGCGAATGATCTTATCCGGAAGCCTTCCCCGGTACACGCCCGCAAGGACGCCTAAGAAAAAGCCAAAAATCCCTGAGATGATCCAGGCCAGCACCATCAGGAACAGGGAATTGGCCAGTTTCACAGAGATTACCGTAGTCACGGGCTGACGGTAGAGAAGGGACGTTCCCATGTCCCCTCTCAGCATATCCTTCGCCCAGTTTAAATAGCGTTCCACCGGGGGCGTATCCACGCCCCAGTAAGAACGGAGTTTTTCTTTTTGGGCCTCGCTCATGGAGCCTAAGGCCGCCTGCCCCACATTGGCCTGGAGCGGGTCGATGGGGGATGCGCTTACCAGCGCAAAGGTTACGATGCTGACCGCGATCAGGAGCAGGAGCATCCGGATCAGGTTTTTGCCAGCAAGCAGTAAATTTTTCTTCATCTAGTCGTTATTCCCATTCCCATTCGTCGATGTTGTTTACAATGGACCAGCCGTGCCCGTGGGGGTGAAGCTTCTGGTCTGCGACCTGCAGGCCGTCCCGGACAAAGTACAGGTGGTCGATGTTGCACAGCCAGATCCAGGGAATGTCTCCTTCCTGCGTAATTCCCGTGGTGCCGTCCCACTGGGCCTTTTTCCAGAGCTCATAGGATTCTTCCAGGTCGCTGCACTGTAAGGCTACGTCCATGTACTGATCCACGGTTTCGTTTGCATACGGGGAATACTCGGCCAGGCCGGTATCGCCGTTGGTGTGGTAAAGGTTATAGAGTTCCATGGGAGTATGGGCGCCCCAGCCCCAGACCAGCAGGTCAGACTGGGCACGGTCGTAGGCGGTGTCCCAGCCAACGCTCTCTGTTTTTACGGAAATGCCGAGCTCCCGAAGCTGGTTGGCGGTGTCCTCTGCCAAAGCCTGGCGGACGGAGTCGCCGTTTGCGAACATCAGGGTAAGCTCCGCTTTCTCGCCGTCTTTTTCCCGGATGCCATCCGAGCCTTCCACCCAGCCCGCTTCGTCCATCAGGGCTTTCGCGGCGTCTAAATCATATTCGGTAACGGCTTCTTCGTTGTACCAGGGCATTTTGTCACAGACGCTGTAGGCCGCGGTGCCGTAGCCGTTCAGGACGTTTTCGATCATTTCTTCCCGGTCGATGGCCAGGTTGATGGCGCGGCGCACATTGACGTCGGAGGTCAATGCATTGCCATAGGTAATGCCGTCGATTTCTTCCGGTTCCGTGGTCGGCAGGTTAAATCCGCGGTTATCTACGGTCTCGACTGCCAGAAGGCTGTAGCCGTCAATGGTCTGCTCACTGTACATGGCCGCCGTATGGGCCACGTCTACCTGACCGGCCATGGCCGCCGCGAGGGCTGCGTCTTCTTCCATGAACAGGACGGTCAGTTTCTGGATTTTCGGGGTTTCGCCGTAATAGTCCGAGTTGGCTTCGAAGATGACCTGCTGGCCGCGGTCCCATTGCTTCAGGATGTAGCGCCCGGAGCCGATGGGGTTCTGGCCGTAGTTTTCGTCATAGGCGTGCTCCGGCACAATGCCGACGATGGCCATGGTGTAGGGCCAAATCGAATACGGCTCGTTCATGTGGAATTCTACGGTGGTGTCGTCGATGGCGACGGCTTCTTTCAGCATCGTGAAGTCGTTTACGGAGCTGGCGTCCCGGCAGGTGTTGTAGGTGAAGGCTACGTCGGAGGCGGTCAATGGTTCGCCGTCGGTGAATTTGACGTCGTCTCGGATTGTGACCGTCCAGGTCAGGCCGTCGTCGCTGCAGCTATATTCCGTGGCCAGGTCGTTTTCGATTTCCAGGTCTTTGGTTGTACGCACCAGGGTGCTCTGGATCAGGGGTTCATGGACGTGCTCTCCCGCGCCCCAGCCGTATGCCGGGTCGAAGCCGGAGGTGGGTTCGCTTGTCAGGGGCATGGTCACAACTACGTCCTGGTTCTCTGCATCTGCGCTTACAAACAGTGCACTCGCCGCAAGCAAAGATGCGGTTATGGCTAATGTGCTGAAAAAACGGATGATGTTCTTTTTCTTCATTTCGGTTCCTCCTCGTAGGGGTACTTCTCTTGTTTTCTGTACTTTCAAAAACTGCGCCGTTTTATGCTCTAAAGTATACCATGCGCCAAAACCTCCCACAAGCCTCCCTGGGGGATAAAAATTTACTATTCTTTTCCAGAGAAATTTGGTATAATGAGGAAAATGGGAACTGTCTATGCGAAGGAGGAATTGTGATGGATCAAAAGCTGCATGAAGAGGTACTGCATTGCCAGACGCTGACGAATAGCCTGGTGGATACATTAAAGGAAGGGCTGACTTACAGCAGCATTTCCTTTATCAACAGCGCGGTGGACGCTTTAAAGACCATCCGGACACGCATCGAGCGCGGGGACGGGATTTTCCTGGAGGAGACCGGCGAGCGGCTTACCCAGGAATCCTACCGCCGTTTTTTACAAGAGCATTTTTCGTCCTATATCAGCAGCGAGGTGTATGCGCCGGAGGGACGGCGCGGGAAGGAAAAGGTTTACTTCCGCCTGGAGCCCTGCGAGGGCGGTTACAGCCTGATTATGGCGGAAAATGGGAAGGCGAAGACGTATGAGTGGATTTCCAGCCTGAGTGAGAAGTTTTCGCTGGTGTATATGATTGCGACGGGGATTGTGTATGTGAAGGATGTGCGGAAGGGGACGTATTCGCCGTTTCTTTCGGAGCATGGGAAGTATTGCAGGTATGAGAAGGAGCTGGGGAAGATTCTGGAAGTCTGAGACGGCAAAAGGGCTGGAAGTCCAGCCCTTTTGCAATACTATTTTGTTTTCGGCTTTCTGCCAGAAATCGTTTTTTTGATATCATCATCCATTTTAAGTCCCGTATAATGGAGATAGCAGTATTCTTTCAGGCTCTCCGCCATCTGCCGGAATCCTTCCCCATAGCTTGCCACGGCCCTGGCTAGCTCATAGTTTCGCTTTGAAATATTAAAATAATCATGTACCAGATCATTTCTCCTATTCAAAAAATTTACTGCCTTTTCCGCTTCCGGCGTACAATTGATATCCAGCGTAAAATACTTCGCCACATAAAACGAAAGACTTTCGCTGTATGCCGAAGCGCCGTCATTAATCAGGATATATGCCATAATATCCCGGAACGCCTGGGTGATATGGTTCAAATAGCTGTTCATCGCTTCCAGTGCCACATCGCGGAACCGTTCTTCCGTGCTGGACGCATACATCTCATAGCAGTCCAAAAGCTTCTCACATTGCTCCGCCAGGATAATCAGGTTTCTCCCCACGGTTTTTTCAACCTCATGCGGTTCCGTTTCAATCCGAAAACCATACTGCTCGATCTCTTTTGGTATGTCGACCATTTAAGCCTACCTCCTTTCCATCGCCCTTTTTCTGCCTATCAGATAATCCCAGTTCAAGTACCTTCTTTGAACTTCCTGTTCCCGTCGATGAAATCCATAGTTTCTTGCAATGAGATAAAGTTCATCCTTCAGTCTTTGCGGATAGAAGTCCGTCAGCTTTATAGAATTTAAAATCCCGACGGCATAGACATAAGCATCCGGTATATAATAATAATTTAATACATCCGAGCTCAGTCCCTGCTCCTCAAAAAAATTCTCACAAAATTCATGGATTGCATACTGTTTTTTTGTGTCGTTACAATAAACAATCATATCAATGTCACTCTGCCCTTCCCGAAAATCGCTGCGGACAAAACTTCCGAAAACAAATACATTGTAATCTTCTTCCGGAAACTTATCCAACAATTCCTTCTGAAAGCGAAGCAGGAGTTCTCTTCTTTCCGTCCATACAGAAAGTCCCATACGGCTGCGAACCTCCTTCCATCCTGTTCTCTGCCCTTATTCTATCATGTCCCTTTCAAAAATGCATCCCTATTCTTCCTGATTTGTCCCATATTCTTTTTTATTCACTGTCCGCGGAAATACAGAAACAGCGCAGCAAAAACACTGCGCCGTCTCCAAAACACTTCTTATTCCGATTTCCGGGCCGCCAGATAAGCCGCTCTTCCCTCTTCATACAGATTCCTGCCCTCGCTGTCAATAATCACCACCAAAGGCATCTCCTCCACATAAAGCCTCCGCAAAGCCTCTGCCCCCAAATCCTCATAAGCAATCAGCTCCGCCTTCTTAATACACTTCGCCAGCAGGGCCCCAGCCCCGCCAATCGCCCCAAAATAAACCCCGGAATACTTCTTCATGGCCTCCACCACTTCCGGCAGCCTGGCTCCTTTTCCGATCATGCCCCTCGCGCCAACCGCCATCATCGTCGGCGCATAAGCATCCATCCGCCCGCTGGTCGTTGGCCCCGCAGACCCAATCACCTGTCCGGGCTTCGCCGGCGTCGGCCCCACATAATAAATCGTCGCATCCGTGGGATCAAAGGGAAGCTCCTCTCCCCTGGCCAGGGCCTCGCACATTCTCTTATGCCCCGCGTCACGGGACGTATAAATCGTTCCGGTCAGATACACCGTATCCCCGGCATGGAGCGTTTTCGCCAGTTCTTCCGTTAAAGGCAGCGTAATATGCTTTTCCATCTCAGATCACCTCCGTTTTGTGACGGGTCACGTGGCAGTTGATATTAATCGCGCAGGGCATCCCCGCAATGTGGGTCGGAAGCGTCTCGATGTTCAGCCCAATGGCCGTCGTCCTTCCGCCAAATCCCTGGGGCCCAATGCCAAGTTCATTAATCTTTCCCAGCATCTCCTTTTCCAGATCCGCATAGTAGGGATCCGGGTTCGAAGAATCGATGGGCCGCATCAGCGCCTTCTTCGCCAGCAGCGCCGCCTTGTCAAAGGTTCCGCCGATTCCGACGCCCACTACCATCGGAGGACATGGGTTCGGGCCCGCAGTCTCCACGGTTTCCAGAATGAAATCCTTGATTCCCTGAAGTCCGGCTGAGGGTTTAAACATCCGGATCGCGCTCATATTTTCGCTTCCAAATCCTTTCGGCCCCACGGTAATTTTCACATTTTCACCCGGTACAATCTCCGTATAAATCATCGCCGGCGTATTGTCCCCGGTGTTTCCTCTGCGGATCGGGTCTTTCACAACGGATTTGCGCAGATAGCCCTTATCATACCCTCTGCGGACGCCCTCATTCACCGCATCCGCCAGATTTCCGCCCGTCAGGTGCACATCCTGGCCGATTTCCAGGAACACGCAGGCCATCCCGGTATCCTGGCAGATGGGAACATTTTCCGCATCCGCAATCTCGAAGTTCTCGATGATATTGTCCAGCACGCCCTTCGCAATCTCCCCGTCCTCACAGGCCCGGCAGGAACGGATCGCGCCCTTCACATCCTCCGGTAAATGCTCGTTTGCCGCAATACAAAGCTTTTCGACTACATCCGTAATCCGGCTTACTTCTATTTCGCGCATCGCTCTCACTCCTTCTTTTTCGCATCCGGCGGCCTGCGGGCATCCCCTTTTCCGGGAATACCCGCCCCGCCGTCACAACTGGTTATCTCTCATGACGGGCATATTTCGGCAGAAGCAGCGGGGAAACGTCGTCGGAGACGATTCCGGCGCTCTCCAGTTCCTTCGCATAGTCCTCGATGTGGGAAAGGGTCATGGCGCCAAGCTCTACGTCTTTCGCCTTCGCCGCAGCGGCCTTTCCTGCATTGCGTCCGAAAACAATGATATCCAGCAGGGAATTTCCCATCAGACGGTTTCTTCCGTGGATTCCCCCAACGGCCTCTCCGGCCACCAGCAGGTTATCGATCACCTTCGTAAAACCGTCGCCGCCGATCTCCAGGCCGCCGTTCTGATAATGCAGGGTCGGGTAAACCAGGATCGGCACCTTGCGCATATCGATATCATAGTTCATGTACATCCGCAGCATAGCCGGAATCCGCTTTTCAATGGTTCCTTCCCCGCCGATCCGCTCGATCATCGGGGTATCCAGCCACACGCCGCTTCCCAGAGGCGTCGTAACGCCTTTTCCTCTGGCCGTACATTCCCGGATAATCGAAGCCGCAGCCACGTCGCGGGTCTCCAGCGGATGCATAAACGCTTCGCCGTCCACATTGACCAGCATGGCTCCCAGGGAACGCACCTTCTCCGTCACCAGCGCACCGTAAATCTGCGCCGGGTACGCGACACCCGTCGGGTGGTACTGGATCGTATCCTGATACAGAAGCGGCGCTCCGGCACGATAGCCCATCACCAGGCCGTCCGCGGTAGCCCCGTAGTGGTTCGAAGTCGGGAAGTTCTGGTAATGCAGGCGTCCGGCTCCTCCCGTCGCGATAATCACCGTCTTGGCTCTCGCCACCAGGTAATCGTCCGTCTCCATATTCAGCAGAACCGCCCCGGCAACCTGCCCTTTTTCATCCTTGATCAGCTCCACCGCCGAGGTGAACTCGATCACCGGAATCTGGCGGTTCAGCACCTCGTCCCGCAGAGTGCGCATGATCTCCGCACCGGAATAATCCTTGCAGGCATGCATCCGCTTTCTGGAGGTTCCGCCGCCGTGGGTCGTCACCATCGTCCCTTCTTCGTCCTTGTCGAACATCACGCCCAGCTTGTTCAGCCACTGGATGGCGTCCGGCGCTTCCATGACCAGCCTGCGCAGAAGCTCCGGCCTTGCGGCGAAATGGCCGCCGCCAAAGGCGTCCAGATAATGCTGCACCGGAGAATCGTTCTCCTTGTCCGCCGCCTGGATACCGCCCTCGGCCATCATCGTATTGGCATCCCCGATCCGAAGCTTCGTCACAATGCAGACCTTCGCTCCCGCCTCATGGGCCTCGATGGCCGCGGAAGCACCCGCTCCGCCGCCGCCGATCACCAGCACGTCTACATCATAGTCTACCTGATTTAAGTCCACTTTGTCAAATAGTAAACGGCTGTTGGAGTGCAGAAGATGGCCTAATTCCGTGGGAACCTTCTGTCCCTTGTTCGGCCCGATCCGGATCTCCACAAATCCGTCTTCCCGGTAGTCCGGATGGAAGGCTTTCAGGAGGGTGTCCTTTTCCTCAGCCGTCATGCGCCGGGGTTCCATCCCCATCCGCGCGTCTCTGGTGGCTTCCACCTTTTTAATCGATTCCATCATCTCTGGGGTAAACATGGCTGTCCCTCCTTATTTCTCAATCTCTCTGGTGTTGTAAAGTTCCTGCATTTCGGTAATCGGCTTCTGCATGATCTGCTCGATCAAATCGTCGTAAGCCCCCGCATGGATCTCCTCCACGCGCTTCGTCAGGTGCTTCGACTCCGGCGCAAGGTATTTTCCGGTGAGGCGTCTTGCCAGAAGGCCCACCATCGGATGGGAAATTTCCGCCGGGCAGCGGACGGAACAGCAGCCGCAGCTTACGCAGTCGAAGGATTCTTCCGCGCATTTTTCCAGCTCCCCGCGCTGGGCGTAGGCAATGTACTGCATCACGTTCAGATCCTGGGTACAGGCTTTCGTACAGGCATTGCAGCCGATGCAGCTATAGATTTCCGGGTACAGTTCCATCATGATCTGCTGGTTCGGCTTAATCTCTTCAATGTCATAGGTGCGCTTGTCTGTGGGGAAAAACGGGATGCTTGCCACATACATGCCTTCTTCCACCTGGGTCTGACAGGCAAGGCAGGTTTTTAATTCGTTCTTTCCCTTGATCCGGTAAATGGTCGCGCAGGCGCCGCAGAAGCCGTGGCGGCAGCCGCAGCCCCGCTTTAAGGTGTAGCCGGCGTATTCCATTGCGGTCATGATCGTCAGATCTGCGGGTACGCTGTATTTTTTACCGAAAAAATATACGTTGACCATGTTTTCCATGTTCGTTACCAGTCCTTTCTTTCGATTCTCTCGTCACTTATGTTTTGCGTTCCGGCGGCTTCGAGCGCCCGTTCAGCCAGGATTACGCTTCCCCCGCCAGTATCTCCCGGCAGCTTTCGCGGCCTCCGCCGTGCCTCCCGAAACTCCCTTCCCGCTTAATACTCGTCCGGAAGTTCGTCCACCTCGTCGCATCGGAACACCGGGCCGTCCTTGCACACATATTTCGCCCCAATGTTGCAGCGGCCGCATTTCCCGATTCCGCATTTCATCCGAAGCTCCAGCGTAGTGTAAACCTGGGTTTTGCTGAAACCCATCTCCTCCAGCGCCGCCAACACGAATTTAATCATAATGGGCGGGCCGCAGACCAGCGCCGTCTTGTCGGTGGAAAATTCCAGTTCTTTTAAATAGGACGGAACGAAACCCACATGGCCGTCCCAGCCTTCCTGTTCCCGGTCAATGGTCAGATACACATTCACGCCCTCGGTCTTCATCCAGACTTCCTGAATCTCCTTTAACTGCACCAGATCGTCCGCCGAACGAGAACCGTACAAAATATCCACGCTCCCGTAATTTTCCCGGTTGTCCAGCACATAATTAATCACGGAACGCAGCGGCGCAAGGCCGATCCCGCCTGCAATAAACAGCAGGTTCTTCCCCTTCAGCTCCTCTTCCACCGGAAAATGATTCCCGTAAGGCCCGCGGACGGTAATCTCATCCCCCACCTGCAGGCTGTGCAGGTAATCCGTCAGAATCCCGCATTTTTTGATGCTGAATTCCTGATATTCCTTATTCGTCGGCGACGACGTAATCGAAAACATCCCTTCGCTGATGCCCGGCGCACAGAGCATGGCGCATTGCCCCGGCATATGTTCAAACAGCTTTCCGCCCTCCGGCGCATTGACCCGAAACGTCTTCACATCCGGCGTCTCCTCCCGGATATCCGTAATCACGCCCACCTTCGGGATCAGCGTATCCAGCGTATAATTCTTGTGACAGGTACATTCGCTCATGCTCATTCACCTTCTTTCTGAAAGGACTTGATAACTTTTACAATGTTTAAGGCTGCCGGACATTTTTCCACACAGCGGCCGCAGCCCACGCAGGAATACATCCCGTCGTTGTTGGCCGGGAAATAGACCAGCTTGTGCATGAACCGCTGGCGGAAACGCTGCATCTGGCTGGTGCGGTTGTTCCCGTGGGCCATCATCGTGAAATCCGAGTACATGCAGGAATCCCAGCAGCGGTAGCGCTTCACGCCGTGTCCGGTGTCATAATCTTTAATGTCGTAGCACTGGCAGGTCGGGCATACGAACGTACACGTCCCGCAGGCCAGGCACGGTTTATACAGTTCCTCCCACAGAGGGGAATCGAATTTTTCCTTCAGCGAATCCCCGTTCCAGCCCTCTAAGGACAGATGGGAATACGGAAGTTTTTCCACAATGGCGCGGATTGCTTTCTTCTCTTCTTCAATCTTTTCTTCTTCGCCCTCCGCGCTGGTGAGCAGGCTCTGAACCGCTTCCGTCAGGGCCTCGCCTTTTTCCGTCAGAGCCTTCCAGTAAAGTTCTCCGTCCACCATCCAGGCGGCCACATCCGCCGCGGGTTCCGCGCAGTCAATGCCGAATACCTTGCAGAAACACGTCTCCTCCGGCTCATGACACGCCAGCGCCACAATGGTTCCATGGGCTCTCCGCGCCGCATAAAACGTATCTACCGGATCAGCCAGAAAGACCTTGTCCAGCACCTGAATGCCCTGCACGTCGCAGGCTTTCATCCCAAACACCACAAAATCCCGGTCTTTTAAGGCTTCCGGCTCCACGGAAAGCTTCTTTCCGTCCTTCTTCACCGTGTAGAGGTTCTCGCTCTGGGGAAAGAAGGCGTCCTTGGGGGATTTCACGGTCTTTAACGTATCCAGATCTACGGCGGACCCTTCGCTCCAGGCCGCAAAATTCGCCTGCCCGCTGATGTTCACCGGAAGATACAGTTCCCGGCTTTCGGCAATCTTCCCAAAGAGCGCGGACAGATTTTCTTTCGCTATCTTATACATCCTTACCCCCTCTTTCCTACAATACTCGGCTCCACGTCTCCAAAGGTGAAGTCGGTCAGCGGCCCTTTTGCCTCAATGTCCTCCCCGGCCTGATATTCCCCGTAAAATTCGTCAATATCCTTGATGAACTTCCGGTTAAACAGATGGAGCGGGATTCCCTGGGGACATACCCGGCTGCACTCGCCGCAGTCCGTGCATCTGCCCGCTACATGGAAGGCCCGGATGATATGGAACATTTTTTCTTCGAAGGAGTCGGCGTTGGCCTTCTGGGAGCTGTCGAATTTGTTGCTGTCAAAGACGCATTTGCGGCAGCTGCAGGCCGGACAAACGTTCCGGCAGGCATTGCAGCGGATGCATTTGCTCAATTCCTTCTGGAAAAAGGCAAATTTCTCCTCCGGGCTCATTGCCTCGATCTTCTTCACTTCTTCGAACCGGTCGGCGTCCTTCGTATCCTTGGATTCGCCGATGATTTCGTCGTAAATCCGGTGTTCCTTGCCCTTACAGACGTGGCAGCGCTCCAGCATTGCATCCCCGTAAGCGCAGGTCTTCTCGCCATAGAGGGTCTGGATCGTCAGAACATCCCCGGCATCCGTAAGCTCCGCCCCGGAAATAGCCTGGATTCCTTTGATTCCCTGGGCTTTGATTTTTTCAATGTCCAGCTTGCCCTTGCATCCCACGCCCACAATGTAAGCCTTTTCCCGGTCTACCCGGTGCTCTTTCAAAAGCTGGTTAAAGCTGTAGGTATCGCACGGCTTTAAACAGACCATGGTTTTTCCCTCCAGTTTGGAGGCTTCGATCATATATTTGCTCAAGTTGGCCCCGCAGAATCCGTTGTACACGAAATCCCGGAAGTCCTCCTCTTTTTCGAAGTACGCAGGCTCCGGATTGTAAGGCAGGTCTCCGGCTTTCCAGCCCAAAACCCGGACAACGGTTCCGTCCGCCAGCAGTTCCTTCGCACGCTTGATTAATTCCTGCATCGCAAATCCTCCAATCTGACGTTCTTCCCAAGGGAATAAATCTTTTCCACGAACTCGTTCATCGTCGCAGAGAATTTCACACCCTCCGCCGCGGATACCCATTCCACGCGGGTACGCCCGTTTTCCACGCCGATGTAATCCAGCATGGAGAACAGCAGGGTCATACGCCGTCTGGCATAATAGTTTCCGGTACTGTAATGGCAGTCTCCCGGATGGCATCCGCATAAGATCACCCCATCAGCCCCTTTTTCGAAGGCCCGTAAAATGAACATGGGATTCACCCGGCAGGAACAGGGCACGCGGATGATTTTCACGTCGGCCGGGTAGGTCAGGCGGCTGCTGCCGGCCAGGTCTGCGCCTGCGTAGCTGCACCAGTTACAGCAGAACGCCACAATTTTCGGTCTGAATTCCTCTTTTGCTTCTATCGGCATATCGCATCCACCTCCGCAATAATCTGTCTGTTGGAAAAGCCCTGCAAGTCCATGGCTCCGGACGGGCAGGTCACGGTACAGGCCCCGCAGCCCTGGCACAACGCGTTGTTTACCACGGCAATGCGGCGGGTTTCGCGGATTCCATGGTCATTCACCAGTCTGTCTTCATAGCTGATCGCGCCGTAAGGACACACATTCGCGCAGGCGGAACAGCCGTTGCACAGAAGTTCGTCGGACTGGGCCGTACACGGGTTTGTCAGCAATTTGTCCTTTGCCAGAAGCCCGATGGCCTTCACCGCCGCCGCTCCGGCCTGAGCGACCGTCTCCGGGATATCCTTCGGCCCCTGGCAGACGCCGGAAAGGAAGATGCCCGCCGTGGGGGATTCCACCGGACGCAGTTTTGCGTGGGCTTCGGTCAGGAAGTTATTCGTATCAATGCTTGCGGTCAGCATGGTAGCAATCTTGCGCACGTCCGGGTCGGGCTCGATGGCCGTCGCCAGAACCACCATGTCGGCCTCTTTCAGGATCTGGCGGTTATCCAGAAGATCCACGCCCTGCACCAGCAGCTTGCCGTCCGGCTGGGGAATGACTTTCCCGACCTGGCCTTTGATATAGTTTACGCCGTACTGTTCCACGGCCCTGCGGTAAAATTCGTCGAAGTTCTTGCCGGGAGTACGCACATCGATGTAGAACACGGTCACATTGACGTCCGGATATTTATCTCTGATCAGCATTGCGTGTTTTGCGGTGTACATGCAGCAGATTTTCGAGCAGTAGCTCTTTCCTCTGTCGTCCGAGCAGCGGCTTCCGACGCATTGAATGAAGACCATTTCCTTCGGCGCTTTGCCGTCGGAGAGGCGTTCCAGATGGCCTTTCGTGGGGCCTGCCGCATTCATGATCCGCTCCAGCTCCAGAGAGGTGATCACGTCCTTGCTCTGGCTGTAGGCGTATTCATCGTATTTGTCCAGTTTGATCGTGTCAAACCCGGTGGCTACGACGATTGCTCCGTACTTTTCGGTAATGATTTCGTCCTTCTGGTCGTAATCGATGGCTCCCGCCTGACAAACCTTTGCGCAGACGCCGCATTTTCCGGTCTTAAATTTAATGCAGTGCTCACGGTCGATGACCGGAACGTTCGGAATGGCCTGGGCGAAGGGCGTATAAATGGCGCTTCGGGTGTTCAGGCCCCGGTTAAATTCGCTGGGCGCTTTCTTGGAGGGACATTTTTCCTGGCAGACACCGCAGCCCGTACATTTGTCCATATCGACGCTGCGGGCTTTCCTGCGGATATCTACCGTAAAATCGCCGACGAAGCCGCTGACTTTCTCCACTTCGCTGTATGTATAGATCGTGATTTTCTCATGGGCGGCCGCTTCCACCATCTTCGGGGTCAGGATACAGGCCGAGCAGTCCAGGGTCGGGAACGTCTTGTCGAGCTGGGACATTCTTCCGCCGATGCTGGGCGTTTTTTCCACAATATCCACTTCGTAGCCCGCGTCCGCAATGTCCAGGGCCGTCTGGATGCCCGCAATGCCGCCTCCGATGACCAGCACGCGCTTCGTCACGCGGCTCTCGCCGGGATGCAGCGGGGCGTTTAAATTCACCTTCGCGATGGCGGCCCTTGCCAGGATCACGGCTTTTTTCGTGGCTTCTTCGATATCTTTGTGAATCCAGGAGCAATGTTCCCGGATGTTTGCAATTTCCACCATATACGGGTTTAAGCCCGCCCGCTCCGCCGCCTTGCGGAAGGTGGTTTCATGCATCCGCGGGGAGCAGGAACATACCACGATCCCCGTCAGATTTTTTTCTTTGATCGCTGCTGCGATTTTGGCCTGGCCGGCCTCCGAGCACATGTACTGATAGTCTTCCGCGTGGACGACTCCAGGCTCCATGGCGGCGATTTCCACTACTTTTTTGACGTCTACCGTTGCGGCGATATTGCTTCCGCAATGACAGACAAACACTCCAATCCTCTGCAAAAGACTCACCTCCTGTATCTGCGAAATGCGCTGACAAGCAACTGCTGCGGCAGTTCCGGATCCAGCAGTTCCGGAATTTCATCGGCTGTCAGATAGTTCTGCCCTTTCTGGCGCACCACGAGCTGCCTTGCGGCGTCGATGAGTTTGCCGGGCTTTACGTCTCTGGGACAGCGCTCCACGCAGGCAAAGCAGGAAAGGCATTTCCATAAGGATTTGGAATTTACCAGCGCCTCAATATCCTCGTTTACCACGTAGGAGACGAACTGGTGGGGTTTGATATCCATTTCGTTAAAGGACGGGCAGGTAGCGGAACATTTTCCGCATTTCATGCATTTTAAGGGGTTTACTCCGCTGATCTCTTTGATCATTTCGACCTGTTTTTTTGCTTTTTCCACTACTCTGTCACCTCCTCTTTCACACCCAGGGCTTCTGCCAGAAGCTCGGTGAAGTAGTAGACCGGAAGCTTGCCGTTTCCGCTCTTGTTTAAGTTATACAGGCACAGGGGACAGGCGGTAATGAGCATGTCGGCTCCGAAGCCCTCTGCGCTGTCCATGATTTTGCTGCTCATGGTCTGGGACATTTCTTTTTCTTTCAGGGAAATATAACCGCCGCAGCACTCGTTCCGGTAGGGATAGATCACAGGGGTGCCGCCGATGGCGCGGATGAAATCCTCCATGATCTGCGGGTTTTCCGGATTGTCGAATTCCAGGATCTTTCCCGGCCGAAGGAGGAGGCAGCCGTAGTAGGCGCCGATTTTTTTGCCCTTCAGGGGATTGACCACTTTTTCTTTGATGGTGTCGAAGCCGACGCGGTCGCGGAGGACTTCCAGGTAGTGGAGGACGGTGGTTTCGCCGGTGTAGGGAGTGTCCAGTTTCAGGTAGTTGTTGGCTCTGGTGCGGATGTCGTCCACGTTTTTCATGTCGTCGTTGACGCGTTTGATGACGTGGTGACAGGCGGAGCAGAGGGTGACGAGCTCCTGGTTTTTGTCTCTGGCTTCGGAAAGTGCGCGGACGGAGGATAATTTGGTGGCGATTTCGTCGCTGCCCAGGGGGTAGACGCCGCCGCAGCATTGCCAGTTTTCGATTTCTTCCAGTTCGAAGCCCAGGGCTGAGGCGGAAGCGCGGGCGTAGGTGTCGAGCTGCTTCGCCTTGGTGCGTAGGGTGCACCCTGGATAATAGCTGTACTTCATATTTTTTCCTTTCTATACATGCGAATTCCTATAACTCAATCTGGGCAATGACGTCTTTGAGCGCCCGCGCGCTGGCCTGCAGTTTTTCGATTTCCGCTTTGTTCATGCGCATCGGCACCTTGCCTTTCGCCCCATCCGGCCCGATGATCGTCAGAATGCTGAGGCAGACGTCTTCAATCCCATATTCCCCATGCATCATCGTCGAAACCGTCGCCATCGAATCCGATGCCGCCACAAGCCTTCTGCAGATCTGGCAGACTGCCGTGGAAACCGCATAGAACGTCGCCCCTTTATTGGCAATGATCTTTCCGCCGGACTTCTGCACATACGTCAGCATAGCCTCCTTATCCAGCTTTTCCACATCCGTCCTGCCCTGACTCTTCATGATTTCATAGTATTCATCCACACTGACGCCGGAAATATAAGCTCCTGTCCACGGAATGAAGGACGTATCCCCATGCTCGCCGAACACATACGCATGAATGTTTCTCTGCGCGATCTTGAAATGTTCCGACAGGCCGCAGCGCAGGCGGGCGGTATCCAGAATCGTCCCGGAGCCGATAATCTGTCTCTCCGGCAGTCCCGAAATTTTCGTAAAGACATACGTCATAATATCCACCGGATTGCTCACAATGATATAAAGGGCGTTCGGCGCAGCCTTTACGATCTCCGGCGTAATGCTCTTTAAGATGTTGACGTTCGTCTGGGTCAGCTCGATCCGGGTCTGGCCGGGCTTGCGCGCAATGCCGGAAGTAATGATCACAATATCCGAATCCTTCGCATCCTCATATTCCCCGGCTACGATGGAAATGGGGTCGCGGAAACAGGTTCCCTGCTCGATATCCATGACCTCTCCCGCAACCTTCTCTTTATTGATATCGATCAGGACGATTTCCGATGCAATATCGCTGGCGGATAATGTGTAGGCAATGGTTGAGCCGACGCTTCCGGCGCCGATAATGGTAATTTTGCTGCTCATGGTACGTTCCTTCCTTTCTTATTTGTTTATTTTTTAACAATCGGGTTTTAAAAAAATTTATAGGTCAAACGCCTATAAACTTCTGAAAAACCGAAAAACTTGTTCATCAGGTTTACTATAACATAGGGAGCATGGCTGGTAAAGCAATAGTTTCTTATGGCTGGATATTAAAAAATATAATAGCAAGGCTTTTCAATTCCGAAACTTTGTGATAAACTATGAAAAACTTTAGAAAGCCGGGAAGCCTTATGACTCTTCAAAATATGAAATATATCATTGAAATCACCCAGCACCGCTCCTTTTCCGAGGCGGCGAAATGCCTCTATGTCTCCCAGGCGGCCCTCTCCCTCGCCGTCAAGGAAACGGAAACCGAGTTGGGGATCACCCTGTTCAAGCGCACCAACCGCGGTGTCATCCTGACCCCCGAAGGAGAAGATTTCCTGAAACATGCCAGGGAGATCGTCGAACAGGCTGATTTTCTCAAACAGCGCTACCAGAACCGTGACCTGCTTTCCCTCCGTTTTTCCGTCTCGGCCCAGCGCCTTCCTTTCGCCGCCGCGGCCTTTCATCGGCTGTTTCACGCCCTCGCCCCGGAACGCTGCCACTTCGCCCTGCGGGAAGTCCCTACGCAGAGCGTCATTCAGGATCTTGCCGCCGACCGGAGCGATCTCGGCATTGTATGCCTCCATGACAGCCATATGCCGGTCATCCAGAAAGCCCTGGATGACAATGATCTGGATTTCTGCGAAATCGGGAGCCTTCCGCTTCGGATTCTCATCCGGAGCGGCCATCCGCTGGCCAGGAAACCGGCGCTTACGATTGCGGAGCTGGAGCCCTATCCCTTTGTCATCTATGACCAGGAAGGGGCTTCTTCCCATTTTACGGAGGAGATTCTACTGCATGAGCTGTCTGAAAAGACGATTTCGGTCAGTGACCGGGCGACGAAGCTTTCGTTTCTGCGAAACAGTGATTGTTTCAGTATCGGGCCGGTGCTGCCGGAGGAGCTTCCGGCTTCGGGGGAGGTGGTGGCGGTGCCTTTTCGGGCGCCGGTGGAGCCGGTGCATGTGGGGTATCTGATCAGCCGGAAGCATAAGCATACGGATATGATGAAGAAGTATTTGAAGTATTTGGAGGAGGAGCTGAAACGGCATGACGGGTTTCGATGCAGCGGGGATTCCGGCGATTTTCCGGGTTAGGTTTCGCGCTCCCTATGGGCCGCCGTCTCTGCGTGGGCGGCGACATGCCCCAGCCAGTTTCTCGTTTCGCCTTCATGTGCTCTCTTTGGGCCATTGTCTTCACGCTGGCGGCATACCCTAGGCCAATTTCCCATTTCGCTTTCACGCTCTCTATGAGCCACCGTCTCTGCGCTGGCGGCGGCATGCCCTGGCCAGTTTCCCATTTCGCTTTTACGCTCTCTATAAGCCACCGTCTCTGCGTGGGCGGCGGCATGCCCCAGCCAGTTTCCTGCATACCAGACATAAATATTTAGACATAAGCGCCGTTTGTGTCGTATCTTTTTCTCCTTCCTTCGGCTATCCTATAAATGTTTGTAAAAAGATTTTTGGACAGAAGGAGCGACAAAAACTATGAAGAAGCGAGCTTTTCTATTTCTTATTGCGGGAGGCCTGGTTTTTCTTACCGGATGCAGCACTTCCAATGATAAAAACGCGCAGTCCTACGAAATCGGGGCAGCGGGAACCTGGACGGACGGCTCCTATACCGAGACAGCCAAAGGCAAAAAAGGCAACTTTGACGTCACGGTCGTCATTCAGAATGGCAGCATTGCCAGTGTAACCGTTGGGGAAAATTCGGAGACTCCCGATCTGGGCGGAGCTGCGATCGCACAGCTTCCTGACGCAATCGTAGAAGCGCAGACTTATGAGGTGGATGCGGTCAGCGGGGCGACGGTGACTTCGGAGGGGATCCGGGATGCTGTGGCGAGGTGTTTGGAAGCGGCGTCGCGGTAGAAGGACGCGGGTTCTTTCGTTGGTTCGGCGGGATTGGCATTGACCGACACGTCCTGGAACAGTCAGCCTGGCTGCCGCGATTCGGCAGGTATAGCCTGGCCAACATACCTTATCGGAAAAACCTGGCGGTGGCGCGGTGGTCAGCAGCATCCTTGCGAAGTCTCGGTGAAACTGCTATAATAAGCAGAAAAACCGAGGTGACTCCCATGCAAAACCCCTACGGCTCCATCCGCAAATTAACTGCCCCCGCCTGTACACCCGCCCAGGCCGCCCTTCAAAAAGCCCTTATTGACCTTTTACAGGAACGTCCCCTTTCCGAACTCACAGTAAAAGAACTCTGCCGTCACGCCTTTATCGCCCGCAGCACCTTTTACGTCTATTACCAGAACACCGACGAAATCCTGCTGGAAATCGAAAACAGCCTGATCGCCGCCCTGGTTCAGCAAAACGACCAAATCATGAACCGCACCCTCCGCGAAGAAGAAGACCTTCAATTCTTCACCCAAACCCTGGATTTTATCGGCCAAAACAAAGTCCTCTTCTACACCCTGCTGGTCGCCAACCCTGACTGCCGCTTCATCGAAAAATGGAAAGATGCCATCAAATACCACCTGTGGGAACGCCTCTTTCGCGACCGCACTGCCAATAACGCCAGTCTCATCCTGGAACTGGCCGCTTCTGCCGTCATTTCCGGCTATACTTACTGGCTGAAACATCCCTCTGAAGTCCAGGTCAGCGGTATCTGCCAGATCATTTCCACAATTCTGAAAGCCCTCGATTATGAAAACTAATTTTCTCAATTCTTTCGGATTCGTCTGGTGAGTTATAGAAAATACGCTTTATAGGGCAGAGACAAGGTTTTGCCGTTATATTGGGAATTTTTAGAGAGAAGGAACAAGAACAAAAGTGTGCTTCTACGCTCCGCTTTGGTCGGTGCTAAACGAGCGCCACTGGCGCTCAGTACCCAGCTCGGAGGGCTTTTTGTTTTATAGGAGCAATGTATTACAGTTTTATCATAAAACGGTGTTTCTTATAAAGTAAAAAACGAACCGTCCTTTTAGACGATCCGTTTCTGCGTGGAGCATATGGGATTCGAACCCACGGCCTATACGTTGCGAACGTATCGCGCTCCCAGCTGCGCCAATGCCCCATGAACCTTATTATAGCACCTTTTTTCAAAAATGCAAGAAAAAAATGAAAAATTTTGAAATTTATCGAAGTCTCCCCAAAAGCCTCTCCCTGTCACAAATCCGATATCCCGCCCCTGTCTTCTCCAAAATCCCCTCCTTGCACAGCCCCTCCATCATCCGGTACAAATGCCGGTAACTCACCCCCACCGAACACGCCACATCCGTCATCACATCCCGAAAAGCCCCCTTCTCCGAAGCCCCCAAAATATAACGGCAAAGCCTTGCTTCCGCCCCATAAAGTGTATTTTCCACAACCCGCTCCGTGCTTTGTACAAGCTTCTTCGCCAGTTCCTGCGCGGCAATCCGCACAAACGTCAGATTCTCCTCCAGGTATTTTCGATTTTCCCGCAAAGGAACCGCAATACACCGGAAATTTTCCAGAGCCGTCACAGACGTACTTCCCACATCCGTTCCCGAAAACAGCTCCGCCTCCCCCATTAATCCCTCGGAAATGTAAAAGCACAAAATCACGCTCTTCCCATTGGGCGCATCCACGCCCACCTTGGCCCTCCCGCCAGCCACCAGAAGCAGCCGTTCACTTGGTAAGCCCTCTGCAATCACACGCTCTCCAAACGCATACGTCCGCACGGAACAATTCTCGCTGTCATGATCCAAATGAACGGCGAACTGAGCGCGCAATATGGCGCTTACCACGCAGCCCTGTTCATCCATATCGTCGGCTCCGTATTTGCCGCTGCCACGCTGGCTTTCCAAAAGAAGCCTTTTCCATCCCTCCGCAATCTTCCACTTTGGATGTTCACCGGCGGCGTCATCGGCGTCCTGACAACCGTCTTTGACAATCTCGCCTTCTCCCAAATCAGCCTGACGAGCATCCTTGCTCTGAGCCTGTTTGCGCAGCTTGTTTTTTCTTATCTGATCGACACATTTGGCTGGTTCGGCATGGTACGGCATCCGGGCAAATCCCTCAGCATAACAGGACTCCTGCTCGCTCTTTCCGGAATCGCGCTCATGTTCGAGCGTTCCTCCCTTCAGAAAGGACTGTATGTCCTGCTTTCCACGGCCGCCGGACTCACCGTCGTCCTGTCCCGAACGGTCAATGCCCGTCTGGCAGACCGGATCGGCGCCCTCCAGGGTTCCCTGGTCAATCACCTAATCGGCCTGCCCGTCTGCCTGCTGCTGGCGTTTTCCATCCCGGAAACAGCGGCCCCAGGCCCATTCCGCCTCCGAATTTGGTGCGGCGGTATCCTTGGCGTCGGAACCGTCGCCCTATGCAATTTCCTCGTACCGAAAATCCCGGCGTACCGCCTGACGCTCCTGAGCTTCTGCGGCCAGTTTTTCTGCGGAGTCCTTCTCGATCTCCTCGGCGGCAGTACCCTGAACGAACGCGAATTTTTCGCCGGTCTTCTTGTCGCCGCCGGAGTCGCCGTCAATCAGGTTTCGGAAATCCGCCGCCAAAAACAGGCCAAACGCAGGAAAGCCTACTACGAACGGATTGCCCGCATCGAAAACGAACACTGGGACTTCGTCCTCTGGCGCGCCAAGGAACGCCAAAGCGACCCCTAAAGCCTCATTCCGTCACCAGCACATAATCCGCCTTTCCGAAAAATCCCCGCTCCTCAAAAGCCTCCTCCAGCCACTCCGCCTGAAACAAATAGACCTTCCCGGCCTCTAGCTCCAGCATCGGCATTTCTCCCTCATACACCTCTTCCGTCTCTGCCTTTTCCTCCGTCTTTCCAATCGCCTCCGCGCTCCACACCGAGACGGTCAGCACATCCGGATCAACCACTGTCGAAAAGGTATACGTCACGGAATCCATCCGATTATAATCCGGGAGTTTTAGTTTCGCGGCCGCTTCCATCTCCGCTTCTTCCAGCGGCGCCGCGCCGCAGGCCTGTATCCCCTTCATCACTCCATTTTCCGCACAATTCCACGTATAATTTCCGGATTTCACCTCAAACGGATCATATCGGCTGGAAAGCGCATCTGTAAGCGAAAACGCTGGCGCATCCGCAAGGAAAAGCTCCGTTCCCTCTCCGTCTGCCTTCACAAATCGAATCCAGCTCCCCTCGTCTACTTCCGGCATATAAACGTCAATTGCTCCGTCCAGATACTGATACCCATATCCAACTCCGAAATTCGACTGATCATTCTGTACCGGAACCTCTCCTGCTTCCACTTCCGACGAAATCTCTCCGTCCATCATCCCGCACCGGGCTGTAACAGAGGATTTTTCCCCATCCGATTCATAAACCTCCCCGTTCACTCGGATCATCCACGGAAAATCCGCTCCCTGCTCTGCCGATGCTGACATGCCGGTTCCCGCCGCTGCCGCCAGAAAAACCGCTTCCAGCAAAATCCTGCGTTTCCATTTTCTTCCCATAAGTCAGACACTCCTTTCTTCTCTGGTTTCGCACTTCTTTTACCATTATTTTACCATTTCTTCGCACACCTGTCACCACCTGTTCCGGCGAATCCCACCTGGAATATTCCTTCCTTTTTCCACATAAGCTTGGATTAAAAAAAAGACCGGAAGTGCCCGCCATGAATCCATCGACCACCTCCCCACGGGGCCGGAACGTCCTCGAAGAAAAAAAGCCCAAGACTTTCCTGCAGTCCTTTCTGGAGCAGATCAATGATCCTTTAATCTACATCCTTCTGGCCGCCGCTGCCATCTCCATCCTTCTGAAAGAATACAGCGACGCCGCCATCATTTTCACCGTCATTCTGGTAAACGCTGTCATTGGCGTCATCCAGGAGGGCAAGGCCCAAAAAGCCCTGGACGCCCTGAAAACCCTTACAAGTCCCAAAGCCTTTGTCCGGCGTGACGGCCTCCCCACCGAGATTCCCGCCCGCGACCTGGAAGTCGGCGACATCGTCTACCTGGAAGCCGGACGCCAGGTTCCCGCCGATCTGAAACTGATCTCCGCCGTCAGCCTGAAAATCGAAGAATCCGCCCTGACCGGAGAATCCATCCCAGTGGAAAAAGACACACGCCGGAAAAACAAGGCCTACATGTCCACCAATGTCACCTATGGCCGCGGGGAAGGCATTGTGACCGCAATTGGCATGGATACCGAAATCGGGAAAATTGCCCGCCTGATCAATCAGTCCAAAGAAGAACTCACACCCCTGCAGAAACGTCTGGCCGACCTGGGAAAACTTCTCGGAATCCTCTCGCTCCTGCTGTGCGCCCTGCTCTTTTTTCTTGCAATCTGCCAGCACCGGGACACTTTCGAAATGCTGCTCACCGCCATTTCCCTGGCCGTAGCCGCAGTCCCCGAAGGGCTTCCCGCAATCGTCACCATGGTTCTGGCCCTCAGTGTCTCCCGCATGGTGAAAGTACATACCATCGTCAAGCGGCTCCCCAGCGTGGAGACCCTGGGCTGTGTCAGCGTTGTCTGCTCCGACAAAACCGGAACTCTGACCCAGAACCGCATGACGGTCGAAACCTGCTACACCGCCGGGCGTCTCTGCCGTGTGGAAGAACTCTCCCCGGAGCTTGACCAATGTTTCCTCGAAGGCTTCACCCTCTGTAACGACGCAGTACTTGCCTCCGGCAACGCCGAAATCTCCCGTGCCGCTGGGAACCCTGGCGCCCGCGAATCCGCTCACACCGTCGGGAACTCTGGCACCCGTGAACCCACTCGCGCCGCTGGGAACCCTGGCGCCCGCGAACTCGCTCGCACCGCCGGAAACTCTGACCCCCGTGAACTCGCTCGCGCCGCCAAAGCCCCCGGTTCCGTCCGCCTCGGCGATCCCACCGAACTCGCCCTCCTCGACATGGCCGCCAAACATCATCTGACCCGGCCTGCCCTAGAAAAACGCATGCCCCGCACCGCAGAGCTCCCCTTCGACTCTTCCCGGAAAATGATGACAACCTTCCACCGGGGCCCCTCCGGTACAGTTTCCTACACCAAAGGCTCCCCCGGCGACCTCCTGGCGCATTCCACTCATTACTATAAAGATGGAAACATCCTCCCTTTGACTGCCGCCGAGAAAGACCGCATCCGCCGCATCCAAAAAGACCTCTCCTCCCAGGCCCTCCGCCTGCTGGCCTTAGGCATGCGCACCAACGTCAGCGCTCCCACCGAGCAGAACCTGATTTTCCTGGGTCTTGTCGGCATGCGGGATCCCGTCCGGCCCGGCGCACGCGTCACGGTTCAGAACCTGAAAAAAGCCGGCGTGGACACGATTATGATCACCGGTGATCAGCCGGACACCGCGCTGGCAATCGCCAAAGAACTGGGCATCGCGGCCCGCCCGGAAGAATGCCTTTCCGGCGAAGATTTATCGCATATGAACGACCAGGCCCTCACGCTGGCCCTGCGTCAGGCCCGCGTTTTCGCCCACGTATCTCCGGAGCACAAAGTCCGGATTGTCAACCTTTTAAAAGCCTCCGGGAAAATCGTTGCCATGACCGGAGACGGGGTCAACGACGCGCCCTCCTTGAAGGCGGCGGACGTCGGAATCGCCATGGGACTTGCCGGAACGGACGTGGCCAAAAACGCCTCCGACCTGATTCTCACCGACGACAATTTTTCCACCATCGAAAAAGCAATCGCCGAAGGCCGCAGCATTTATGGGAATATCAAAAAATCCATTCTCTTCCTGCTGTCCTCGAACTTCGGCGAAATCATCACCATGCTGGCTGCCGTGGTTCTGGGCTTTTCCGCGCCTCTGGCTCCCAGCCACATCCTCTGGATTAACCTGATCACCGACTCCCTCCCGGCTCTGGCCCTGGGCGTCGACGCGAATGACCCGCAAAGTTTCATGAATCAGCCGCCCAGGCCGAAAAAGGAAAGCCTTTTTGCCGGAGGCGGGCTGGCCTGCACGCTGTTTTATGGTTTCCTGATCGCTTTCATCAGCATTGCGGCCTTTTTACAGCTACCCATTCACATGCTGCGCAAAAGCTGCCTCCCGATCACCCTTTCCGGCCTGAAAATGCTCCTGGAATCTCCCGTGATTCTGGCGCGCTCCCAGACCTATGCCTTTACCGTACTCGGCATTTCCCAGCTTTTTCATGCTATCGGCATGCGGGATGTGGAAAAGTCGGTCTTCCGCATGAACCATCTCGCCAATAAAATGATGCTAGCCGCCTTTGCGGTGGGATTCCTCTTACAGCTTCTGGTTACGGAAGTGCCTTCCTTCATCCGCGCTTTCGACACTTGCAGCCTGTCACTGTCCCAGTGGGGCGGGCTTATTTTCCTGGCCTCCATGCCCCTTGCAGCGCATGAAATCCTGATTCTGCTAAAAAAATTGCTCCGATGAAATGGGAACCCGCTCGGCTCTCCCCGCGCCCGTCCGGCCCACACACCGTCATGGTAACGCACTATTTTACCAGCTTTCCAAACGCCAGCACCAGCAGCAAAACCCCGCTGATCCAGTACAAATTCGAATGGATCTTCCGCGAAACCGTCCGCCCGATCTTCCATCCGCCCCACACCGCCAGAATCCCCATAACAAACGAAGCCGCCAGCGTCTCCCACACCGGAAACGCGATCACCCCCGCCCCGACTCCCGCCGCCACACTGTCAACAGAAAGCGCCAGCCCCAGCGTCAAAGCCTCCCCTGGTGATAAAACCTTATCCCGGTTCCGATCCGCCCTCTGATCCTCCTGGTGCCTGGCCTGATCCGTCAGCTTCCAAAGCCCCAGCAAAAACAGGATCAAAAAGCTGACCCGATCCGCCATACCTGCCGGAATCCAGCTCCCGGCCGCATTCCCGACCAGCAGCGCCGCACAGAGCGTCAGGCTGGAAACCCCTGCAACAACAAAAATGGAGCGCCACGGCACCCTTACGCCGCTCACCCCATATGCAAAACCGGCTGTGAAGGCATCCACCGACACAGCCGTAACCAATACCAATATTTCTAAAATTACCGTAAACACAGTATCACCTGAAACGGTTCTGTCTTTACATAATATTCCACTTCCGCCGCACTGTGAAACTGCCCGCGGCCTGTTCTCTCATCCCATCCTCTGCCGGACGATCTCGTAGGCCAGCACGCCTGCCGCCACAGACGCATTCAGGGAATCGATATCCCCCTTCATCGGAATCGACGCAATGTAGTCGCATTTCTCCCGAATCAGGCGGCTGACGCCATTCCCTTCATTTCCAATCACCAGGCCAATCGGCCCGGACAGGTTCAGACGGTACATCACTTCTCCGCCCATATCGGCGCAGACAAACCACAGCCCCTCTTTTTTCAGGTCTTCGATCGTATTCCCCAGGTTCGCCACTTTCGCCACCGGCGTATAGTTTAACGCCCCCGCGGAAGCCTTCGCCACCGTGGCTGTCAGGCCCACGGCCCGATGTTTCGGAATGATGACGCCGTGTGCGCCTGCCAGATTCGCGGTACGGATGATCGCGCCCAGATTATGGGGATCTTCGATGTTATCCAGCAGGAATACAAAAGGAGGCTCCCCTTTTTTCTTCGCATTTTCCAGAATGTCCGACACCTGCGCGTACTCGTAGGCCGCCGCATAAGCGATCACACCCTGATGCTTCCCAGTCTCCGACATCTGATCCAGGCGCTCCCTGGTGACAAAATTCAGGATCGTATCATGCTTCCTGGCTTCCCGGATAATGGAGCGCACCGGGCCGTCCTGGCAGCCGTCCAGGACAAAAAGCTTGTCGATGGGCTTTCCGGAGCGGAAGGCTTCCATGACCGGATTCCGCCCTTCGATCGTCAGTTCTTCATATCTCATGCTCGTTCTCCCTTTCCGTGTCTTTCGTACTCTTACAGGCGTCCTCCTGTGCAGCGGCCCCATCCAGCCCGATTTTCACCAGCTCCAGCAGCCGCTCCGTCTCATCTTTCAGATACAGATAGCCCATGACCGCTTCCAGTCCGGTGGCTTTCCGGTAGTCGTGCATTGTGGCGTTCTTGGCCATCGTGTAGGACTTGGCATTTCGCCCGCGGCGGTAAATCTGCTGCTCCTCCTCCGTCAGAAACGGAAGCAGGCGTTCGATCATTTCCGCCTGGGCCTGAGCCTTCACAAGGCTGCTGGCCTTTTTATGGAGCTTCTGGGGCGGACAGTTTCCGCTCTCCACCACCAGCGTCCGGATCACCAGGTCATAAATGGAATCTCCAATGTAGGCCAGGGTCAAAGGCGAATACGTCCGGAGATCCCGGTCGGGAAAACCGAACGTCTTCTTCATGGACGAAAGCATGCTTCCTACGCCCTCTTCCATTTCACACCTTCTCTGGTATCTTCCAGGATGATGCCTTTTTCCAGAAGCTCATCACGGATCGCGTCCGCGCGCTTGAAATCCCGCGCTTTTCTGGCAGCCTGACGCTCTTCGATCAGCTTTTCGATCTCTTCGTCCAGCATCTCCTCTTCGGTCACAACGATCAGGCCCAGGACATCCGCAAGTTTCACGATCTTGTCGGATACGGCCTGTACAAAGGCGGCCGTGCTGGTTTCGTTTACACTGGTGTTCGCAAAGCGTACCAGTTCAAAAATCGCGGAAACCGCATCGGCGGTGTTAAAGTCGTCGTCCATGGCGGCGTCGAATTTCGTCTCAAAGCTTTCCAGTTCCGGGAGCAATGCTGTTTCTTCCGCTGTCATCTCTCCGGCCGGCGCTTTTTCCAGCAAATGCTTTAAGTTCGAAACGGCATTCCGGATGCGTTCCAGGGAGTTTTTCGAGGCTTCCATCAGTTCGGCGCTGAAATTTAACGGGCTGCGGTAGTGGGCGCTTAACATGAACATCCGCAGTACCTGCAGGTCGTATTTTTCGCTGATTTCGCGCACGGTGAAGAAATTGCCAAGGGATTTTGACATTTTTCGGTTATCGATGTTTAAGAAGCCATTGTGCAGCCAATATTTGGCGAAGGGCTTTCCATTGCAGCATTCGCTTTGGGCGATCTCATTTTCATGGTGCGGGAAAATCAGGTCTTCGCCGCCTGCGTGGATATCAATCTCCTCGCCCAGGTACTTTTTCGCCATCACGGAGCACTCGATATGCCAGCCCGGCCGTCCCTCGCTCCAGGAAGATTCCCAGAAGGGCTCGCCTTCTTTTTTCGGCTTCCAGAGCACGAAATCCAAGGGATCTTCTTTCTGATCCTCTCCGGTCACCAGGAGGGAGCGGTTTCCGGAACGGAGGTCGTCCAGATTTTTGTGGGAGAGTTTTCCGTATTCTTTGAATTTCCGGGTGCGGAAATAGACGGTTCCGTTTACATTATAGGCATAGCCTTTTTCAATCAGGTCTTCGATCATCTCCAGCATCCCGGCAATCTCCTGGGTGGCCTGGGGATGGGTGGTGGCCGGCTTTACATTCATAGCAGCCATGTCCTTTTTGCACTCGGCAATGTAGCGCTCCGAGATCTCCTGGGCGGATACGCCTTCTTCGATGGCTTTCGCAATGATCTTATCGTCCACGTCCGTAAAATTCGATACAAAATTGACCTCATAGCCCTTGTGCTCCATATATCTGCGGGCGGTATCGAATACGATCATCGGACGGGCGTTCCCGATGTGGATATAGTTATAAACCGTGGGGCCGCAGACGTACATGCTTACCTTTCCCGGAACCAGCGGTTCGAATTCTTCTTTTCGTTTGGTCAGTGTGTTATAAACCTTCATCCTGTTTTCCTCTCTTCTCTTTCGCCCTGGGGGCGGCTTCCTTTTAGTCTATAAAAGAATCGAACGTTTGTCAACTAGCGTCACACCACTTCGTGCAAAAAGACCGTATCTGGCGGAATCAGCCTTTCCAGAAGCGCTCCCGGCGTCACCGCTTCCAGCTCTTCCGAAAAATCCAGCCGCACAAGCTCCCCGCCGTCCTTCCCGATCCGGCACCGGTAACAGCCGCTGTTTTCCGGAAGCAGGTCGTCGGTAAGCCGGAAGAAAAATTCTGCAGGGTTCTCCCGGCGCAGGCTCTTTACCAGAGCCGGAAGGCAGACGATTCTTCCCATCAGGAAGGGAGTTACAATGGTATCTTCGGTCTCCAGGCTCTTCGGGAAGCCGTACATTTTTACCCCTTCATCGTAAAAAAAGCAGTCCGCAAGAGCTCCCATTACGCGCTCTTCACAGCCCTTTTCCACAGCCAGTTCCCGGATTTCCACATGGGCGTCCTCCGCACTGTAGACCAGATAGCCCTTCGGATCCCGGTTCTCTGCAAGGATCACCACTTCTCCCCGCTGGGCTTCCTGCTCGTCGAGAAGTCTTGCGAAATAGGTTTCTGTCCGCTTCGTATAAACCTCGTAGTCCTGGCTTAGGATCCGCTCGGAAATCCAGGCCAGATCCGGCACGTCCGCCATTGTCGCCGGATAATTTTCCAGGGCAGGTAAGCCCCGGTAATCCTTGGGTTCGAAGACCCGGTAATTCCGCTTCGAAATATACGTAAACCCAAAAGGCTGATAAATCGCCGCATCCGCTGGCATCAGGAAGGTAAAGGGCTCTTCCCGCTCCCGCATATCTTCCAGTGCTTTCTTCAAAAGGCTTTTCATCATACCCTGATGGCGGTACGCCTCCCTGGTGGCTACAGCTACAATGTAATGCAGGTCAAAAACCTGGCTCCCCAGGTGGACGGCATAGGGATTCAGGTGGAGCATAGAACAGATCGTCCCATTTTCCTCCACGGTGTAAATCTCGTTTTCGTCCGCGACCTGGTCATAATAATAATCTACAAACTGCCGGCTGTCCTCGGAAAATACGGTTTCGTAGAGTTCTCTGGTGCGGTCGTGTTCCCTTCTAGGAAGCTTTCGGATCTCTCTAGTTTCCACAGCCGCCGCACCCTCCGCATCCGCCCATCCGATCCAGATCTGCCAGATCAAGGAGCGGCATCAGCATACAGATCGCCTGAGCGGCCATGCCTTCGCCGGAACCGGTAAAGCCGAGGCCTTCTTCGGTGGTGGCTTTCAGGTTCAGCTGGTTCCGCTCAATGCCAAGGGCGCCGCATAAGTTCTGCTCCATCTCTTCCATGTAGGGGCGCAGTTTCGGGCGCTGGGCGATCACGGTGGCGTCGATGTTTTCGATCACGTAGTTATGTTCCTCTAAAAGCTGGCCTACTCTCTTCAGCAGTTCCATGCTGGAAATGCCTTCATAGGCCGGATCCGTATCCGGAAAATGTTTGCCAATGTCTCCAAGGGCCGCTGCACCCAACAGCGCATCCATAATGGCGTGGATCAGTACGTCCGCGTCTGAGTGGCCCAGGAGTCCTTTTTCGTATGGTATTTCCACACCGCCCAGGATAAGCTTTCTGCCCTCGGTGAGGCGGTGGACGTCATATCCTATTCCTACCCGCATGTTATCCTCCTGTTTCTTGTCATTTTCTCCAGTATAGCATACTTTGTCCGCATGGGCAACGCTGCCCGTAAACAGGCAGCTCTGACGCTTAAACTTTTATTTGTTTTTCTAAAACACGAAGATTTCGTCT
>JAUNPS010000080.1 GCA_030536575.1 Eubacteriales bacterium | reverse complement strand
AGAGCAGCTGATTTGTAATCAGCAGGTTATCGGTTCGAGTCCGATCATCGGCTCTATGGACCTTTAGCTCAGTTGGTTAGAGCAACCGGCTCATAACCGGTCGGTCCCGGGTTCGAGTCCCCGAAGGTCCATTTAACAAAATAAAAAGATTTGGCCCAGTGGCTCAGTTGGTTAGAGCGTCGCCCTGTCACGGCGAAGGTCGTCGGTTCGAGTCCGATCTGGGTCGTTTGGTATTTTCGGGATCTTAGCTCAGCTGGGAGAGCATCTGCCTTACAAGCAGAGGGTCATAGGTTCGAGCCCTATAGGTCCCATTTGCTATGAGTTCATAGCATGGTATCCGCCAGCCGGCGTGGCGGAATTGGCAGACGCAAGGGACTTAAAATCCCTCGGGGGCAACTCCGTGCCGGTTCGAGTCCGGCCGCCGGCATTCGAAAACCAAAAGCAGACAACTCCTGACCGAGTTTGCCTGCTTTTTCTTTGCACCAAAGGCTTGTAGAAACCTCCGAAATGGTATACAATAGAGTTTGAGAATGCATTCAGGAGGTATGGCTTTGGTAAAAATTCTAATCATTTTGACAATCGTCTTGCTCATTCTGCTTTTCTGGCCCATCAGCCTGATCCCACGGCTGAAGCGAAGACCGGAGATGAAAGAGCTTCGCGAATACGACTACGCCCACAGAGGCCTGCATGATAAAAAAGCAGGAATTCCTGAAAATTCTTTCGCCGCTTTCCAGAAAGCCGTGGATTTGGGATACGGGATGGAGCTGGATCTGCATCTGAGCAGGGACGGCCGCCTGGTCGTGATGCACGATGACAGTTTAAAGCGCACCTGCGGCGTGAATGCCATGGTGCATGAAAAGTCACTGGAAGAGCTGAAAACCTACCGCCTGGAAGGGACGAACCAACGGATTCCGGAGTTTCGCCAGGTACTGAACCTGGTAGCCGGGAGGACGCCGCTGGTTGTCGAGATTAAGACGGTAAAAGGAAACTATAAGGAAATTTGTACGGCGGTCTGCAAGGAGCTGGCCTATTACGAGGGCCTTTACTGCATCGAATCCTTCGACCCGCGTGTGGTGCTCTGGCTTCGGAAGAACCGGCCGGATATGGTTCGGGGCCAGCTTGCCGAACATTTCCGGCGCCACGGAACCATGGTAAATCCCATCGGTGATTTCCTGCTCCACAATCTGTTCAGCAATGTAATCACCAGACCGGATTTTATTTCGTATCAGCACCTTGACCGGAAGACGCCCAGCCTTCGCCTCTGCCGGAAGCTGTATGGCGTATCCGAATTTAACTGGACGGTAAAAGATCAGGAGACCCACCGGAAGATCCGGGAAGACGGCGGCATTGTGATTTTCGAAGATTTTCTTCCACGCCGAAAGGACGGCCGGAAGCAGGAAATGGATTCCAAAGATCAGAAGCACATTTCCTAAAGCTTGCAAAAGCAGAGAGATTCTGATAGAATAAAGCACAGAACTATAGAAGACATGAGGTAGGAAGATGAAAAAAATAGCGGTTATGACCGATAGTAACAGTGGAATCACACAGGAACAGGGGCAGAAACTGGGGATCTACGTACAGCCTATGCCGTTTTCGATTAATGGAAAGACACTCTACGAAGGCATCGATCTGACCCAGGAGGAGTTTTTCCGGCAGCTCTCCGAGGATGCGGATATCAGTACCTCCCAGCCCTCTCCAGCGGATGTTATGGCGACTTGGGACAAGCTTTTGAAGGAATATGACGAAGTGGTGCATATTCCGATGTCCAGCGGGCTCAGCGCCTCCTGTGATACGGCTACAGCATTGGCTGCGGACTATGACGGCAGGGTTCAGGTGGTGAATAACCAGCGCATTTCTGTTACCCAGCGGCAGTCCGTGATGGATGCTCTGGAACTTGTGCGCCAGGGGAAAGATGCTGGCGAGATTAAGCAGATCCTGGAAGCAGAGAAGATGGAAGCGAGTATCTATCTGGTTGTGGAAACGTTGAAATATCTGAAAAAAGGCGGAAGGATTACACCGGCTGCGGCCGCACTGGGAACGATCCTGAACTTAAAGCCCGTCCTGCAGATCCAGGGCGAGAAGCTGGACGCCTATGCGAAAGCCAGAGGAAAGATCAAAGCGAAAAAGATCATGCTGGAGGCCATGCAGAACGATCTCCAGACCCGTTTTAAAGAGCCGCTGGCCCAGGGGAGGATTCATCTGGAAGCCGCTTATTCGGGAAATCCGGAGGAAGCCGCGGAGTGGAAGAAAGAGATCGAGGAGACGTTTCCAGGGATGGAGTGTTCGATGGATCCGCTGTCGCTGAGTATCTGCTGCCACGTAGGGCCGGGGATTCTGGCGATTGCGTGCAGTAAAATTATTTAAAGGAAGAAAGAAAACCGACAGATTTTGCTCTGCCGGTTTTTTTACATTACATATTAAATCGAAACTTTTTTCCCGCAAAGGTAAACGGCTTTCAGATTCAGATCCTGATCCAGCAGGACGAGATTCGCCACTTTTCCGGGGGTGATGGAGCCGAAACGGTCATACAGGCCTACCGCTTTGGCGGAATTGACTGCGGCGCATTTTACGGCGCTTCCCAGGGGGATTCCCATTTTCTTTACCGCGGTGCGCATGCAGTCCATCAGGTTCGTCGCAGAACCCGCGATGGTGCCGTCGGCCAGGGTCGCCAGGTTTCCGGTCACTTTTACCGGCTGGCCGCCCAGGGAATAATCGCCGTCCGTCAGGCCGGTGGCCATCATGCTGTCACTGATCAGGACAATCCGGTCGTCGCCGAACATCTTGAAGGTGGTGCGCACGGTGGCGGGATGCAGGTGGATGCCGTCGCAGATCAGCTCGACGCGCACGTGGTCGCTGTCACAGGCTGCGCCGATCACGCCGGGAGCCCGGTGGGAGAAGGGCGGCATGGCATTGTATAAATGGGTGGCATGGCATGCACCGCAGTCATAAGCTGCCTTTGCACAGTCGTAATCGGCGGTGGTGTGCGCGATGGAAATCGCCACTTCATCCTTCAGGTCACGGATAAATTCCATGGCGTCCTCTTCTTCCGGGGCAATGTCTACCAGTTTGATGAGGCCGCCGGAGAGGGCCTGCAGGCGGCGGAACATGGCAGCATCCGGTTTGTGGATGTATTTGCTGTTCTGGGCGCCTTTTTTGGCGGAAGAAATGAAGGGGCCTTCCATATTGATGCCTTCCAGAAGGGCATAGGCGTCATTTTCCGGACCCTCGGAGGCCTTATAAGAGGCAGCCGTGCTGCAGATGCCGCCTAAGATTTCTTCGCTGAATGTCATAGTCGCCGGGACGATCGTGGTAATGCCGTTCTTTAACTCGTAGGAGGCAATGGCGCGGATGGCCTCTTCGGTGCCGTCGCAGAAGTCATAGCCTACGCAGCCGTGAAAATGAATATCGGTCAGGCCGGGAATGGCATAGAGGCCGTCCGCGTCCAGGGTTTCCCCGGAGGCGGAATCCG
The DNA here is from genome assembly GCA_030536575.1 of Eubacteriales bacterium. Taxonomy (GTDB): domain Bacteria; phylum Bacillota; class Clostridia; order Lachnospirales; family Lachnospiraceae; genus Limivivens. The sequence goes on along the minus strand of JAUNPS010000080.1, from coordinate 8,795 downwards.
CAAAGAGCCCGTCCTCCATGAAAATGTCCTGTCTGCGAAACGTACCGTCTTCCTGAAAGACGGAAGCATTTTGAATTCGCATAATATTCCCCTTTCCGAAGCCTTAGTAACGGCTCAGTTTCGAGAGAGCGGCTTCGTCCGCTACGATGGTCACGTCATTATGGAGCTGTAGGATGGAAGCGGGAAGCTGGGGCGTGATGGGGCCTTCCAGCGCTTTCGCCAGGGCGTCGGCTTTATCCTCGCCGTTGGCGATGATCAGGATCTTCCGGGCCTGCATAATATTTTTGATCCCCATGGTGTAGGCCTGTCTGGGTACGTCTTCTTCTTTTTCGAAGAAGCGTTTGTTGGCTTCGATGGTGCTGGGGGTTAAGTCTACGCAATGGGTCTCTTTTTCGAAGGATTCGCCGGGCTCGTTGAAGCCAATGTGGCCGTTGCGCCCAAGGCCTAAAAGCTGGAGGTCAATGCCGCCGAAACGGCGGATCACTTCGTTGTGGGCGGCGCAGGCGGCTTCGGAATCGGGTTCCATGCCGTTTGGCACGAAGGTGAAGTCCTTGCGGATATTAATATGGTCAAAGAAATTGTGATTCATGAAGTAGCGATAGCTTTGCTCGTTGTCTCCGGGGAGGCCTTTATACTCGTCCAGGTTAATGCTGACGACCTGGGAGAAGTCCAGATCTCCTTTGTTGTACCAGTCGATCAATTGTTTGTAGGTGCCGATGGGGGTGGAGCCGGTAGCGAGGCCGAGAACACAGTTTGGCTTCATAATTACCTGCGCAGAAATGATGTTTGCCGCCTTTCTGCTCATGTCATGATAGTCTTTTGCTCTGTAAATCTGCATAGTATCTACTCCTTTACATATGTATTTTAAAATACCTGTATCTATAGTGTATCTCAAAATTCTCAAAAAGCAAAGAGAAACCTTGTCTTTTTTTCAAAAAACAAGGTTCCTCGTAAAAATTGTATGGAATCAGGCGCGGTTCTTCAGCGCAGCCTCGATAAATCCGCGGAACAGCGGATGCGGACGGTTCGGCCGGGACTTAAATTCCGGGTGGCCCTGGGTTCCGATAAAGAATGGATGGTCGGGCAGTTCGATCATTTCCACGATACGGCCGTCCGGGGACAGGCCGGAAAGGGTCATACCGTTTTCGGTAAGGACTTTCCGGTAGTCGTTATTGACCTCGTAGCGGTGTCTGTGGCGTTCGTGGATGGTTTCCGTGCCGTAGAGGGCAAAGGCCTTCGAATCCGGCGTCAGGACGCAGGGATAGGAGCCGAGCCTTAAAGTGCCGCCAATGTCTTCCACGCCGTTCTGGTCGGGCATCAGGGCGATGACCGGGTGGGTGGTGTGGGGATTTAGTTCGACGCTGTGGGCGTCATTATAACCCACGACATGGCGGGCGTATTCGACGATGGCCATCTGCATGCCAAGACACAGGCCCAGGAAGGGCTTTTTGTGGGTGCGGGCGTACTGGATGGCGGTGATTTTGCCCTCGACGCCCCGGTCGCCAAAGCCGCCGGGCACCAGGATGCCGTCCTGATCGCCCAGGATCTCGTCGGCGTTTTCGGGGGTGAGATGTTCGGAATCCACCCATTTGATGTTGACGGTGGCGCTGTTGGCGATACCGCCGTGTTTTAAGGCCTCTACAACGCTGATATAGGCGTCGTGGAGCTGAATATATTTCCCGACCAGGGCAATGTTCACCTCAGCGGTCGGATGGCGCAGAGCGGCCACCATGTCCTTCCAGTCGGCAAGATCCGGTTCGGGGCAGGGCAGGTGGAGACACTCGCAGGCGACCTGGGCCAGGTTTTCTTTTTCCATGGCGAGGGGCGCTTCGTAGAGGTATTCCACATCCAGGTTCTGGAGTACGTGGCTGCTGGGAACATTGCAGAAGAGGGCGATCTTGTCTTTTATGCCCTGCTCCAGAGGCAGCTCGGAACGGCAGACGATGACGTCGGGCTGGATTCCCATTCCCTGGAGTTCTTTTACACTGGCCTGGGTGGGTTTGGTTTTCATTTCCCCGGAGGCTTTCAGGTAGGGGATCAGGGTGACGTGGATCAGAATGGCGTTTTCGTGGCCAATGTCGTGCTGGAACTGGCGGATGGCTTCCAGGAAGGGCTGGCTTTCGATGTCGCCGACGGTGCCGCCCACTTCGATGATGGCGATGTGGGTATCGTTTTCTGTGAAGTTCCGGTAAAAACGGCTTTTGATTTCATTGGTGATGTGAGGGATGACCTGGACGGTGCCGCCGCCGAAGTCGCCGCGGCGTTCTTTCTGGAGAACGGACCAGTAGATTTTTCCAGTGGTGACGTTGGAGTTTTTGTTCAGGCTTTCATCGATAAAACGTTCGTAATGGCCCAGATCCAGGTCGGTTTCGACGCCGTCGTCGGTGACGAAGACTTCGCCGTGCTGGATGGGGTTCATGGTGCCGGGGTCGATGTTGATGTAGGGGTCGAATTTCTGCATGGTGACTTTGTAGCCGCGGGCTTTTAAGAGGCGTCCCAGGGATGCGGCGGTGATGCCTTTTCCGAGGCCGGAGACGACGCCGCCGGTTACGAAAACGTATTTTACAGACATGTTTTTTCCTCCTTCACAGTTAGCGTTTGGTCAGTAAAAATTTAAAAACAAATTATACACCTGTTTTTTGGAATTGAACAGAGGATTTGGGGAAAAAATTGTATTTTTCAAGGGACGTAGTTGCTGTTCACACATCGCTAGCTTTTCCAGTTTTTAACCACTGTGACATAACCGAACGCCGCCGAATCAGATGGAAACCTTCCGGGGAACGGGGCAACGTCATCGTCAAACTTCCCCTAACTGCGACTAAGACGCTCAGGAGAGCCTTCGCGCCTAAGTCTTAGATAAGGGGTGATTTCGACTCTTCCTAAAACCGCCCCTCGAAACACGTCCCCGGCCGCTTCCCATCTTCCCGGCGACTGTACATAACGGACTGGAACGTAGCAAAATGCTGACAATGGTGTGAACAGTAACGACGTATTAGTGATACAGTCCCTTGTTCTCATAACGCGGCTCCATCGTGACCTGAATCCCCAGGTTTTTCAGGGTCTTCGTGTCCACCGAAGAGAGGATCACGGAAGTGTGCGCCTGGCAGCCGGAAAGCTTCGGGAGCTGGCGCAGGGCTTCTTTGGCCAGGGGATTTAAGGCCGCGGAAGCGGAGAGGGCGATCAGAACCTCGTCGGTGTGAAGCCGGGGATTTTTGCTCCCCAGGTATTCGGTTTTCAGGTGCTGGATAGGGGCAATGGATTCCGGGGAGATCACGTGGGTGTGGTGGTCGATACCCGCAAGCTCTTTTAAGGCGTTTAACATCATGGCCGCGGTGGCTCCCAAAAGGTCAGAGGTGCCTCCGGTGATGATGCGGCCATTGTCCAGTTCCAGGGCTGCGGCGGGGGAACCCGCTTCTTTCTCGCGCTCCAGGGCCGCGAGGACGACTGGACGGTCGGAGACAGAAATTTTCGCCTGCTTCATCAGAAGCTCAAGCTGGAAGACCTCCTGTTCGGCGCCGGTGCCGTCGGCCAGGGTCTTCAAGGACTGGTAATAGCGGCGGATGATCTCCTGGCGGGAGGCCTCCTGGCAGGCTTCGTCGTCGATGATGCAGTTTCCAGCCATGTTCACGCCCATGTCTGTGGGGGATTTGTAGGGGCTTTCCCCGTAGATTTTTTCGAAGATGGCGTTCAGGACCGGGAAGATTTCCACGTCGCGGTTATAGTTTACGGTGGTGACGCCATAGGCTTCCAGGTGGAAGGGGTCGATCATGTTCACGTCATTTAAGTCGGCGGTGGCGGCTTCATAGGCCAGATTGATCGGATGCTTCAGGGGAATATTCCAGATCGGGAAGGTCTCGAACTTGGAGTATCCGGCCGGAATGCCCCGCTTGTGCTCATGATAGAGCTGGGAAAGGCAGGTAGCCATCTTTCCGCTGCCAGGGCCGGGAGCTGTGACAACGACCAGGGGGCGCTTCGTTTCGATGTAATCATTTTTTCCGTAGCCTTCATCGCTGACGATCAGCGGGATATTCGAGGGATATCCGGCAATGGAGTAGTGGATATAAACGGGGAATCCAAGCTTTTCCAGGCGGGAGCGGAAGGCGTCGGCGCTGCTCTGGCCGGAATACTGGGTGATTACGACGCTGCCGACGTAGAGGCCCTTGGAGCGGAAGGCGTCGATCAGGCGCAGGACGTCTGTGTCGTAGGTGATGCCTAAATCCTGGCGGACTTTGTTTTTCTCGATGTCCGCGGCGCTGATGACGATGACGATTTCGGCCTGATCCCGAAGCTGTAAGAGCATCTGCAGTTTGGAATCCGGGGCGAAACCGGGAAGGACGCGGGAAGCGTGGTAGTCGTCAAAAAGTTTGCCTCCGAATTCCAGGTAGAGCTTGTTCCCGAACTGGTTGATGCGTTCGCGGATGTGCTCGGACTGCATGCGGAGGTATTTGTCGTTGTCAAAACCGATTTTCATGTGTAAGTTCCATCCCTTATGTTGTATTTGATCCGATAGCGGATGACGAATATCCGCCCGATGTTTTCAGTATACTACACCTGTTAGGAGGTTTTCCAGATATTTTTTGCATTTTGACGGCGTTTGTTTCAGAAACCTGGAAATCTCAAAAATTTCACAAAGTCTGTATTGATTTCTGGGAGAAGTATCTTTATAATAAAAAGGATTGATGCTAATGAGGCAAAGGAGGTAAAGAATGGAAAATAACCAGCACCCCAACGGGGGGCCTAATAACCAGAATAATCAGAATCCAAACCGCTCGCCAAAGAATGGCCAGACCATTGTGATTTTCCTGATTGTGTCTCTGGCTGCGTTAATTGTGATAAATCTATTCAGCAGCATGTTTCAAGATTCGACAAGGAAAGAAATCTCTTACAATGAGTTTATTGAAATGCTGGAAAACGGAGAGGTCGCATCGGTAACGCTGACCTCCAGCGAAATTGATATCGTCCCAATCGCCCAGCCCTTCCCCGGCGTGGAGTTTACGTACTACACCGGACTGGTGGACGATCCGGAGCTGGCGGACAAGCTGCTGGCGGCAGGTGTGAATTTCAGCAAAGAAGTCCCGGACGTAGGTTCCGCGATCCTGTACAATCTGCTGGCGACTTTCCTGCCCCTGCTGATCATCTGGGGCCTGCTCTGGTTCTTCATGCGGAAGATGACTAAGGGCGGCGGCATGATGGGTGTAGGGAAGGCGAAAGCCCAGGTGTACGATTCGCAGAAAGAAACCGGCGTGACCTTTAAGGACGTAGCCGGACAGGACGAAGCCAAGGAATCCCTCCAGGAAGTAGTGGATTTCCTGGAAAATCCCGGAAAATACTCGAAGATCGGCGCGAAGCTTCCCAAGGGCGCACTGCTCGTAGGCCCTCCGGGAACCGGAAAAACCCTTCTGGCCAAAGCCGTGGCCGGAGAGGCCAAGCGGCCGTTTTTCTCCATCTCCGGTTCCGGATTCGTGGAAATGTTCGTCGGCGTCGGCGCTTCCCGTGTCCGCGACCTGTTTGAAGAGGCGAAGAAGAATGCGCCCTGCATTATCTTCATCGACGAGATCGACGCCATCGGAAAGACCCGTGACAACGGCTACGGCGGAAACGACGAGCGGGAGCAGACCTTAAACCAGCTCCTTGCGGAGATGGACGGTTTCGATACATCCAGCGGCCTTCTGATCCTGGCTGCCACGAACCGGCCGGAGGTTCTGGATCCGGCGCTGCTTCGTCCGGGCCGTTTCGACCGGCGGGTGATTGTAGACCGGCCGGATTTAAAGGGAAGGGTTGACATTCTGAAGGTGCATGCCAAGAATGTGAATCTGGATGACAGCGTGGACTTCGACGCGATTGCGCTGGCGACTTCCGGCGCGGTTGGTTCCGATCTGGCCAATATGGTGAATGAGGCCGCGATCCTGGCGGTAAAGAAAGGCCGGAATGCGGTATGCCAGGCCGATCTGTTCGAGGCCGTGGAAGTCGTGATGGTCGGTAAAGAGAAGAAGAATAAGATCCTCAGCCAGGAAGAGCGCCGGATTGTTTCGTACCATGAGGTCGGCCATGCGCTGGTCAGCGCCTTGCAGAAGGATTCGGAGCCGGTGCAGAAAATTACGATTGTGCCGCGGACGATGGGCGCTTTAGGGTATGTGATGAACGTGCCGGAAGAGGAAAAGTACTTAAGTTCCGAGGCCGAGATGCGGGCGCGTCTGGTAGAATGTGTGGCGGGCCGTGCGGCGGAGGAGATCGTTTTTGATTCCGTCACTACCGGGGCTTCAAATGATATCGAGCAGGCCACCCGGATTGCGCGGGCGATGATCACCCAGTACGGCATGTCGGAGAAATTCGGCATGATGGGCCTTGAGTCGGCGGCGAACCAGTACCTGGACAACCGCACGATCTTAAACTGCAGCGATGAGACGGCGGCGGAAGTGGATCGGGAAGTGATGAAACTGCTTTCGGATTCCTATGCGAAGGCGAAGGAGCTGCTGCTGGGGCATCGGGATGCACTGGATAAGATTGCGGCGTATCTGATCGAGAAAGAGACGATCACCGGAAAAGAATTTATGGAAATTCTGCGAAAGGTGGAGGAGAAGCCGGAGCCGGAGAAGGCGCCGGATGTGATTGCACTTGGAACAGCCGCGGATGGGAATAGCCAGGAGACGGCAGGGGCAGTGAGCACAGTGTCTGGGACAGAACCGGAATCTGCGCCCCCCGCAGAATAGAACAGAACGAAAAATGCTGTTTCCCAACTTGGGATGCAGCATTTTTTAAAGAAATCACGCGGATTTATTCAGAAAGTCGGACTCTGTTAAATTACCGAGTGCGGATTGAAACAAACGGAGGAATCGTATGACATTTGACATTCAGGAAGAACTGAAAAAACTCCCGTCCAAGCCGGGCGTCTACATCATGCACGACGAAAAAGACGCCATCATCTACGTGGGAAAGGCCATCAGCCTGAAAAACCGGGTGCGCCAGTATTTCCAGACCAGCCGGAACAAAGGCCCGAAGATCGAGCAGATGGTCACGCGCATCCGGCGTTTCGAATACATTGTCACGGATTCGGAGCTGGAAGCTCTGGTGCTGGAATGCAACCTGATCAAGGAGCACCGCCCGAAGTATAATACCATGCTCACGGACGACAAGACCTACCCCTTTATCAAGGTGACGGTGGCAGAAGATTATCCCAGAATCCTGTTTTCCCGAACGATGAAAAAGGACAAAAGCAAATATTTCGGGCCCTACACCAGCGCCGGAGCGGTAAAGGATACGATTGAATTGCTCCAGAAAATCTACCGCATCCGCACCTGTAACCGGAGCCTTCCAAAGGAAATCGGGAATGACCGGCCGTGCCTGAATTATCATATTAAGCAATGCAACGCGCCCTGCCAGGGCTATGTCAGCAAGGAAGAATACCGCAAATCGGTCAATGAAGCCATCGGCTTCCTGAATGGAAATTATGAGCCTGTTTTCTCGCTGCTGGAAGAGCGGATGAACGAGGCGGCCGAGCGGATGGATTTCGAGGGGGCGATTGTTCAGCGGGAGCTTCTAAACAGTGTAAAACAGATTGCACAGAAACAGAAGATCACGAACAGCGACGGGGAAGATAAAGATATCGCGGCCGTGGCGGTGGAAGATTCGGACGCGGTGGTACAGATGTTTTTCGTGCGTGGCGGACGGCTCATTGGACGGGATCATTTTTATTTGCGGGTTGCACCCCACGACACGAAGGGGGAAATCCTGTCCAGTTTTCTGAAGCAATTTTATGCGGGAACGCCCTTTATCCCGAAAACGGTGATGCTGCCGATGGAGATCGAGGACGCGGCGGTGATCGAGGAGTGGCTGACCGCGAAACGTGGCCAGCGCGTGCGGCTGCAGGTTCCGAAAAAGGGAGAGAAGGAAAAGCTGGTGGAGCTGGCCTGGAAGAACGCGGAAATGGTTTTGACCCAGGACAAGGAGCGCATCAAGCGGGAGGAAGGCCGTACCATCGGGGCGATGAAAGAGATTGCCGGGCTTCTGGGCCTTGAAAATGTCCGCAGGGTGGAGGCCTACGACATTTCGAATATCAGCGGCTTCGAGTCCGTAGGTTCGATGATCGTCTACGAAGGCGGGAAGCCCAAACGCAGCGATTACCGGAAGTTCAAGATCCAGTCGGTAAAAGGGCCGGACGACTATGCCAGCATGGAAGAAGTGCTGACCAGGCGGTTTTCCCATGGGCTGGAAGAGCAGCGGGAGCTGGAAGGGAAATCCATGGAGCAGCAATTCGGAAAATTCAGCGTTTTTCCGGATCTGATCATGATGGACGGCGGGAAAGGCCAGGTCAATGTGGCATTGCGCGTGCTGTCTTCGCTGGGGCTGCCGATCCCGGTCTGCGGCATGGTAAAGGACGACAATCACCGGACGCGGGGGCTTTACTATGAAAACGTGGAGATTCCCATTGACCGGAATTCGGAGGGCTTCCGGCTGATCACCCGCATCCAGGACGAGGCCCACCGGTTCGCCATCGAGTATCATCGTTCCCTGCGCAGCAAAGAGCAGGTGCATTCGATCTTAGACGACATCGACGGCATCGGTCCGGCCAGAAGGAAATCGCTGATGAAGCATTTCAAATCCCTGGAAGCCATCCGGGACGCGAGTCCGGAAGAACTGGCGGCTGCCCCTTCCATGAACGCGGCCAGCGCCCAAAAAGTGTTTGAATTTTTTCACTAAGAAATGCCGACGCGGCGTTGATGTTCCCGGCCGATTGTGTTAAAATCTCGTCTTTGACACTTTGAGAAACAAACAAATGCCGCAACTCCTTGAAAACA
>JAUNPS010000030.1 GCA_030536575.1 Eubacteriales bacterium | reverse complement strand
CCTAGATAAATTCAATGTTTTTGCATCTTTAAAATTTTTTCATGAAAGAACCCTGTAATACTCCTTATGAACATACAAAAACAACGCGATACTGGGCAATTCAACAATAATCTGGCTATACGGTTGAATTTCTCCCCAATACAAAGGGTCATCTTCCGAAACACCATGCTTAATCATATCCAGAACTGTTTTTACAGATTCTGTATCATCTGTGTACTGAAATAAACCAGATAAAGCCCACAACGGTCTGGCAAAATTTTCGATATTGGCAATTTCGTCAGAATAACAGGAAGAAACCTTTTCCGGGAAATACACCTTTGACGCTGACGATGAATAGTATTGCCGTAATGGTGCGCAATAGGATTCTACAAAAGTTGCAAATTGCGCTTTAGTTTTCAATAATATTTTCTGCTCCATATCAACTTCTCTTGAGCAGCTTCTTTACTGCTTCTTTAAATTCATGACGTTTCTCGTTTTTCCTTCTCTTGTCCCACATATTTTTATCCGGATATTTTGCATCACAGCAGTCATTTTCTATGTGAGCAAACTGATTTCTGCAAATCACTTGTTCGGGTGTAAATCTTCTTTTATGTTGCAAAAAGTCCTTCTCATTTCCATAATGGTACTCCATATTCTGCTTAGAATTCTCCTCTCCAATCAGTGGATACCCCATAGCAATACAGCCTACTACAGCGAAATTATCAGGGATGTGGAAAGCCTTTCTCACCTTTTCTTCATCAGGATAGTGACAAATCCAACAGCATCCAACACCACGGTTATGCGCACACAGCAATATATTCTCGATAGCTGCGGATGCACTCTGTATGTAATCAAAATGCTCTCTTCCACTGACATACAGATCATTTCTGTACACCACCATAACACATATAGGGGCACCGTTGATAATGGGGTTTTCAAGCAACTCTTTTTTGCTCTGGTCATCGATGACAATGAACTTCCATGCCTGAAAATTGCATGCACTCGGTGCATACATACCGGCTTTCAAAATTTCGTTCAATTCTTCTTCAGAAATATTCCTGTCTTCATATTTTCTAACAGTTCGCCTTGAATATAGACATTCTTCAAAATTCATTCTGTACCTCCAATCTAACGAGAAATCATTTTTTTAATAAGCGCAACTGCCTCTTTGCGCTCCGGTAAAATACTTGCGAATACCCAAAACACAATGTTCGGAATTATACAGCAAATTACCGCTCGTACAAAAAGCGTCATAATTCCTTCGGCAGCAAACAGTCTCGCAACAGCCATTGAAAGGGTGCATCCGAAAACCGTAATAAGTGCATAATAGGCAAGCCTAAATAGATACCCCTTTTCAGAGACTTCAACAAAATAGTGTTTGAATAGGATTCGTGCTCCCCACACACAGTTAATAAAAACAAGGCAGACAATAGTAGACAGCAGCACACCGCTAACACCAATCAATTTCACCAAAGCGATATTCAACGTCAGATTGGCTACCGATTCAACAATGGGGCGATACCGATCCTGCCACCATAATCCGGCGGCTTGACGATAAACATAACAGATATTGACCATTTGCGAAGTAAAAAAATAAATGCAGAAAATCGCCATTATTTCAGTCGGAAATACAAGATTCTCCCCTACCCAAAGCGCCATAAACGGCTGATACAGGCAAAACAGGCAGACTGTGCACCAGCTGGTAAGCCACATATAGATGTACTGGAACTTCGTAAAATCCCTATAGTTCTTTTCGCGGCTCTCGGATTCCATGGAGTTTCCAACACCTGCCACAATACTTGATGTAATGATGAGCATAAATCCGGTTATACTATTCAGAATAAAGTAGTAGTTCTGATACTGCGCCAAAATCGTCAGACCCAGAAACGCAGAGATGATGATGCTGTCAAAGGAATTGCGGAAGACGCCGCATACTTTGTAGATAAAAAGCCCCGTCACTCTTTTTTTAATGTCCTGGATCTGATCATCGGAAACCTTTCCGACGGGAATATACTCTGGATAGAGTTTCTTTGCCCTGTATTCGATCATTAAATTATTGATGACCGTCGTGACCGGAATAGCAATACAGTACAAATAGTAATTCTGGAACATCAACACCGATACCAGCTGCAGTGCATACATGGCAAGCATTGTAATCGTACCGATGTTGGTTTTGATATCGGTTCTCTGACTCGCTACAAAAAGCGAACTCTTATAGGCAAATAAGAAGTAGCTTAGGCACGTATTCACTAAGTAGATGAAATAGAGTATGTAAATATTAACACCCTCAGGCACATCGCCCTCAAACAGCGTACTCAAGAAGGGAAGAAGCATCATTCCCACAGCAAAAACCACTGTGCCGATAATTGTATAAATCTTTTTGTATAATGCAAGAAGAGCACAGATTTCTTCTTTGTTATCTTCGGCAATCGGCTTGTACATGCTGAATACCATTGCCTCTCCAAATCCCAACTCTGCAAGGCTAAGTACCTGAAGTATGGAAGTAAACAGACCATTTAACCCAACGTATAATGATCCTAAAAAATAAATCATAGCTGTACGCACTAAAAACGGGCAAAACAAGCCTATCATTTTCTGTACAATCCCCCAGAAAATATTCCTTTTGGCATTCTGGGTTCTTGATTGTTTTTCGTTCATCAAATATGAGTTCCTTTCATAATTCTGGTTACGAAAGATGGAGCTTACGCCTGATCTTTCTCACCAAATTTTTTCTTCTTCCCCACATATAATTAATCTGTTTTTTCAGAAGGTGTGTATACAAAGCGAAAGCAGTGTGCGTATTCGGATTATACAAATTATAATAGTTCAGTCTTCCTAAAGGATCAACTGATTTCTTATTTGCTACACCTTTTTCTTTCAAGTCGTACACATAAATGCCGTTTCCGGGGATTTCCAAGAAGTAATTCATCTCATGAGGCTTCATCTGCAGCCCGTATGTACCGATACACCGATACGGCAGATTACTGCGGCAGGTAACCAGTTTTTGATATCCGGTATAGATGTCTTTTTCCCCATACAGATCAAAGCATATGGTATGTGTTCTGTCAATAGCTTCAAAAAATGCGTCATACACCACCGCATCCTCCAGAGAGTCAGGAAGCCGCAAATCACGGGATGTGCTTTCTTCCAGAGACGTTTGATATAATGTGATGTCTCCGCCGCTATGCTCACCGGCATCACAGAAACATGTACTGTACGACCTGTACGGATATACAAAATACTTATTCTTCTCAATGCAGTACTTTATGTGATACTTCAGCCAGGATTTTTTTCCGAATCCACATACAAAAGGTGGTATTTCTCCGCGTTCAAAGTCATCGTTATTCTCTGTCGTGAGCCATTGCGCAAATTGTGCCCACTGTTTCCTTAGCCATACCTGCCCCCACGATTCCGCATACTGCACAAAGAACACATCGTATTTTGAGGGTCTGGGGACAAACGGTAAACCAGCTCCTTTGTTCATTTGCGGTCCATACAAAGAAATTCCTGCAATATCCGGATTATCCTGGTACTGATTCACAGTTTGTTTCATGTACTCATAGAAAGCCTTGGCAGGGTAGATGTCATCTTCAAACACCGCGACAGCGTCCAGTCCGTACTTTTCCATATATGAGCCGCATTTTAGGATATGGTTCTTTAGGCCTAGTCGTTCTATCTGCTCCTCAACAATTTTCTCCCCGTATTTCCAATTGAAACTCCGGGCAACTTCACATACCGCTGTAGTATCGCTCTTATCGATGCTGATAATCAGTGTAACCGAATCGCCATCATAAGAAGCATCGCACAGTCCTCTCAAAAGTCTTTCAACGCTTTCCGCCCGATTGTAACCAATGACGATGATTCCAAATCTGCTCATGCTAATCCTCCGTTGTCATTCCATTCTTCTCTCTCAGAATCAATTCGATTACAGTCATAACCATAACCGCTTCAAAAGAATGTTGTGTGTAGAAATAAGATACTATTGTTTTATACTGCGTCAGCATCATAATTAAAGAAGCCAAGACAATAACTCCTTTTCCATCTCTTGCTTTCCACCACGCAAGTACTCTTTTACTACAAAACAAAAGATACCACAATAATCCTACCACACCATAACACGAAACAAAACCGTATAAGCCATTATCCGCATATCCAAATCCTTGCGAAGCTCCTGTGGCGACCATTGAGGCACCTATCTTTGAATTACCATAGCCATATCCCAATATGAATGCAACAGGAGAACTTTGCCATTTCTTCATATAAAATTCCTGACTTCTCAGACGGACATTGTAAGTACCATCCATCTGACCTCCAACCACAACACCCCAGAAGTCCTGGACAAGTGTTGATGTCCAAAGGTAATTCAAGCCAATTACAAACGCAATAGCTCCAATCAAAATTTTATATCTCATTCTGACAGGACTGAAAAGAACCACCATAGCTAATCCAATCATGAAACCTATTGTTGCACTTCTTCCCTTATTGACAAGAAAGAAATACAAAATCACAGCAGCTGTCAATGCAAAATTGAATACCCGGCTTTTTTTTTCAGAACACCCCCTGAATAAGGCATTCAATGCTGCCAAAACCATATAATTGGTATTACAGTAAAGGCGAAGCGTTCCATAACGATAATTATGATTGATATTCAAAAACATAAATGTATCGCCAATGAAAAACTGCGTGAAATACAGAATCAATTCCACAATAACAATGCCGTTCAATATTCTAAAAAAGAAATCATAATCCAGCTTTCCATCTTCAATCATATATACGAAGAAAAAATATAAAAAAATCGTGGAAAACCAATATCTTTGGGTCAGTATGCCGCTAGTAATCGGCTGTCCGTAATTGTACCAGGCTGCGAAACTGGACAGGAATATCAGCATCGGTACCATCCAAACAAGCCTTGCAAAATTCCCCCTAAAGAGCATCCTTCTATCTTTGGTAAAATAATAGAAGACAACGCCAATTGAAAACAGGAACAGAAAATCCGCATAGCTTATAGGGCCAAATGAATTTGGTGCCAGATAGAATACATTGTGCATCAGTATCATGACAATCACAATCATTAGGGTACTTTTTCTTATTGTGAACATCCCATTCATATTGACCTCTCTACTTCTCATTACACTACTTCCTCATTTATTTTTCCATCTATGGTGATTTATCACATAATGACATTTCCGTCAACAATTTCATTGTATTCCACTAGATACTGATTCACGCTCATTTGTGTACAAAGAATCAATTTGTCCCTGCTAGCGTCCATTGCATATGCCTATATATCTGGCCGGATTGCCCCCCCAGATTTCATAATCTGGAATATTCTTGGTCACTACAGATCCAGCTCCAACGACACTGTGCTTTCCTACCGTAACACCTTTCAAAATAATTGCTTCTGCACCAATAAATGCGCCTTCACAAATTTTTACAGGCTTGACTTTAACTCCAACATTATTTTTTCGTTCAGAAAAATCTACGCTATGAAAATCCGAATCAAATATTTTCGCTCCCGCTCCTATATCCACGTCATCCTCAATGGTTATTTCACCGAAAGCAAAAATAGTGGCATTTGAAATCCCTACACGATTTCCGATTTTGACTTTTCCATTTCTGTCAGTACAGAGTTTTGTAATTACTCCTGACGTCGGATTGGCTTTAATCGACGAATTAATCTTCACATCGTTTCCAATTGAAATTTCTCCGCCGTTTTGTATGAATATGCGGCCATTAATTTTAATGTTATCACCATGTTCAACGCCCTGTCTTTTTAAGATAGCTGTATTAAATAGTCGATTCATTAATCTACAAATCTTATTCATTGTTCTGCCCTCTTATGTGCTTCATTTGCTGATCAGTGCCTTTAGCACAATCTTCATTTCCCCAATCAAAAACTGCTTATTACTTATCAGCTTACGCTCTTTTTTCATTTTCAGCACCTCTCTGTGGGCAGAGGCTTTAGATGACATACCGTTCGTTTCCTCAAATGTAGCGATTACCTGATATACAGGAATGAAGCGGACATTTGGTTTCTCTTTCATCGTTAGCATAAAATCATAATCCGCGCAGGATTTGTAATTCGTATTATACATGCCCAAATCCGTATACAGCTTTTTTGTAATAAAACAGGTGGGATGTGGAATCATAACATTTTCCAAATTCTCATGCTTTGTCATCATAACCTGATATTCCACGCCATTATGGGTCTTTCTTAACAAACCATACAGTATTTGATATGAGTCGCTGGTCATTGCCTCAACCATACGCTCCACAGCGGTACTCTCGTAGTAGTCATCACTGTTGATAATTCCGACCAATTGTCCTCGGACATTCCGAATACCCTTATTCATTGCATCATAAATTCCATTATCTTTTTCCGAAATAACCTTTAACCGATCTCCAAAGTCCTTTTGATGCTTTGCGACAATATCCAATGTATGATCTTGAGACAGTCCGTCCACAATGATATACTCTATATTCTTGTACGTCTGATTCAGTACAGATAAAATCGTTCGTTCGATTGTTTTCTCGCTGTTATAGCATACAGTAATAATACTGACTAAAATATCACTCACTAATTGTTCCCCCCTTTCTCATTCTAATCAGCTTTGCCGGATTCCCTCCAACAACAGAGTACGGCTGCACATCCTTTGTGACCACTGAACCTGCTGCCAAAATGCTTCCTTCGCCAATTCGACAGCATTTCGGAGTAATTATGACGCTTTCACAAATCCACACATCATCTTCAATACATAGCGGAGAAACCCGTGACATTCCCTGCTCACTCATAGGTACATCGACTCGATCTGTATTGTGATTTGACGTGAAGATTGTGACGTTTCTTCCCATCATCACATGATTTCCCAATGTCACACCATAGCCAATATAAGCGTTATTTCCCACGCCAGAGAAATCCCCGATTGAAAAATCATTCGGTACATGAAGATTTTTCCCCCAATGAACATTACTGCCAACGTACTTCATATGACGTTTGGCAAAGCAGTTTTTAATTGCATTCCCCCATCTGCAATGATTGTATGGAGGAAGTATTTTGTCTGCAAGCACAAACGCCAACTTGAATATTTTTTGTTTCAAATTCATTTTGTTTTCCTTCCATCGTTAATGTCACTATGTACTGCACGTATATAGGCATCCTCAATTTGTTTTCCCACGATTTCTTTGGAATAGCGTGAGGTGATTGTTTGCCTCAACTCATGTGGATTGTATTGCTGATATTTCAAATAAACATTCAAGAGTGCATTTTCCACGCATTCCGGAGTTCTTTCCTTGCAGATTTCTCCTGAAGCATCAGAAATGATTTCTGACACAATCCCTACGTCTGTGGCGATAACAGGAAGTCCCGTTGCCATAGCCTCTGCATAAACCAACCCAAATGTTTCATATTTTCCAAGCAACACAAAGCAGTTTGTTTTTTTGTATTCTTCAAAGATTTTTTCTCTGTCCAACGGCTCAATAATCTGTACCTTATCCTTCAAGCCCGCAGCCAAAACAAGTTCCGACACCATCGTGATTTTTTTCGGTACACCGATGATTTTCAGTATTGCATTGGGATTCTTTTCAGCAAAGCGTTGAAATCCTTGAATCAACAGGTCAATCCCCTTTAATTTAATTCGATTCTCAGTTTGCAAAAAAGCAACAGAAGTAAAAACAAAGGGCTTCTCCTTATTCATTTTCCTGTCAATCAGCGAATATGACTGTACATCGACCACGTTGCCAATGACCAAAATCTCATTCGATGTATATTTTTGGACGACGCTCCGTAATTTGTCACTGACGCAAATTACTCCGCTAGCTCCGTCCAAAGCAAGCTGAACATTCTTTCTAACAAGGGCTAGGTCTTTTTCCGTTGCCAGCTCATACATGGAGGAATGCTCTGTTACGACGTATGGCACACCGTACCGTTCTGACAAAGCCCGAGCCGCAGCACCTGCCCAGACACAATTCTGGGCGTGGATAATATCAAAGGGGAATTGATTCGGATAATTCTTTTTCACAATTTTTAAGCAGCACCGCACAAATCGCCGTTGATTTCCCAGAAACCCCTTGCGTTTAAAAGGCGTAAATGCCTTGTCACGATGCACAGGAACCCCACTCAATATTTCATCATACTCTTTGTAGTTCAGGTAATCCCCTATGTATTTGATTGAGTAGGTATCTGCATATATGATGGAAACTGTATGTCCCCGCTCCTGCATAAGAATGGCCTGATCTGTAAAGAAACTCCCCGATGATCGATACTCTGTATTTCGAAAAAAAGATGGTATCATCAGAACTCTCATAACTTTATTCTCCTAAATTAACAACAATTTCAACATTCACAAAATAGATTATTCTCCATGCAAACGCCACGAACTATGAATGCAGTCTGCGCGTGGGAATTTTCCTGCGTCAACATCGGTTGTCCTGTAAGGGAGCGAGATACCGATATTTATTTGTAATTCAACTGTGAATGCGGAGCTTTTTACAGTATGCAGCGCCATACATTCCTGTTAAAATGACATCAAAGTGCCGTCCACGTTTCACACTTTAATCTGTTAAGCTGATACGCTGCATTCCATTGCTCCGGACATATCACAATATTCACATTTTGATTGAGATAAGCTCCCCACCAACTGAAGCTACTGTTTGCAATAATACAGTTCTTGCACATAGTCATCAGCTGCATATCCCGATAAGAACCCCCCCCCCGAATTCCAATCCACATATTTGGCATCTATGTGGTTAAAATTCTCTTTGCACCATTCAATGTCATCCGAGAAAAAAACAAATAAGGGATTCTTAACGTGCTCCTGAATAAACTCAATAGCTTTGGAATAATATTCATTATTGCAAACGTTACCTAGTGATGCCGACGTAAGATAGTCTCCACGCCGAACATGTACTGAAACCGTTTCCCGGTCCGCAATGCTGTTCATAAAATCAGCATTCCGTTTGTCCAATTTCGCAAAAGAGAAATCTTTCAGCAAGTCAGCCTTTATCGGTTCAACATATCTGACATCTTGCCAAAAGCCGACAAAATATACATCCGTATGAAATTGAATATCCGGAACAAAGGAAACTTCCTTATGCTCATAGTACTCAGCCTCTCTGGCAATCCGAGCTCGTAATAGCTTCTGCAACAGCCGAATGATTACACTATTTGCATGAATAGCTATATGACTTTCTTCTTTATTGTAGTACGAACCAGATAAATTAAATACTCTGTCCAACTCGAATCCTTGATGATGGCGATGAACTAAATAGTCACTGATATTCAGCATAACATCATTATTTTGCAATAAATAGCGATAAAATGCATACTGGAACATCTGATTTCCCAAGCCGCCAAATACTTTTACCTCTAACATAACTCTCCTCCTATTTATCAGGACGCTATCTCGTGAAATACTTTTTCCGCAGCATTTTTCCATAAAAAATGCTCCACAATTCGAAGATGCGCATCCTCCTGCATCTTTTTGTCATCAATGATTCCGGCAATAATTCCCTTTTCATTGGATGCAATCCAGCCGGAAACACCACTCTCAACAATCAGATTCGGTCCGGGAGCATTCCAAGCCACCACCTTGCAACCATAGTACATAGCCTCCAGAATGGCCATACCGAAAATTTCCTGCTGGTTCAGATTCACCAAGGCATCCGCAAATCGATATAGTTCCCAAATATCACTGTTTGGAATACGCTCCACCATCTGCACATCATCCTGCACACCCAGCTTCTGGATTCTGGCTTCCACTGCATCTTTCAATTCTCCCGTGCCCACCATCAGCAGCTTGTAAGAAGCATCCTTCTGTCGGATTTCTGCCAAAATATCAATCATTTTCACAGGCTGCTTCTCGTCAATCAGCCTGCCGATAAAAAGAAGGACCTTATCTGCTTCCCGATAACCATACTTTTTCTTCAATTTCGATACACAAACATGTTCATAATCCGCATGAAGCAAATCTGAATCCAGTCCCACTGGCACAACCGTTACCCCTTGCACTCCTGCCCTAGTCAACCTTTCTCTGACTGACAGCGTTTTCACAAAACAATGGCACTTTCGATATACTGCAACATTTCGCAGAAACAACATATCAATCACAGCTTTCTTCAACGGATTAGTACTGTGACTTTCCACCACGCCAATATAAGGGAACAGCGGAATGTGATATTTCTTTGCCCAGCGATAAACTTTTGGAAGCATAAGCTGTGTATCTGAAAAACAAATTAGGGCATCCAAATCCCGCTCTAGCAATTCCATATCAGGGACTCCGTTTGTCCCCACCCGCTTCGATGGCAAGCTGCGAATGAAAGCGTGCCGTGTTCCCTCAATATGTTCTTCTTTCCCTTCCTCAGACATTGGAACTAGCTTATATACTTTCGTCTCATCGCAGAGCGCATCCATTGCCTTCGCCAGTCCTATCTCCTGAAGATTATAAAAACCTTTTTTCCCAAATGAGCCAATGCTCAAAACCATAATACCAATTTTCATATCGATTCCTTACAAATAAAATTTAGACGGATTTTTTTTATGATGGATTGTCCCAGGATTTCCTAATACTATACTGTTATCCGGAACATTAAAATTAACATACGCTCCTGCAGCTATAAGTACATCATTTCCAACTGTAATATTTCCACATACCATAGCATTACAACAAACAGCTACTCTATCTCCTAAAGTAGGAACTCCTGCATTCTTCCCGCCTCGGATACTTCCAATTGTGCACCCTTTAAACAAGGTACAATCTTTACCAATCTTTGCTCCGCCATTTACAGTAATACCATACGGATGGGATAAGACGAGACCAGGGCCTACATTCTCCCATCCGATTTCGCACCCCATCTTATGTCCCAAATGCTTCTGTACCCCCCCCCATACTTTTGCGAGAATATTTGGGCTATTACTTAATCTACCAGCCAAAATATATTTCATTGTTTGACTTTTTAACAAATCAAACAGGCACTTTCTTGACCACTCGCTTCGCTTATATCTTTTCCAATCCTGCTTAAACGCTTCGTTCATTTATTTCTCTCCGTCTTTGCATATATATCAATTAGTGTCTTATAATTTTTTTCTGAAGTGTACTTTATCTGATATTCTCGTAACGTGCTTTCATTCAATCCTTTACACTGATTTATAGCAAGTATTAGGCTATCCGCTGAATCTGGTCTGAACTTACGCCCTGTTATCCCTTCTTCGACAATACTTCCCGTATTCCCGAGATCAGAGCACACCACCGGTGTTCCAACAGAAAATGCTTCCACTATGCTCATTGGGAAACCTTCATACCACTGTGTCGGCAATACAAGGGCCTTACTGTTTGCAATCAACTTCCGGGCTTCTGTATTAGGGACAAACCCTCTCATCTCAATATTTACTCGGTTTTTCTGGACAAACGAGTTACACCATTCTTCCATCGGTCCTGTTCCGCAAACAATTAACTTTGGTGCAGTATCCCCCATTTTTTTCCATGCTTCAAAAAGAATATCAATGCCCTTCAATTTATCCAATCTACCAACGAAAGCGAATTGATTTTTCCTTTTTTCCTCTGGGACAAAATTGTATTCGCTTTCAGCATTGTAACAAGAAATACATCTCTTTACTCTATACCCCCCCCCGGAAGAAATGCGTGTATAAACGTTGTCCATCATTTTACAATTTCCATCCTGTTCATAACACATTTTATATTTCTGAAATGCGTTTTCCCCAAGCATTTTTCGATCCATTTGTTCAAATCTTCTAACTGCTTGAATCAACGCACTGGGGGAGTCACATTGAAACTTTACACCGTTTATTCCATCTTCAACAACATTCCCAGCATTCCCAAGATCAGAACAAATAACAGGCGTTCCAACACAAAATGCTTCTACAATATTCATTGGGAATCCCTCATACAACTGGGTAGGTAATACAAGTGCCCTACTATTTGCTATTATCTCTAAAACCTCATCATTGGACACAAACCCTCGCAACTCAACATTTACTCGATTTTGCTGAACAAACGATTTACACCATTCTTCCATCGAACCAGTTCCACATACAACCAACTCCGGCGCGGTATCTCCCATTCTCTTCCATGCTTCAAAAAGAATATCAATTCCCTTCAACTTATCCAATCTGCCCGCAAAAACAAACTGATTCTTCCGGTTTTCCCCTGAAACAAAACCACCTTTGCTTTCAACAAAATTCGGTTTTACAAAAACTTTTTCCGGTTTGATCTGCTTTAATTCTAATAACTTACTTTTATTGAATTCCGTCAGGCAGATATAGTTAATTTTCCCATAAATTCCCGTTATCCGATGAAACCATGTACTCAGCACACAGGCCAATGTCTGTATTCTGCTTCCACGGTAGCATTTATGCTTTACCGCACACCAAAGCCCTCTCTCCAAGCAGTCCTCGCAGATATGACCATCCCGATAAAGTGTTGCCCCGGGACACAGCAGGCGGAAATTATGCACCGTCTGCACCACTGGAACCTTCATTGCTCTCGCAGCATAGTACACCGCAGGGCTTACCAGATTGAGAGTATTATGTACATGAACAATCTCTATGTTCTCTAATTTTATCAATCTTTTAATTTCCTTATATGTTCTAGGATTAAAGATGGTAGTGATTGGAAGAACAAGCTTCTGTAGCTTCGACATCTGTTTTAATTCCGCATTATTTCTACTGTACAGAATCACCTTATGTCCATGATCTTCAAGCATCTTCTTCTCATTGGCTACGACAGTATCTTCTCCTCCCGGAATCTGATAGTAGTTGTGTACAATTAAGATGTTCTGTTTTTTATCATTGCTCACAGCTATCACCTCTACTTTCCCTTCACAACTGCGTTCCAAATGAACTTCGTGTTCGTATGCCAGTACCTTCCAAACAATCTCTTTGGATCTTGCAAAAGTCTGTATACCCACTCTAGATTGCTTTTCTGCATCCACTCTGGTGCCCGTTCAATATTACCAGCGTAATAATCAAACCCAGCACCTACGCCAATCATCAATCCGTTTACACATCCCTGATGCGCAGCCATCCACTTCTCCTGCTTTGGTGCGCCAAGTCCAATCCATATGAAATCCGGATTTGTTTCATTAATCCGCTCTATAATAGATTTGTCCTCCTCTTCTGTCATTGGACGAAAGGGCGGGCTGTACATCCCAGTGATTTGGATTCCTGGATATGTCTCCGTCAGAACAGAATAGAGCTTTTCAAGAGTCTCATCTGTTGATCCATAAAAATAGTGCCGATACCCTTTGGATACAGAAATCTTGAAAATTTCTCCCATTAAGCTCGGCCCTGTAGTACGTTTCATGTTCTTAAAACCACGTTTTTGACCGACTGAAGAAAGAGGGCCGCCATCCGGTATCGCCATAATTCCACCGTTTTGTATCTTGCGGTATCCCTCATCTTCATATGCTGTCACTGTGGTATGCACATTAGACACACATATATAATCTCCTGACAGAATGTGAATATTGTTGTTGAGGTAGTCAAGCAACCATTCCATATCAATAGCTGCAATGTCAACACCTAAAATATTACAGGTAGGGATTGCAGACTTGTCCACAGTACGCTTATAAGATTCATTGTTTGGTAATGTGTGCATTTGCTCATCCCTCCTTCGTTTGCTCATAAAAAACATTCTCAATCCCTGCCGAACAAGTCTCTCGTATACACTTTCTCTTTCACATCATCCAGACACTTGTCATACCGGTTAGCGATAATTGCTTGACTCATATCCTTGAATTTCCCCAGATCATTGACAACCAAACTTCCGAAGAATGTGCTACCATCTTCCAGCGTCGGTTCATAGATAACCACTGTTGCGCCTTTGGCCTTGATGCGTTTCATGACACCTTGGATACTACTCTGGCGGAAGTTATCAGAATTACTCTTCATGGTCAGTCGGTATACACCGATTACACAGTTCTTTTCTTCATCGGCCTTATAGTCCCCTCGGTTATAGTAATCGTAGTATCCAGCCATTTTCAGCACACGGTCGGCAATGAAATCTTTCCTCGTTCTATTACTCTCAACGATTGCTTCAATCAGGTTCTCCGGCACATCCGAATAGTTAGCCAATAACTGCTTGGTATCCTTTGGCAGGCAGTAACCGCCGTAACCGAAGCTCGGGTTGTTGTAGTGTGTACCGATACGCGGGTCGAGGCATACCCCATCTATGATCTGCTGAGTATTCAATCCTTTCATCTCAGCGTAGGTATCCAGTTCATTGAAATAGGAAACTCTTAATGCTAGATATGTATTGGCAAATAATTTAACCGCTTCAGCCTCGGTGAAGCCCATAAACAGTGTATCGATATTCTCTTTGATAGCACCCTCCTGGAGCAGCTCAGCAAACTCATGGGCAACCTCGACCAATTGCTCGTCTTCCATATCTGTACCCACGATTATCCTGCTGGGCCACAAGTTGTCATAAAGAGCCTTGGATTCTCTTAAAAACTCAGGACTGAAGATGATATTTTTGCTGCCTGTTTTTTCACGGATGCTCTTGGTATACCCAACCGGAATCGTAGACTTGATGACCATGATGGCGTCCGGATTGTATTCCATGACCAGCTTGATCACAGCTTCAACTGCAGATGTATCAAAATGCTGTGTTGAAGAATCATAGTTAGTAGGCGCAGCAATTACAACAAAATCCGCGTTGCTGTAAGCGAGCTTTGCGTCCAGCGTAGCGGACAGATCCAGTTTCTTCTCGGCCAGATATTTTTCTATATACTCATCCTGAATCGGAGACTTACGGTTATTGATCATTTCTACCTTTTCCGGGATGATATCCACAGCATAAACTTTATGATGCTGGGACAGCAGTGTGGCGATTGAAAGGCCAACATATCCAGTACCGGCAACCGCAATTGTGTAATTCTTTTTCATAATTGAGTCCTCATTTCTCCCGAAAGAGCCGGGAAGTTTTATCTATAATCAACGTCTGTGGTGATCATCCTTGAAGCTTCTCACAGTGCAGAATCTTCTATATTAATGAAAGCGTTCCTTTATCTTGACAGGTCTAGCCGAAATTATCGGGAATTATTTCAGTGGCATTTCCCTCTGGAATTCCAGTCATCTCAGTGTGGAAAACAGCTCTCCATATTCTCATAACCCACTCGAAACTCCGCTATAATCTCCAACTAATCCTTATAGGATAAACCCATGAACTCTCAGCTTTTTTATTCTCTACAATAATCCATTTAGGATAGAGTTCTTTCGGCTACCGCTTCCACTTTTCAGCCTCTATTTCTCCACTAAATCTCTTGGGATAGACCCGTCCTCATGTTTCTATCACTCATCAAAAAATCTTGATATTCCGCTATTTTCTCCCACAGCTCCTACCAACTCACTCTTCCAATTTCGTGTTAAAATAGACTTATCACTATCTGCTGACCTCTACCCTGAATGTAGGAATCAGCCTTTCCTCCCTCGAAACTAGCTATCAGATTTCGTGTAAAAATAGCTTTTCACCTCGCCAGCTGTGAGAGCCACCCTCTCCATTTCGTGTAAAAATAAAGTTATCACTCTACACTGCATGTCTATCCTAAATGCCGTTTTCAAGCCCTTATTATGTCTCCATAACCTCATAACCCATGAGTTTTCCGGTCATCATAGCCCACAAAACCCTCACTGAAAATTTCGGGTAGACATTAGTCGTCCTCCCCACCTTACCGCAAAAAAAAGAAAACGTCCACCAAGCCACCGCCCCCGCGGCCCATCTCACTGAACATTTCCTTTTCTCATCTCATCCTCTCACCCTTCACCATAATCATCCCAACATCTCCAAGTTCTTTTTAACGCCTTTATTATAACCTGAATATGTCACGAAATCAATATTCAAAACCACCCCCGAATCTAACTTTCGTCCTTTGTGTCATAACTGGCTTATTTTTGGAGTTTATTGACCAATTTAGAGGATTTTTTGGATTAATCTTCTTTCGCCCAGCCATAGGCGCATTTCACAGCTTTTTCCCATCCTGCCAGCTTCTTTTGGCGGGCCATGGCGTCGATGGCAGGCGTAAAGATGCGGTCGACAGCCCAGTTTTGCAGGACTTCGTCTTTATTTTGCCAGTAGCCGGTGGCAAGTCCGGCCAGGTAAGCGGCTCCCATAGCGGTCGTTTCGACGCAGACGGGCCTCTTGACAGGGGAGCCGGTGATATCGGCCTGGGTCTGCATGAGGAAGTTGTTGGCGCTGGCGCCGCCGTCCACTTTCAGGGAGGTCAGGTGGATGCCGGAATCGGCCTCCATGGCCTTTAAGACGTCCTGAACCTGATAAGCAACGGATTCCAGGGTCGCGCGCACGATATGAGAACGGTTTACGCCTCTGGTGATGCCAACAATGGTTCCTCTGGCGTAAGCGTCCCAATGGGGTGCGCCAAGGCCAGTAAAGGCGGGAACGACATAGCAGCCGTTCGTATCTTCCACCTCGGTCGCCAGACGCTCGGAATCCGCGGCGGATTCGATCAGATGCACTTCGTCGCGCAGCCACTGGACAGCAGCCCCGGCAACGAAAATGGAGCCTTCCAGGGCGTAATTGATTTTCCCGTCGATGCCCCAGGCAATGGTGGTCACAAGGCCATTGTCAGAATAGACGGGCTTCTCTCCGGTGTTCATCAAGAGGAAGCAGCCGGTGCCGTATGTATTTTTAGCTTCGCCGGGCTGGAAGCAGGTTTGGCCGAAAAGGGCGGCCTGCTGGTCTCCTGCGGCTCCGGAAATGGGGATCATGCCGCCGAAAAACATAGGGTCGGAATGACCGTAGATGCCGCTTGACGGGCGGACCTGGGGAAGCATAGAGCGCGGGATATCCAGCTCTTTTAAAATGTCGTCGTCCCAGTCCAGGGTTTGGATGTTAAAGAGCATGGTACGGGAGGCGTTTGAGTAGTCGGTGACGTGAACAGCTCCGCGGGTGAGTTTCCAGATCAGCCAGGTTTCCACGGTGCCAAAGAGCAGTTCGCCGCGTTCGGCGCGCGCTCTGGCGCCCGGAACGTAGTCGAGGATCCATTTGATTTTGGTGGCGGAGAAGTAGGCGTCAATGACCAGTCCTGTTTTCTGGCGGATGGTTTCGGTCAGGCCTTTGGCTTTGAGCTGGTCGCAGATTTCCGCGGTGCGGCGGCATTGCCAGACGATGGCGCGGTAGACAGGTTCTCCGGTATTTTTGTCCCAGACAATGGCCGTTTCGCGCTGGTTTGTAATGCCGATGGCGGAAATGTTTTCGGCGGATACACCCGCTTTCTGCATGGCTTCCACGGCTACGCCAAGCTGGGTGGACCAGATTTCGTTCGGGTCGTGCTCGACCCAGCCGGGCTGGGGGAAGTATTGGGTGAATTCTTTCTGGGCCAGGCTGACGATCTGGCCGCTTTCGTTGAAGAGGATGCAGCGGTTGCTGGTGGTGCCGGCATCCAGTGCCATGACGTATTTTTTCATAGGATGGTTCCCTTTCCGCGGAAAGCGCTGCCGGGTTCGAATCACGCCGACAGGCGACTTCCACTTATTTTGATTTCTTTGTTTCAATCCACGCTCGATACTCTAACAGAGTACGACTTACGGAATTGGATACCGACTACGCGGATTTCTTTATTTCTTCAAAGCAAGGCAGCTCTTTGTTTATACGTGGAAGCAGCCGCCCCCGATGAATTCCCGCAGGATAGAGTTTTTCGGAATGCTGTCGTCCGGAATCCCCACGAAATAATCCATGAATTTCAGGAGCCGTTTTGCTTCCTGATATTCCGGTTCTTCTTCGCCAATCCCGTAAAGCAACGGCTCTGCGTACATTTTCAGTACGGACAATTCGTAGATCAGCGCGGAATTAAACATCAGATCCGCTTCTTCCTGATACGGAAAGATGTAGGATTCTTCTCCCCGGCGCACGGAGGGCCACATGGCGATAGTGTTTTTCGCGGATGTTCCGCGTGTCCTTGCATCGCGGACAATCCGGCGGATCAGGCGGCCGTCTGTGGTGGGAATGCGGTTGTGCTCGTCGACGTTGAGCTGGGTCAGGGCGCTGATGTAGATTTTGGTTTTGGTTTCCCGCGGCAGGCTGTAGGAAAGGCGGTCGTTCAGGCAATGGATGCCTTCGATGACGAGAATGTCGTCTTTTCCAAGCTGCCGGAATTTTCCTTTGTATTCCCGCTTTCCGGTTTTGAAATTAAAGGTGGGAAGTTCCACTTTTTCCCCGGCAAGGAGACGGTTCATGTCTTCGTTAAATTTTTCGACGTCGATGGCTTCCAAGCATTCGTAGTTCGGTTTTCCTTCTTCATCCAAAGGCGTGTCTTCCCGGTTTACAAAATAGTCGTCCACCGGGACGGGATGGGGCTTCAGGCCATGGACGGCGAGCTGGATTGCGAGCCGGTGGGAAAAGGTGGTTTTTCCGGAGGAGGTCGGCCCGGCGATCATGATGAGTTTTTTCTCCGGATTCCGGGCAATCTGCGCGGCCATTTCGGATATTTTCTTTTCCTGAAGGGCTTCTGCGATCAGTACCAGTTCCCCTGCATCTTTATTGACAATGTATTCGTTCATATCGCCTACGGTGGAGACTTCCAACATTTCTCCCCATTTCAGCGATTCTTTTTGGACATAGAAGATTTTCTCCCTGGGCGTCCACACTGGAAGTTCTTCCGGCTGGGCAGGTCTTGGCATCAGGAGCATGAAGCCTTCGTCGTACAGGCAAAGGTCGAATTGTCTGAGCACACCGGTGTGCGGCACCATATAGCCGTAATAGTAATCTTCGAAGCCATCCAGATTATAGAGGTTTACATTCGAAACCCGGCGGTAATGAAACAGTTTTTCTTTGTCTTTCATGCCGTAGTCCCGGAACAGGGCGATGGCGTCGGATGTCTCTACGCTCCGTTTTTCGATGAGGATTTTCTGCTCCACCAGGGAGTGCATGTAGGCTTTTACTTTTTCTAAAAAGGCTTCGGTCAGTTCCTGCTTTCCTTCCAGGGTACAGTAGAAACCGTTTCCGATGGCAAAATGGACGCCGACTTTTTCAATGTTTTCGTGGCCCGCCACATGGTAGACAGCTTTCAGCATCAAAAGCGTCATGCTTCGCTGATATGCCCGGAATCCGATGCGGTCTGCAACGGTCAGGAATTCCAACGTGCAGTCTTTTTTCGCCTGCCGATGCAGTTCCTGAAGTCTTCCGTCTGCTTTTACCAGTACAATATCCGGTTGGTTCTCTTCCTGAAAATCTGCTGCAATTTCCCCGTAGGAGATTCCCGCGGGATAGGTTTTTGTCATGTCCCCCACACGGACGCAAATAAGCGGTTTGTTCATTCTGTCAGTCCTTTCTATATTACTTGAAATGGGTGGTGCAGCGGCGCTTTTTCCACCTGGATCTCCGGGAAATGTTCCTGGAAATATCCGGCCATATGCTC
This sequence comes from Eubacteriales bacterium, assembly GCA_030536575.1. Lineage (GTDB taxonomy): Bacteria > Bacillota > Clostridia > Lachnospirales > Lachnospiraceae > Limivivens. Next base: position 37,583 of record JAUNPS010000030.1, on the reverse strand, counting down.
TATGAAAATGTGTTCCAGGCCGTAATGTCCTGCGTCGATGATACAAAGTCCCTGATCCGCCGCGTCCAGTCCTTCGTGATGGCCGAAATCGCCGCTGATCAGTACCTGAGCTTTTTTCGCCAGGGCGTCGGCGATCATGCTTTTTCCGGATCCGGGCGAGATCGCGGCCCGCTCGACGAGCGTTTCCGGGCTGCCCCAGATTTTTACCGTTTCCAGGCCAAATTTTTCTTTTACGAGCTTTGCGCAGGCTTCCAGCGTCATTTTTGCGGGCAATTTTCCAATCCGCCCAAATCCGATGCTCTCACCGGTTTGGGGATCGCTTCCTGTCTCCGCCAGGATTTCCGCATCTGTCAGGCCCAGAATTTCGGAAGCCAGCGGCGCCATCGTTACAATGTCATAGTTCGTGTGCATGGCATAGGACGTCACATCGTTCGCAATCAGCCGGATGAGACGGTGTCCGGCCAGGTCTTCTTCCGCAACACGTTTGATGCCGCTCATCAGAAGCGGATGATGAGTCAAAAGCAGGTCGGCTCCTTTTGCAATGGCTCCTTCAATCGCCTCTTCGTTGGCATCCAGGGCTATGTACACCTTTCGGATCTCTTTTTCGCTTCTTCCGGCCTGCAGTCCCGGATTATCCCAGGGTTCCGCATAGCTTTTGGGGTAGGTTTCTTCTAATTTTCGAATCAGGTCTTTTCCGTTCATTTCATTCTCTCCTTTGCTTTTTGAATCAGGGACAGCCGTTCTTCGATTTCGGAAATGCGCCTGGCGGCGTTTTCTCCGGTTTCTTTCTTAAGTCCCCGCAGGATGTTTTCGAAATTTTTCTGTTCTTTTTCCAGAAATCTTCGCAGGACGGGGTTGCCGTTTTTTAATAGAAGGGGGCCGTATAAAGCTTCTTCTTCGGACAATGGTTCCATGCTTCCATGGACTGCCCGCATCATCGGGTAATATTTTCCTTCATCTATCACCATATTTTCCGCGTCGATCCGGTATGCATGTCCCTGTAAAAATTTCCGGACTCTGGACAGCTCGGACTGGGGCTGCAAGATCAGTTCCTGCACGGTTTCAAAGACTTCTGCTCCCTCTGTCAGGATTTTTATGACTAAGCCGCCGCCCATTCCGGCAATCACGGCGCGGTCTGCTTCGTTTCGTTTCAGGGCTTTTGCCCCGTCGCTTAACCGGGTCTCAATCTGCTTTTCCAGGCCGAAACGCCGGATATTTTCTTCGGCCCGAAGAAGCGGCCCTTCGTTGATATCCATGGCGAGCGCCCGTTTGACCCGGCCTTCGCGCACCAGTTCAATGGGGATGTAGCCGTGGTCGGTGCCGATATCGGCCAGGCATTCGCCAGGTGTTACCAGGCTGCTTACGTTTTTCATGCGAATTGATAACTGCATTGTCTGCTCCTTTTATTCTAAAAAGTCCCGCAGTTTCCGGCTGCGGCTGGGATGCCGGAGTTTCCGGAGGGCTTTGGTTTCGATTTGGCGCACGCGCTCTCTGGTGACGTTAAAATTGCGTCCTACTTCTTCCAGGGTGCGGGGCTTCCCGTCTTCCAGGCCAAACCGAAGGCTTAAAACCTGGCGTTCCCGCTCGGAGAGGCTCTTCATCACACTTTCGATCTGTTCCTGCAATAATCTGGAAGCCGCCTCGTCGCCGGGCTGGGGAAGCCGTTCGTCTTTGATGTAGTCGCTAAGATGGCTCTCTTCTTCTTCGCCCACCGGCGTTTCCAGGGAAACGGGTTCCTGCAATAATTTCATGACTTCCCGAATCCGTTCGGGGGTGGTGTCCATGGCTTTGGCGATTTCTTCCGGGGAGGGTTCTCTTCCAAGCGTCAGGGTCAGTTCTCTGGCCGTGCGCCTGGTGCGGTTCATGGTTTCGACCATATGGACGGGAATCCGGATGGTTCGGCCCTGGTCTGCAATGGCGCGGGTGATAGCCTGGCGAATCCACCAGGTGGCGTAGGTGCTGAATTTGTAGCCTTTCCGGTAATCGTACCGTTCTACCGCCTTGATCAGCCCCAGATTGCCCTCCTGGATCAGATCCAGGAAGGACAGGCCCCGGCTGCGGTAATGCCTGGCCACGCTGACCACAAGGCGCAGGTTCGCCTCTGCCAGGCGTTCTTTTGCCTGTGTATCTCCTTCGTGCATCAGCCTTGCCAGGCGCATTTCTTCTTCCTCTGACAGCAGGGGGATCCTGCCGATTTCTTTCAGATACATGCGGATCATGTCGTCTGCCGTACTGTCCTGATATTCCATAGATTGCCGCCTTTCGTGGGTCGTTTGCCGTTTTTTCGGCTTTCTAATTTCATTTTTTCCGCAAAAGGCCGGAATATTCATCTTTCGGAAATTCGGACTATACGTGCATTTTTCCCAGATCCTGAAGGCGTCTCTTCATATTAATAAGCTGCTGGAGTCCGGCCATGTCGGTGGGTTCCAGATTGGAGGTACGGTATTCGATGCTGTTGGTCAGAACGCGGTACAGCGTTTCTTTCAGGGCTTTTTCTTTCTCTTCAGGGGTTTCCACGCGCAATGTGGTGTTGAACAGGGAGGCAACTTCCCGCTGCTGCTCCGGGTCTTCGTAGTGGTTGGCAATGCGGGCTGGGTTCACCTCTCCCGCTTCCAACTGCTGGAAAAGTTCTTCGGCCACCTGCCGGTAAAGCGGTTCGGTAAAATCCTGGGGACTCACCCAGTTTTTGACTTTTTCGTAGAGGCCTTTGTTTTCGATCAGCCAGGTCAGAAGGAGCCGCTGGGATTTTTTCATCCCGTCGCCGCCGGACTTTTTTTTCGGTTCGGGGCGGGCGGATTCCCGGCGCGGCTGGGGATTGGTCAAAAGTGCGGTGCGGTTTACCAGTTTCCGGAGGCTGTCGAAGCCGGTCTGGTATTTTTCCGCTACGGCCTGGATGTAGTTTTCCCGTTCGAGTTCCTGGTCGAATTCTGTGAGTTTCCGGGCTACGGCGCGGAAGAAGTCAGTTTTTCCTTCCGGGTCTTTCAGGTTATAGTCCTGCTCCATGGCGGAGATTTCGAAGAGGAAGCTGTTTTCGGCCTGGTCGATGCGCTCCTGGAAGGCTTCTGCGCCAAGGGCTTTGATGAATTCGTCGGGGTCTTTGTAGGGGCGCATGTTCAGGACTTTGGCGCTGAGTCCGGCGGATTTTACGATCGGGATGGCGCGGAGGGCGGCGCGGATGCCTGCTTCGTCGCTGTCGTAGGTCAGGATGACTTCGTTTGTGTAGCGTTTCAGTAAGGTGGCGTGCTGGGTAGTCAATGCGGTGCCCAGGGAGGCGACCGCGTTTTTAAAACCGGCCTGGTGCATGGAGATTACATCCATGTAGCCCTCGCAGACCAGAAGGTATTTCTTACGGGATGTCCGGGCAATGTGAAGTCCGTAGAGGTTCCGGCTCTTGTCGAAGACGCGGGTCTCCGGGGAATTCAGGTATTTGGGCTTTCCGTCGCCCATGACGCGGCCGCCGAAGCCGATGACGCGGCCGTTGACGTCCTGGATGGGGAACATGACGCGGTTCCAGAATTTATCGTACATGCCGTGTTTTTCGTCCACGTTCATCAGGCCGGATTCCCGCAGGAGTTCATCGGAAATGCCTTTGCTTTTCAGGTAGCGGTATAGGTCGTTGCTGTATTTGTTGGCAAAGCCCAGGGCGAAGCCTTTGATGGTTTCGTCTGAGAGGGCGCGGCCTTTTAAGTAATCCATGGCCTGCCTGCCGTTTTCGGTGCGGAGCTGGTAATAAAAATAGTTGGCTGCCATTTTGTTCAGCTCCAGGATCTGGGTGCGGATATCCGCCGCCTTTTTTTCTTCTTCGGTGTATTCGCGCTCCGGCAGGCTGATTCCGGCGCGGTCGGCCAGGTATTTGACGGCTTCCGGGAAGGAATAGTTTTCGTATTCCATGAGGAAGGTATAGACGTTCCCTCCGGCTCCGCAGCCGAAGCAGTAATACATCTGTTTGTCCGGGCTTACGGAAAAGGAGGGGGATTTTTCGTTGTGGAAGGGGCACAGTCCGAAATAGGAGGTGCCTTTTCGCTGCAATTTCACATAGCCGGAAATCACGTCGACGATATCATTTTTTTCTCTGACTTCTTCTACCAGTTCTTCTGCGTAATACATAGGCTGCTCCTTTATGTCATCCAGGCTTTGGGGACGTAAATTTCGGAAAATTTCGTGATCGCGTATTCGTCGGTCATTCCGGCGATGTAGTCGCAGACGACGCGCTCCTGGGGCTCGCCTCTTTCTTCGATGAGGCTGCGGTATTCCTGGGGGATGGCTTCCATGTGCTGGCTGTAGTAGAGGTAGAGCTGCTGGAGCATGTTGACGACTTTGGTTTCTTCGGTTTTTGCTTTCGGGTTCTTGTAAACGTGGTCGAACATGAAAATGCGGAGTTCGCGGATGGTGCGTTCCATGTCCTGGGACAGGATGATGTCCGGCTTATCCATGCTGTTGTCCACAATGTCGTGGATCACGGTGTTTAGGCGTTCGCGGATGGTGTAGCCCAGAACCTGGCGGTATTCCAGGGGAATTTCTTCTTCCCGGAGGATACCGGCGCGCTCGGCGTCGTCGATGTCGTGGTTGATGTAGGCGATTTTGTCGGAGAGACGGACGACTTTGCCTTCCATGGTGCTGGGGGTGCCGCTGGTGCGGTGGTTTTTGATGCCGTCGCGGACTTCCCAGGTGAGGTTTAGGCCTTTGCCTTTTTTCTCCAGGAGTTCGACAACGCGGACGCTTTGGGCGTAGTGGGCGAAGCCCAGGGGGCAGATTTCGTTCAGGGCCCGTTCGCCGGAGTGGCCAAAGGGGGTGTGACCGAGGTCATGGCCAAGGGCGATGGCTTCGGTGAGGTCTTCGTTTAGGCGCAGGGCGCGGGCGATGGTGCGGGCGATTTGGGCGACTTCCAGGGTGTGGGTGAGGCGGTCGCGGTAGTGGTCGCCTTGGGGGTTGATGAAGACTTGGGTTTTGTGTTTTAGGCGGCGGAAGGATTTGCAGTGGAGGATGCGGTCGCGGTCGCGTTGGTAGGCGGGGCGGATGTCGCAGGGTTTTTCGGTGGTTTGGCGGCCGCGGGTGTGGAGGCTTAGGGCGGCGTAGGGGCTTAGGGTGGTTTGTTCGCGTTGTTCGGTGAGTTCGCGGATGGTCATGGGGGGCTCCTTTCGGGTGGGGACGAATGGTTGTTTGGTTTATTATAGCAAATTATTTGAGAGAAATCTCTTAAATTTTCAAAATTTTTGAAAATGATGAGGAGTTAAATTAAGGAGGACTCCGTCGGGATGAATTTACCTGGTGATAGGAGGACGCCGCCAAGATGAATTTACCTGATGATAGGAGGACGCCGCCGTATCGATGAAAACCTTTCGGGGAACGGGGCAACGGTCTCATCAAGCTTCCCCTAACTGCGGCTAAGACGCTCAGGAATGCCTTCGCGCCTAAGACTCCGTAAGGGGCGATCTCGATTCGCCCTAAGTGCGCCCCTCGAAACACGTCCCCGCAAGATTTCCATCTCTCTGCGGCTGTTTCTCCAAAGTGACCATTCCTCCCAGTTGCTGGTCAAATATAGGTATTGCTTAGGGGAGGTAGGTTTCGAGGGTGGCGGAGGTGCCGGTGGTGCGGAGGGTGATGGCGCCGGAGGTGGCGGTGGAGAGGATTTGGGTGTGGATTGCGGCAAGGCGGGAGAGGGTTTCGGGGCTGGGGTGGCCGTAGCGGTTGTTTTGGCCGTAGGATAGGATGGTGAGGGCGGGTTGGAGGGCGGTTAGGAAGGCGGTGGAGCTGGCGTTTTTGGAGCCGTGGTGGCCGGCTTTGAGGAGCCAGGCTGGGGTTAGGAGGCCGGAGGCGAGGAGGGCGGTCTCGGCTTCTTTTTCCAGGTCGCCAGTGAGGAGGGCTGTGAAGGTGCCATAGGTTAGCTGGAAGACCAGGGAGTTTTGGTTTTTGTCGGCGACGGGACTGGATTGGGGCGGCCACAGGCAGGTGAGGCGCAGGGATTTGCAGGCGAATCCCTGGTTCTGGGATAGATAAGTGACTGGGATGTTGGAGGCGGCGGCAAGGGTTTGCAGGGTTTGGCCTTGTTCGTCCTGGAGGGCGGTTTCGTGCAGGATGAGGTTTTGGATGGTGAGGTTGTCGGGGTTTTGGAGGAGTTCACGGATGCCGTTTATGTGGTCGGCGTCCATGTGGGTGGCGATGAGGTAGTTTAGGCGGCTAATGCCCTGCTGTTTCAGGAATGGCTGGATGCGGTATTTGCCGACGGATGTTTCGGTGCTGCTTCCGCCGTCGATGAGCCAGGTGACGCCTTCGGGGGAGCGGATGAAAATGCAGTCGCCCTGGCCGACATCGAGGAAGGTGAGCTGAAGTTCGCCGGGAGCGTCGGTTAGGAGGTATGGCAGGTCTTTTTGAAGGTTTCCGCCGTTGGTTAAGGCGGGATAAAGGAAACAGAGGATGGAGGCGGCGGTCAGCAAGGTGCTGGCTATTTTGAGGGTTATTTTGGGGCGGTGTCCGAGACGGCGCGGCAAGGTCAGGAGTGAAATAAGACCAATGTAATAAAGAAGGATTGCGATAGGGTGCGGCGCGCCGCACAGAAGTTTTCCACAGGGTAATTTTTCGGAAAGGGCGCATAGGAATTCGGAAAACGAGAGGATGTAATGGGCGGGCGAAAGGAGGAACTGGCCGGCTGCGGCGGAGATAAGGGCTGCCAGCATTCCGGCTGCGCTGGACAGCAGGACGGCAGGCATGAGCGGAAGGATGAACAGGTTTAGGAAAAGGCCGTAAAGCGGGAGTTCGTAAAACCAGTAGAGGGTGCAGGGTAAGGTGAAGGCCTGAAGCAGAAGGCCTGGGGAAAGTTTGTTCCAGATGCGGGAAAGCTTTGTGGAAACCGGGGCTTTCTGGGAATGCTTTAGGGAAGCCAGAGGGTTCCGGGAATGCTTTGTGGAAGCCGGGGCTTTCCGAGAAAACTTTATAGAAGCCGGGGCTTTCCGGGAAAGATTGTGGGAAAACTCGATTCCGGCTACGGAAAGCATGGTGAGCTGGAAACCACATTGGAATAGTTGGAGGGGTTCCCGCAAAAGCATTAGGATTCCGCCGAAGGCCCATGCAGACCATCGGTCGTAATCCCGTCCGCGCACCTGCGCCCCCAGATAGATCAGGAACATAACGACTGCCCGCATAGTGGAGACGCTTCCGCCTGTAAACCAGCCGTAAAAGATCATAAATGCGCCGCTGACTGCTGCCGGGAGCGCAAAGCCGCCAAGGATCGCGCGCAGAAGGCCATAGACCGCCATTCCGATGATGGAGGTGTGGAGCCCGGAAATTGCAAGAATATGCGAGATTCCGCCGCTTTGGAAAAGGCTTCGCGTATCTTCTTCCAGAAGTGTCTGATCGCCTAAGAGCATGGCTGCCAGAACGCCGCTGTCCCGCGTTTCCCCCAGGCTTTCCAGTGCTGCTGTCAGGCGTCCCTTCAGAATTTCACGAAAGGATGTCAGGGCTTCTTTGGTATGGCTGTAGAAATCGGTTGCTTCCAGAATCTCGGCTTTTTGCAGGAAAAAACTGATTTGTTTTGCCTGATAATAAGTTTTTTGATCGAATTGGCCTGGATTGGACGCTGGCTGCGGAAAATAGCAGATGCCTTTGGCCTTGATCTGGCTTCCGATCCGGCAGCCGTTTTTCTCTGTCGTGTATAGGATTCCTTTTGTAGAACTTGGTAGATTTTCGGATTCGATGGAAATGTCTTTCAGATAAATCAGAAATTTTTCGGATTTGGTTTCCCGTCTGTAAATGGTTCCGGAAAGGATGATTTCCTCTCCTTCCAGCTCTGCGGGAGGCGGCTGGACTTTGACGAGCCAGCCGCAGGCCTCCCCGACCCAGATGCTGAAAACCATCAGCAGAAAACCGATTACAAGTGGTCTTCTTCTCAAGAAGCGGATCCTCCTTTTATGACCTGATCAATGCCGATGGAGGGTTCCAGTTCGCCGGTAGCGGCCTCGGAACTGCCGGTATCCGCCGCGGATTCCGGAGCTTCCACCCCCAGGATCAGGTCTTCGTTTCGTTCAAAAGGTGCTACCAGATTTACGGTATCCCGGAATTTCAGGCCGGATTCGCCGTCGATCTGGAATTGGACTTTTTCAATATCACAGGTGTCACAAAGGGCGTTTACAATCGCGTAGATAGCTGCTTCCGGCGTCACATTGCCCTCCGCAACCGCCTGATTAAAGGTACTGTCCAGGTTCACGGTGCACACCCCGTCTTCCTGGGTAACGCCAAGGATCTTCGTCCCTGCCGGTGCAATGCGGCCCAGACGCTGGTTTACCGGACCGGAAATGAGCTGCTCCACAACGACCTTTTCCAAAGACGTGTTTGTGGAATAATGGACATTCCGCATTTCTTTCACAACGCGGTCCCCGTCGGGGCTTGCGAAATAAAGAGAAAGGGATGCGTAAGCGTAGGAATTAATCCCTGCGCCTTTCGTGTCAATAAAGGTATCGCTGTTCATCTGCCCCACGGCGGTTCCCATCGAATCGATCAGCGGCTCCCCTTCCACGGTGAAGGTGACGCTGTCCACTTCGGGAACCTGGCAGAGGGTTTCCACTACGGCGGTACGCATCATGATCTCTACAAGGGCTTCCATCTCATAATAGGCGCTGTTAAAGTCCAGGGCAACGTTTTTTTCCGCCAGGGTAAGGCTTCGGATTTCCACGCTGTCCGGGATCGCGCTGTGGTAGTCGCCATTGTACTGGGGGACGCGCATCCGATCCAGCAGTTCCTGGATCAGGGCTTCGCCCTCTTTCGCCTCCGGGGTGTAGGATTCTTCCACCAGCCGGATGCCCTCTTCGTTTACATAATTAATCTGGTAGCCAAAGGCCTCCTGGGTCTGCTGCTGGCATGCGGAAAGGAGCAATGCGGCCAGAACGGCCAAGATTCCATATAGAAGCTTTTTCATCGTGCCCTCCTGCTAATCCACATATTGAAGCGGAATCCGCACGGTAAATGTCGTGCCCTCCCCTTCCTTGCTGTATACTTTGATCGCGCCCCGGTGCATCAGGACGGCGCTTCTGGTGATGGCGAGCCCCAATCCGGTGCCACCGATCTCTCTGGAATGGGATTTATCCACCCGGTAGAAACGCTCGAAGATATGTTCCTGAGCCTCTTCCGGGATGCCGATTCCGGAGTCTTCGACTTTTACGTAAAAATATTTGTGGTCGGCATTGACAGAAACGTGTACCCAGCCGTTCTCGGTGTTGTATTTGATGGCGTTTTCCACCAGGTTCGAGATGGCCAGGGTGAGTTTTGTCTCGTCCACCTGGGCGGTCACGGGTTTGAAGTTTTCCAGCAGAAGATCGATGTTCTGTTTCTCGGCAATGGGTTTCAGGCGCTTGATGATCAGATCCAGAAGTTCGTTGATATTCGTTTCCTGGATGTTCACGTCCGAGGACTTTTTGTCCATTTTTACCAGGGAGAGCAGGTCGTTGATAATCTTATTCTCCCGGTCGATTTCTTCTGCAATGTCGGTCATAAATTCCTTGTACAGTTCTGCCGGGACATCTTCCTGCATAAGCAGGGAGTCCGCCAGAACCTTCATGGAGGTGATGGGCGTCTTCAGCTCATGGGACACGTTCGAGACAAATTCCTGCCGGGAGTCGTCCAGGGCTTTCATCCGGCCTTTCATCCGGTTATAGGCTTCGGAGAGAAGCTGGGTTTCCGTGTAGTCCGGAATGGAAATGTCTTCTTCCAGAAAGCCTCCGGTCAGTTCGTCCAGGGACTGGGTTACTTTTCCGAAGGGCTTTACCAGCATACGGGACGCATAAAAGGCAACTGCAAAAATGAGCACGGTCAGGATGAGCTGCAGGGCGAGCACTTTGCTTCCAAGGGCTTCCCGGTTCTCCTGAATGTCCGTCGTGGGCGTACTGACGATCATCACGCCGATCACTTCCCTGGTTACGGAGTCCCGGATCGGCACGGTCATTTCGATGAACTTGCTGCTCTGGTCGACGACGAGGGTATCTTCGCCCTGGAAGCATTTCAGGACTTCTTCGGACACCATGATTTTCTGCTCGTCCAGGCCGTAGGTGTCCCGGACAATGCGAAAGGCGCTGTTTACAATGACGATCCGCCCGCTGTAGAGGGTGGCGAGCTGGGTCAGCTCCATTTCCACCACTTCGTCGGCCGTCCCGTCCAGATAACCGCTGTCGCCAAGCTGATCCGCGATCGCAATGCATTGGTTATGCACCATGTCGCGCCGCTGGCGGACCGCCTGTTCTTCGAACCCGCGGAGCATTCCGTATTTCATCAGCCAGATGGGAATGACCCCGACCAGGATAAAAATAATGAAAATACGGAACTGAAGGCTCTTTCCGTATTTTCTGATCCATTTATGATTTCGTATTTTCCGCACGGTTTCTCCTTGGGATCAATGCTGGAAGTAATAGCCCACGCCCCATTTGGTGTGTACGTATTTGGGTTCGCTGGGATTTTCTTCGATCTTTTCGCGCAGTCTTCGGATATGTACATCCACGGTCCGGACGTCTCCAGGGTATTCGTAGCCCCAGACGATGTTCAGGAGGTTTTCTCTGCTGTATACTTTGTTCGGGTTAAAGACGAGGAGTTCTAAAACGTCGAACTCTTTGGCAGTCAGGTTAATCTCCCGGCCTGCAATGCTGACGCGGCGGCCTTCGCAGTCCAGTACCAGATCGCCGACTTCCACTACTTTGCTCTTCTCCTGCTCGGAGGCTTTTTTCCCGGTGCGCCGCATGACGGCTTTGATGCGGGCTTTAACCTCCAAAATGTTAAAGGGTTTCGTAATGTAGTCGTCCGCGCCGTACTCCAGGCCCAGGATTTTATCCATGTCGTCCCCTTTGGCGGTCAGCATGACGACGGGTACGGTGGAAAATTCCCGGATCTGCTGGCAGACTTCGAAGCCGGTGAGTTTCGGGAGCATGACGTCCAGAAGGACGATATCGTATTCCCGCTCTTTTACCATTTTCAATGCTTCTTCGCCGTCGTAAGCACAGTCCACTTCCATGCCGTCCTGCTCCAGGCTGAAGCGGATTCCTTTCACGATCAGTTTTTCATCATCCACTACCAATACTCTTTTCGCCATGCCAATTCTCCTTTAGACTACGATTTTGTCTTTGATCTTATTGAAAAGGGCATCTTTGATGCCGCTTACGTTTTTGATCTCCTCGATGCTTGCAAAACCGCCCTGAGCTTCCCGATAGGCAATGATATCGGCGGCTTTCGCTTCGCCGATGCCCGGAAGGGTCATCAGTTCGGCGGCCGAAGCCTGATTCAGGTTCACGAGGCCAGTTCCGGATTCTGTGAGGGCGGCAGATGCCTGTTCTTCGTAGGAAGGGACGACGATCTGCTGGCCGTCGGTCAGAAGGGAGGCCTGGTTTACGGCTTCTTTCGCGGCGGAGGCGGTGAGGCCGCCGGCGAGCTGGATAGCCTCGTAGGTTCGGCTCCCTGCGGGGAGCTCGTATACGCCGGGATGTTCGACTTCGCCGCATACGTGTACGTACAGGAAGCCGGAAGCGGCGGTTTCGGTGCCGGGTTCCGGGATGCGTTCGCTGGTGCTTTCCGAAACGGCGGGTGTGCGCGTATCGCTTATCAGATAAGATTCCGGACTCCTGGCGCAGCCGGTAAGGGCAATGCACAGAAGCCAGAAACATCGAATCGTATGCATTAATTTTCTCATATTTCTGTATAATCCTTTCACCTTTCGGTCAAAAGCCCCCTTATACAGATATTCTTATTCTATACGAATATCACAAAAATTACAACTCTTTTTTACAATTTTACCACTGAAATATTACGATTTCGAGAGCCGCGTGAAATATTTCCTTTTTATATTATTTGTCTTTTATTCGGCAACATGCTAAAATATTTATAAATATTTTTGAAAAAGGGAGGCGAATGCCCAGGCCGCCAGCGCCGGATGGTGGACATCGCTTACCCAGGGCTGGGGAGCCCCTTCGACTCCTCTGTCCAGCCGGAAAATCACCGTCGAAGCAGGCCGAAGCTTTAACCTGACCTATTTCTTTACCGCAGACGGACAATTTTCCGCAGAAAACGCGAATCTGAACCTTACTTTTACCAGCAGCAAACCAACGGTCGCGGCCGTCGGCAAAAAAACCGGGATCGTCACCACGAAAAAAGCCGGAACCGCGAAAATCACCGTCACCTACAAGAAGAAAACCTATTCCTGTACCCTGACCGTAAAGAAAAAAGGCAGCCTTGGCAGCACGACCACCTATAAAAAGCTGCTTTCCGCCGCAAACGCCCTCGAAAAATACAGCAGTACAAAAGTCACTTCCAAGAATATCGTATCCCTGCTGCAAAAGACCGTGACTTACGAAAATCAGCTCCTGCTTGTGAAAAAAGGCGTAACATCCGGCGGTTTTCTGGGCTCTTCCACCAAACTGATCCTTCCCAATGAGCCCCGCGCTTCAGCCACGGTCAGAAACGTTTATGAATATGCGTGTTCGAACGATCCCCGCGGCGACTTTAAAGTTACAAAAGCAAGCGGGAAGGCCGGTTCCTCCTCCATCAGCGTAACACTGAGCAAAAAACCGACCCAAACCCAAATCTACCTCACACAGTATCTCGAACATGAGGGGGAGGCACAGGGAGCTGGCGCCCTGAAGCTTTCTTTCCAAAAGGCAACCTTCCGGATCGGCTATGAGGATACCAATGAGTACGTAGCCTACTGTACGATGACAAAAGGGAGTAAAAATGCTGTGATTACCCTCTATGAAGATACGTTAGAACGGAAAAAAGTCAAATTGAAGAAAAATACCGTTTATACCCTTGATATAGACGGCTCGACTGTCTCCTTCACGGCAAGCTAACTTTGAAAGGCCGCCTTGGTTTTGCGCCAGGGCGGCTTTTTCATGTCCGTTTACCATTTAAAGATAACAATCCCGATGATCGCAAGGAGCATGCCGCCCGCTTTTCTCCACTCGAAGGGCTGTTTGTCGACGCCAAACCATCCCAGAAGCTCGATGAGGTAGGAGACCAGGAGCTGGGAGACGACGATGAGCATGGCGGAGCGGGCCGGGCCCAGGGCGGCGACGCTGCGGATAACGGTCACGGTGATGAAGGCGCCGATGACGCCGCCAAGGAGCGCCCATTTGTGGGGCATGGCAAGGAGGGAGGCGAAGCTGTCGCGCCCGGTGAAGAACCAGGCGATCAGGCAGACGATGAGGGCGGAGAATTGGACGAAGCTGGTGGAGACCCAAAGGCTGGTGGCTTTGGTGGCTTCGGTGTTGAAGACGCCCTGGATGCTCATGAGGGCGCCTGAGAGGAGGGCAATGAAGATTCCTAGCATGGGAATGCTCCTTTCCGTTTTTTCTTTAGTGTGCGCGAAGGGCAGCCGCTTTATACATTACAGTTCGCACGCCGCCAGCTTTTCTCGTTTTTAACCACTAAGACATCACCGAACGTCACCGTGCCGTCGAAAACCTCCCGCATTTTCCAGGATTTCGTTGACAATTTCCTAGACAAAATGCTAAAATTATAGCAAATATTTTGAGTTAAAGGAGGCATTTGTTATGAAATCACTAAAAAAATGGAAAAACTATCTGGCGGCAGCGCTGCTTCTGGCCGCCCTCTGCCTGATCCCATCCGGAACCGCAGAAGCCGCAAAATTCACCATGACCGGCTGGTGGCTGGATATCAGCAGCGTCCCCCGCTACACCACCGACCGAAAAATCATCATCGACGCCGGCCAGACCTTCGACCTCAGCCCCTATTTCTTCTATCAGAAGAACTCTCCTTATGAGTCCGGACACGTCTACAAAACCGGGGATCAGTTATCCCTTACCTTTACCAGCAGCAAACCCAGTGTGGCTACGGTCGGGAAGAAAACCGGCGTCGTAACCGCGAAAAAAGCCGGAACCACCAAAATCACCGTCACCTACAAAAAGAAAACCTATACCTGTACCCTGACGGTAAAAAAGAAAGGCACACTCGGCACCACGACGACTTATAAAAAGCTGAATTCCGCCGCGAAAGCCCTCGAAAAATATTATAATAAGAAGGTAACCTCCAGCAACATTGTATCCCTGCTTCAAAAGGCAGCCACCTATTACAATCAGGAAATCCTTGTGAAAAAAGGCGTCATTTATGGATTTTTAGGTTCTTCCGACAAGCTCATTGTCCCCAACTACCTGCGCGTCTCGGAGGTTCTAGCGAAAATTTCGGACTATGCTTATCAGAACAATCCGGAATCCAAAATAAAATTCACAAAAGCAAGCGGAACATCCGGTTCGAATTCCATCAGCGTCACCCTGAATTTGAAGCCAACGAAAACCCAGATCTACCTCCTGCAGTATGCGAATCGGGACTTTGACAAAGCCCTGAAATTCTCAGATAAAACTGCAACGTTCTACGTCAGCGAGGCTGCCTGTGACGACTACGTCGGCGACGACGAAGACAACCCGGACATGTGGTCCTTTTCCTCGGTACATTATACAGCCAAATGTACGGTAACAAAAGGCAGTAAAACTGCTGTCGTAAAACTCTACGATGAGGACGGAAAGAGCGTAAAATTAAAGAAAGATTACGTTTACCGTCTGAACCTCAATGACACGGAAATCACATTTACTGCAAAATAGGCAAAAAATGCCGCCCCGGTTGAAACTTGGGCGGCATTTTCCTGCTTTAAGGGTATTGAGCGCCAACGGTGATCCGAACGGGCAGCCAGGCGCTCTTTTGTTTCCAGTCAGAAGCTTGCTTCCAGCTTCTGAATCATTTCATCAATCTCTTCTTCTCCAATCACAAGCGGCGGCACCAGCCGGATCACATCGCTCCCGGCCGAAAGCACGATCAGCCCGTTTTCCAGCGCTTTCTTCACAATCTCGCCCACCGGACGGTCTTTTACAACTAAGCCCTGCATCAGGCCTTTTCCTCTTCGTTTGGTCAAAAACTCATATTTTTCCACCAGGGCATCCAGCTTTTCCTCAAAATACGGCGTAATCTCCCGCACATGCTCGACAATGCGGTTCTTTTCGAACAGGTCGAACACTTTCGAAACCGCCGCGCAGGCGAACGGATTCCCGCCATAGGTCGTCCCATGGTCTCCCGGAACCAGCGACGCCGCAGCCGTCTTCTCATTCAGGACAAACGCCCCCACCGGAACGCCGCAGCCCAGCGCTTTCGCACAGGTCATGATATCCGGCTCTACGCCGTAGTCCTGCCAGGCAAACATGCTTCCCGTCCGTCCCATTCCACACTGAATTTCGTCCAGGATCAGCAGAATGTCGTTTTCTTCACAGATTGCCTTGACGCCTTTCAAAAAGTCAGGATCTGCCGGGTAAATCCCCCCTTCTCCCTGAACGGTTTCCAGAATGATCGCGCAGGTCCGGTCTGTCACGCAGGCGCGCACGCTCTCCAGATCGTTAAAATCCGCGAATTTCACGCCGCCCATCAGTGGCTTGAACGCTTCCTGGTAATGCGGATTCCCGGTAACGGAAAGGGCCCCCACGCTTCTGCCGTGGAAGGAGTGGTTCATCGCAATGATTTCGTGGTCGGTGCGGTGGTCTTTGTTCCACGCATATTTTCTGGCGGCTTTAATCGCCCCTTCGATGGCTTCCGTCCCGCTGTTCGTAAAGAACACTTTGCTCATGCCGCTGGCTTTTACAAGCTTCTGCGCCGCATCCGCCAGAGGAACATTGTAATACAGGTTCGACGTGTGGATCAGTTTGTCAATCTGCTCCTTCAGGGCCTCGTCATAGTCCTGGTAATGATACCCCAGCGCAAAGACCGCGATTCCCGCGCCGAAATCCAGGTATTCTTTCCCGTCCGTATCCGTCAGATACACGCCGTCCCCTTTTTCCAGAACCACCGGGAAACGGTTATACGTATGCAGGACAGCCTGTTCCGTCTCGTCCATATATTCATGCATTGGTTTCATAATAGCGTTCCTCCTCATCTCCGATAATCGCCGTGCCGACGCCTCTGTTGGTGAAAAATTCCAGCAGCAGGCAATGTTCGATCCTTCCGTCCAGGATATGGACTCTGGAAACCCCGGCCTTGATGGCGTCTATGCAGTTCTGGATCTTCGGGAGCATCCCGCCGCCCACATTCCCGCTGGCCAGAAGCTCCTCCGCCTCCGGGATCGTCAGCTCGGAAATCAGGCTGGATTTATCCAGGGGGTCCCGGTATACCCCTTCAATGTCTGTCAAAAATGCCAGTTTCGCCGCGCCCACCGCCGTCGCGATGGCACAGGCCGCATCGTCCGCATTGACATTAAAGGAATGGTATTCGTCGTCGGAACCCACCGGGCAGATCACCGGCACAAACCCGCTGTCAAGCAGGGTATTCAGAAGTTCGGTGTTTACCTGTTTCACCTCGCCCACATAGCCGATATCTTTCCCGCCGGAAAGCTTTTTATCAACCCGCAGCAGGGAACCGTCTTTTCCGCTGATGCCGACGGCTTTGACGCCCACTTTTTCCATCATGGAGACCAGGCCTTTGTTCACGCGGTTTAAAACCATTTCCGCCACTTCCATGGTGGCTTTGTCCGTGACGCGCAGGCCGTTGACGAACTGGGTTTCCAGGCCGACTTTATTCACCCAGCGGGTGATTTCCTTGCCGCCGCCGTGGACGATGATGGGTCGGAATCCGACCAGTTTTAACAGGGCCACATCACGGATCACATTTTTCTTCAGCTCGTGGTCTACCATAGCGCTTCCGCCGTATTTTACAACGATGGTTTTGCCGTGAAAGCGCTGGATATAGGGAAGGGCCTCATTCAGGACGTTCGCTTTCTGCAGCCAGTTTTCCATTGTTTCCATTTTTCATTCTCCTCTTTTCGCTTTTGAATGCCGCACAGGCGGCGCTTTTTAAGAGCGGTAATCCGCATTGATCTTCACATAGTCGTAGGTCAGGTCGCAGCCCCAGGCCGTCGCGGCCGCTTCGCCCATTTTCATATCCGCAATCGCGGTCACTTCTTTTTCGGAAAGGATTTTCGTGGCTTCTTCTTCGCTGTATCCGGTGTCCACGCCGTTTTCAATGATCTGGATTTTCCCGGCAGCGCTTTCAAAGTACAGGTCAACCTTCTCCGGGTCGAACTGGACGCCGGAATACCCCAGTGCGCACAGGATGCGGCCCCAGTTGGCGTCGTGGCCGAAAATGGCCGCCTTTGTCAGGCTGGAAGTGATGACGGATTTGGCCAGGATTTTGGCTTCCGCTTTCGAGGCAGCATTTACCACTTTACACTCGAACAGGGCTGTCGCGCCCTCGCCGTCTCCCGCCATTTTTTTCGCCAGGATGGTGTTTACGTAATTCAATGCCTTTGCAAAGGCCTGGTAATCTTCATTTTCTTCGGTAATTTCCGGATTTCCAGCCATGCCGTTTGCCAGAAGCAGGACGGTGTCATTGGTGGAGGTGTCGCCGTCTACGGAAATCATGTTAAAGGTGTCCTGGATATCAGCACTCAATGCTTTCTGCAGCATTTCTTTCGAAATGGCGGCGTCCGTGGTCACAAAGCCCAGCATCGTGCACATGTTCGGGTGAATCATTCCGGAGCCCTTGCACATGCCGCCGATGGTGACGGTTTTTCCGCCCAGGGTCAGTTCTACGGCTACTTCTTTTTTTACGGTATCGGTGGTCATGATGGCTTCCGCTGCCAGGGTTCCGGCCTGTGTGGAGTCGGAAAGCATCGGAACCATGGTTTCCACGCCCTTTTTAATGAGGTCAATCGGAATCTGGCGGCCGATAACGCCCGTGGAGGCTACCAGGATTTCATGCTCCGATACGCCAAGCAGCTCTGCAGCCTTTGCCGCTGTGTCTCTGCAATATCCATAGCCCTCTTCTCCCGTGCATGCGTTTGCCACACCGCTGTTTACGACGACTGCTTTCGCCGTGGGATAGTGATAGACGACGTCCTGATCCCATTTGACCGGGGCGGCTTTTACAACGTTAGTCGTGAAGGTTCCGGCGCAGACGCAGGGAACGTCGCTGGCTACCATGGCCATGTCCTTGCGGTCTTTTTTGATTCCGGCAAAAATACCGATGGCTTTGAAGCCTTTTGCTGCGGTTACTCCGCCATTAATTTCTTTCATGTAAATCTCCTCTTTCCAATCGAAGTATTCTCTTCCGCAAAGCGGAAAAGGGAAGTTCCGGGACGGCGGTATGCCGTTTCCCGCATTTTATGGGAACATCGGCGCCTGCTGCAGCCCTTCGTTTTCCGGAAGACCAAACAACAGGTTCATATTCTGGACAGCCTGTCCGGCAGCTCCTTTGACCAGGTTATCCATGGCGCCCATCATGATCAGGCGGTGGGTTCTGGGGTCAATTTTAAAGTTGACGTCCACGTAGTTGCTGCCTTCCACCCATTTTGTTTCCGGGCAGACGTCTTTTTCCAGGACGCGGACAAATTGCTCCTGGGTATAATACTTGTCGTAAGCGGCCTTGACTTCTTCATAAGTAACGTCTTTCGTCAGGCTCGCATAGGCGGTCACCAGGATGCCCCGGTTCATGGGAACCAGATGCGGGGTAAAGTTCAGGCGGAGCTCTTTTCCGGCCGCGTAACCGAGCTGCTCTTCGATCTCCGGGGTGTGCCGGTGGCTGGCTACGCCGTAGGCCTTGATATTCTCATTCACTTCACAGTACAAGTTCGCCACTTTCGCGCCGCGGCCTGCCCCGGAAGTACCGGATTTCGCATCGATGATGATGGTATCCGGGTCAATCAGCCCTTCCTTTAACATTGGATAAATGGAAAGGGTGCTGCAGGTGGGATAACAGCCCGGATTCGCCACCAGGCAGGCTTTTTTAATCGCTTCCCGGTTAATCTCGCAGAGGCCGTAGACGGCTTCCCCGATAAACTGGGGGGATTTGTGCTCGATTTTGTACCATTCTTCGTAAGTTTTGACATTTTTGATCCGGAAATCTGCGCTCAGGTCGATCACTTTCGCTTTTGAGAGGATGCGTTCGTTCACAAGGGAGGCGCACAGACCCTGGGGGGTGGCGGTGAAGATCACGTCTACTTCGTCGGCCAGTGCTTCCATATTGTCATCCATGCACGCCGCGTCCACGATCTGAAACATGTTCTGGTAAACGCTGCTGTATTTCTGGTCAATGTAGCTTCTGGAGCCAAACCATTTGATCTCCGTATCTTTATGGCCCAGCAGCAGCCGGACGATTTCCCCTCCGGCGTAGCCTGTCGCTCCGATGATTCCTGCTTTTATCATGTTCTCAAACTCCTTTTTCAACTGGTTTTCTGTCATCTTTATGCACACTTCCGAACCCTTTTTCTCTGCCCGGAAAGTCTATTCACTATCATATACCAGTTTTTTCGTTCTGTAAAGTATTTCTTCATACGCATAATTATACATTTTTAATGCATATTATGCAAGCCTTTTTTACATCTTTCACAAATTTCAGATTCCCTCTTGCATAATTATGATAATTGATGTATATTAGGAAAGAACCGAAGGGCAAACAGCCCGGAATACTTTAAGGAGGAATACTCATATGAAAGAAAAAGTCGTTTTGGCATATTCCGGCGGTCTGGATACCACCGCGATTATCCCCTGGCTGAAAGAAAATTTTGACTACGAAGTGATCTGCTGCTGCATCGACTGCGGGCAGGGAAATGAATTGGACGGCCTGGAAGAGAGAGCGAAATTATCCGGAGCTTCCAAATTATATATTGAAAACATCATCGACGAATTCTGCGACGAATACATCATGCCCTGCGTAAAGGCAGGAGCCGTTTACGAACACAAATACCTGCTGGGTACTTCCATGGCGCGTCCTGCCATCGCGAAACGCCTGGTGGAAATTGCTCGGAAAGAAGGCGCTTCTGCCATCTGCCACGGCGCGACCGGAAAAGGAAATGACCAGATCCGTTTCGAGCTTGGCATCAAGGCTCTGGCTCCGGATCTGAAGATCATCGCTCCCTGGCGGATGACCGACGTCTGGACGATGCAGTCCCGGGAAGATGAGATTGAATACTGCCAGAAACATGGCATTAACCTGCCTTTCGATACGAAGCACAGCTACAGCCGCGACCGGAACCTGTGGCATATCAGCCATGAGGGCCTGGAGCTGGAAGATCCGGCGAACATGCCGAACTATGACGACATGCTGGTGCTGGGCGTGACCCCGGAAAAAGCGCCGGAGGAAGGCGAATTCGTTACCATGACCTTTGAAAAGGGCGTTCCGGTTTCCTTAAACGGAAAAGCGATGAAGGTTTCGGAGATCATTACGGAGCTGAATGCGCTGGGCGGAAAACACGGAATTGGAATTGTAGACATTGTAGAAAACCGTGTGGTCGGTATGAAATCCCGCGGAGTTTATGAGACGCCGGGCGGCACGATCCTGATGGAGGCGCATGACCAGTTAGAGGAGCTGATCCTGGATCGGGATACGCTGGAGACGAAGAAAAAACTGGGCAGCCAGTTCGCACAGATTGTTTACGAAGGAAAATGGTTTACACCGCTTCGGGAAGCGATTCAGGCTTTCGTGGATGTGACTCAGGAATATGTGACCGGCGAAGTGAAATTTAAACTGTACAAGGGCAATATCATCAAGGCCGGTACGACTTCTCCCTACAGCCTGTATAATGAATCCCTGGCTTCCTTCACCACCGGCGATCTGTATGACCACCACGATGCGAGCGGATTCATCACACTGTTCGGCCTGCCGCTGAAAGTAAGAGCTATGAAAATGGCCGAAGTAGAAAAAGAAACGAAATAATCTCTCAAGCCTGCGCCTGGAAAACCGGGAGCAGGCTTTTTCTGTATAAAAATTCGCTATGTGCTCAAAAATGCAGACCTCTGTGCGGCTTACTGGCTATGCTCACTTAAGGCGTGGAATGGCTTATCTGCGTTTAAAAACCCGCCGACAGAACCTCTTAGCTCTGCCGACGGGCTTTCTACATGTTCTTTTCTGCTTCGCTGTTATTCATGAATGGCAACGAAAAACAGATCGTCTAAGCCATACGGGCCAAACTGCAGCGCATATTCCGTCAGATCGGCCGGCATGATCAGAATCGCCTGACAATGTACCGTATCGCCTGCATGGTACTCCCCATCGTCGTCATAGATCGTATAGGTGGATGCATAGTAGCCCTGTCCATTGTACTCCAGCCAGTCGCCGTCCGCGCCTACCACTTCTAACATGCAGGCCGGGCTGTAAAGGCCGTATTCGGAATCGGTCAGGTCTTTCGGCAGATACAGGTCGTAATTTAAGACGCGGTATTCTTCATAGTTCCGAAGGGCTGAGAACGAATAGTAGCTGCCTTCTGCGTTCAGAAGTTCGTTTACCAGCGCGGCAGCTTTCTCGCCGCCTGTGACTCCGGTCACCTGAAGCCCCACCTGCTCATACATATCGGATTCCGGATTGTACAGGTAAGCCTTTCCCATTTCGAAAAGTCCGGCCGGGTCGGAAACGGTTCCTTTCGCGGTGAAGTTCACGCTGGTGTCGGTGGTGTCTTTAAAGCCGGCAACGCCAAATTCTTCAGCCAGGGCCTGTTTATCCTGATCTCCGGTCACTTCGGCGGGCTCGTCCGTCCCGATGAATTCTGTTTCTTCTGCAAGCTCTGTTTCAATGCTCACTTCGGTCCCTTCGAACCAGTCGGTTTCGTCTTCATATTCGGTTTCCCAGTCGTCCTCTTCGCTCTCGTCCAGATTTTCCGGGAAAACAATCTCTTCGACTGCATTATAATCGCTTAACAGGACGTTTACCGCCAGTTTGGTGAACTTCATTTCCATGGTCATGCCGTCTTCGTCCACGCTTCCCTCGATTCCTGAAAGATCCATGGCAATTTCCCGCAGACGCATGTCATCCGTGCTCACGTAAAGCTCCATCGTCACCGTTTCCGGCAGATTCAGGCTTCCTTCGCCGAAGCTGTCCTGCAGTTCTTCCATCAGATCCACAACGTCCGCGGAAAGCCCGTCTTCTTCCATGTCTTCCTGCAGGTTCACTTCTCCGGTAAGTACATAATATTCATTCCCCTCTGCGTCCAGTACGGTTTCCGGATTCAGTTCAAAAAGCTCCTGCTCCAGAATCGCCCGGCTTTCCAGGAAAAAGGAATCCGTATCGCCCGCCGTGTAACTGCTCCGATACCAGTCGGTCACTTCGCCGTTCACCACGTAGCCTTCATACCGCACTCTCTCGCCGTCTTCCTCCCGGATATAGGTTTCCGTGTTCTCGGACTGGGACTGTCCCATGATGCTGAGGTTCATCGCCGAGGTCTGATGGGAAGCGTAAGGCTCGAAAATTTCTTCGTTTACCATCTGCGCATCCATCGTCATGTTCATCTGCATGCTGGTGGCTTCTTCGCCGGTGATCGCGATTTCCAGCTCCATTCCCATGTCCATCTCGGAGCGGACGCTGGCTACGTCTTCCGAGGCTTCTTCGGCCATGGCCAGCAGGTCTTCTTTCATCAGGTCCACCGCATTGCCCGCCGTATACTTCGGGGCTTCCTCTTCCTCCGCAAAGGCTGCGCTGTTCACGGAAAGCGCTCCCACAAGCAGCATCAGTACGAAATATCTCTTTTTCATGCTTCTTTCCTCCTTATTTTGCAATTTATGCCGGATCTCTCAGCCAATATTCATCTTTTCCCGCAGGCTCTTCAGACTGCAGATCAGCCAGTTCTTAAACTGATAGGCTTTTTTAATCATCCAGCTAAATAACCGTGTCAACTGGGACGCCATGCAGATCATCGGGATCACGAAGGCCACTTCCCAGCGGAAAATCGGGTAAATCCCCAAAAGTCCCGGCACCAGCAGGACTCCGGTCATGAAGATAACCGCCACACTGATGCACAGCGTCCGCCGCAGCAGATTCATGGGCTGGCAGACCCGCCAAAGCAGGATCATGCTGACCGCTGTCCCCACAAGCAGATTCATCGTAGAGGTCATCGTATCGTCGCTCCCCCAGAAAGGCCGGAAGAGCTGAATAAACAGCATACAGATGACCATGGTAAGTGCCGACGGGACTGCGTAGCGCATGACATAGCGCAGAAATCCGCTGCTGTTCACCGCTTCTACCCGCTCCAGCGTCAGGATGAAGCTCGGGATGCCAATGGCTACGGTGCTCATCCAGGAAAGCTGGATCGGAATAAAGGGATATTCCCGTTCCAGGAAAATAAAAATGATGCACAGGATCATGGAATAGATCGTCTTGGTCAGGTACAGGGAGCTGACACGTTCAATGTTCGTGATGATCATGCGCCCTTCGCTGACAATGTTCTTTAAGCAGGCGAAATTCGAATCCAAAAGGACGATATGAGCCACCTGCTTGGCCGCGTCGCTGCCCGCCGCCATGGCGATCCCGCAGTCCGCGTCTTTTAAGGCCAGGACATCGTTCACGCCGTCGCCGACCATGCCGACGACTTTTTTATTCGCCTGGTAGGCCCGTACAAGCTGCTGCTTCTGCTCCGGCTTCACGCGTCCGAACACGGAATACTGATCCACCACTTCCGCCAGCTCTTTAGGGTCGGTGGGAAGGGTCTGGGCGTCCACATAGCGCTCGCCGCCTTCCAGTCCGGCTTTCACGGCAATCTGGGAAACGGTCACCGGATTATCGCCGGAAATCACCTTGATATCCACATTCTGTTCTTTAAAGTACCGGAAGGTGTCCATGGCTTCCGGACGGATGCAGTCGGAAATCACGATCAGGCCGATGGGCTGGACGCCGGTGACCTTTCCGTCTTCCGATGAAATGTCTTCGCAGGTTCCCAGAAGAAGGACGCGCAGGCCCTCTTCGGAAAAATGCTCCACCTGTTCTTTCAGTTCGAAATCTTCTTCGATCAGGAAGTCCGGCGCGCCCAGAACGAAGCAGCCCTGGCCCGCATAGCGGATGGCCCGGTATTTCCGGTCGGAGGAGAAGGGTATCCTCTCGGTGGGTTTCCAGTTTTCCCGGCGGACGAAGTATTCCATCAGGGCTTCCTGGGTGCTGTTTACGTCGTCAAAGGCAAAGGCCATGTGGTTCATGATCTGTTCGATCCTGGATTCTTCGGTTCCGTTTACCCCCAGGACTTTGACGACTTCCAGTTTTCCGGTGGTGATGGTGCCGGTCTTGTCCAGGCAAAGGACGTTTACCCTGGCGAGAGCTTCGATGGCCTCCATCTCCTGAACCAGGGCACGCTTTTTCGCCAGACGGCCGACGCCTAAGATAAAGGAAATGCTGGTCAGAAGCACCAGACCTTCCGGAATCATGCCGATGATCCCTGCCACGGTGCTGACCAGGGCATCGGAGAAATTCGCGCCGCTGGCAATCCGCTGGGAGCGGTAAAGCAGGATCCCGATCGGGATGATCACGACGCCGACGATCTTAATGATCCGTTTGATCGTCCGCTGCATTTCAGAGGTGGCGCGCTTCTTGGTCTTCGCCTTTTTCATGAGCTGGTAGGCGTAGTTATCTTCGCCTACGTGCACCACCTGGACGGTTCCGGTGCCTGCGGTTAAGAAGCTGCCGGACATCAGGCGGTCGCCTGCTTTTTTCCGGACGGGCTTCGATTCGCCGGTGAGCATGGATTCGTTCACTTCCAGGCCGTTGGACTCCAGGACGACGCTGTCGGCGCAGACCTGGTCGCCGGTGGAAAGGCGCATGACGTCGTCTACCACCACTTCCTGGATGGGGATCTCCTGTTCTTTTTCGTCGCGGATCACCCGGGCCTTCGAGGCGGTGATCACGGAGAGTTTATCGACCAGGTTCTTGACTTTCATCTCCTGGGCGATTCCGATTAAGGAGTTAATGATAATGACGCCCATGAAGGTGATGTTCTTAATCTGGCCGGAGATCAGGATCAGGCAGCCCAGGGCCAGGTTTAAGAAGTTAAAGTAGGTCAGGGTGTGGTCTTTGATGATTTCTTTTTTGGTTTTAAAAATATTTTCCCCGGTGTCGTTCACTTTTCCGAGGCGGACGCGCTTGTCGACCTGGGCCTGGGTCAGTCCCAGGATGTCGGGGTCGGCGATCTCGTCGGGGTCCGGTTCTTCGGGTTCTTCTTCGGCGGATTCCGCATCTGCCCCGGCGTCTGGTTCCCCGCCCTCTGCTGCGGGCTTCGCGGCTTCGCTTTCGTATCCCGGCTCTGCTTCCTGGCCTGGGATTTCGGTTTCCGGCCTGCCTTCCCCCTGGCCTGCCACGGCGATTTCCCCGGCTTCCGGCTGTGCGTCTCCATCGGGGCTTAAAACCGGCGGCCGCACGGCGGGTACGGCTTCCAGGGCGGCGGCTTCCTGGCCTGTCTCTTCGGGAGCCGTCGTTTTTCGTTTTCTTTTCAGCGGGACGAGGTGGAAGCGGGATTCTTTCTGTTTTTCCGGCTCAGTCTCCGGTTCCGGCTCTGGTTCCGCCGCCGGAGGTTCCTCTGCATCGGCCATCACGGGTTCCTCAATGGTCTCGTCTGCTTCCGGTACTTCGCTGCCATCAGGACGCTCCTGGCCTTCCGGTTCCAGGACTTCTCCCTCTACGACTTCCTGTTCCTGCAGATCCTGCTGCGATCCTTCATTATACTTTTTCGTGTCCATTCGTTCCCTCGATTTCTCATGTGGTCGGTTCCGAAAAAATCTTCCTTTTCGGGATGAAATTTCCATATGAATAGTATTATACAGAATTTATCCGAATTTGTATACCTTCCGGGCGAAACTTATTAAAAATTTAAGTTTTCTTGCGATTTTCTTTCGATTTCGACACCGACCATGGCCCGCCCCTCCCAAAAACTTCTATCCTGCATATTTTGAACATTATATTGCATTTTCCTTCACCTTCTGCTATAATGTTGTTCGAAAAAAATTTACTTTAGTGAGTTAAGGAGGAAAAGTTCATGTCCTATGTTGACGAGGTCATTGCCAAAGTGATCGAACAGAACCCGGCCGAGCCGGAGTTTCACCAGGCCGTCCGGGAAGTCCTGGAATCCCTGCGTGTAGTCATCGAAGCAAATGAAGAAAAATACAGAAAAGACGCCCTTCTGGAGCGTCTGGTAAACCCGGAAAGACAGATTAAATTCCGCGTTCCGTGGGTAGACGATAAAGGCCAGGTACAGGTAAACACCGGTTACCGCGTACAGTTCAACAGCGCTATCGGCCCCTACAAAGGCGGTATCCGTCTCCATCCGTCCGTAAACCTTGGAATCATCAAATTCCTGGGCTTCGAGCAGATTTTCAAAAACTCCCTGACCGGCCTTCCCATCGGCGGCGGCAAAGGCGGCTCCGATTTCGACCCCAAGGGAAAATCCGACCGTGAAGTCATGGCCTTCTGCCAGAGCTTTATGACCGAACTCTGCAAATATATCGGCGCGGACACCGACGTTCCGGCCGGCGATATCGGCACAGGCGCCAGAGAAATCGGCTACATGTTCGGACAGTACAAGAGAATCCGCGGCCTTTACGAAGGCGTGCTCACCGGAAAAGGCCTTTCCTACGGCGGTTCCCTGGCACGTACCGAAGCCACCGGCTACGGCCTGCTGTATCTGACCCGTGAGCTGCTGAAGATGAACGGCATCGACATTGCAGGAAAGACCGCATGCATCTCCGGTTCCGGAAACGTTGCGATCTATGCCGCGCAGAAAGCCCAGCAGATGGGTGCGAAGGTTGTGACCGTCAGCGACTCCACCGGATGGGTTTACGATCCGGAAGGCATCGACATCGCGGCCCTGAAAGAGATCAAAGAGATCAACCGCGCACGTCTCACCGAATACAAGAACTACCGTCCGAATTCCGAGTACCATGAAGGCCGCGGCGTATGGAGCGTAAAATGCGATCTGGCCCTTCCGTGTGCGACCCAGAACGAGCTGACTCTGGAAGACGCGAAGATCCTGGTTGCCAACGGCTGCACCGCCGTATGCGAAGGCGCGAACATGCCGACTACCCTGGATGCGACCGAGTATCTGCAGGCAAACGGCGTACTCTTCGCACCGGGCAAGGCTGCGAACGCCGGCGGTGTTGCCACCTCCGCTCTGGAAATGTCCCAGAACAGCGAACGCTTAAGCTGGAGCTTCGACGAAGTCGACGCCAAATTACAGGATATCATGGTAAACATCTGCCACAATATGGCTGACGCCGCAGAACGCTACGGCATGAAAGGCAACTACGTAGCCGGCGCAAACATCGCAGGCTTCGAAAAAGTCGTAGACGCCATGAACGCACAGGGTATCGTTTAATATTCACACAAAACGCATAAAAATGCGCCGCACTGTCTGTTTCCGGACAGTGCGGCTTTTTATTACACGATCACACACATCATTTTCTGCGTCACCGTATCCGAATACAGTTCCATCCCCTCGCTTCGGATCACCTGGATCACCTCGCTGTACCGGCCATCCGAAAATTCCTGCATATGATTCTCCTGGCTGCGCAGATATTCTCCGTCAAAATGTACATTTTCATCTCCATCGAAAACCGCCCCGTAGAACACGCCGGACTCCACCAGATCCTGGAAGAAATGGCTCCCATAAGAAAGCTCCGGCATCAAATGTCCTTCTGTGTAGGACACTTCGAAAATGGCCTGCATGTGCATCAGCTCCGTGAAATTCACCGGAACACCAAGGGACGTGGTAGTCGTCCCCCACCTTCCATGGCCAATCAGGATCGCATGCTTTCCTTTCAGATTCCGGTTCAGCTCGCCGATCTGCCTGGCCACCCCGTAGCGGTCCTGCTCCGAAAGCTTCAGATATTCCCGCACTTTCACATAGACAATATAGTCCACTTTATAATGAACATTTC
This sequence comes from Eubacteriales bacterium, assembly GCA_030536575.1. Classification (GTDB taxonomy): domain Bacteria; phylum Bacillota; class Clostridia; order Lachnospirales; family Lachnospiraceae; genus Limivivens. The sequence goes on along the minus strand of JAUNPS010000030.1, from coordinate 9,951 downwards.
CGCCCATGAAATTCCCGCGCGTGCTCATCAGACAATACTTCACATTCTTTTCGTCCGGCATTTCCACCGTTTTTCCAAGGCCCCTGGTCTGCAATGGACGGCACTGGAGCAGATTGATCCGGTAATTATTTTTCTCGTCAAAATTCACGCAGAATTCGATATCTACCGGATAATCATAGGCACCGGACAGCCGCTTTAAGATTGCCTTCATCATATCCGCAAAGTTCGTTTCCCGCAGCAATTTCTGAAAATCCACAATATAAGCGTCCCCTGGGATCCCCAGCTCCCGCTTCCGCTTGCTGGTATTCCAGTCTTTCCGCACGAACAGAGATTTATCCATGTGCATATCCGTTTCCATCATCCGGTCAATGCTGTAGTGAGACCAGGCGTTCAGCTTCGTATTGATCAAATCCATGTAATGCTGAGAGAATTTCCGCTCGTCCCCATTCGAGATCAGCGGCTCCCGGCACGGGTCGTCCAGGTTCACGATTCTGGGATAATCCCCGTCAATGCGGTCGACCGCCCTGGTTCCAAGGCCGAATACCAGCCGCAGCATGCCTGCGTTCACATCCGTGTGTTCGTCCCACACGTACAGATTCGCAGAATTTCCCACGCCTGCCATGTGGGGGAAGAAGAAGTCGCCGTAGTGGTCGCCGGATACCCGCTGGATCAGAAGGGCCATCTGCTCGTCCCGGTCCATCAGGCCGCGGTCCTGGCGGTATTGGAGGGCGTCCCGGTTCATGGTGCTGGCATAGACCTGCTGCACCGCATGAATGAAGTCGGCGAGCCGTTCTTCCGGCGTGCCCTGGTTGGCGCAGAACACGCTGTCGTATTTCCCGGCGAAGGCATTGCCAAAATTATCTTCCAGGAGCGAACTCGAACGCACGATGATCGGGGACTGGCCGTAATATTCCAGTACCTGGCGAAACTGCTCCTTCATCGCTTCGGAAAATTCTCCCGTCAGAAGGCGCTCCCGCAGCTCGTCCGCATATTTGTAGTACCCTTCTTCGGTCTTCTGCTTTGTGCGCAGAGTCCAGCAGTTATTCAGCACAATATACGTATAATATACGTCCACGCCCATATAGAAGGAATCGTGCATTTCCAGGATCGGCGCGAAGCGTTTCTTCGGGTCGCGCTCCAGGATTTTCCGGGCCAGAAGCATGCCGATGGATTTTCCGCCGATCATGCCTGTCCCAATCTCCCGCCGCTTGATGTTTAACAGGTCGCGGAGGGAAAAATAGTGCCTGCAAAGGTTCAGCATCCGGGACTCTTTTCCAAGGAGCAGTTCCAGCAGCAGATCCTTGTACTTCTCCTTTTCTTCCGTGGAGCCCGCCAGCGCCCGGTTCGCCTCCTCAAAGGTGATATCCCAGTAATCCAGACGGCCGGTGTTCAGCGTGAAACGGCCAAACAGCACCGATGCGTCGAAGCTCGCCGATATGCACTCAGCCTCGTCTCCCACCAGCTTATGCGGGAAAAACATCGTCGGCGAATAGCGCTCCCACACCTTCAGCGGGTGGACGTAATAATTTCCGCTTTCATTATAAAGATCCAGAAGCACCTGGGTGGTGTCGCGGATCCGGCTGATCGTTTCCGTGGTGTGGGAATCCCGGATCAGCGCGAAATAAGCAATCGTGTCCAGCTCGAACAGGTACGGGCAGGTGACCCGGAAAAAATTTCCGATCATCAGGTCGGAGTACCAGTATTTCAGCAGGTCGGTCAGGCAGTCGAAGATGTAAAAGGCCTCCAGCCCGGCTTTCTCGATGATCCGGTGGATTTTGGTCGCAAAATACTCGAAGCCGCGGGACGCGTCCACTTCGCAGACCCGGATTCCTTCCAGGTTTCGGATCACCGGATCATGGGTTCCGAAGCGGATGTAATACAGCTCCCGGCCGTCGGCCATCGCCTGGCGGACGTAGGGTTCCACAATTTTCCGGTAGTCGGACAGGGTGTCTACCTGCCAGACTACGTTGTCTCCCAGGCGCAGTTTGTCGATGGCGCGGTCGATGCCGGGCATGCCGGTGCTTACTTCTCGGCTCATAAAATTCCCCCTTTGGTCTTTTTTTCAGTATAACGCAAAAACGTGCGCCGTACCAGACTTTTGTCCGATAAAGCGCATGTTTTTGGGGTAATGGATTATGCCTGTTTACTGTTCAGGTACTCCACCAGCTCATATACGGTTGTTACCGGGTTGCTGTCCCGGCTGAGAAGAGGCGTAAGATCACGTCCCAACTGCTCCACCCGCTCCTTGGCACGCACGATCGCCTCTGCCTGATGCGGCAGCAGCTTATCAAACACATCGCTGCTCTTTTCGTAACTCTCCAGATAGCTCCGGCTTTTCAATATTTCGATCACCGCATCCGAATCCTTCAAATGTCCGTTCCGCTTTTCAAAATGGATCAGATACCAATACTCAAAGGAAGGATTGGAGTATGCGATCTGATATCCATGCTTCTGCGCATATTCCATAGCCGCCTGTAATTCCGCATTTTTGTTGTCATCGCAGTCAAATACACACCAAAGCTGATCGCCATCCTTGGGATAAAAGGTTGACTGTGAAATCAAAGATTTTGCGTGTTTTACCAGATGTTCGGCTGCCTTATGCTTGGATGAGATTGGGATAATATCTACCAGGCAGTTACGGGAACGAAAATGCTTGAAATAAAGTGTCTCCGTCTCCTTGCCCTCGCAGATAATATAAATGATTGGCCTGCGCTTGCGTCTGGCTGGTCTGTCGGGATTGTACTCTTTTCTCATCTTTGCCATGCGCCGTCACCTCCGATAAAGGGAATGGCACCAAACCGTCCCTGCAGATACCCCTTGCGCACGTTCTCTCCCTTTCTCGGTGAAAAGGAGGCCAGCGAAAACAGCTCGGTAGCACAAGTCTTGTCATTCTTTTCCGCAAACCAAATCTGATCCCGACGTAAGAAGTTCAAATCAAGCAGCATTGCATCATGGGTTGTGAACAGCAGCTGCGCGCCCCTGGTATTAACCGTTTGATCCTGTACCATCTCAATCAGCCGCCTGGTCAGAAGCGGATGGAGGCTGTCTTCAATTTCGTCCACTACCAAAAGGGCGCCATTTTCCAGTGCCTGAAGCCAGCCCCCGATACGGGCGAAAAATTGCTGGGTTCCGGCAGATTCCTGATCCATTAGAAGCCGAAAATGTTCTATGCTTCCATCCTCATGAATGATTCGGTGGGTGGTCATAATCACAGGCGTCTTTCCCGAAAATTTCTTCACGCCCACATTGGTAATGCCCAGGTCTGCAATCAGAAGTTCCTTCAAGATGCGGGCTTTCTTATCATCTCCGCTGATGATCTGCGCCACCGTCTCAGATGTAGCCGGTTCTTCTTCCATCAGGATAGTCAGCTTTTCCAGAAACCACTTGTAGGCCTTCTCCGTCTGAGGAAGATTCCAGTCATTGGAAGACACTAGATAAAGCTTGTTGTCCGAAGTGCGGTTACTGAGAGTAATCTGTTCGCTGACATTTTCCCGAAACTCATACACGCTGTTTTCTCTGGAAAAAATCAGAGCCTCCCGGCCATTGGGCCAATGGTAGAGATACTCGGAATATATCTTCCTGGCATCGAAGGAAAAACCATAGGCATACCGGACACCTTGATAAAGAAACACGATTTCAAAGGAAGTAGGTTCCTTATTTCCACCAAAAGGTTCCCAGGGCAGCTTCTGCCCCTTGGACACCTTTGCCGCATCCCCTATGACCATATCCTTCATGGTCATCATGGCATGAAGCACATTGCTCTTTCCGGCAGCGTTCGCACCGTAAATGGCAATCGCGGGCAGCAAGGATTTCTTTCCATCCGGATGAAGCAGATATTCTTCCAAAGACTTATCCTTGGATGCCAGAAAGCTGACCACAGCACTGCTCTTAATTGATCTATGATTCTCCATCGTAAACTGAATCAGCATAAACGAATACCTCCCATTCCTAGTATTCTCGTTTTCTGCTTACAGTATAGCATTTAAAATTGGCCGAATCAAGTTTTATTATTATTTTTTGCTAAAATTGTGCAAAAACTCCATTTAAAATATCCTATCTTATTGGAGGCAGCCGTGCCCCTATCACACACAGGCAGGATGCGGTCTATGCCGACCCGTTACCGATTTTACATTTTTTCTACGGGCTGCGGTGTTGCCTGATAGATTCCGCCTGACTTGATCCGCGCCAGCATTGCCATAAAATCCTGTCCAAGCAGATCATTGATCTCCTCAAAGGAGAAGCTGCACATCTTCGTGGCACACAAGGTTGCAACGCCATAAGTATGAATCCATACGTGCTGAAAAAGCATTTTAGCCTCCCTGGCTGTCAGTCCATAGTCCCGCTGCAAAATTTCCAGACAAACCACTGCGGTCTCTCCAAGATCCGCAAATACCTGTTCAAAATTCCGCTGCTTCCCGCCGCCGTCCAGAAACATCAGCCGATACAGGTTCGGTTCTTCCATGGCAAATAAAACCATCTGCATCCCAAACTGTTTGAAGGCGGGCGTATACTGCATCGCTTTCTTCGCAAACTCGTCGTAGCGCCAAACGACAGCCTCGCGCACCGCCTCCTGCACTTCCTCCATATTCTTAAACATTGTAAAAATCGGGCGGGAGGAAGTACCCAGCCTGTCTCCCAGATTCCGGGCCGTCAGCGCCTCCATCCCTTTCTCTCCAACTAAGTCAAGCGCGGCGGCAACCATTTCTTCTCTCGTAAACTTTGGTTTCGGAGGCATATTCGTTCCTTCCTTTCTCGTACTTTATGTTGTGTTTCGTTCATTGTGCAACATTTGTTTTATATTATACTCAAAAACCGACTGTTGTCAATGGGGCTGCCAATTTTTCTCCCGGAAATTTCTTCTTCAAATCGTTTTGAATAATCCGGCGGAAGACTAAAGAAAATTTGCGAAGACGGAAGCCAGCACAACGGTCAGCAGCCCGGCCACCGCAATCGCCAAACTGCTCATAGCCCCCTGAATTTCCCCCAGTTCCAGGGCTTTTGAGGTGCCGATGGCATGGGAACTTGTCCCGAAGGCCAGGCCCACCGCAATGGGTTCGCTGATTTTAAAGATCCTGCATACCGTTTCCCCGATCACATTGCCCAAAACACCTGTCACAATGATGACCGCTACCGTGATGGTCGTAATGCCGCCCAGTTCTTCCGACACGCCAAGCCCGATGGCCGTCGTGATGGACTTCGGTAAAAGGGTCACATACTGTTCGTGGGTGAGCCCGAAGGCCATAGCCAGCACCAGTACGCCGCCCAGGCTTGCCAGCACGCCGGAGACGATTCCCAGAACCACAGCAAGAAGGTTTTCTTTCAGCAGGGAAATCTGCTGGTACAGCGGCACTGCCAGGCAGACCGTGGCGGGAGTCAGCAGATAGCTTAAATATTTCGCCGAGGCATTATAGGTTTCGTAGTCGATATCCAGGACTTTCAGGACTACGATCACGAAAATGATCGAAATCAGCAGCGGATTCAGGAATCCGTACCGGAATTTCTTTTTCAGGGCCAGCCCCGCGCCGTAGCCGATCAGGCTGAGGGCCATTCCGAAATACAGGGATTCCGCAAGAAATTCATTCACGCTCCTCACCGCCTTTCTTCAGACGGATCACCGCCTGGGAAACCCGTCCCGTGACCACCATCACCAGGACAGTCGTCACTACGGTAATCACGACCACCGGAACCAGGATTTCCTTCAGGCCCGCCCAGGCGGTCAAAAGCCCCACCGCGGCGGGAATAAACATCGGAGGCATGATTTCCAGCAGGAAATCGGCGGCAATTTTTACATTCTCCAGTTTTATGATTTTGGTGCACAGCGCAAGCAGCATCAGGACCAGGCCGTAGATACTGGCCGGAACCGGGAGGGGCAAAAGCCCATGGAGGACTTCTCCCAGAAAGGTGACGGCCAGGATTACGCCGAATTGATAGAGCAGCTTCATATCCATTTCCTCTCTTTCAGATTTTCCATTTCCAGCCCAGTATAGCGTACTTTCTTCAGATGTGCAACCGTCAAAAAAGGCAGGGCTTTTGGCTGCCCTGCCCTCAAACGTTTATTTTCGAACCAGATATTTTCTCATATCAATCGCACAGGCGACCAGGATGATCAGGCCTTTGATCACATACTGCAGGTTTGCGCTGATTGACAGGAAGTTCAATGCAACGAAGATGATGCGCAGCAGGATTACGCCGAGCACAACGCCGCTAATCTTTCCAGTACCGCCTACGAAAGACACGCCGCCGATAACGCAGGCCGCAATCGCGTCACACTCATAGTTCAGACCCGTGGTCGCCGTATTCGAACCGATTCGCGCGGACTCGATGAAGCCGGTGATGCCATAGCAGATGCCTGCCAGGGTATGTACCATGATCGTGGTTTTCATCACATTGACGCCGGATACGTTCGCCGCTTCCGGATTCGAGCCCACGGCAAACATGTTCTTGCCAAAGCGGGTCTTGTTCCAGATAAACCACATGATGATCACGACAATGATCGCGTACCAGACATAATTCGGAACAGCCACGCCGCCTACCCGCAGAATGCTGCCCGTTACAAATTTCTTAAAGGACTCGTCCAGGCCCGACAGCGGCTGTCCATTATTTCCATTCAGCATAATGTACATCAGAAGGAGCCCGTTCGTGATGAGCTGTGTGGCCAGCGTTACGATGAAAGGATGGAGTTTAAATTTCGCTACGAAAAATCCGTTTACGAATCCGATAACCGCGCCTACCAGCATGATGATCAGAATAACCAGCGGAATCGGCAGAACCGGCAGGTTCGGGAACATCTTTGTGGCATAGGTCGCTGACTGAAGCAGCGAGGCGGAGATACAGGCTGTCAGGCCTACTACACGCCCGGCGGAAAGGTCTGTACCGGTCAGCACGATACAGCCTGCGATTCCGCAGGCGATCGGGATGTTCGCCGCCGAAAGGCTGATGATATTAATGATGGAATTGGCTTTCAGGAAATTCGGGTTCCGGATGGCCGTGTAAATGACGGCGATCACCAGAAGGATGTACATCGCATTGTTCAGCAGCGTTTCTTTCCAGAAAGTTTTCTTGTCCTGGCCATCCAGGCTTTTATAATCTGCATATCGATTTTTGATATTTGCAATGGGGTTCATGAACAAAGCCTCCTTTTATACGTATTTCGTTGCCAGGTGCATAATTTCTTCCTGGGTCGTGGTTCCCGCGTCCACTTCTCCGGCCAGCCGTCCCCCGGACATGACCAGAATCCGGTCGCAGATCCCCAAAAGCTCCGGCATTTCCGAAGAAACTACCATGACGACCTTTCCCCGGTTCGCCAGGTCAATGATGAGCTGATAGATCTCGTATTTCGCCCCTACGTCGATGCCGCGGGTGGGCTCGTCCAGAAGCAGGACTTCCGGCTCGGTCAAAAGCCACCGCCCAAGGATGACCTTCTGCTGGTTTCCTCCGGAGAGGGCGCGGATCTGAGTCTCCTGGGAAGGGGTCTTTGTCCGCATGGCGTCGATAGACCACTGGGTGTCTTTTTTCATGCTGCGGTTATCCAGGTAGATCCCGTGGCGCAGGTGCTTTTTCAGGCTGGAGATAACGGTGTTTTCCCGGATGTTCAGCACGCCGAAGATTCCGGTGGCCCGGCGCTCTTCCGTCAGGAGGGCGAAGCCGTTTTTGATGGATTCGCCGGAATTCCGGTTTCGGCATTCTTTGCCGTTTAATTTGATGGAGCCGGATTTCCGTGTAGCGATCCCGAACATGTTTTCCAGGGTTTCCGTCCGCCCGCTGCCGTCCAGCCCGGCAAGGCCGACGATCTCACCTTTCCGTACTTTAAAGGACACATCTTTTAGCAGGGAATACTGGGCTGTCAGATTCTCCACTTCCAGGGCTACTTCGCCCGGTTTGTTGGTCTTTGGCGGGAACTGCTGGCCCAGCTCACGGCCTACCATCAGCTTGATGATTTTTTCCGTGGTCAGCTTTTCCGCCGGCTCCGTGGCGACCCAGCAGCCGTCCCGCATCACGGTCACTTCGTCGGAAATCCGGAGAATTTCCGCCATTTTATGGGAAATGTAGATGATCCCGCAGCCCCTGTCCCGAAGCATGTTGATGATTTCGAACAGGTGCTCGACTTCCTGTTCGTTCAGGGAGGAGGTGGGCTCATCAAATACAATCACTTTTGCATTGTAGGAAACTGCTTTCGCAATCTCTACCATCTGGCGCTGGGAAACCGGCATCGTGCTCATGATGCGTTTGGGGTCTACCTTGATTCCCAGTTCGTCCATGACCTGTTTCGTATCCTGATACATTTTCTTCTGATCGACCATAAAGCCGCCCAGCGTCATAGGATACCGGCCAAGCCACAGGTTATCCATCACGCTTCGTTTTAGGGCCTGGTTCAGTTCCTGATGCACCATGGCGATCCCGCTTTCCAGGGCTTCTTTCGAATTTTTAAAATTGACTTCTTTTCCTTCCAGCAGAATGGTTCCGCTGTCTTTTCCGTAGATGCCGAACAGACATTTCATCAGCGTGGACTTACCGGCCCCGTTCTCCCCCATCAGCGCATGGACGGTGCCCTTTTTCACGGTCAGGGAGACATTGTTCAATGCTTTTACGCCGGGGAATTCTTTGCTGATCCCCGTCATCTGTAATAAAACCGTCTCTGCCATTTACGAACCTCCTAACGTGGTGCCAGCCAAAGAGAAAGGGCCGCCTTTTTACCGGCGGCCGCTCCCTTTCGCTTTCTCTGTGTTTGATTATTCTCCGGTGTATTCGCCATAGGGGATAAAGATTTTATTGCTTACGGTTTCGGAAATGTTATAGTCTTCGGTGTCGGCCATCAGTTCTTTGCCGTCTGCCACATTCATGGTCAGGTCTGCGATGGCTGCTGCCATACCTTCGGCATCCTGTTTGATCGTACCGATCATCTTGCCTTCGGCGATGAGCTGTTTTGCTGCGTCGGTGGCGTCTACGCCAAATACGGGGATGGTGGTGCTTTCGCCGTCGCCGAGGTTATAACCGCTGTTGTTCAGGGCGGAGATGGCGCCTTCTGCCATGGAGTCGTTGTTACAGATGACGAGTTCGATCATGTTTCCGCTCTCTTCATTATACTGGGAGAGGTTGGTTACCATATAGTTATTCGCTGCTGCTGCGCTCCAGTTTCCGTCCTGGTCTACCTGGTAGCAGTCGGTGTTCGATTCGTCAAAATATTTCAGGACAGGTTTCTCCGCTTCTTCCAGGATGGCGTTCGCGTCTTCAACTGCGTACTGGGTACGGTAGATGGCTTCTACGTTTCCTAACTGGCCCATGAACATCGCGTAGCTGATCTCACCGTCGCCGTTTAAGTCGATGTCTTCGAAGTTTTCCACAATATAGTTTCCGATCATCTGGCCCTGCATATGGCCTGCTTCCGGGGCGTCGGTGCCGACGAATGCGCACTGATCGTAGCTGCCAAGAACGGTTCCTTCGTCGTCGTTGGATTCCACGGCGCGGTTAAAGAAGATGACCGGGATGCCGGCTGCGGAGGCTTTGTCTACGACCTGCTGGGAGGCGTCTACGGAGCCGGAGGTTACGATGTTGACGATCAGGAGGTTGGCGCCCATGGTGATGGCGGTGTCGATCTGCTCGTTCTGGGTGGTCTGGTTACTGTTACTGTCGTAGTCCTGGTAGGTTACGCCAGCTTCGTCGAAGGCGGCGTCCAGGGCGGTACGAACGCTGGAAATGTAGGTGTCGCTGTAGGTATAGTAGAATACTGCTACGTTCAGGTCGCTGGTCTCTGCGTTCGCTACGCATGCGCCTGTGCCAAGTCCGAGTACCATGGCTCCGGTCAGAAGTGCTGCTAATTTGCGTTTCATTTTCATTTGAAAATCCTCCTTGTCTTTGAACCTGTGGATCAGTTCGTCTCGTGCCTATATTATAACAGAATTTTTCAGCAAAAGAAACATAAATTTTATTTTATTTTTATTTTTTTTATTTATT
>JAUNPS010000079.1 GCA_030536575.1 Eubacteriales bacterium | reverse complement strand
CGGGTTCCGTCGATACTTCTGTCAGCTCTTCTTCCGCTGCGGCTTCCGTAGGAGCTTCGGCCACTGGCTCCGCCGCTTCTGTCGAAACTTCGGCCCCTTCTTTCGCCACCGGCTCCGTCACTGATTCGGCCGACATTTCGGTCGGCAGATCACCCCGGTTCTCCGTCGCCGCTTCCGCCTCGACTTCTACTTCTCTCTCCGTCGCCGCTTCTGCCACAGCCTCTGCCGCATCCCACTCCGCCGCGCATAGCCCTCCACTCATCGCCAACACCCACGCCAGCCCAGCCGCCAATCCACGCCTACTCCAAACTTTCCTTTTTCTTCGTCTCATTCGCATCTCCTCCACGTCAGTCTCCAAGCGCCGCCCTCTCACCGCAACGCAAAAAGCCACCCTTAAAACAAGACCCGCGCAAAAGCACGTCTCATTTTACGGATGGCTATCCAATCACAATCTTCAATTCGGGTCGCAAAAAGGGCAGACTTATCCTGCCTGCCTGCCTGCCTGCCAATCGATTATCGCACATTCAAACATCTGCCGCAACCCCTTTTCAAAAATTTCGTCGTATCATTTTAATATGAAAAGCCTGCTTTTTTCAAGAGGTTCGTCGCGAATGGCCCTTTTTTGTCGCGAATGGCATCAAAAAAACGTTGACACCATTTCTTCCTTATACAACTGCCTCAATAATCGTCTTATCCCCTACCCTTCTTTCATAAATCCCGGCCTGTTTCTTCTTCCTAAAACTAAAACTGAGCATATACCCAATATGCAAGCCGTAATCATCCAGATATTCCGCCACCTGGCGTTCCCCGCGGGAATTGTACTCATTTCCCCGCCAAATCTTCGTCTCCACCACAAACTGTTCGCCCCGGTAATCCACAACAATATCCGTCCTTCCAAGGCTCCTGGTCCGCGCTTCGATGTAATAATTCCCTGTTCCGTTAATAATCGGCCGCAGGTAAAGCAGGAAATACCGCCTTCCTTCCTCCTCTAAAAAACCTTCCGTCCGCTCTCCATACAACTCCTGGAAATGCTGAACAAATTTTTCCAGAATTCTGCGCATATCCAACCGGCCGTCATGGATAAACAAATTTTTATCCTGGAGAGACGCTTTGTAGATCTCCGACGACTGCATTTCGTCAAGCGAGAGGAAATGGTTATACAGAAGGGTATCAAAGATCCGATTCGACGGGATTACCTTTCCATCCTGATTTTTCACGAAGCCAAACATTGCCGCAAGGCTGATCACCGGATTTGTCAGATTATACGTGATCGCTTTCCCATGGAAAAGCAATTCCTTCAACATCCGCTCCAGTTCCGGATAATCCGTCAATTTGCTGATTAATGATTCAAACAATGTATTGCTCTCCATCAACAGCATGCGCACCGCCTCCAGAAAGCCTTCTTTCATCCATGCGCTCTCTTTCTCTCTGCCGCCAATTTTCTCATCAATCAGCTTACACAGCCGGGATACCAGATAGGGATACCCCGACGTATAGTCAAAAAGAAGCTCCGCCATTTCTTCTGTGTTCATCCCCGTCTGGTGATCTGCCTCATACTCCCTGAGCATCCCAGCAATTCCCTCTCTCGACAGACTCAGATCCACATCAAAATCCGCCGCAATGTTCCACGGACTATTCGTTTTATGATCCCCCTCCGGACGAATCTTTCTCTTTAAATTTTTAATATCATATACTCCAGTCAAAACAACCGACTGAAACGTAACGATTCCTCTTGTCTCCCTTTCTAAATAATAGCTGCGCAATTGCCCAAGAAAGTCTAGGAATACCTGATTGTTTGATGCACTGTCCACTTCATCAATCATTAGAACAACCGGTTTTTCACTATTCTCACAAATATCGACAAGCAGTTCAAATAATTCCGCGAGGTCAAAATCTGATTCCTTCGTCTCCAAAATTTCCTGCATTTTTTCTATGCATTTTGCCAATCTCTGCTTTTCTGCCGCACGATACCGCTTTAGCTCCCTTAAAAATTTCTGAAGAAACGCAAATGAGAAGACATTTTCATTCTGGAAGGACGCGCTTCCAAACGCCTGAAAATCCAGCCATATCACAAGATAATCCTCATTCAACTCCTTTTCCAACAACGCCATCATCGTCGTCTTCCCATACTGCCTCGCACGATTAATTGTAAAATAATCCCCCTCATCGACCATTTTCCTTATCTGCGCAATGCGCTCGGTCATATCAACCATATAGTGCTTGGCCGGTATACAAGGCCCCGTCACATTAAAACACTTCCCCATACAATCCCTCCATTTCTCGACAATCCCCACAAACTCCTTCTTTTCCCTATCTTACCATGAATCTTTCCGCCAATCAAGCATCCCCCATCTCCTCAAATGATTTCCACATTTTCCTCATTTTTCATTTACAGCCGCCCAACTCTGTGATACCATAGAACTTAGGCTTACTGAAAAAGGAGACAAAATCATGAACCATCTGAATCTACCGGAAAACTATCACTCCGACCTGAATCTCCACGATACCCAGGTCGCCATCAAAACCGTCAAAGATTTCTTCCAGACCACCCTGACCGAACGCCTGAATCTCCTGCGCGTATCCGCCCCCCTCTTCGTCACCCCGGACTCCGGCCTGAACGATAACCTAAACGGCGTCGAACGCCCCGTCAGCTTCGGTATCCGCGAGCAGGGCGACGCCGAAGCCGAAATCGTCCACTCCCTGGCGAAATGGAAACGCTACGCCCTGAAAAAATACGGCTTCTCCTACGGCGAAGGCCTCTACACCGACATGAACGCCATCCGCCGCGACGAAGAAACCGACAGCATCCATTCCATCTACGTCGACCAGTGGGACTGGGAAAAAATCATCACCAAAGAAGAGCGTAACGTAGAAACCCTGAAAAGTGTGGTACGCCAGGTTTACAAAGCCCTGAAAAAGACCGAAAAATACATGTCCATCCAGTACGATTACATCGAAGAAATCCTTCCCTCGGAAATCTTCTTCATCACCACCCAGGAACTGGAAGACATGATGCCGGACAGCACCCCCAGGGAGCGGGAATACACCATTGCCAAATTAAAAGGCGCTGTCTTCATCATGCAGATCGGCGATAAACTGGCCTCCGGCGAAAAACACGACGGACGCGCCCCGGACTACGACGACTGGTCCTTAAACGGAGACATCATCGTCTACTACCCGGTTCTGGATATCGCCCTGGAGCTCTCCTCCATGGGAATCCGTGTGGATGAGGAGGCCCTGACCCGCCAGCTCGAACTGGCCGGCTGCCCGGAACGCGCGAACCTGCCCTTCCAGAAAGCGATCCTGAACAAAGAACTGCCCTACACCATCGGCGGCGGAATCGGACAGTCCCGTATCTGTATGTTCTACCTGCGCAAAGCGCATATCGGCGAAGTGCAGGCATCCCTGTGGCCGGAAGAAGTCTGCCGGGAAGCAGAGGAAAAGGGATTACAGCTCTTATAATATGTGTCACCGACACACAGCGCCATTTTGCGCATAGAACCACGAATGGCAGACACCTGGTTTTCAGATGCCTGCCATTTTTCTACGAAAATATCTTTTTTCCATCCGAGTCCCTCCGGGCTGATCCGAAACGCGGACACGCTTTTTCAAAGGAGCTCGAATTCCTGGAAATCCACACTCCCGCTGCCTTCATAACAAAACCACAGCTGCACAACTCCATCCAGAATCTCCACATTTCCCTCAAAATCCTTCCATTCCTCCGAAGGTTTAACCGCAATGCTTCCCACACATTTCCCGTGCTCACCGTCCAGAATCCGAACATTCCCTTCGCCATTTCCGCGCACACAGACGACGATTCTCTTCAGCCCCTGAACCGCAAAATACTTAAATCCAGCCATCGCTCCGGACAACAGATTCGCAATATACTGCCCCGGATCGCTCTCCCGGTCTTCCCCTTCCTGGGTAAAATACGGATGCGCCTCCGAAATCTGCTTCTTCGCCACATAGGCCGCCGCGCCTTCCCCACTCATCAAACAGCAGGCAATCCCGGCACTGTAGCGCCCTTTCCCCTTAAGCGGCCCCATATTCAGGCCGCAGGAAGTCATCTCCACCTGCGGAATCCGTCCATCCTCCAAGATTTGAATCCGTTCCGCACATCCCTGCCTGGAATAAGGATTCCCATTCGTCTGCCGATGGTAAAAGACATACCACGCGCCGCCGATCTTTTCAATGCTTCCATGATTCGTCCCCGTATAGTTCAGGGGCGTCTTTCTTCCCTGGTAAAAAAGATCTCCATTCGAAATCAAGGTTCCGCCATAGGAAAATCCGCCGTCCGGCCGCTCTGACACCGCATAGCACAGCTCATGGCCATTTTCCGAAGAATAAATAAAATAATACGTTCCATCCACAATCCGCATGGACGGTGCTTCAAAAAAGGCATGCCCGAAAAAGTCCGTCCCCGCCGCACGCTCCGCCTCCGGTACGATCACAACCGGATTCCGCTTCACGGTCAGCATATCCGCCTCCAGCTCCGTCACCATCGCTCCGGGCGCAGTCGGCCTTGGCAGATGGAACCGTTTTCGAATATTCTCCGTAGGGCAAAACCCTGTATACAGGTAGACCTTTCCCGTCGGGTCCGCCAGCACGCCCGGATCATAATGGAAGAAATCCTCCTCCTTCTCTCCCAGCGCCGTCCCGTCCGCATACCGGACATACCCATAATATTCATAGGCCCCGGCCGGGGTATCGCACACCGCTACCCCAATCGTCCCGGTAAAATCAAACGCATAATACAGATAAAACCGTCCGTCAGGCCCCTGCTGCACATCCGGTGCGAACAGTCTCCGTCTTTCCGGATCGGGCAGACGGGTGTCCTGGATTTTCCGGTAAATGATCCCCTCATACTTCCAGTCCGCCAGATCATCCACGGGCGCAGACCAGCACACATAATCGTTCAGGCAGAAATCTTTCCCGTTAAACCGGTCATGGCTTCCAAACAGGTAGACGCGTTCCCCAAATACGTGGGGTTCTCCGTCCGGAACATATTCATAGCTTGGCAAATAAGGGTTATATGCCTGCTTTTTCACTTCCGCACCCCGCATTCTTACAGATGTTTGATCCGCTCAATGGCCGCCACCGTATTCTCATAACTTCCAAACGCTGTCAGCCGGAAATACCCTTCTCCGCTGGGCCCGAATCCGGAACCCGGCGTTCCTACGACATTGGCCTTCTCCAGAAGGTAATCGAAGAACTCCCAGGACGTCATCTTGTCCGGCGTCTTCAGCCAGATGTAAGGCGCATTCACGCCGCCGAATACGGTGTGACCGGCTTCTTTCAACCCTTCGTAGATTACCTTCGCATTTTTCATATAATAAGCAACCTGTTCTTTTAACTGAGCCTTGCCCGCTTCGGAATAAACGGCCTCGCCTGCTTTCTGGATAATGTAAGGCGCTCCGTTGTACTTCGTGCCGTGGCGTCTCGCCCACAGGGAATGCAGCATCACATCGCCGCATTTCAGATCCTTCGGGATCACGGTGTAACCCAGACGGGTTCCGGTAAAGCCCGCATTTTTCGAAAAACTGTGCAGTTCAATGGCGCAAGTCCGCGCGCCCTCGCACTCGTAAACGCTGTGCGGAACGTCCTCTTCAGAAATATAGGCTTCATAAGCCGCGTCATAGATAATGACCGCGCCAACTTTATTCGCATAGTCCACCCATACCTGAAGCTGGTCTTTCGTGATTGTGGTTCCGGTGGGGTTGTTCGGGAAGCACAGATAGATGATGTCCGGCGTTTCCTTCGGCAGTTCCGGAGTAAAATTATTTTCTGCGGTGCAGGGCATGTAGATGACGTCGCTCCAGGTTCCGGCCGCCGGGTCATACACGCCTGTCCGGCCCGCCATCACGTTCGTATCCACATAAACCGGGTAAACCGGGTCGCAGACTGCAATTTTGTTATCCACACTGAAGATTTCCTGAATATTTCCGGAATCACATTTCGCACCATCGGACACGAAGATTTCATCAGCAGAAATGTCGCATCCTCTGTCCTGATAATCATTTTTCGCAATCGCATTCCGCAGGAATTCATAGCCCAGATCCGGCGCATAACCATGGAAGGTCTTCGCATCAGCCATCTCGTCCACCGCGCCGTGCAGCGCATCGATAATCGCCGGAGCCAGGGGCTGGGTCACGTCGCCGATTCCCAGGCGGATGATCTGCGCGTCCGGATGCGCTTCGCCATAGGCGGCTACTTTCTTTGCAATCGTGGAAAACAGATAGCTTCCCGGTAATTTTAAATAATTGTCATTAATCTTAAACATATGTTTCTCTCCTATTCGATTTCAATTTCTCCGTCAAATACCGTCGTGGCCGGCCCTGTCATATATACCAGATTTTCCTTCCGATCCCAGAAAATCTCCAGGTCGCCTCCCAGGAGTTTCACAGTGACGTTTTCTTTCGTATAGCCGTTCAGAATCGACGCAACGGCCACGGCGCACGCACCGGTTCCGCAGGCCATGGTCTCGCCTGCGCCTCTCTCCCACACGCGCATTTCCACCGTATGATCATCTAACACGTTTACAAACTCGGTGTTCACCCGATCTGGGAAACAGGCGTGATGCTCAAACTTCGGGCCAATTTCCGCAATGGCAAGGTTTTTCACGTCATCCAGATACACCACCGCATGTGGATTCCCCATAGACACAGCCGTCACATTCCAGACTTTCCCATCCACTTCAAGAGGCTCGCTCACGGCTTCTTCTTTTTCCGTGAGGAAGGGGATCTGCGCGGCTTTTAAAACCGGCGTTCCCATATTGACCTTCACGAGGGCTACTTTTCCGTCCCGGACGGTCAGATCCAGGTATTTGATTCCGCTTTTTGTGTCAATGCAAAGACTGGTTTTCTCGGTCAGGCCATAGTCATAGACGTATTTTGCCACACAACGGATGCCGTTTCCGCACATGGCCCCCTGAGAACCGTCGGCATTGTACATATCCATTTCAAAATCTGCTTTTTCGGAGGGCTTAATCAGAATCAATCCGTCCGAACCGATTCCGAAATGGCGGTCGCTGACGAATTTCGCCACGGCGTGGGGATCTCCTACCGTCTCCTGCAAGCAGTTTACGTATACATAATCATTTCCAATTCCATGCATTTTTGTAAATTTCACAGCACTTCCTCCTTTCCACCCGCCTCTATCTTATCACATCTTTCCAAATTCGAAAACCCTTCAGAATTTCATCAGGCTGAAGACCATCTTCGCCGTCTCCACCAGGTTGTTCCCGCTGTCCATGCTGCATTTCTGAATATACCGGTGCGCTTCCTCCTCTGTCATATGGTTCCGCTCCATCAGAAGAAGCTTCGCGTCCTGGATGATCTTCTGATCCTCCTCCGAACGCGCCTTGGGCTTCATTTTCTGTCTTTTCCGCCTTCGGATTTGGGTGGCGGCCATCATTTCCAGGGTGTTGACCAGATCATGAACCTTCAGCGGCAGGGGCAGGCTCACGATATTTTTGCCGACGCCCTGGCCCAAAATGTTATTGGATGCTACCAGAAGCATTTCAATATACGGCGGAAGATCCTCCAGCAAATCCGAGTAAAGCATATCGCTGAACCGGTAGCCGCACACGAGAATCCCGTCTTCCAACTGATCCACCGCCTGCAGTACCTGAGCCCCGCTTGTACATACCGCTACCACATGATAACCGTTTCGCACCAGCAGATTTCGGATATTTTTCGCATCTTCGATTTTGGGAAATACTACAATCACATTAACCACTGACGCACCTCCTGTCTAAATTTTTCACACTCAGACAGGTTTGCTCAAATTTTGTACAAATACTGATCAATCTCCCAACCGGATACCTGCTGGCAATAATCTTCCCATTCCATTTTCTTTGCATGAATGTAATTCTTTCCGAGATGCGGCCCCAGAACATTTAAGATAAACGGATCATTTTCAAGTTCTTTGACTGCCTCAAACAGGTTGTTCGGAAGCGATTCGATTCCCAGGGCTTCTTTTTCTTCCTGCGTCATTGCAAAAATGTTCTTATCCACGCTGGGCGGCGGGGTAATCTGGTTCCGGATTCCGTCCAGACCGGCGGCCAGGCAGACGGCCAGCGTCAGGTAGGGGTTGCAGGCCGGGTCGGGGCAGCGAAGTTCGATACGGGTTCCTTCTTTTCGCGGAACCGGGATACGGATCAATGGGCTGCGGTTCGTCGCAGACCAGGCAATGTAAACCGGGGCCTCAAAACCCGGTACGAGTCTTTTATAGGAATTGACTAACGGATTCGTGATCGCGGCCATGCCTTTGATGTGGCGGATCAGCCCTCCAATGAACCAGTAGGCTTCCTGGCTTAAACCCAGCGGATCGTTTTCGTCTGCGAAAGCGTTCACGCCGTTTTTGAACAGGGACATATTCGTGTGCATGCCGCTGCCGTTGATGCCGGTTTTGGGTTTCGGCATAAAGCTGGCGTGAAGGCCGTGGCGCTTTGCAATGGTTTTTACCGCGAGCTTAAAAGTCATGATATTGTCCGCTGTGGCTACGGCCTCGTCATACTGAAAGTCGATTTCGTGCTGGGCCGGGGATACCTCGTGGTGGGAGGATTCGATGACAAAGCCCATGTCTTCCAGGGTCAGAACCATGTCTCTTCTGGCATTTTCGCCCAGGTCCACGGGGCCAAGGTCGAAATATCCGGCTTTTTCGTGGCTGAGGGTGGTGGGCTGGCCGTTATCGTCCATATGATACAGGAAAAATTCGCACTCTGGCCCTACATTGAACGTATAGCCCATTTCGGCGGCTTCCGCCACGACTTTCTTCAAAATGTATCTGGGATCTCCTTCGAAGGGCTGGCCGTTCGGGCGATAGACATCACAGATCAGGCGGGCTACTTTCCCCTGCTGGGGCCGCCACGGAAAAATGGTCATGGTATCCAGATCCGGATGCAGGTACATATCGGATTCCTCAATGCGCACAAAGCCTTCGATGCAGGAGCCGTCAAACATGCACTGGTTGTTCAGGGCCTTTTCCAACTGGCTGGAAGTGACTGCTACGTTTTTCATGGTGCCAAACATATCGGTAAACTGCAGGCGGATAAACTCCACGTCTTCTTCCTGAACAAGACGCATGACATCCTGTTTTGTATAACTCATGTAAATTCTCCTTTTCCTCTACATTTTCCGCCGTGTGCGTCTGCCCGGCGGGATTGCCAATTTCGTAAAACGGGTATTTTGCATACCGGCATAAAAAGTGTGCTTCGCACACTCTCGCGCCCTCTATAGCATCCAAGAAGCACACTTTTTCCGCGCCAGATGCGTTTGCCGAAGGCAAAATCTTCTTCTCGCATCTGTGTGCATCCGGCCTGGAGGGCTTTTTACTTTATAGGGACAACGTGTTACCGTTTTATCATGAAACAATATCTCCTATAAAGTAAAAAGGGCGCACCGAACCACTTCAGATTCAGAGCGCCTTTGCCTACATGCATCATATCAGCAGCCGCAGTTTTTGTCAATAGCTGTTTTCTGCTGTCGGACGGCGCTTAATCCGAAATCTGGTCACTGTTACTCGTACCTCGTTCCAGTAACAATTCACAGGCTCATTTTAAGTTTTGCTTTGCAAAAGAGCCTGCTCACACCTGAATCATGTTCTTACGTACCTGAGCAGCTAAGTGCTCAGGTACTGTCCGAATAGCAGCCGATATCTGGCGTCCTTCATTGTCCATATGGTAGCGATCCCGATAGATCAGCTCGGAAATGGGAACCAGTTCGTAGCCTTTTCCCTGGAGACCGGTGAGCAGTTCCTCCAGGGCCTCCGCCGTATATTTGGCCCCGTTGTGGCAGAGGATAATGCTTCCGTTCCCCAGATGCGGATTGTCCAGAACGGCCGAAATCAGCTCGGACGCTCCGTAATTTTTCCAGTCCAGACTGTCTACATCCCACTGGATCGGATAATAACCGCAGCTCTGGGCCGTGGTGATCACCTCATTGTCATAGTCCCCATAGGGCGGCCGGAATAAAAACATTTCGTATCCGGTCAGTTCCTTCACTTTCTTATGTACGCTCATCAGCTCTTCCTGGCACTCGGTTCTGGAAAGCTGGCTCATATTTTTGTGGTTCTGGCTGTGGTTTCCCAGGTCATGTCCGGCCGCATAGATCTTTTTTACATCTTCCGGGTAAGCCTCCACCCAGCCGCCGGTCATGAAAAAGGTCACTTTTACGTTGTACTTTTCCAAAATTTCTAAAATTTTTTCGGTGTCCTCATTTCCCCAGGCGGCGTCAAAGCTCAAAGCCACCTGGGACTTTTCTGTCTGTACGCAGTAAATCGGCAGTTCCCGGTCTCCTACCCGGCTGCTGACAGTCACGGTTCTGGCCCCGAACCGCCAGATTCCTGTCAGAACCAGCAGCGCGCACAGGGCCAGGACGCCCATGCCGCGGAAATAATGTACCTTCTCACCGTCCATAAAAGGCTCCTGTCACTTCTCTTCTGATTTTAGTATATGGACGGAGAGCCTGTTCCATGAATCGTCTTTTCCCTGGCCCGCGCGATCAGGTCGGCGAATAGGGCATGCATCCGCGCATCCCGTTCCAAAAACAATTCCGGGTGCCACTGAACCAGCAGGATGCGGCCTTTTTCGTCTTCCATCGCTTCCGGAACGTGGTCTGCCGCCCAGGCGGTCACTTTCAGCCCTTTTCCTACCTTTTTCACACATTGATGGTGGATGGAATTCACCCGCAGTTCTCCTGTTCCGAGGATCTGGCGCAGCTTGCTGTCCCCGGCAATGCTCACGGTGTGGAGGGGATAATCCCGCAGTTCCGGGCGTCTGTGCAACAGATGTCCGGAGGTAAATTCGCTGAGATCCTGGTAAAGGCTTCCTCCCCGCGCCACGTTGACTAACTGCATTCCTTTACAGATGCCAAGTACCGGGAGTTCTTTTTCGTCTGCGAAGCGCAGGGCTTCG
Source organism: Eubacteriales bacterium (assembly GCA_030536575.1). GTDB lineage: Bacteria > Bacillota > Clostridia > Lachnospirales > Lachnospiraceae > Limivivens. The sequence goes on along the minus strand of JAUNPS010000079.1, from coordinate 2,338 downwards.
ATTCCGGCCAGATCCTCGGATTCGTTCATGTTTCCGATCAATGGATGGGGTTCTTCTCCGAATAAATGCGGATCGACATCGTCTCCGCCTGGGAACAGGATGCCGCCGCAAAGTTCCAGAAGCTGCCTGCGGTCTTCCTCGGCGCTCATACTGGGGATCACCATGGGAATTCCGCCGTTTTTCAAAATTGCATTCAGGTAGGATGTGTTTACGAAATGCCGCTCAGAGCCGTCGTACACCGCGCTGCTTCCCAGGATTCCGATTATTGGTTTTTTCATAGGTTCCTCCGACTGTTTTTATTATGGTATTATGGTGTTTCTCTGTTGGTGCCAGACACGGCCGGGCCGGGCAGACCTGTCTTTGCCAGAAATAGGGTTTTTCCGGTCAGGCCGTCTTTGCCAGAAATAGGGCTTTTCCGGTCAGGCTGTCTTTGCCAGAAAAAGGCCGCTCCGGTTTTTACCGAAGCAGCCTCTTACGCTTCTTTATCTTTTGTCGTCTTTTTTCCGCCGCATAACGATGAGCAGGGTGCAGATCACTGCTGCGGAGATCAGAAGTAAAATAATAAATGGAAGGATTTCGGTGGGGTCGCCGGTCTTTACGATGGTCGTTCCGTTTCCGTTCGTTCCGGAACCGCCGTTTAAGTTTTCACCGGTGCCGCCTTCCGCAACCATGAATTTCAGTTCCTTTACGTCGTATTCGCCGCTGGCCTGCCAGGATACCCCGTCGTGGGTCTGCTTCTGGAAGTTTACCCGCAGGGTAAAGGTTCCGGCATTCGCCATCTGGAAGGTGACGGAGTAGGGAGCTGTCTGGCCAAAGGAGTTTTCGGTCTTGCCGATTACCCAGCTTGTGGGAACGTAGCGTACATCGCCTTTGATCGGGTCGGTGTTGTCGGTTCCGGCGCCGGTAGCTTCCAGGGTGATGTTCTTACGGATGCCATAGGTGACGTCGCTGCGGATACCGGAAATCGTATTGTTTGCAGCATTCCCAATGATGTTCAGGCGCTCCAGAACTTCCGTTTCTTTCTCGTCGCAGCGTGTACAGGTGCGTGTCTGTTCTCCTTTGCTGCTGGTGGTGGGCTGAACGGTTACCGTCCATTCACCGAAGCTGTGGCCCAGGGCCTCGCCTTCGGTTTCCCCGCAGCGTGCACAGGTTTTCGGTTCGGTACAGGTGGCTTCTTTCCAGTCATGGCCTAAGGGTTTGCCGACTTTTTCACCGCAGCGTTTGCAGACGGCTGCTTCGGTGCAGGTGGCTTCTTCCAGGTCATGGCCTAAGGCTTTTCCTTTCGTTTCGCCGCATCTGCTGCAGGTCTGCGGATCGGTACAGGTCGCGTCTTCCCAGTCATGCCCCAGCTTTTTCCCTTTCGTTTCACCGCATCTGCTGCAGGTCTGCAGGTCGGTGCAGGTCGCGTCTTCCCAGTCGTGGCCTAAGGGTTCGCCGAAGTTTTTGCCGCAGATTTCGCAGTAAGCTTTTTCAGTACAGGTGGCTGCTACTTTTTTGTGTTCGCAGACCGCATTTGTGGTAGCGGTTCCTGTTAGGCCCTGATATTCTGCGGTGATTTTGAATTTTCCTTCTTTTAATACGGTCAGGAGGCCTGTTTTGTCGATTTCCACGCAGTCATTTTTGGAAGAAACAGAGAAGGAGGCTCCTTCGACCAGTTCGTCGTTCAGGTAGACGTTTACCTGGTAGGTGTCGCCGACCAGGACTTTTGTGGCTAATTCGATCCGCAGTTCGCCGGTCAGGGCGGGTTCCGTGCTTGGAACGGTCTCGGACTCAGTTGCCGGTTCCGTAACAGGCTCGGTCACTGGTTCCGTCGCTGTGGTTTCGGACTCGGTCGCCGGCTCGGTGGTCGGTTCCGTCGGAGTTTCTGTGACGGGTTCGGTCTGGGCCGGGTTTTCGGACTCATCACCTGTTTTGGTGGCAGGATCTTCGGCCTGAGCCGGGAGTTCGGTTTCATTTATAGCCATGGGTTCGGTTTCCAAGGGCTGTTCCGTGGCCGGTTCGGTCGCTGGCTCGGTGACCGGTTCCGTCGTGCTTTCCGTAATCGGCTCGCTTATCGTTTCCGGTGTCGTTTCACTTTCGGATTCCGGTATCTCTTCAGATGTCTCACTCACTGGCTCTGACGTGTTTTCCGGCGTTTCGCTCGCAGATTCCGGTGTGTCTTCAATCGTATCGCTTACCAGTGCCGGTGTATCTTCCGGCATCTCGCTCACCGATACTGGCGTATTTTCTGGCGTCTCACCCACCGGCTCTGCCGGCGCTTCCGTGATCGGCTCGGTCACAGACTCGGTTACTGGTTCTGTCGGCGCTTCTGTGATCGGTTCCGTCGGTGCTTCTGTAA
>JAUNPS010000003.1 GCA_030536575.1 Eubacteriales bacterium | reverse complement strand
CCCTAACTGCGACTAAGACGCTCAGGAGAGCCTTCGCGCCTAAGTCTTAGTAAGGCGCGATTTCGACTCTTCCTAAGTGCGCCCCTCGAAACACGTCCCCGGAAGATTTCCGACTTCCCGGCGGCTGTTTTTTTCTTCCCGGTGCGGGGTTGGCTGCCCTTGCCGCACTGGGGCCCACCCGTTGGCTTTACTAGGTTTCTCCCACCGCTTCACGGCGAGGGTGGCCGCCCTTTTCGCGTTGGGGCCCACCTGTTAGCTTTGCTGGGTTTCTCCTACCACCCTCGGCGCGGGCTGGCCGCTGGCCTGGCCTAACCGCGGGAAAAGCGGGCGCACTCCGGCGTACCGGACGGGGATGGGATACCTTTCGGGTTGGGTGTGGGTCAGACAGGGCAGGTGAAGCGGAATTGCAGTAGTTCCAGGTTTTCTTCGGAGTGTTCTACTTCTCTGGAGTAGATGCGGGCGGTGTCGATGCGGTCTGCGAGTGTGAAGGTTTCGCCCTGGTCGATGAAGCGGACGGTGTCGATGTCCTGGATCATGAGGAGGCTGGCTGCGGCGTAGGTTATATGGCTTAGGAAGTTACAGTCGTAGACGGTTTGCATGGTGTAACGGAAGAGGAAGTAGACTAGGAGGTGTTCGTATTCGTACTCCCGGTTTTGGTTGTAATGAGCGAAGCGGGCGTGCCAGTCGGTGTAGCGGGCTTCGCCCGCCGGGCCGGCGAAGCTTTCGGTCACATGGGCCAGGGTGTCCCGCCACTCTTCGTCCAGAACTTCCAGTTCCGCGTAAATTTGAAAACGCCGGGCGAAGCTGCCTAGGATTTTTTCGGGGTCGAGGGCCTGGGGATGGCTTTCGAATTCCGCGATTGCGGAGGGGATTTCTTCCGGGTGTTCACGGTTGATTTTTTCCTGGATGGCTTTGCCAAAGGCGAGGAGGGCTGCGGTGCGTTCGGGAATGGAACGCGTCCGGTCTTGACAAAGGCGGATGGCATAGTCACAGGCCTGCTCGATGGGACGATACCAGGAAGGGTCGTCCGGGGAAAAGGGTGTTTCTTCTTCGGAATCCTCTTCCGGAAAGGCGAGATCTTCCCCTGTCTCCTGTTCGATCTCTTCGAAGGTGAGCGGGGCGTCGCTTTCGAAGATCAGGCGGCCCACTTCTTCGCAGGATAAGGCCATGCTTTTTTCCCTCACGTCGGCGTATTCGGTCACGAAGCGAGGATACTCTGTGCATACTTCGCTCAGGGCCTCTTCGCCCAGTTCGATGCAGATCTCACACAGGTTGTCCCGGTTCAGGAAGGGGCAGCGCCCGTCTTCGGTCAGGGCAAAACAGGTTTCTTCGTCCTGTTTCAGGTGGATTTTCAGCCTTTCCCCAAAGTCTCCCCCGATTTCCTGGTAATATGCACAGGTTTCTTCATCGATATCAATTTCCCAGCCAATGCAGCAGCTATGCTTACATTGCCCGGCAAGGCAGCGAAACTGCCTGTAATAGGACGGCACTCGTAATTTCATAACAGTTCTCCAAACTCAGAAAAGCCCCTGGCGGTACTGCCAGGGGTTCCTGCTTAGTCTTCAAAAGTTTCTTTTAATTTATCCATAAAGCCTTTTTTCTTCGGTTTCTCTTTCGGCGCTTCCGCGGAGCTCTCCTGATTCAGGGAATTTCCGCTGGCGGCATCGAATTTGCGCAGGGCTTCCTTCGCTTCCTCGTTCAGCTTCGTGGGAACCTGTACAACCAGGGTCACGTAGTGGTCGCCGCGCACGGATTTGTTCCGCAGGGACGGAACCCCCTTGCCTTTTAAGCGCACCTTCGTGTCGGTCTGGGTACCCGGCTTCACATCGTAGAGGACGTCGCCGTCCACAGTGCTGATCCGCACCTGCCCGCCCAGGGCCGCCTGCGCGAAGGAAATCGGGGCCGTGGAGAAAATATTCATATCCTGGCGCTGGAAAATCGGATGACGGGCCACGCGCACTTCCACCAGAAGGTCGCCTCTGGGGCCGCCGTTGATGCCCGGTTCGCCTTTTTCCCGAATCCGGATGCTCTGGCCGTCGTCGATCCCGGCCGGGATGGAAACGGCAATCTTCTTTCTGGAGCTGGTGTAGCCGGTTCCGTGACAGTTCGTACATTTTTCTTTGATCACCTTTCCGGTTCCGTTACAATCCGGACAGGTCTGCACGTTCCGCACCATGCCGAACAGGGACTGCTGGGTAAAGACTACCTGGCCCTTACCGCCGCATTTCGAACAGGTCTCCGGGCTGGTTCCCGGCTTCGCGCCCGTCCCGTGGCAGGTGGTACACTCATCTTTCAGGTTCAGCTCCAACTGCTTTTCACAGCCAAAAACGGCTTCTTCGAAGGTAATGTTCACGCTCGCGCGCAGATTCGCCCCTTTCATCGGGCCATTGTTCGCCCGGCGGCTGCTGCTGCCGCGGCCGGTTCCAAATAAATCGCCGAAGATATCGCCGAAAATGTCGCCCATATCGGCGCTGTTAAAGTCAAATCCACCGGCTCCGCCGCCGCCCTGTTCGAACGCAGCATGACCAAACTGATCATACTGTCTTCTTTTATCCGGGTCACTAAGTACGGCATAAGCTTCGGAAGCTTCTTTAAATTTCTTCTCCGCTTCCTGATCACCGGGGTTCATGTCCGGATGATATTTTTTTGCCAACTGGCGGTATGCCTTTTTAATCGCTGCCTCATCAGCGCCCCTGTCAACGCCGAGGACCTCGTAATAATCACGTTTGCTCTCTGCCATGTCTGTTCACCTTTTCTGTTTGTCAAAACAACGGAAACCGCAGGCACGCAAATCCAAAGCGGATCTGGAACCTGCAGCCTTCTTTGTTGCATTTCCGGGGAAAAATCCCCGGAATTTTTATTTATTAAACTTCTTTGTAGTCGCCGTCTACCACGTCGTCTGCCTGGTAGGTGTTGTCTGCGGAAGCGCCGCCCATATCCGGGCCCGCACCGGCCTGGCCTGCGCCTGCCTGTGCCTGCTCATAAACCTTTGCGAAAAGTTTCTGAGCGCTTTCCATCAGTTTTTCTTTCGCGGCTTTGATCTCCGCAACCTGTGCGTCGGTCATGTCTTCCGGATTGGATTTTGCAATCAGATCCTTCAGGGCTGCCAGATCTGCTTCTACGGCCGTCTTGTCGTTCGCATCCAGCTTGTCGCCCACTTCCTCGATGGCTTTCTCGGTCTGGAATACCATGGAGTCCGCATCGTTTCTGGTGTCAATGGCTTCTTTGCGCTTCTTATCCTGCGCTTCGAACTCAGCTGCTTCTTTCACGGCCTTGTCGATCTCGGCGTCGCTCATATTCGAACCGGAGGTGATGGTGATATGCTGCTCTTTGCCGGTTCCCAGATCCTTGGCGGATACGTTTACAATGCCGTTCGCGTCGATATCAAACGTTACTTCGATCTGCGGAACGCCTCTTCTTGCAGGCGGGATTCCATCCAGACGGAACTGTCCAAGGGTCTTGTTATCTCTTGCAAACTGTCTTTCACCCTGTACAACGTGGATATCAACGGCAGTCTGGTTATCTGCAGCGGTGGAGAAGATCTGGCTCTTCTTCGTCGGGATCGTGGTATTCCGCTCGATCAGTCTGGTCGCAACGCCGCCCATGGTTTCGATGGACAGAGACAGCGGGGTAACATCCAGCAGAAGGATATCGCCTGCGCCGGCGTCGCCTGCCAGCTTGCCGCCCTGGATGGAAGCACCCAGTGCAACGCATTCATCCGGGTTCAAGGACTTGCTGGGCTCATGTCCGGTTAAGGATCTTACTTTGTCCTGTACGGCCGGGATACGGGTAGAACCGCCTACCAGCAGGACTTTGGAGATTTCGGATGCGGTCAGGCCGGCATCTTTCAGGGCGCTGGTTACCGGGCCTGCGGTCATTTCTACCAGGTCGTGGGTCAGCTCATCAAATTTCGCTCTGGTCAGGTTCATATCAAAGTGCTTCGGTCCTTCTGCGGTAGCAGTAATGAACGGAAGGTTGATGTTTGTGGTGGTAGCGCTGGAAAGCTCTTTCTTCGCTTTTTCCGCGGCTTCTTTCAGTCTCTGGAGAGCCATCTTGTCGTTGGAAAGGTCTACGCCTTCGGTTCTCTTGAACTCGGAGAGCATGTAGTCGGTGATCTTCTGGTCGAAGTCGTCGCCGCCCAGACGGTTGTTTCCGGCGGTTGCCAGAACTTCGATGACGCCGTCGCCGATCTCGATGATGGAAACGTCGAATGTACCGCCGCCGAGGTCGTATACCATGATCTTCTGTTCTCTTTCATTGTCCAGGCCGTATGCAAGGGCTGCTGCGGTCGGCTCGTTGATGATACGTTTTACATCCAGGCCAGCGATCTTGCCTGCGTCTTTGGTGGCCTGGCGCTGTGCGTCGTTAAAGTAAGCCGGTACGGTGATGACTGCTTCGGTTACTTTTTCGCCCAGGTAGTTTTCTGCGTCTGCTTTCAGTTTCTGCAGAATCATTGCGGAAATTTCCTGCGGGGAATATTTCTTGTCGTCGATGGATACGCGGTAGTCGCTTCCCATGTGTCTCTTAATGGAAGAAATGGTCTTGTCAGCGTTCGTAACTGCCTGGCGCTTTGCCGGTTCTCCGACCAGTCTTTCTCCGGTTTTGGTGAAGGCTACAACGGACGGTGTGGTTCTTGCGCCTTCTGTATTTGCGATAACAACAGGTTTTCCGCCTTCCATAACTGCTACGCAGCTATTTGTGGTTCCTAAGTCGATACCAATGATCTTACTCATAGTTCTTTCCTCCTAGTTTATTGAAAATGAAATATTAGTTAGCAACTTTTACCATACTGTGACGGACGACCGTCTCCCGGTAGGTGTAACCCTTCTGGAACTCTTCGGCAACAATGTTGTCGCCCAGCTCCTCGTCTTCGATATGCATCACTGCATTGTGCAGATTCGGGTCAAATTCTTTTCCCACCGCTTCGATGGGTTTTACGTCCAGCTCTTCGAATACGGTGAGGAGCTGTTTGTAAATTTTTTCCATGCCTTCGGCAAAAGGTTCGCCTTTCTGATCCTCCGGCACGGCAGCCAGCCCTCGTTCGAAGTTATCCACCACCGGAAGGATTTTTTCGATGACGCTTTTCGCGCCTACTTCGAACATTCCGGCTTTTTCTTTTTCGGTGCGCTTGCGGAAGTTGTCGAATTCGGCCATCTGGCGTTTGACTTTATCCGTAAGTTCTTCGATCTGCTGGTCTTTTTTATCTTTCTTTTCTTTCTTCTTTGCAAAAAAGCCTTTTTTCTCCGGCTGCTCCTGGGCGTCCGGGGGAGTCTGCGCTTCCGCGCTCTCTTCGGTTTCTGCTTCGGCGGCGTCCGCTGGTTCTTCGGAAACTTCCTGTTCCGGTTCTTCGACAGCTTCGTCCGGCGTCTGCTCCATGTCTTTTTCCATGTCTGACATGCTTCTTTTACCGTCCTTCCTCTTTCTTAAATATCGTATCCAACTGTGTGGTCAATGTTTTTAAGGTGTTTACGACTTTGTCGTAGTCCATGCGCTTCGGGCCGATGATGCCAATGGTTCCTTTCATGCCTTCGCCCAGCTCGTAAGTGGTAGTCACGACGCTGCAGTCTTTCATGGTCTGAACCGGCGTTTCGTTTCCGATGTAAACCTGGATGCCGGTGTTCGACTCGTCCTGAATACTTTCGACCAGATCCACCAACTGCTGTTTTTCTTCGAAGGCGCTGATCAATTCACTGGCTCTGGTACTGTCAGCCAGTTCCGGATATTTGAAAATGTTCGTGGCACCGCTGGTGTAGACTTCCATGTCTTCATCCATCTGGATGGCTTCCGCGACGGCGTCCAGTACATCGCCGATCAAGCCGCTGTGGATGCCGGCCTGTTCTTTCATCCGGGCAATGGTGCCGAGGTTAATCTCTTCCATCGTCAGGCCGTTTAGGCTGGTGTTCAGAAGGATGTTCAGCTTTAACAAGGTTTCATTGTCAAGGCCGTGCTCGATGTGGAGCATTTTATTCTTCACAACATTTCCTTCGGCGACGATCACAGCCAGAAGCTGGCTTTCATTCATCATCGAGAGCTGGATGAACTTCAGCTTAATGCGGTGATACTGCGGGGTGGTGACCATGGTGGCGTAGTTCGTATCCGCTGCCAGATACTTCGCCAGCTGCTTCAGGATCAGGTCCATCTTATCCTGTTTCTGGATCATCAGTTCCCTAGTCTCGGTAATCTCCCGTTCCTTTTCCTCCATAAGCTGGTCTACGTAGAAGCGGTAGCCGCGGTCGGAGGGGATGCGGCCGGCTGAGGTGTGGGGCTGCAGGATGTAGCCCATCTCTTCCAGGTCGGACATCTCGTTTCGGATGGTGGCGGAGCTGAGTTTCAAGTCCGCGTATTTGGAAATGGTCCGCGATCCAACGGGTTCACCGGTTTCCAGATAAGTCTTGATAATGGCGTATAAAATTTTTTTCTTTCTGTCATCCAGTTCCATCTCCATGGGAGAGCCTCCTTCCCGTTATTAGCACTCGCTTTAGTAGAGTGCTAACATTCATGTACTTAAGATAGCACCCGCTGAACGCTTTGTCAAGGGTTTTATATTTTTTTTATATATTTTATATCCCGTTGACATTCCCTCCAAATATGCTATATTGGAAGAAAACTAGGAAAGGCTTCCGCTCTGCGGAAAACGAAAACCATGAAAAACCCGAAAAAAGGAAACACCTTTCTCGTCTTCTTCGGCATTTTCTTCGCCGTCTGCATGGTCGGCCTGGCCGCTTACGTCACCGTGTTTCTTAATACCGATCAAACGATCCTGGCCCCTGAGTCCACCGATGTCCTCATATCCGCGCCGGAAGAAACCGCGGCCGCCGAAACCCTCTCTCAGACCGATACCTTCCTCGCCTCCCATTCGCTCTTATTCCTGGGCGATTCCCGCACGGCCGGCATGCGAAATGCCCTGGCGGAGCTTGGCGTTTCCGATCCCTGCTCCTATCTGGCCAAAGACGGCGAAGGCTGCTACTGGCTGCGAAACACCGCATTGCCCGAACTGACCGCGCGTTTAGACCAGGAACCGGATACCATCGTCATCACGAACCTGGGCGTCAATGACCTTACGGAATGCGCCTCCTACCTGTCCCTGTATCACGATCTGCTGGAACGCTATCCGACCACTCCGTTCTATATTATGTCCGTAAATCCCGCCAGCGATGACTGTTCCATGGTAGCAAACGCGGATATCGAATCCTTTAACCAGACCATGCAGGACGAATTTCCGGATCTTTACTTCGATTGCTACCATTATCTGATGGACAATGGCTACGAAACCGTGGACGGCCTGCACTACACCCAGGAAACCTATGCCAAAATTTATGATTACGCGATAAAAGAAGCGGCAGGACGCTGAACATCCTGCCATTTTTTATAGAAGAAACTCCGCCATGCAATAATTGCTCACATCCACGCCATGATCCGTCAGCGCCACATTGCCATCCTCCACCTTCAAGAGTCCCTGTCCCGTCAGCTTCTCCAAAACCGGGCCATAAACCGCTTCACAGCTCTCCCCGAATTTCCTGCGGAATGCTTCCAGGCTGACGCCTTTCGTCAGACGCAGCCCCAGGAACATCGTCTCCTCCATCTGCTCTTTTCTCGTCAGCACCTGCACGTCCTCTTTTTCAAAATTCCCCTGCAAATACCGTTCCATCTGATTCGTATTATGGAACCGCCTGCCCTGAGAAAGGGACGACGCGCCTAGGCCCAGGCCCAGGTAGTCCACACGCTCCCAATAGCCCACATTGTGGCGGCATTCCAGCCCTTCCCTGGCATAATTCGAAATCTCATAGCGGTGATAGCCCGCTTCGCCAAGCAATGTTTTCGTGTCCTCATACATCTGCCGTTCCGCGTCCTCTGAAGGCAGGAACCGTGGCTCATCCCCCGCCTCCCGCCTCCTGGCATCCTCCCCATAGGCCTCATAAAACGGCGTTCCTTCTTCAATGATCAAGCTGTACGCCGAAAGATGCTCCGGCTCCAGCGCGAGCACTTTCCGCAGGGTCTCTCTCCACGATTCCACCGTCTGCCCCGGCAATGCGGACATCAGATCCACGTTCACATTCGAAAAACCGGCCTCTCGCGCCAGCGTATAGCTCTCGCAAAACATTGCCCACGAATGAATCCGCCCTAAAAGCTTCAGTTCCCGGTCATCCGCCGACTGCAGGCCAATGCTCAGCCGGTTGATTCCCATCTCCCGATAGGCCAGAAGCTTCCCTTGCGTCAATGTTCCCGGATTGCATTCCAGCGAAATTTCCGCGTCCTCCTCAATCCGGAAGCTTTCCCGGAGCGCCTGCATAATCTCGCCCATCCACGCTTCCGGAAGAAGCGACGGCGTCCCTCCGCCGAAAAACACCGAAGACACCCCTCTGGAATCTTTTCCCTGCTCCCCGCGGATTTCCCGCACCAGCGCATCCTTATACGCCTCCTTCACCTCGTCCCCCGCCGCAAAGGACAGGAAATCACAATATCGGCACTTCCGGATACAAAATGGAATGTGAACATACAGCTCCAAACCGCATTCCTCCTTCCTGTCTGCTTCCAAGTTACTGTTTACTCGTACCTCGTTCCAGTAACGATTCGCAGGCTCATTTTAAGTTTTGCTCCGCAAAAGAGCCTGCTCACACCGGAATCACGTTCTTACGTACCTGAGCAGCTAAGTGCTCAGGTCCTGTCTGAATAGTAACGCTTCCAACATTCTACCACACGAATTTTTCCCTGTCTATTGACAATCTCGGCTCTTTGCATTATAATGATATCAAAATCATATCAAATCAATACAAGGAGGAACCACCTATGGAACGTACCCAATCCCACCTCGAAGAAAAAGATCTTCACCCAATCCCCGGCATGGCCGGCCTGCTCCTGTGCATCCTCGGCCTCCTGCTCGGCGTCCTTTTCATCGTCGCCGGCGCAGTCCTCTTCCGCCGCGGGCTTCCCCTGGCCCTCTCCATCATTCTGGCCTGCCTCCTGATCCTGGCCAGCAGCATCGGCTTCGCCGGCCTGAAAGTCATTAACCCAAACGAAGCCCTGGTTTTAGCCCTCTTCGGCACCTACTACGGCACATTGAAACACGCCGGTTTCTTCTGGGTAAACCCCTTCTGCTCCGGCATTAACCCCGCCGCGAAAGTCACGGGCCACACCACCGCAGCCGCCAGCGGCTCGATCAACATCAACCTCGGCGAAAGCTCTCTCAGTAAAAAAGTGTCCCTGAAAACCATGACCCTGAACAATGAGAAGCAGAAAGTCAACGACCAGCTCGGCAACCCCATTGAAATCGGCACCGTTGTCATCTGGCAGGTCGTAAATGCCACCAAAGCCGTCCTGAATGTGGAGAACTACAAGACCTACCTTTCTATCCAATGTGACGCCATCACCCGGAACACCGCCCGCCGCTACCCCTACGACACCAGCGAAGACGACGAACAGACCCTCCGCAGCAGCACCCAGGAAGTGGCCGATATCATGAAGCGTGAACTTCAGGCCAAGGTTGAGGACGCCGGTATCCTTGTGAAAGAAATCCGCATCACCCGCCTGGCCTACGCGCCCGAAATCGCTTCTGCGATGCTGCAGCGCCAGCAGGCCGCGGCCATCATCGACGCGCGGCAGAAAATTGTGGAAGGGGCCGTCAGTATGGTGGATATGGCCTTGCAGAAACTCAGCGAAAATGATATTGTAGAATTGGATGAAGAACGAAAAGCCGCCATGGTCAGCAACCTCCTGGTCGTTCTGTGCGGGAACAAAGACGCACAGCCTATTGTAAACAGCGGTTCGCTCTACTGATCCGACGTTACTGTTCAGACAGTACCTGAGCACTTAGCTGCTCAGGTACGTAAGAACGTGATTCAGGTGTGAGCAGGCTCTTTTGCGAAGCAAAACTTAAAATGAGCCTGCGATTCGTTGCTGAAACGAGGTACGAGTGAACAGTAACGCTCCGACGCCTCATACGCGACTGAAAACCCCGAAAGGAGTTGACTGTTTGGAAAAAAAGGATAAGGAGAAACAGAAGAAGCAGGTGCCGCTGCGGCTGTCTGCGACGCTGTATAATGAGCTGGCACAGTGGGCGGAGGATGATTTCCGCTCTGTGAATGGGCAGATTGAATATCTGCTGACAGAGTGTGTCAAGCATCGGAAGGGTAAGCAGAAAACGCCTCCGCAGCAGGCGGAGGAACCATTGGATTTCTAGCGCGTAGGCCGGATACGCCCCTGGCGGGCCGTCTTGGTCAACCTTCCAAAATCTGTCAGGCATGGCTGCATGGATCTGCACTCCGCTTCGGGCTTCGCGAAACGTGCGTCATTGTTTGGACAGCACGGTCCGAAAGCGTATCGGCCATCGCATTTGGCCGCACGAAATGTTCGCCATTGTTTGGACAGCACGATCTGAAAGCGCATCGACCATCGCTTTGGGCTGCATGAAATCTGCGCCATTGTTCGGACAGCATGATCCGAAAGCGCATCGGCCATCGCTTTGGGCCGCGCGAAGTGTGTGCATTGTTTGCAAAAAGGGAACTGCCTCATCAGCCGTTCCCTTCTTTTTTTTACTTATCATCCAATTTCAGCACACTCATAAACGCCTTCTGCGGAATTTCCACATTCCCCACCTGGCGCATCCGCTTCTTGCCTTCCTTCTGCTTCTCCAGAAGCTTCTTCTTCCGGGTAATGTCGCCGCCGTAGCACTTCGCCAGCACATCCTTGCGCATCGCCTTCACCGTTTCACGGGCAATGATCTTGCTCCCCACCGCTGCCTGGATCGGAATCTCAAAAAGCTGTCTGGGAATCTCTTCCTTCAGCTTCTCGCACATTTTCCGCCCCCGCTCATAAGCCGTAGCCGCCGGCACAATAAACGACAGCGCATCCACCTCTTCTTTATTCACCAGAATATCCAGCTTCACAAGCTCGGAACGCTGATAGCCCTTCATCTCATAATCAAAGGACGCATACCCTCTGGAACGGGACTTCAGCGCGTCGAAGAAATCATAGATGATCTCATTCAGCGGCAGGTTATAACGGAGAACCGCACGGGTAGATTCCATATATTCCATTCCCAGATACTCGCCTCTTCGCTCCTCACAGAGCTGCATAATGGAACCAATATATTCCGTCGTCACCATGATTTCCGCGGAAACTACCGGCTCTTCCATGTATTCGATCTCGGTGGGATCCGGCAGGTTCGACGGATTGGTCAGCTCAACCATTTCCCCGTTCGTCTTATAAATGTGGTAGACAACGCCGGGAGCCGTGGTGACCAGATCCAGGTTATACTCCCGCTCCAGCCGCTCCTGAATCACTTCCAGATGCAAGAGCCCCAAAAATCCGCAGCGGAATCCAAATCCCAGCGCAATCGACGTCTCCGGCTCGAACTGAAGAGAAGCGTCATTGAGCTGCAGCTTCTCCAGCGCATCCCGCAGATCCGGATACTTGGCGCCGTCCGCCGGATACATGCCGCAGTAAACCATGGGATTAACCTTCTTATAACCCGGCAGCGGAGCCTCGCACGGGCGGCCCGCGTCGGTCACGGTATCGCCCACACGGGTATCTTTCACGTTTTTCAGGCTGGCCGTGATGTAACCCACCATCCCGGCGCTCAGTTCCTCACAGGGAATGAACTGCCCTGCGCCGAAATAGCCGACTTCCACCACTTCTTCCTGCGCGCCGGTGGCCATCATGCGGATCATCGTCCCTTTCCGGACTGTGCCGTGCATCATGCGGACAAAGATGATGACACCTTTATAGGAATCATACACGGAATCGAAGATCAATGCCTGCAGGGGCGCTTCCGGATCGCCCTTCGGCGCAGGAATTTTTTCTACAATCTGTTCCAGAACCTGTTCCACATTCAGGCCCGTCTTGGCCGAAATCTGGGGAGCGTCCTGGGCTTCAATCCCGATCACGTCTTCGATTTCGTTAATGACCCGCTCCGGCTCGGCACTGGGAAGGTCGATCTTATTAATCACCGGCATCACGTCCAGATCGTGATCCAGGGCCAGATACACGTTCGCGAGGGTCTGGGCCTCAATGCCCTGGGCCGCGTCCACCACCAGGATCGCCCCGTCGCAGGCGGCCAGGCTTCTGGAAACTTCGTAGTTAAAGTCGACGTGCCCTGGCGTATCAATCAGGTTAAAAATGTATTCTTCTCCGTCGTTTGCCTTGTAAACGGTCCGCACGGCCTGGGATTTAATGGTAATGCCGCGCTCCCGTTCCAGATCCATGTTGTCGAGAACCTGGGCCTGCATTTCCCGGCTGGTCAAAAGGCCTGTCATCTCGATGATCCGGTCTGCCAGGGTGGACTTTCCATGGTCAATGTGGGCAATGATGCAAAAATTACGGATTTTACTTTGGTCTGCTGCCACGATTTTTCCTCCTAGTATCAGAATGGGCGCTGCTTTCGCCCGATTTTTCGGAATTTAGTTTATCACATTTCCGGCGTTCCTTGCAATACCTGATTCAGAATATCTGCTAACGGCTCCATCGCATTGTATTCCTCTTCCACCGTGTTTAATTGGGTGCCTGCCTCGATGAGCAGGGAACGGGGCCGCAGATGCAGGTTATACCGCAGGCTCTGCAGGTAAATGTTCCGGGTATAGCCCGGATAATACTGAGCCGCAAGGAGCTGGAGCTGGAAGGAAAACGCCAGGTTATCTTCTATGTAGGGGTTTGGGAGGTAGTCAACCGGGCCGTTTAAGGCGGTGCGGCTTAATCCGTTGAAAAACATGATCCGCGCGGTGGGTTTCCCGTTGATTTCGGTTACGAATTTCTGGCCGTCGACGCCGTCGCGGTGCAGGTCAATGACGACTTCGATGGTAGGGTTGTCGGCGAGGAGCTGGGAAATGTCGGCTTCGGCCAGTTCGTAGGCGCGGTTGCGGTCCAGTTCGCCGTCGATCATGTCGTAGACGGCGGTGTGGTGGATGACGTTGTAGCCGTATTTTTCTTCCAGGAGGTCTTTCAGGTGGGAGCCGACGCCGACAATGGTGGTGCTGACGTCTCCCTCGACAGAGTCTGCGAAGGCCTCCTGGGAGTGGGTGTGGTAGATCAGAATTTGGGGGACGGAGGGGTCTTTTTCGATGGTCAGGTCTTTTCCGGTCAGGGTGTCGTAGTTGAGTTGGGTTTCGTCGATGGTGGTGCTGACGTCGAGGATGAAGTAGTTGTTTAGGAGGTAGTTGAAGTCGTGGAGTTGGGCGAGGGGGAGGGAGGCGGCGATGGCGGCGCTTTCTGTGCTCCCATCGGCTGCGGCCGAATCCGTCTCCTCCGTTTCGCTTGCCGAGCCGCCATTTTCTGTCCTTGCGGCCTTGTCTGTCTCGGCTCCTGTCTTCTCTGAGTCCTTGGACGTTTCATCCAGGGGCGCCGCGGAATCTGCCTGCGCCCCTGCGGTCTCGTCTGTCTCGATTTCTGCCTTGTCTGATCCCTTGGACGCTCCATCCAGGGCCGCCGTGGGATCTGACTGCGTTCCTGCGGTCTCTGTCCCGGCGGATTCTGCTCCACTTTTCGCCTGGTCACTCCCGCTTTCCGCACCTGCGGTTTCTGCTCCGTTTTCCGTCTGGCCGCTTCCGCTTTCTGCTTCCTCCGTCCCGGCGCCGCCCTCTTTTTCCGGATACCCATAATCCATCAAAAGCGCCGGCGCAAACACCTCCACCGCCATCTCCTGAATCCCTCCCGCCACCTTCGGCAGCAGCTTCTCCCTCACGAACCCCGTCTCCTCCGCAATCAGAAAGCCCCTATACAAAATATAGAGGCCCATAATCCCGATCAGACACCACAAAACCACCTGAAACACCTTTTCCAGCCAGCGCATCCCATCACCCCATGTCCAGGCCGAACGGACACTCCATCCGCCGCACACCTCATCCATGGACGCAAACGCCCCTTTGCGTCCACCCTCCCGTTCCATGCCAGTCTTTCCACCATTCTATGCGCACGCCGCGGAATTTATACCTGTCCGAGGCAGATGCCCTCACGGCTAGGGATACCGAACCGAGTCAAACCCCCTCACAACATGGCACGCCGGGCCGAATCAAACGCCCTCGCAACATGGCACGCCAAGCCGAGTCAAACCCCCTCGCGGCTGGAAAAGCCGAGCCGAATCATCCCCCTCTCAACATGACGCCGGGCCGAGTCCACGCCCCTCGCAACATAGCACGCCAAGCTGAGTCACCCCCTCACAACATGGCACGCCGGGCCGAGTCAAATCCCCTCGCGGCTGGAAAAGCCAGGCCACCGCCCCGCCTTCCCCTCTCACCCCTGCAACGCCAGGTTAATCCCCTCCGAAATCGTATAACTGAGCCTCTTCACCGTCTCATCCACATCCTTAGGCGTCACAAACATCGTATTCAAATGCGGCGAAATCAGCTCCCGGATCATCTGATGCTTCTCCACCTTATTCAGCGTGCCCAGCGCCCCTCCCAGATTCTGCATCTGCTCGGACGCATCCATCGTCTCCACCAGGCTCTCCATCGTATCATTGACAATCGTCGCCGCATCCACCACCGTCGGCACCCCAATCGCCAGCACCGGAATCCCCAGCGCCTGCCGGTTAATCCCATTCCGGTGGTTCCCCACGCCAGACCCCGGATTAATCCCCGTATCCGTAATCTGAATCGTCCGGCTCAGTCTTTTCGTACTCCGTGCCGCCAGCGCATCCACTACGATCATCTGATCCGGCTTCGCCTCCTCTACGACTCCCTTGATAATCTCCAGCGTTTCCATGCCCGTCTGGGCCATGACCCCCGGCACCAGGCCGCTGACCTCACAAACCCGCGCCCCGCCCATGGACGCCGGGCCGAACTCCCGCAGCATGTGCCGGGTAATCTGGATATTGCTCACCACATACGGCCCCAGGGCATCCGGCGTCACATCCCGGTTTCCCAGGCCCACCACCAGAACCGACCGGACTTCCTTTCCCATCAGTTCCCGCAGGTGCCGCGCTAACGCCTCGGAAATCTCCCGGTGGTAATCCTCGTCCGGGGCCGACATGTGCGGGGCTTCCATCGTAATATACGTCCCTACCGGCTTTCCCATGGTCTTCGCCCCATTCTCCGTCTCGATCACCACCCGCGTCGTCCGAATTTCCAGTTCCTTATCCTCCTCTTCCTCGATCCGCACCCCGCGGATTTTCACATCATCCTCCTCGAACCGCTCCTTCGCTTCCAGCGCCAAATCCGTCCGAACCTGAAATGTCCCCAACATAAGCTCCTCCTGTCATTTTTTTACCTATTTTCCGCATTTTTTTTAGAAATATGTATTGACAACCCCTCCCGAATCGACTAAAATAAATAAGCATGTGTTCGTTAGACCGTCCGTGTCCGGTGTTTAATGAACCACTAAAATAAAAAAGAAAAATCGAACTCATATTCAAAATCTGGAGGTGTACGGATTGGCTAACATTAAGTCAGCAAAAAAGAGAATTCTCGTAAACAGAACGAAAATGGAGCGTAACAAAGCGATCAAATCCGGCGTAAAAACCGCTATCAAAAAGGTAGAGGCAGCCGTAGCCGCGAACGACGCCGAAGCAGCAAAAGCCGCTTTACTGAATGCGACTTCCGTAATCGACAAAGCTGCCACCAAAGGCGTTTACCACAAGAACAACGCTTCCCGCAAGGTATCCCGCCTTGCCAAAGCTGTAAACAGCCTTTAATTCTCTGTTTTCTTTATAAAAGCCAAAGAAAAAGCACCTGGTTCCCGTCATGCCAGATGCTTTTTTGTATCTCCGCACAAACGCGCCACGCCGGGCGCGGCCCCCAGTCAGCATACCTCAAAGCCGACGATTTTGAGCGCTCCAGGCGCGGCTGCCCCGCTCCCACTCCCCAGCTTTTCCGCCGCTGTGTTCGGCCTTTCTCGCCCTGTGCGGCCCCCGGCCTGCGTGTCCCAAGGCCGCTAACCTCCGAACTCCCCCCAGGCACGGCCCCGGCCTGCGTGCCCCAAGGCCACTAACCTCCGAACTCCCCCCCCAGGCGCGGCCCCCGGCCTGCGTGTCCCAAGGCCGCTAACCTCCGAACTCCCCCGGCGCGGCCCAGCCAGCGTCCCCGCAGCCGCCCCTCCGAGCTCCCGCGCAGCCCCGGCCCGCGTGCCTACAGCAGCCCCACCGCCTCCTCCACACGTCTCACCAACGACCCATCAATCAAAATCTCCTCACAACAATTAATATCCGGATACAACGGCCTGTCATCCCCCAGCCGCTCCACCTTCTCCCTCACCGCTTCATAAGCCTTCGCCGTCCCCATACCAAGCCCTTTATCCCCTCTCAAATCAATCGCCTGGCACGCGCACATCAGCTCCATCGCCAACACCCTTCGCACATTCTCCATAATCTCCCGCGCCTTCCTGGCCGCAATCGTCCCCATACTCACATGATCCTCCTGATTCGCCGACGACGGAATACTATCCACACTCGCCGGATGCGCCAGCACCTTATTCTCCGAAACCAGCGCCGCCGCCGTATACTGCACGATCATAAATCCCGAATTCACGCCCCCCTTTTCCGTCAAAAACGTCGGCAGCCCGCTCAGAGCCGAATTCACCATCCGCTCGATCCGCCTCTCCGAAATATCCGCAATCTCCGACAGCGCAATCCCCAAAAAATCAAAACTCAGCGCCATCGGCTGCCCATGAAAATTCCCCCCGGAGATCCCCTCATCCGTCTCCTTAAAAAGAATCGGGTTATCCGTCACCGAATTCAGCTCGATCTCCACCTGCTCCTTCACATAGTTCACCGCATCCCGGCTGGCCCCGTGCACCTGCGGCGCACACCGCAGCGAATACGCATCCTGCACCCGCAGCTCACCCTGGCGCGTCACATTCTTACTCCCCGCAATCAGCCGCCTGATCACCTCCGCCGACTCCATCTGTCCCTTATGGGGCCGCACCTGATGAATCCGCGCATCCAGCGCGTCCACCACGCCGTTCTGCGCCTCATAGCTCATTGCCACCGCAATATCCGCCGTCTTCAGCAGCTCCAGGGCATCGTACACCGTCAGCGCCCCCACCGCCGTCATCGCCGGCGTCCCGTTAATCAGCGCCAGCCCTTCCTTCGCGGACAGCTCGATCACCGGAATCCCGGCCCGCTCCATAGCCTCCTGCCCGTTAAGCGTCTCGCCCTGATACTCGGCCATCCCAAGGCCCAGCATCGGCAGCACCATATGCGCCAGCGGAACCAGATCCCCGCTGGCCCCCAAAGACCCCTTCTGCGGAATCACCGGCGTCACTTCCCTGTTCAGCATCTCCACCAATGTCTGCGCCGTCGAAAGCTGCGCGCCCGAATAGCCCTTCGCCAGGTTATTCACCCGCAGCAGCATGATCCCTCTGGACACCTCTTTGGAAAAAGGCTCGCCAGCTCCCACCGCATGGGAAATAATCAGATTCCGCTGAAGGGTGCGGCATTCATCCGTCGTAATGATCGTGTCGCTGAACTTTCCAAAGCCCGTGGTCACGCCGTAAACCACCTTATCCTTCGCAACCAGATCCTCCACAACTTTCCGGGACTCCAAAATCCGCTCCTTCGCCTCTTCCGTCAGGTAAATCTTCGCCCCAAAACGGCAAATCTGCACCAGTTCCTCCAACGTCAAATCATTTCCGGTAATCGCAATCGTTTTCATCCGTTCGTCCTCCTTCACTTAACAACAAGCGCCCGCAGCCGCTCTCTTTAAGCTCCAGTATAACTTCGGACTGTCAAAAATTCGTCAAGAGAAACGCCTCTTTTTTCCCTTCCGTCTGACTCTGGCGCACATATTCCCGCACAATGTTCCGGGTAAACGTATAAAAAACCCCGTCCTCCCGGCGTTCCTCCCCGCAGATCCCCCGCACGGACAGCTTTTCCAGAACCTCTGCCAGCTCTCGGTAATCCATCCCCGTCAGCCTCCCAAGCTCCTGAAATTTTCCGGGCCCCGGCAGAAAAGCCAGCGCATCCAACAGACGCCGTTCCTTTTCCGTCATCCCCGCAAGGCTGGCTTTCAGCGCACAGGACGCCTTCCTGGACAGCCGGAACGGATCCCCCTCTTTCTGAAGCTGCCGAACCGCCTCCGTCAGGAAAAAGACGTTTCCATCCGTGAATTCATAAAGCAATGCCGGAAGGTTCTCCGGCCCTTCTCCCTCCCTGACCAACGAACGAACCAGCTCCGCCGCGGCCTTTTCCTCCAGGCACTCCAGCCAGAGCAGTTCCATCCAATCATTTCGCACCGCGGAATCCATGACCTCCAGAAGCTCACTCTCAAACTCCCGCGCAAACGTCATGCACACATACAATCCTCCGGGCGCAGCCACCCGCAGAACCCGGTTCAGAATCCGAAAGCTCTCCCCATCCATATGCTGGACATCGTCCAAAAACAGCACCACCGTCTGTTCACGGGTAATCTTCCGGAACAGCGCCAGCAGCTTGTCCTCCTCTGACGGACATTTTTCCGTCTCAAAGCCCTTTTCTTCCAGTTTAAAGAAAATTTCCTTCCACGGAACCAGCGCCTCGTCCCGATCCTCCGGGTAACAGCCCTGGAAAACCGGCAGCATCCGATAGCCCTCCGCCAGCTCACAGGCCTTCGCCAGCAGCCGGCTCTTTCCAACGCCCATCTCCCCGCCGATCGCCAGCACCTTCCCCTTTCCGTCCGCCAGAAATGCGCTGATCTGATAAAGTTCCTCCGTTCTCCCGAAAAAACCGTTCTCCTTTCCCGGCATTTCAAACGAAACGTGCTCCTCCAAACGCTTCACACGCTGATAAAGCCGCGACACCTCCCGGCAGGGCTTTACATCCAGATCCTCCCACAGGACTTTCTCCAATGCCTGGTAAACCTGCACCGCCTGATGATAACACCCGTGCACCGCATAGATGTCCATAATTTCATAATGCAATTTCTCACTGTAGGGATCATTCTTCATCAGAATCGCGGCATACTGTTCGATTCCCTCCAAATCCAGCGCCGCATCCGCCTGATACAGGCACTGACGCGCCGCCCTGCGTACCAGACGGCCGCAGGTTTCCCGCATCTGGGAAGCCCATTGGTCAAATTCATAGCTTCCTTTGATATGGAAATGCTCCAGAAATTCCGTCTCCCTGCTTTCCAGCACACCGTCTTCCAGCGCCTCCAGATCCGTCCGCTCCATTCTCGCCGCATTCAGGGAAACCAGCGTATGTCCCTTCGTCTCAAAAATGTCTTCTCCAAGAGCCTTTTTTAACTGGTACATGGCCTCCCGCAGGCTTTTCCGGGCAGCCGCCTCCGGCTCGTCCCCCCAGAACGTCTCCGCAAGCTCCTCCCTGGAAGCGCTCTTTTGGACGCACAGGTAGTAAAACAGCCCCTCCGCCTTCCGATAAGGAAAACGGATCTGCCTGCCGTCTTCTTCCGCATAAGGATTTCCCAGTAAATGTACCTTCAAATTTCCCATCATTTTACCTTACTGCTCAGCTGCACCAACAAAAGCTCCACGCTCATCTGATCGTTCATCCGTCCCGTTTTCACCGCTTCTTCCAGCTCCACGCACTCCCGCACCCCTGCTTCCAGGTCTTCCAGCGAAAAATAATTCGACTGGCGCAGGGCATTTTTGACAATGAACGGCGCGATTCCCAACCGGCTCGCAATCCCGCCCGCATCGTACCCATGGCTCTTCATCTCTTTCACCTGTAAGAGCTGGTTAAACTGCCTGGCAATCAAAAACAGAATCCGCATCGGCGGCTCCTTCAAAGCCAGCAGGTCATAATAAAGCTCCAAAGCCCGCTTCTGCTTCTTCTCCGCCACCGCGCTGATCATTTCGAAAATTTTATTCGTGGTCTGGGTCGTGCAGATAGCCTCCACGTCGGAAGCGGTAATTTCTTTCTTCTCATAGGTATAACAAAAAAGCTTTTCCAGCTCCTTCTGGATATTTCCCATGTCGTTTCCGGCCTTTTCCAGAAAAAGCTGCATCGCGCCCTCGGTAATCTGCTTCTGCTCTTTTTTCACACTTCCTAAAATCCAGCGGGTCAGCGTCCGCTCGTCCTGTCTGGCAAATTCGACGACGCGGCCTTTCTTCTGGATAGCCTTGTAAAGGCGGCTGCGCTTATCTACCTCCTCTTCCACGAGCACCAAAACCGTCTCCGGCGGAAGCTTGGGAACGTAGTCGGCCAGCTCCGGCGCGGCATTCTTACAAAAGCCGCTGTTTTCCAAGAGAACCAGCCTGTGGTCGGCAAAAAAAGGCATCGTCTCAGCCTGCCCGATCACCTCTTTCGGATCAATGCCCTTCCCCTCGTAAATGGTCAGATTCATCGTATCCCCTTCCGGCAGGACGGCTTCCATCAGTTTCTTCTTATAAAGCTGCTTTAAATAGGCTTCTTCGCCGTAAAGCAGGTAAACATTTTTCAGCGTTTGATTTTTCAGATCTTCGATCAGGTTTTTCATCGTATGTCCCGGATTCCTTTATGTAGGCGGGCGCCCGGATTCCCGGCCCCGCGTTTTCGTTTTTCTCATTATACCAATCCGTTACATTTTTTGCAATTCCCGTTTCCGCCTGGTCATCAGGCCGCCGATCCGCCCGGTCTCCTTGGCGGACAGGGATTTCCAGCCCTCTTCCATCACTTTGTCCAGAAGGCCCAGTTCCTCCGCAATCTCGTACTTTAATTCTTCCTCCGGGGTCAGGTTTGACAGATCCGGTTTTTTCTTTTTTGACATAAAAACAGCCATACTCCTTTCTCACTTTCTCTTCATCAGGAGTATGGCCATCTCTTTCTTTTTTATACACCAGGCCTGTTAATAAGGTCTGGAGGGCATGATAATCGCCGCCAGAATATAGAAAATAATCCCGGTGGAGGTAAAGCCTAACAATACCAGGATCAGCCGGACAATGGTCGGGTCAATGTTCAAAAATTCGCCGATCCCGCCGCACACACCACAGATCATCCGGTTTGTGTCTGATTTATAAAGTCTCTTTTTATCCATACTCAATTCTCCTTTTCAAATACGATGCAGACGCTTCCGATTCCGCAGTCTACACTCAATTCTTTTTCTGCGTCGTGGTCCAGATCCGTGGAATTTCCAAGGCCGGAATAGCTGGAACTGCCTAACTGGATTTCGCCGATGCCGCAGGTTAAGCTGTAATTAAAATCCTGTTCCGAGCCTTTCAGGTTCAGGATCACTTCGCCGATCCCGCCTTCTACGACGCATTCCTTCGTCACATCTCCGGAAAAGACTACGCTTCCCACGCCGTTTTCGATGTACAGTTCCCGGCAGGTCAGGCCGTTCAGGGTAACTTCGCCGACGCCGCAGTCCAGGTCGATGCGTTCAAAGACGGTTCCTTTGGGGACGTCTACCTGTACCCATGCATTGCTTCCGTTCCAGACGGACACGCTGTGGGTGAGCAATGTGAGGGTATCGCCGTCCGCCCTGCATTCCATGTTTCCCATTTTGCTTGAACAGGTCACCTGGACGGCTTCCACGTCGGCCTCCCGAATCGTAAAGGCTCCCTGCCCTACGTCGATTTCCAGATTCCGGATGTTCTGGAAGGTGCGGCTGCTCTGTGTCAGGCCGTCGTCTTCGGTGGTTTCCACAAAACGGCCGGTGCTGGTGTCAAAGTAGACATTCTCCCGCACTGTATCCAGGCTCGCGCCAAGGCTGATGCCCACCATGCAGAACACTCCGCCGACGATCAGAAAAATCACGGCGACTGCAAGACAGATTTTCGTAAAATGCTTCATGAATACCGCCCTCCTCTCCGGAACGGCTTCTGGCAGAGCCGTACAAACCAGCGGACGAGCCCCGGCAGAACTCTGCGGATGATCCATCCAGTCAGCACAAATAAAATCACGCCGATCCCCATGGCCAGAAATCCGATGCCGCTGTACAAAAAGCCTGTGGCCGGAGCCAGAAAAATTTTCGCAAGCCCGGCTCCCAAAAGGCTGATCCCTGCGACCAGCGCCGTAATGGAGCCGACGCCGATCGCAATCAGAATCCCGATCAGTGCCGCCGCAAGCCCGACAATCAGGCCCAAAACGGTGGCAAGGATCGGAAGCCCCGCTGGAAGGAGCACGATGCACAGCAGAACAATCAGCCAGACATTCCGGCGTTTCTTCCTGGGCTTTCGTTCGCTTTGCCAGGTATCGCCGGAATTCCCTCTCTGACTGTAGGCTCCGTAAAAGGCGTTTCGCCGCTCGCCGTCCGTTTTCTGATACTGAAACTCCTTCTGACCGTCCGCGGACGGGCCGTAACTTCTGCCCGAAAACTGCCCGCTGTTTCCATCCGTGAATCGGTCACTATTTCTGCCCGTGAACTGGTCACTGTTTCCATCCGTGAACTGGTCACTATTTCTGCCCGTAAACTGGCTACTGCTTCTGTCCGAAGACTGGCCGCTGCTTCGGGCTGCCGGCTGCCGGTAGGTATCCGGCACTTTATTATCCTCCCGGTAGCGCTCATCCACATACCCCTGCTCCGTGTATGCCCCCGCCAAAGGGTCCGCCCCGGAAATTCCTTCCCGGATCATCGCCGCCACCTTCTCCGGACTCCCCAGCGTAGCGATCACTTCCTCCTCACTCCGCTCCCCGGCATCTTCAAAATAGTCCCGGTAATACGTAAGAGCCTCTTCTCTCTCCCCCTCCGGGATATCCGAAAGCAGCCAGGCCAATCGATCCAGATATTCTGCTTTACTCATCCCTGTCCCCCTCCTGTAAATAGTCTCGTAATGCGGTCGGAATACTCTTTCCATTCTGTCTGATATAGATTCAACTGTACTTCCCCGCGCCCGGTAATCTTATAATACCGGCGGTTCCTCCCGCCGAACTCCCTGTCGTAAGCTTCCAGACAGCCGTCCTTCTGGAGCCGTCGCAGGACCGGGTAAAGGGTGGACTCGGAAACCTCCAGGGCTCCCCGGACTTCCTGGGTAATCTTATAACCGTAAGTCCCTTCCGGCTCTCTGGACACCACGGAAAGGACAATGGCATCCAGGAGAGCCGCGCCTGTGTTAAATACCATTCGATCACTCCCGTCATCCTGTTTTTGATATCATATTATTTTATGTTCAATACTATATCATATATAATATTGTTTGTCAACGACTGCTTGCATCTTTTTTCCATTCTTTTTCGACATACTCTTGCCCTCGCATTTTGATCGTGCTATAATGCTGTTTTGGAAGTTTAGAAAAATTTTATCATTCTGGGGGGAATTTTTATGGAAACTTATGAAATCTTTAAAAGTCTCGCCATCATTTTAGTGGCTGCCAAGGTTTGCGGGCTGTTGGCCTCGAAACTGAAAGCGCCGCAGGTCGTTGGCGAAATCATTGCCGGGCTTTTGATCGGCCCCTGCTGCCTGAACCTGGTGCAGCAGAGCGATTTCATTAATTATATGGCGGAAATCGGCGTCGTCATGCTGATGTTCTTCGCCGGGCTTGGCACGAACCTGAAAAGCCTGCTGAAGACCGGTCCGAAGGCGCTCCTGATCGCCTGCGCAGGCGTCTTTATCCCGCTTCTGGGAGGCTTCCTGCTCTATAGCTGCTACTATGGCTTTGCACCGTCCGGAAGCGACGAGTTTTACTCCGCGCTGTTTATCGGCACGATCATGACGGCCACCTCGGTCAGCATCACCGTGGCGGCTCTCCAGGAAATGGGCTATCTGAAGACAGAAATCGGAACCACGATCTTAAGCGCCGCGATCATCGACGACGTGATCGGCATCATTGTGCTGACCTTTGTCATCGGCTTTAAAAATCCGGACTCGAATCCTTCTTCCATTGTGGTCAATACGCTGCTGTTCTTCCTGGTTTCCGGCCTGATTGGCTTTATCGGCTACCGGATCTTTAAGCTGCTGGACACGAAGTACCCGCACACCCGGCGGATTCCGATCCTCGGCCTGGCGCTGGCCCTGGCCATGGCTTACAGCGCGGAGAAATTTTTCGGGATTGCCGACATTACCGGGGCGTATGTGGCCGGAATCATCCTGTGCAATATCCAGGACGCCGACTACATTGCCCGGAAGATCGATATCAGCTCCTATATGTTCTTCGCGCCGATCTTTTTCGTAAGCATCGGCCTGAAGACGACTTTCGACGGCATGACGCTGGCGTTTTTGGGATTCTCGATCCTGTTCGTGATCGTGGCGCTGGCCACAAAGATTCTCGGCTGCGGACTGATGTCAAAAGTTTTGGGATTCAAAAATGACGAATGTCTGAAGATCGGCGTCGGAATGATGACGCGCGGGGAGGTGGCGCTGATCGTGGCGCAGAAAGGGCTTTCCGTTGGGATGATCGACGCGAAGTATTTCCCGGCGGTGATCCTGCTGATCATGATTTCTTCGATTATTACGCCGATTATCCTGAAGCTCCTGTATTCAAAATATCCGGCCAAAGCTTAAAAATTTCCGGCGAAGGCACAGGTCGGCCAAATGTATGCTTCTGCGCTCCGCTTCGTTTCGTGCTAAACGAGCGCCACTCGCGCTTGCCATCCGGCCCGAAGATACCCAAGACCTCGCTGCAAGCAACGTGTTATCAAACTCGCAGCGCTGCAGATCAGCGGGGCACTTGGCCCTCACGACATTTGCGCTCCGCCCCGGCCGGTGCTAAAAGGCCCACAGCACCGCCAAATATCCGCTCAAATGCGGCTGTTTGGCTCGTTGCTCGCGAAGATAAAGCAAAACCCTGGTGAACGATGAAATTCCATCCGTTCACCAGGGTTTTTCCATTTATTTTTTCAGATAATCCGCAAGCAGCTCCAGCACGCCCGAAAGCTCTTCTCTCGTGTGGGCCGCAGACAGGAACATTGCCTCAAACTGCGACGGCCCCAGATAAACGCCCTTTTCCAGCATATACTTAAAATAATCCGAAAATGCCGCCGTATCCGAAGTCTTCGCCGAAGCGTAATCCACCACCGGCGTCCCCGTAAAGAACAGGCTTCCCAGCGAAGCCTCCGCATTCACCTGCCAGGGCTTCCCGGCCTCCTCCACAATCCTTCGCATCTCCCCGAAGAACCAGGTTCCCTTTTCGTTCAAATCCGTATAAACCTGTGGATTTTCCTTCAAAATCCGAAGCTGAGTCAGCCCCGCGGCCATAGCCACCGGATTCCCGCTCAGGGTTCCGGCCTGGTAAACCGGGCCCACCGGAGCCACCCGTTCCATGATCTCCCGCTTTCCGCCATACGCGCCCACAGGCATGCCCGCGCCGATGATCTTCCCGAACGTGGTCAGGTCAGCCTGCACGCCATAATACCCCTGCGCGCCGTCGATTCCCAGCCGGAAACCGGTGATGACCTCATCAAAAATCAACACCGCGCCATATTTCGTACAAAGCGCACGAAGCCCCTGCAAGAATCCCTCTTTCGGCACGACAACGCCCATATTCGCCGCCAGCGGCTCCACGATTACCGCGGCAATTTCCTCCGGAAAAGTCTCAAACAGCGTCTCCACGCTGGCTAAATCATTGTAAACCGCAGACAGCGTATCGGCGGTACAGCCTGCCGGGACACCGGCACTGTCCGGAATCCCGGCGGTCATCACACCGGAGCCAGCCTGTACGAGCAATGCGTCGCTGTGCCCATGGTAACACCCCATAAATTTCACAATCTTGTCCCGTCCGGTATACCCTCTGGCCGCCCGCACCGCGCTCATCACCGCTTCCGTCCCGGAATTGACCATCCGGACCATTTCCACGGAAGGAACGATTTCGCAGATCAGTTCCGCCATCTCCACCTCTTTTTCGGTAGCCGCGCCGAAACTCAAGCCGTTTTCACAGGCTTTGATCACGCTTTCCCGAATCGCCGGGTGGTTCTGCCCCAGGATCATCGGGCCCCAGGAGCTGATAAAATCCAGATAACTCTTTCCGTCCGCGTCGGTCATGTAAGCCCCGTCCGCCTTTTCGATGAAACGCGGGGTTGCGCCCACGGAACCAAAAGCCCGCACCGGGCTGTTGACGCCTCCCGGAATCCGCTCCACTGCCCTTTTAAAAAGTTCTTCCGACCGGCTCATCACCCAATCCTCCCTTCATCCATAAACTTCGCAAGCTCTTCGGCAAAATACGTAATGTAGATATCTGTCCCCGCCCGGTAGGCGCTGGCCGCCATCTCGCAGATAATCTTTTCCTCGTCGATATAGCCCAGCTTCGCCCCGGCTTTCACCATCGCGTATTCGCCGCTGACGCTGTAGGCCGCCACCGGAACGTGAACGGCTTCCTTCACCTTCACCACCAGATCCAGGAAGGACATGGCCGGTTTTACCATCACGATATCGGCCCCTTCTTCCACGTCCAGAAGGGCTTCTTTGATGCCTTCCCGGCTGTTGTGGTAGTCCATCTGGTAGGATTTCCGGTCGCCGAAAGAAGGCGCGCTTCCCGCCGCATCCCGGAACGGCCCATAGAAGGAAGAGGCGTATTTCACCGCGTAGGACATGATCGGGGTGGTGTAGTGGCCATGTTCATCCAGGCAATTGCGAAGGGCTAAGATGCGGCCGTCCATCATATCCGACGGCGCCACCATATCCGCGCCTGCTTCCACGTGGGAAAGGGCGGTCTTCGCCAGCAGCTCCAGGGTCTTGTCGTTTTCCACGTCATGGCCGCACAACACGCCGCAATGGCCATGGGAAGTATACTCGCACATGCACACATCCGTAATCAGGTACATGTCCGGGAACTGGGCTCTGGCTTCCCGCAGGGCTTTCTGCACAATGCCTTCCGGGTCGTAAGCGCCGCTTCCCACTTCGTCTTTGTGATCCGGGATGCCGAAAAACATCACGGAATTGACACCCGCGTCCGCCAGGGAGGACAGCTTTTTGTACATGGTATCCACACTGTAGCGGTACTGGCCGGGCATGGTAGGGATTTCTTCGCAGATATCCGTCCCTTCTTTGACGAAAATCGGATAGATCAAAGATGCCTTGTCCACCCTGGTTTCCCGTACCATTTTCCGGAGGGCTTCACTCCCGCGCAGCCTCCGGGGTCTTTTTAACATTTCCATTCTCATTTCCTCCATTTATCCACAAAACGTTTCTTTCTGACAAAGGTTTTCCACACATGCCACCACGCTGTCCATCGTAGCTTTTTCGGACATATACGTTTTCATGCCAAGGGCGTCCGCTGCCGCTTTGGTCTGGCGTCCGATGCACACGGCATGCACTTTCGAAAAATCGAGTCCCGGAACGGCCGCCGCGAATCCTTTTACCGTGGATGCGCTGGTAAAGACCGCATAGTCGATGTGCCCGGCCTCGAATTCGGCTTTTTCGTCAATCAGGGACTGGGTTTCATACACGGTATCGTAGGTAGCAATGTCGTCTATGCAGACTTCCGGTACAGTTTCCAAAGCCTGGATCAGTTCTTGATTTCCGATAGCCGCCCGCGGGATCAGCACCTTGTCGCCGGACTGTAAGACCTCTGCCAGTGCCTTTCCAAGGGCTTCCCCGTCAAAAATCTCCGGAATCAGATCCGGATAGAGGTTCCGTTCTTTTAGCTCTCTTCCGGTTCCCGCGCCGATGGCGGCGATTTTCGCTCCGGCCAGGGCGCGCAGGTCTTTCTGTTCCTGTTTTAACGCGTCGAAGAATATCCGGACGCCCATGGGACTGGTAAACACCAGCCACTGATATTCCGAAAGATGGGCGATCGCCCCTTTCAATGCCTCATTCGGGCAGATAGGAACCGTCTTAATGGCCGGAAGCTCCAGGACTTCCGCCCCTTTCTCCCGCAGCTTTGACGCCATCTGGGAAATCAGCTCTTTGGGCCTGGTCACCAGGATCTTCTTCCCGGCTAACGGCTGTTTTTCAAACCATTCGAAACTGTCCGCCAGGGCGCAGACTTTTCCGACGACGATGATGGCCGGAGTCTCGATGCCCTGACGCCGTACTTCCGCTTCCAGGGTTTCGACCGTCGCGACAATGCGTTTTTGGCCGGCGGTGGTTCCTTTCTGAAGAATCGCCGCGGGCATATCCGCAGGCATACCGGCTTTTAAAAGGCCTTCGCAAATATCTGGAAGGGCCGTGACGCCCATCAGGAAGACGAGGGTTCCTTTCGTGCGCACGAGGGCCTCGAAATCAATGTTATAGGCTTCTCCTTTGCGCTTATGGCCGGTGATGATATGCAGGGAGGAGCAGAAGTCCCGGTGAGTGACCGGAATGCCATTATAGGCCGGTACGGCGATGGCCGAGGTCACGCCTGGGACGACTTCGTAGGGAATCTGGTTCGCGGTCAGAAGCTCCAGTTCCTCGCCGCCGCGGCCGAACAGGAAGGGGTCGCCGCCTTTTAAGCGCACCACGCGTTTCCCGGCTTTCGCTTCCCGGACGAGCACCTGATTGATCTCTTCCTGGGGCAATGTGTGATGATTCGCGCGTTTTCCCACGTTGATCAGCTTCGCGCCCTCCGGAATCCTGTTTAAAATGCTCTGCCCTACCAGCGCGTCATACACGACCACTTCCGCCTGCTCCAGAATCGCCGCCCCCTTCAGGGTGAACAGGCCCGGATCGCCGGGGCCCGCGCCCACGAGCCAGACCTTGCCGCAGGCAGGGGCCGCCAGGCCCGGAACTGCCTCCGAGCTACCAGTTTCCGCCGCGTTGGCCATGTCCGGAACCGTTTCCAGACCGCCCTTTCCCGCTACGGCTCCGACCTGGCCGCATCCTTCAGCCGCATTGGCCATCTCTAGGCCACCAGTTTCCAGACCGCCCTTTCCCGCCAGGCCTCCATCTGGGCCGCATACCGCGTCCTCCGCATGCTCGCCCGCCGCTTCCGCTCCCGGATACAGCACCAGCACATTTCCTATCATCCCCTGCTTCCCGGTACGCCTCTTCTCATAAAGCTCCCGCAGCGTCCGCGCCAGATAACACCCCAGCGCCTCCGCCTCCTCCGGCCTTCCTTCCGTATACCCCTTCAGGAACGCCTCATCCTTCTCCTGATAATAAAGCCCCTGCAAAAAGAGCTTCCCATCCTTCATCTGCGCATGAGCCGCCACCGGCGAGCTGCACCCTCCGTCCAGTTCCCGCACAAACGCCCGCTCCGCCAGCGCTGCCGCTAGGCTCTCTTCCTCTCCAAAGCCCTCCAGGAAAGAATAATCTTCCCCCTTCCGGCCCTGCACCACCAAAATACCCTGCCCGGCCGCCGGAAGCATCTCCTCCACGGAAAAATACCGCCCGATCCGCTCTTCCAGCCCAAGCCTCTTTAACCCGGCCGCCGCCAGCACCAGCGCGCCGTACTCGCCGTCATCCAGTTTCCGAAGCCTCGTCAGCACATTGCCCCGCACGGGTTTAAACTCCGCCTCCGGAAACAGCTCCCGCAGCTGCAAAATCCGCCGCAGGCTCGAACAGCCCACCGGCTTCGAAAAATCCGGCGCCTCCATCCCCTTCGGGAACACCAGCACATCCCTTGGGTCCTCCCGCTTCGAAAACGCCACCAACGGAAGCTCCGCCGGAACCTCCATCGGCATATCCTTCAAACTGTGCACCGACAGGTCGCTTCGCCCATCCAGCAAAGCCTTGTCCAATTCCTTCACAAACAGGCCTTTCCCGCCGACCTTATCCAGCGTCCGGTCCAGAATCATATCCCCGGTGGTCTTCATCGTCAGCAGCGATACCGTATACTCCGGATGCTGCTTCCGGATATAGTCCACCACCATTTCCGACTGAATCACCGCCAGGCGGCTCTCCCGGCTCCCAATGACGATCTTATTCTCCATAAACCTTCTCCAATCCTTCCACACATTCCCGCAGCGTCTGCTCGCTCACATGATCCCGCAGCCCGAACATCATCTTATTCACCACTTTCGCAACCGCCGTATCGATATTCTTCGCCAGCTTCTCCCGCTCCTCGCCCGACATCGGCAGATCCCGCAGCACCTTCGTCAGCCGCAGGTCGCAGTCGTGCACGGCCTTCTGCTTAATATCCTGGATCTGGGGAATAATGTCCCGGCACTCATACCAGGCGTAGAACTCCTCCATCTGTTCCTCCAGGATCTTCCCGGCCTTCGCGATGTTCTGCTTCACCTTCTCGCTGCGCACATCCACTTTAAAGTCATCGATATCATACAGGCGGATCTGCGGCAATTTCCCGATTTCCGGGTCAATGTCCCGCGGCACCGCCAGATCCAGCAGAATCATCCCATGCTCCAGGGGCACCTCCCGCACCTGCTCTTCCCGCAGCGTGTAATTTGGGCTTGCGGTAGCGCTGACCACCAGGTCGCATTCTGGAAACAGGTTCATGCGCTCCCCGTAATCAATGCGCTTACAGTCCTTGGGAATGTCCACAATCCCGCTCCGGTACTGGCGCACGGTCACAGTCACATCCGCGCCGCTCTGATTCAGTGTCGAGGCCGCCAGCTTTCCCATGACCCCGTTCCCGATCACCATGCACCGTTTCCCGCTGACCGTGTAGCCCTTCTGCCGCAGGACCGCCAGGGCCTGGTGAATCACCGACTGGTTCGCATCCGTCAGCACTACCTCGGTCTTGACCTTCTTCGCGGCCGTCACGGCCATGCGAAACAGGATTTCCAGCACATTGTCCGTCGCATACTGCTCCCTGGACAGCGTCAGCGCATCCTTCACCTGGGTAATGATCTGGTCTTCCCCCAGAATCCTGGAATCCAGCCCGCAGGCCAGATGAAAGAGATGGGACACCGCCTCCTGCTCGTCCCGGAACGTAAAATACGCCCGGTAGTCCTGGCGGCATTCTGCGGGCAGCTCCCGGATCTCACAGATCAAATCGTACAGATCCCCTTCGAATTTCTCCGTGGTACTCGCCCACACCTCGCACCGGTTACAGGTGGAGAGGATAATGCAGCCGGAAACCCCCGGAATCCCCTTCAGGATTTCCAGAGCTTCCGCAATCTTTTTCTTCGTAAAGGAAAAGACGGTTCGCACGTCGATTCCCGCGTTTTTATGGTCGATGCCAATCATTTGTATGGCCATGATTTTCGTCCCCTTTGTTCCGTTCTCATCGGTTTTCATTCTAATGTACCGGGCCTTTTTTGTCAATGTCTGCATGCAAACAAAAGTGTGCTTCGCACACTCTCGCGCTCTCTATAGCGTCCAAGAAGCACACTTTTACTCTGTACGCCTTCGGTGTGCCGCGCCAGATGCGTTTGCCGAAGGCAAAATTTTCTTCTCGCATCTGTGTGCATCCAGCCCGGAGGGTTTTTGCTTTATAGGGGCAAAGTATTACAGTTTTATCACAAAACGGTATTTCCTATAAAGCGAGAAATCCCCCGCAGCAGCCCGCCGCGGGGGATTCCGTCCCTTAATCCAAATGATAAATCTCTTCCATCCCGGACCAGAACTCTCCTTCCTTCCGGTCCTCCAGAGGCTGCATCAGCGGTTTCACCAAACTCCACCAATGCTGAGTCGCCGGGTCTGCCGCCATCTTCGCCATATCCGCCTCAAAATCATCTCCATCATACTCATAATAAGCGAACATGTAATCGCCTCTCTGATAGATGCTGTAATTCTTCAGATGGCACTCTTTAATCATTTCATTCACGCCCGGAAGCGGGTTCGCATGGTATCGTTTGTACTCCTCCAGCCCCTCCGGTTTGATCTTGATCATTTCCCCAAATCTGCGTACCATAAAAGCGCTCCTCTCCGCAAAAGCTACTGTTCGTTCCATTCGCAGCATCCTTCGCAAATCCATTTAAAATTCACTTCGTGAATGGCTCTTGCTTATTCGTAAATCTTCGTGGCCTCGTCAAACAGCGCCTTGATGTTTGCAGGCGGTACGTCCGGCTGCAGCCCTTCATGGCTGGGCGACAGGATCAGCCCGGTGGGGAAATAGCCCCTTAACTCTTTTACTTTGTCAGCCACCATCTCCGGCGTGCCGTTTGGAAGCAGATCCTGGGTGTCCACGCCGCCGCAGAAGGAAACCTGTCCTTCGAATTTCGACTTCAGGTTCGCCGGATCCATACCGGCCGCCAGCGCCTGGATCGGATGGATAATGTCCACGCCTGCCTCGATCAGCAGCGGAATCGCCTCCACGATGGAGCCGCAGGAATGATACATCACTTTCACGCCATAGCTGTGGGCCAGGTCGATCAGCTTCTTCGCACCCGGAATGACGAATTCCTCGATCAGGGCCGGGCTGATCATCAGGCCTCTCTGGCTTCCTACGTCGTCGCCGATCAGGATCGCCTGGACTTTGCCTTTGGTGGCTTCCAGGAAAATGGTCAGCGCTTTCAGATAAAAATCAACGATATGATCGTCTACATAGTGCACCATTTCCGGCTCGGATACCATGTTCATCAGGCAGGTCTGCATGCCGAATGCCGCGCACACATCCTGGAAATGGCAGGCCCAGAGCATTCCCATTACAACCTTGTCTTCCGGAGCTTCGTCCACAAGACGCTTACACTCTTCCGGGTCAATATATTTCGCCGGGTCGGGCCACGGGAAGTTCACCGCTTTCACGTCGTCCAGATCCTCGCAGAAGGCGAAACAGCCGTCTGCGGTCAGAGTGCGGTGCTCGGTGTCTACATTGCTCCCGTTCATATACCAGTCAAAGGCTGCGAAAATCGCGTTACAGGTTTCGGAATGGTACGGGATCTCCACGGCGTAGAAGTCATCGCCGCAAACCTTTTTCAGCTCTTTGATATCGTTTACTTTATAGAAGTCACACAGCGCCGGTACGGCCTCCGGAGTGGGGTCGCCCAGCCAGCAGGCCGGACGGTCTACCGGTTTTCTCTCAACGGTTGCTAAAAAACGCTCTCTACTGTTCATGATCGTTCTCCTTTCAAATCCCTAATTCTTTGCTTTTTTCGGTTTCAACAATTTTGAAAATGTACTTTCCCCATTCATCCGGGTGCTGAAGATCAGGACCAGGATCAGCAGCCCGCCCCAGATCAGACTTGCGTGGTACGGGTTCAGGTTCGAGAACATATTTACGCCGGACGCAATGATCTGGATCACGATAACGGAAAGAAGTACATTGATAATCTTTCCCATACCGCCGTCCGGAAGCACCCCGGCCAGTACCAGGATCAGGATGATCCGCATGACGTAAGATTCGCCGTAGTCCGCTTTTGCGGAGCCCAGCGTGGAAAGCATCAGCATGCTGCCGATGCAGCAGAACACGTCGCAGAGCACGAAGGTTCCGATGATCATGCGGTCGGTATTGATCGCGGAGAATTTCGCCGCTTTCCGGTTCGTTCCCAGCATGTAGAGCTTCTCGCCGTAAGTCGTATACTTCAGAATGAATGCGGCGACCGCGAAACAGATCAAAAAGACCAGCATGGGGAATGGAATGAATCCGAAAATCATTTTATGTCCGACTTCGATGTAAAGATTCGGAACACCGGATACCGTGTAGCCCTGGGTAAGCCCGGTGGAAAGACCAAGCCATACCATCTGCATGGCGATCGTGGCCATGACGGGCGGGATGCCAAGCTTGCTCACCAGGACGCCGTTGATCACGCCGCCGACTGCCCCTACCAGGATAATTATAACAAATGCACCCAGAATTACAAGCGCTACCTGACCGTTTGACATATCTTCCGTGACCATGGCTGCCATAAACTTCACGCCAAGGATACAGGCAAAGTTGCCCAGCATAACAAAGGACATATCGATACAGCCCGCAATGAAGCAGAACATCACGCCGATGGTCATCACGCCGTATTCCGGGAACTGCATGAAAATGCCTTTCCAGGTGCCGACGCTCCAGAGGGTGTTTCCCTTGGTGGCTGTAAAGAATACCAGCACAATGGCCATGAGCACGAGCAGGATGGAAGTATATTGATTTTTCTTAAAATATTCTTTGATCTTCATGCTTATACTCCTCCTTCTTTAACCGTTGCGGCGTTTCGCCTGTACGGCGGAAATGGTAATGCCGACCAGGATCACGAGCCCATTGAAAAAGTCCTGCCAGTAGGTGCCGATTCCCAGAAGCAGCATACTGTTTGACACAACGGTGATGATCGCCACCGCGCACACCGTACCGAACACGGAACCTTCGCCGCCGAAGATGCTGGCGCCGCCCAAGATAACTGCCGGGATGATGGTCATTTCTTTTCCGTCCAGAGCCTTGGGGATCGCCTGACGGGCCATGGAGACACGGATGATTCCGATGAAGCCGGACATCGCGCCTACCACGGTATACAGCAGGAATTTGATCCGTTTTACATTGTAGCCAGCGCGTTCCGCGGAAACTTCATTGCCGCCGATGGCGTATAAGCCCCGGCCAAACATCGTATGTTTCAGCACGAACGAGGTCGCAAGACATAACAGAACCAGGAAGATGAACATGGAAGTCATCGTGGAACGCAGCCCCGCCGCGTTATAAACCTCAAACAGGTAGGATTCGCCCATGTTCCGGAAGCCTTTCGGCAGTTTCGAGGTGATCTCCTTTAACTGTAAAAGCCCCATGGTGATACCGGTGAAGAACGTCTGGGTAGCCAGCGTTACAATCATGGTATTTAATTTAAAGTTTGAAATGATCCAGCCGTTGAACATGCCAAGGACTGCGCCGATGACGATCGCCAGCAGGATTCCGATGATCGGATTCGTCTCGCAGAACCCGAAATTTACACAGATCGTCGCGGACAGACAGGAGGCCAGCGAGGCGATGGCCGGGAAAGAAAGGTCGAATCCGCCGGAAATCATAACCACCAGGCAGCACATGGCAAACATGCCGTCCACCACCATCGAACGAAGGATGGTGACGATTTTGTCTGCCGCGAAGAGCTGGCCGCCGGAAATGATTTCAATTGCAATACACATTGCGATGAGAACGAGGAAGATATAAAATTCCGTCCGTTTCGTCATCCGTTTTAATGCCGCTTTATTCATGACGCCGTCCCCCTTAACGAATAATTTCCAGGATATTTTCTTCGGTAATGTTGTCTCCGGTCATTTCCCCGACAATGCCGCCGTCTTTCATGACGATGACACGGCTGCAGTTCACCACCACTTCCGACAGGTCGTCCGAAATGATGATAACCGCCAGGCCTTCGTTTGCCAGTTCATGGACCAGATGGTGAATATCCTGTTTCGCACCCACATCGACGCCTACGGTGGGCCCGTTTAAGATCAGCACGTCCAGGTCATTGCTGAGCCATTTGGACAGCACGATCTTCTGCTGGTTTCCGCCGGAGAGCGTGGAAGCGAATTTGCGCACATCGTCGGTGGCAATGGAGAATTTCTCCTTCCAGATATTCGCGTCCGCGATGATGTCCTGTTTTTTGATGATGCCAAAGGAATTCGCCAGGCGCTTTAAAGAGGACAGGGTAATATTGTCCGCAATGGGCTGCTGCAGGCAGAGACCTTCCGTCAGACGGTCCTCCGGGACGTAACCGATCTTCATTTTCTGAGCCGCGATCGGGGACGAGATCTTTACGTCCTTCCCGTTCAGCTCAATGGTGCCGGACTCGATCTTTTCCAGGCCGAACAGGCTTAACGCCAGCTCGGTACGGCCGGAACCCAAAAGCCCGGTAACGCCTAAGATTTCTCCTTTCCGCAGGGAGAACGAAATGTCTTTGCACTTCTGATCCTTCAGCGTCAGGTGATTGACCCTAAGAACCGGCTCTTTGCTGATATTTTTCGGGATAAACCGATCCTCCACCAGTTCCCTTCCGGTCAGGTAGTAGGTATATTTTTCCCGCGTCAGTTCCGCCGTGGGGCCGGAATAGACGTTTTTGCCGTTCCGCATGATGCAGACGTCGTCGGAAATCTCGAAGATTTCTTCGGTTTTATGGCTGATGAACATGATGGCGATACCGGAGTCCCGGAGCTGACGGACGGTCTTAAACAGCGCGTCCACCTCTTTTTTCGTCAGGGCGGTGGTGGGCTCGTCCATGATGATCAGTTTTGCGTTAAACAGCAAGGCGCGGCAGATGGCAACCAACTGCTTATCCGCAACGCTTAATTCCCCCATTTTTGCATAGAGATCGATCTGATAGCCGATCTTCGACAGCGCTTCCTTCGCCGTGGCTTCCCAGCGCTTCCGGTTCACCAGTTTTTTCCCGGCGGTGATCTCCGAGTTGATCGCCAGGTTCTCCATCACCGTCAGGTTCGGGAAAATGGACAGATCCTGATAGATAACCTGAATACCAAGCTGCGTGGCTTCCGCCGGCGTGATTTTCGTGATCTTCTGGCCTTCAAAGGTCACTTCCCCTTCGTCTTTCGTGTAGACGCCGGAGATGATTTTGACAAGCGTGGATTTTCCGCAGCCGTTCTCTCCGGCCAGGCACATTACTTTGCCGGGACGGACTGCGAAGTTCACATGATCCAGCGCGTGGACACCGGAAAAGGATTTGCATATTCCGGACATTTCCAGTAAATATTCTGACATAAGCGTACACGCTCCCTCTTCTTTTCTTCCGCAGGAATCCTTAAGAAGCGGGGGCAGAAGAGCGTACTCCTCTGCCCCCAGACTTTCCGTATGATTTAGAATCCGAAATCGTAGCAGTTTTCTTTGGTGATGGCGATCTGGCCTTCGCCTACGATCACTTTGTCCTGAACGGCTACTGCGTCGTAACCTTCTTCGCCAAGG
This sequence comes from Eubacteriales bacterium, assembly GCA_030536575.1. Classification (GTDB taxonomy): domain Bacteria; phylum Bacillota; class Clostridia; order Lachnospirales; family Lachnospiraceae; genus Limivivens. The sequence goes on along the minus strand of JAUNPS010000003.1, from coordinate 141,045 downwards.
TCTGCGCCGTCGGTGATCTCTTCGCCGTTATACAGTTTTACTGCACAGTTCAGCATGGCTTTTGCGGTGATGCCTGCATCCCAGAGGGCTACGGAACCAAGAGTTCCGTCTTCCAGGTAGTCGGCAACTTCCAGAGGCATTGCAACGGAGATCGCGAATACTTTTCCGGTCAGGCCCAGTTCCTGGATCGCACGTGCAGCGCCCGGTGCATCGAAGGAGCCGGTTCCCAGGATACCTTTCAAATCCGGATATTTGGTGATCAGCTCTTTGGTCAGTTCGTAAGCTTTTTCTGCGTCGGAGTCATCGGCGACACGTTTGTCCGGAACCAGTTCCATATCCGGATAAGCTTCTTCGGCGCGTGCAACGGCTGCGTCTGCCCAGTTGTTCTGGGATTCCATCGTCATGGAACCTACCATGGTGATGTACTGGCCTTCGCCGCCCATCTGCTCTGCCAGCTGATCCATCAGGAAGCCGCCAAGACCGGTCTCGTCGAATGCTTCGATGTCATAGTTTACATTTTCCATACCGGATGCCTCGGTAGCGATAACGATAATGCCTTTGTCCATCGCTTCTTTACAGATGGCTTCGCAGGCGTCCGGATCGTTCGGGGAGAAGCAAAGGATATCGACACCCTGGTTTACCAGGTCGGTCATGATCTGTACCTGTGCGGCTGCGTCGGTATCGGTCGGGCCTTTGTAGATGACGTCAATGCCGTTCTCTTCAGACCACTCTTTTACGTTCTCTTCTACGTGATCCCACCATGCCTGGCCCATAACCTTCGGTACGAATGCGATCGTCGGATTTCCTTCTTCCGCGAATACGGTCGCTCCGCATGCGAGCATTCCTGCGCTGACTGCCAACGTTACCAAACCTGCAGCAAATTTTTTCTTCATGAATACTTCCTCCTTCTTCTTACAGCTTCCTGCCGTTCGTTTTGATGAGACTATTTTAAGAAAATTTCCCGAAAAAGGAAATTCATTTTTTTCACCGGTTTAGTCTTTTTTTTCATCTTGGGACAAAAAAACTGTCCTTTTTTTAAGAAAGGACAGCCTCTAACGGCGAGCGGTACTCGTCTACATTTTCTTTTGTGATAATCTGCACAATGTTTTTATACCAGCTTTGCAGCTCCTCTCCCATCGCCCCTTTTTTCGCGCATTCCAGTGCGTAATAGGCCTCCACCTCCGGCGGCTGGGTCACAAGCCCCACCAGGCGTCCCTCCCGGACGTCCTCCATATGCTCGCTGGCGCTCCCGATCCCAATGATCCCGATCTCCTCCGTCTTTCCAAGCTCCTCCAGAAGCTCGTAAACGCCCTGGGACATATAATTATCATGACAGTACATCAGGTTGATCTCCGGACATTTCACCAGCAATTCCCTGGCCGCCTCTTTGGCTTTGTCCTTCTCCCATTCCCCGCCCGCGATTCCCACCACCTCGATATTCGGGTGGGAGGTCAGCTTTTCCAGAAAGGTCTGGGTCCGGTAAATCTGAGGGTCGCTTCCGGAAAGCCCCTCGATGATCCCGATCTTCCCTTCAGCCCCGTCAAAATAGTCGATGGCCAGGGACGCGGCCATCTCCGCCTCCTCCGACATGCTGGCCCCCACATAGGCAGCTACATATTCCGTGGACACCAGATCCACCTTCATGTTCAGGTTGATCACCGGAATTTCGTGCTGGCTGGCCTCTTTTAAGACGCCCAGGAAAGATTTCGCGTTCACGGGGCAGAGGATGATCGCATCCACGCCTTCCTCGATAAAGTCCCGCATCTGCTGCTCCTGCGTCTCCACGCTCCAGGCCGCATAACGGATATCCAGCGTATAACTTCCGTCTTTTTCGGCAAAATCCTGCATCAGATTTCCCAGTGCTTCCTGATAATTGCTCTCTCCGGAGGCCAGCGTACAGCCAATCACCAGTTCCGCCGCGTTTGCTTTCGCGTCCCCGGCTTCCGTCTCCCCATCCGAAAAGACCCTTTCCCCCCGGCAGGTCCAGGCGCCGAACCCCAAAAAGCACACGGCCAGAAGCACGCTTCCCACACTCAGAATTTTTTTCTTATTCATGCTCCGCTTCCTCCCCTCCAAACGGCAGGGTATACACCACTGTGACGCCCTTTCCCAGCTCTCCGTAATAGCGCAGCCCGTATTCCCGGCCGAACCGGAGCCGGATGCGCTCGTCCACATTTTTCACGCCAATGCCGGAACCATTCAGATCCGTAGGCTCAATCTCGTCGGAAAGCATCTTGTCGCACATCTCCTGGGACATGCCGCATCCGTCGTCGCTGACCTGAAGTTTCAGGAACCGCCCTTCCCGGAAGGCCTCAATGCGGATATGTCCCATTCCCTTTTTCGCTTTGATTCCATGGTAAATGCTGTTTTCCACGATCGGCTGCAAGATCAGCTTGATAATCCGGCAGTTTTCCACTTCCGGCTCCACCAGAATCTCATAGGTAAACTTATCCTCATAGCGCATCGTCTGAATGATCAGATAGTTTTTCACGTGCTCGATCTCCCTGCTTAACGGGATTTCCTCATTTCCCTTATTCAGCGAAATGCGGAACAGCTTCGCCAGTGCTTCCGTCATCGGCACAATATTTTTATCGTTCGTTTCCGCCATCCAGATGATGGAATCCAGGGTATTGTACAGGAAATGGGGATTGATCTGGGCCTGAAGAGCCTGCAGCTCATAGCGCCGCTTGTTCTCCTGTTCCTGGACGACCTGTCCTTTCAGGTTGTCGATCCTCTCCAGCATCCGGTTAAAATTCCGGGACAATTTCCCGATTTCGTCCTCGCTTTCGATCTCCACCTGCTGGTTCAGGTTTTCCAGATCGACCCGCTCCATGTGCTCCTGAAGCTGGTTCAGAGGCCGGATAATGCCGGACAGAATCCCGTTCAAAACCGCCAGGGTCAGGAGCATCACCAGCAGAACCACGAAAAAGACCAAAAGAATGCTGGTGCGCAGAGGCGCCGTCACATCGCCGTATGCACGCAGATAAAAAATCTGCCATCCCGTTTTTTCCATTTCACCCAGGGTCGTCAGGTACTTCTTCCCGTTCAGACGGATTTTAAAATGCCCTTCCTCGGCTTCCTGGGCCGCCGCAGTCAGGCTTGCCAGATTTTCTGCCGAATCCAGAAGCGCTGCGCCGTCCTCCTGCTCATAGACCAGTTCGCCTTTTTCATTTAAAATGCACAGGAACCCCTCCTGATTCTGGAAAGAACCGCAGATTTTCCGGATTTCGTTCAGATTCATATCAATGAGAACCACGCCCAGAAAGGAGCCGTCCTGCCAGTTCTGAATGACACGGCTTAGCGAGAGGGTCGGTTCATTGCTGACATTGAAAAAGATATGGCGGTTCGGCCCGGTGACGGCGGCATTTCCAGGATCATTCACAGCTTTCTGATACCACTCCTGGGCCGAGTAATCCACAAGCACATTCCGGTACGTGTACAGGGTCTTATAGATCAAAAGACTGTGCCGTCCAAACACCATAATGGAAGAAATGTCTGTCCGGGTCAGCAAAATATCGCTGAAAGCTCTGGAACCCATCTCGTATTCCGCCATTTTCGCGATCACCGAAGATTCCCCTTCCGTGCTCTCGTTTTCCAGTGCCTGTTCCAGATAATCCTGTAAATAATAGTTATAATTCGTGGACTTGGCCACCGAATCCACCTCGTCGATGTAATCGTTTAAGTAGGACATGACGCTGTTGACATGTTCCTTGGAATAGCTCTTCTGCTCGTTTAAGAGCCGTTCCCGGAAAATAAGGGAAAAAATGCTGACCGCTGCGGCCATGACCACGAGGATCAGCAGGGCAATCCGGCGCATGGCCCGGCCTTTGATGCCTGTCTTACGTTTTTTACTCACTGTCTGCTCCTCTGACGGAAGTCCGACGGGGACATTCCGGTACATTTTTTAAACAGGACGCTGAAATAATGGGGATTCGAGAAACCGGTCTCATAGGCGATCTCATAAGTCCGCTTATCCGTGGATTTCAGCAGTTCCATGGATTTTTCCATGCGCAGGTCGGTCAGATATTTGACGAAATTCATCCCTGCCTCTTTCTTGAACAGGCCGCTTAAATAGCCGGTGCTGACGCCTGCATCGTCGGCCGCCGCAGTCAGGGAAAGCTCCGGGTCCATATAGTGGCTCTGTACATACTCCTTCACTTTTTCGATGACCTGAATGCTGCTGTTCGTCTGAACGGCCTCCATCTCTTCCTTCACTTCCAGGGCGAAGGAAAGCAGTTTTTCCTCCATCAGCTCCGGGGTGTCCCAACGGTTCATCTGGCTGTAGAAGTCAAAGCCGTGGTTCCAGATCTTCTCCGAGACTTCTTTTAGGTCGGAAAGTTCCCGCAGCAGGGAGGTGATGGTTTCAATGTAGTTCATCTTCATGTTAATGCCGGAGAGGTTTTTCCCGGCGTTTTCGGCGTAGACGATCTGGCGGATGGCCGGGCGGATTTCTTCGCGCGCGCCGTATTTGATGCATCTGATCAGGTTTTTGATCTCTTTGATGGGGTAATAAAAGGATTTTTCCAGATAATCCAAATCCCCGATGTCGTAGACGCTGTTCGTGCCGAGGGAAAATTTACAGTCTGCGGCACGCCTGGCATTCGAATAGGATTCGTACAGGTCTTCGCTTACCGCCGCGTCGGAACCGACGCCGCAGGTGGTCTCGATTTTCAGGGTATTGTAGATGGCTTTCTGGATGACGCCAAGGGTCTGGTAGACAGTATCATGGAAATCTTCCCCCAGAAAGGTGCAGCAGAACAAAAGGACGATAGCGCCCCGGTTATCCTCGAATATGTAGTGCTGCGCCCCTACGCATTCACTGGCAATGTTCTGCGCCGCGAACAGGTACAGATCCCCATCCTCCGCCGGAAACGGGAAGCCGCTTTTGTCCATCTCGATCACAGCTACGAGAAAAGGCCCCTTCTCCAAATGGATGTCCAGGCCTTTCGCCCGCTCCAGATATTCCGCAGGGTTCGAATGGAAGGAACAGACCATCCGGTTCAGGAGCTGGGCGCGCAGGGCCGGAAGGCTTTGGCGGAGCTGCTTTCGCATGGAGGAAATATACTCCTTCTGCTCGTTCTGGATGTGGAGGGTTTCGCAGATTTTTTTCATTTTTTTGTATAAGGTTTCCGCGCCCACCGGCTTCAGGATGTAGTTTTTAACGCCTAAATCTATGGACTGTCTGGCATATTCGAAATCGTCGTGCCCGGTCAGGATGACGACATGGATCTGAGGGTACTCCTTTGCCAGAATCTCGCTCAAAGCCAGACCGTCCAGAAACGGCATCAGAATATCCGTCAGAACCAAGTCAACTTTCTGGCTGCGGATCATGTCCAGGGCCTCCTGGCCGTCCTCCGCCAGGAGGATTTCGGAGAATCCAAGGGATTCCCAGTCGATCATTTTCCGGATTCCGTTCCGGATCAATGGTTCATCGTCTGCGATCAGCAGTGTATACATAACCCCTCCCCTTTCCGAAAACGATCAGCTCTGACAGGCCGCTTCCACGTGATCCAGAAACAGGCTGCGAATTTGCGGGTACTCGCCCAGGCCCTTCAGCACGCATTCGACGGTGAAGCCTTCTTTCTCGAACTGGCTGCGCCAGGAGTCCGCGTCTTCGCTGGACAGGTCGTTCTTGGCGTGGTCGCCTGCCACGATCATGAAGGGGGCCAGGATCACTTTCCGGGGATGGTAGGCATGGATCTGCTTGATCAGGGAAACCAGCGAAGGGTACGCTTCCACGGTTCCCATGAAAATATTCGAATAGCCCATATCTTTGAACTGGTAGTCCAGGGCGGCGTAGATGGAATTCGCGTAGTGGGTGGTGCCATGGCCCATCAGAACCAGGGCGTCTTTGGCGTCCGGCTGCATTTCCTCCGCAACGGCCTGGATGACCAGACGGTTGTCTTCTTCGGTGGTGAGGAGCGGGTTTCCAAACGTGATCTGATCAAAGGAATCCGCGTAGGCTTTGACGTCTTCCTGCATCAGATCGTTTTCAATGCCGTTGATGACATGGGTAGGCTGGACAATCAGGGTTTTTACGCCGTCGGCGATCATCTGCTCCATGGCTTCTTTGACGTTAAAAATTTTAATGCCGTCCCGATTCAGCAGTTTTTTCAGGATCATTTTGCTGGTCCAGGCACGGTAAAGGGCGTAGTCCGGGTAGGCGCTGCGGATGTCTTCTTCAATCCGGTCAATGGTTTTTTCTCTGGTGTCAGCGTGGCTGGTGCCAAAGCTGACGACTAAAATCGCTTTCTGCGGCATGTTGGGTTCCTCCAAACTGTTTTTTCTTTGGCGAATTGCCGGGGTTTTGGTTTTATTTTAAGGGACGCAGGGGATGTTTGTCAACGTTCCGTTCTCATTTAAATGGGAAACGAAACCAAAATCCGGAAGGACGCGCCGTCCGGGGCGCAGGCGTGGATCTTCCCGCCATGGGCGGCGACGATGGCCTGTGCAATGGAGAGGCCGATCCCGTGGCCGCCGGTTTCGGAATTCCGGGATGCGTCGGTGCGGTAGAACCGGTCGAACACATGGACAATCTGTTCCGGGGCGATGACGCTCTCCGTTTCATTTTGCACGGATAATTGGATCATCTTGTTCTTTTTTCGCATGTCCAATGTAATAGTGCTTCCGGGCGGCGAATATTTCAGCGCGTTGTCCAGGAAGATCGTGACAAGCTGCTGAATCGCCTGGTCGTTTCCTTTCAGGGTCAGCATTGGCTGGATGCTGCTTAACAATTCTTTGTCCTGCCTGGCCGCAAGCGCCCGGAATGGCTGCACCGTTTCGGCAACCACCTCGGAGATGGGAAATTCGATTTTCCGCATGGAATCTTTCGACTCTTCCATGCGCGCGAGCATTACCAGATCGTCGGTGAGGGAACGCAGGCGCTTCGTCTGCTGGGTGATATCGGTCAGGCATTCGTTTTCGCCCAGCTCCATTTCGAGAATGTCCGCGTTCGTTTGGATGATCGTCAGGGGCGTTTTCATTTCGTGGCCGGCATCGGTGATGAACCGTTTCTGCTTTTCATCGCTTTCGGCAATCGGTTCCAGCATTTTCCCTACAAACAGGGAAACTACAAAAAAGACGACGAGCAGGCCTGCCAGGGCCATGCCGGAACTTGCCAGCAGAAACTGCTGAAACGCGTCCAGCCTTCGGCGGCAGTCCAGGAAGATGATCCGCCATCCCGCCTCTTCCTGCCGTTTGATATAGCGGAATTGCCCTACAAACCCACGGGCGTCCTCCTTTTCCCAGGCACTCTGCGCATACGCAGCCGCGGTTTCCTGATCGACGGAAACGATGTTGCTCAGATCCGTGCTGACGACTTCGCCGGAGCTGTTTAAAAATATGGAAAAATAGCGGGTTTCATAGGGCGTTTCCGGCGACATGTGATAGCGCCCAAGCACGTTCTTGCTTGCGTCAAAATCCAGGAATACGCCCTCGTTCTGCGCCAGGATGATTAAAATCCGGTCGGCTTCCCGGACGACGTAGTTATAGGTGATCACGTTCATTCCGATGACGATCAGCGTAAGCAGGACAACCATCGCGCCCATGGCCAGCGCCACGAATTTTCTCTTCAGCTTGCGGATCATGCGGATTCCTCCAGGGAGTACCCGGCATTGCGGATCGATTTGATCGCAATGTCCGCATGGAGCGCCGTCAGCTTCCTGCGAAGATAGGATACGTAGGCCCAGACTACATTGATCTCCGTTTCATGGTCGTAGCCCCAGATTTTTTCCATGAACTGTTCGGCGGAAATGATACGGCGCGGGTTTGCCATGAAGATTTCCATCATCTGGTATTCTTTGTTTGCCAGGCGGAATCTGCCGTAGGGCGAAGACAGTTCAAAGGTCGTGCGGTCCAGGGTAACATTGCCCACGGACAGTTTGGCGTCCACTTCGACCTGGATGCGGGTGATCGCGCGGATCGCGGCCAGCAGTTCTTTCGTGTCAAAGGGCTTTGTCAGATAGTAGTTCGCGCCGCTGTCGAGGCCCTGGACTTTGTCGTCGGTTTCGGATTTGGCAGTCAGGATTAAGACGGGAATCCGGTTCCCGCCTGCCCGCAGCTTCCGAAGCGCCGTAATGCCGTCCATTTTGGGCATCATCAGGTCCAGGATGGCCACGTCATAATTTCCGGTTTCCAGGTACAGCAAGGCATCCTCGCCGTTATAGACGGCGTCTGCCGAATAATGATTTTTTTCAAATACTTTGACGATAGCGCGCGCAAGGGCACGCTCGTCTTCTGCTACCAAGATTCTCATAAGCACCTTCCTTTTCCTGCCAGTATAGCATATTTTACCGAAAGATGCTTCTGTTTTTTCCCGCTTTTTAGACAAACTTTATCGGATTTTATACTCCATTTAAGGCTGGACTCTTACACTGAACCTGTATCAGCTTTTACCTTAATTTTCATTTTACGAAAGGAATTCTGAACTATGAAAAATCATTTAAAACGATTTGCACCTTTGCTGTTTGTTTCCTTTTTCCTCATATCCCTTGGCGTATCTGCCGAAGAAAATGCGCCTGCGTCTGAAATCTCAATTAATGGACGCGCGGTTGCTTTCTCTGATAAAGAAACGATCAATCTTCCTCTTTTGAGTGTGGAAAATGGAATCACCGTTGACGTCGTTCCCAATAATGGGGAGACCGTACTGATTAACGGGGAAGAGGTTTCCGATTCCGTCTATCTTGCCATTTCCTCCGTTACGCGGGAAGATGTTCTCGACATTGTCATTTTTCAGGGAGAAGAAACGCTTTCTTATACCGTGAATCTGATGCCTTCCACCTTCCCGGACTACACCACCGAAGGGGAATCCACGACCGACGGCGACTTTTATCTGACCACCTATGATTTGTCCGACAATTACATTTTCAAGCTGAATAATCAGGGCGGCCTGATCTTCTACAAGGCCATCACCAAAATCGATGAAAACGGCGAGGAAGTAAGCACCAACGGCCTGGACTTCCGGAAGCAGTACACCTCTGACGGAGAGGTTCGTTATACGTATATGCCTTATTACGCCGACTCGTTTGCAGACGGCGACTGTTCCGGCATCAATCCCGGATGTGTTGTGGTGATGGATGAGAATTATGACGTGATCGATGAAATTTATTATACGAATGAGAACGGTGAAGAAATCCTGATCGACCCGCACGGTTTCATCTGGATCGACGAAGGGCACTACATTGTCACCGCCTATAAAGAGCTGCTCGTTGACGTTCCGGAGGATCTTGAAGCCGATGACAACCTTGCAGACCTTGCCGTCCTCTTTATCCAGGAAGTTCAGGACGGGGAAGTGCTCTGGGAGTTTTCCTCCGCCGATTACCCCCGGTTCCTGTACGAATCCTCTGAGATCAGCTGGAATGCTTCTACCAAGCAGTGTTATGACTATGCGCATTTTAACTCGATGGCGATCGATGAGGACGGAAATCTCCTGGTTTCCTGCCGGAATTTGGATGCGATCCTGAAGATCAGCCGGGAGGATGGCAGCCTGATCTGGCAGCTCGGCGGGGATTATGACGAATTTGGCCTGACCGAGGAGCAGCTTTTCTCTTATCAGCATTCGATCATTTTAACGGCCGACGGAAGCTATATGCTGTTCGACAATGCCAATACCGCGAATGCCACGAAACTGGATAAGTCTTCATCTGTGGTGCGCCTGAAGGTCGATGAGGATACCAAAACGGTTACGGATTTTGTGCGGTATCAGGTCGTGGATTATTTTTCGAATTATATGGGGGCGATCCGGGAGGTGGATGCGGAGAATTCCGTGTATCTTTGGTCGGTGGGCGGAAATTATATGGCGGACTTTCTGGCGCATCCGGAGTGGTCGATGGTGGAATATACGGAAGGGGATGGAGAGGTGGCGTCTTATGACTTCTGTTTCCGGTTTGAGGATGGGAAAGGGAGGCTGTACTGCGCGAATAAGTGTGAATAAAGATGCCGGCAAGCCCATGGAACCGCCAGGATTCCATGGGCTTACTTTTTTGCATAATGTTTTACATTGAGTTGACATTGCGAATACAAATGTGTATACTATAAGGGAATCCAAAGGAGGTGAATCCCATGGCAAAAACCGCAACCATCAACGTCCGAATTGATCCGGAAACAAAATCCAGTGCTGAAAAGCTGTTTTCCAGTTTCGGAATTACGCTTACGGACGCGATCAATATTTTCCTCCACAAATCCATTATGGAAGGCGGACTGCCTTTTGAAATGAAGCAGCCGCGCTATAATGCGGAAACAGAAGCGGCTATAAATGAGGCAAGGGCGATTCTGAGCGGCCAGGTACAGACAACGCGCTATCCTTCGGCGCACGCGCTTTTCGAAGAGCTGGATGCAGAACAGGACGGAGAATAAAGAACAAACGCTTGACGAACGTTATCGGGATCATGGGCTGGTAGGAAATTATACGGGTTTTCGTGAATGCCATATTTTACCGGACTGGCTTCTGATCTATGCAGTTGATAACGATAAGTTGATATTGACGGCTTCGCGGACGGGAACGCATGCGGATTTGTTTGCTAAGTAGCTGGGGCCAGCGTTTCAAAGGCGCTGACCTTCGCTGCGCTTCCATTCATGACTTAGCCATAAATCACCTTTCCGTAATAGTGTCTAGGCACCTCTATAAACCTCTTATCCTCGCAGAACATAGCCCGCTGCCCCTAATACAAAAGAGCAGTTCTGAAAAATCCGAGCTGCTCAAAATATCATTCTCATTTTAACCTTTTCTCAATATCCGAAGCGCTATACAATACATCTGTCACAATGACCCGTTCCTCCCGCACCACATAGAATATAGAATAATTGTCTACCAGCATTCTCCGTACACCTTTGGTATGCTCCGGTTCCGAATCAAGCACCCGAAAACGCTCTGGGAAAAAATCCAGCTTTCCGATTTCATCCGCGATCCGGTTATATTGCCCCATCGCATTTTCCGGTGCACAAAGGACAACCGCGATATGGTAATAAATCTGCTCCATATCTGCCAGCGCCTCCTCTGTAATCTCCACCGTATACCGCTTCATCATCCATGGCTCTCCCGAAATTTTTTAAACGCATCAGCTGCATTCTGCACTCTGCCAGCCTCCATATCGTCATATCCTTTTTGGAGTTTTTCATGAAGCTGCTCATCCGTCATACGGTCCGCATTCACGGTATCCGGCGCTTTCGGCAAGGTTACCGCAAACGGGATACCTCCCGTCAGAGAAATTTGATTCAAATACATATCAATGGCTGTTGACATCGGAACGCCAAGCTTTGACAAAACTGCTTCCGCGCGCTCTTTTACGACCGGGTTTACCCTTAAATTCAAGGTCGCTGTTTTTTCCATTCTGAAACACCTCCTATTAATGCAATTGTAACGCTTTTGTCGTTACTTTTCAAGCATTTTCGAAACAGGAATGGTTTCAGATTTTTTACCCCTTCACCCCCCCAATCATAATCCCCTTCACCAAATACTTCTGGAAAAACGAATACGCAATCAAAATCGGAACCAGCCCAATCACCGCCATCCTTACCCCTGTCGTCGGCAGATTCGACGTAATCGTAACCCCTTTCTCAGACCTTTAAGCGGACGGAGGGGATGACGCCCAATGAGTACCGGGGAGGCTGACCATTGCCAGCCTCAGCGCATCACCGGCGCATTCTCAAGGATCCCGCTTTCCAGCCGCACCGCCTCCGCTTCCATCTCCCGCACGCGCTTCATCGTCTCCGCCACAAATTCCTCATCCCGGATTGACCCCAGGTTGATCTTCACGTTATACAGTGCCCCCAGCACCGCCGTCCGCGCCATCATCGCCGCCACCAGCCCGTCCGTCACCGCCGACGCATTCCCTTTTGTCACCATCACCTGGGCATAGGGCAGAATTCCAAGGGCCTCCCGCGCCACCGAAAGCGGCACCGCCACCGCGGCCTTCAGCCCGTCCTGCATTGCCTGCGTCCGCGCCGCCTTCTCCTCTTCCGTCTCCTTCGGAAGCGAAAGCGCCTGCATATACTGGTCAAAGGACTCGCTGTCCCGCCGGATATCCACCAGAAGCTGTTCCCGCACCCGGCGCATCACCGGAATCGCCGCCTGCATTTCCGCTTCCACTTCCGCGTACTTCTTCTTTCCGACGGTCAGCCCCGCCACCATCTCCGTCAGGGCCGCCGCCAGCGCTCCCGCCAGGGCGGAAATGCTCCCGCCCCCAGGCACCGGCTCCTTCGACGCCGTCTGCGCCGCAAAGGCTTCCAAGCTCATCTCTTTCATCGCTGATTCCTCCTACAAACGCGTTTCCAAAACCTGGTCAATGCTGAAATTCTCCAGCCCCAGATAATATTCCGTACAATCTACGAGGGCCTGAAGCGGAATCAGCCCGACCACTTCGCTCCCGATTACATTGACCCCCCAGCGTCTGGCTTCCATCCGCACCGTCTCAAAAACCGTATAAACCGCGGTCTTCGTATAGTCCGTCAGATTCATAGACACCTGCGCGATCTGGCGGTCTTCCAGCATCACACCCATGGCCTTGCAGAAATGGAAGCCGCCTTTAATATTCCGGATGCGGTCTGCAATCTTCTGCGCGATCTCCACATTGGAGGTATCCAGATTAATGTTGTAAGCAATTAACGGCATTCTGGCCCCAATCGCCGTAATCCCGCCCGTAGGATGAATCGTCTCCGGCCCGAAATCCGGCTTCCACTTCGGGTCTTTCAGCTTTTCCGCCATACCCTCGAACTGCCCTTTGCGCACCGCGGCCAGGTTCTCCCGGTGGGGCGCCGTGGCCGATTTCTCGTACAGGATAAAGGGCTGGCCGAATTTCTCCGCCGCCATCCGCGCCGTCTCCTTCGCGCAATGATCCGCGTCCTCCACCGTCACGCCCTTAATCGGTATAAACGGTACGACGTCCACGCAGCCCATCCGCGGATGCTGCCCCTGATGCTTCGTCATATCGATCAGCTCCACGGCCTTCCCGATGGCTGCCACCATGGCCTCCACCAGCGGCTCCGGCTCCCCGATCACCGTCACGACGCTTCGGTTATGGTCTTCATCCGACGTATAATCCAGCAGCTTTACGCCCTTCTTCCCGCGGAAGCAGTCCACGATTTTCTCCACTTTCTCCAGATCCCGTCCCTCGCTGAAATTCGGGACACACTCGATGATTCTTTCCATTTTTCTCCTACCTTTCCAGGACAATTTCTCCTTTTTTGATGACTTTTTCCACCAGGTTCATCCCGGTGTGGTACGGCAGATACTGAATCGACGGATATTTCAGGATCAATACATCCGCCTGTTTTCCGATTTCCAGGCTTCCGATCCGGTCGGCGCGCCCGATGGCCGCCGCCCCGTTGATCGTCAGCGCCGTCACCGCTTCCTCCACCGAAAGCTTCATATAAATGCACGCCAGCGCGATCAAAAGCGGAATCGAATTCGTAAAACAGCTCCCCGGATTCAAATCCGACGCCAGCGCCACCGCACACCCCGCGTCAATCATCTGCCGTCCCCTCGCATAAGGCTCTCCCAGGCAAAACGCCGTCGCCGGAAGCAGCGTACTCACTACGCCGCTCTTCGCCAGCTCCAGGATCCCCGCATCCGAAGCCTTCAGCAGATGATCCGCAGACACGGCTCCCACTCTGGCCGCCAGCTCCGCGCCGCCAAGAGTCACCATTTCATCCGCGTGGATTTTCAGCCCAAAGCCCATTTCCTTCGCCCGGTTCAGATAATATTCCGAATCCTCGATGCCGAAGACGCCTTTTTCCGTAAAAATGTCCGCGAAGTCCGCAAGCTCTTCCGCCCGCACCACCGGCATGACCTGTTCCAGCATTTCGTCCAGGAATTCCCGCTCGCGTCCTTTGTACTCCGCGGGGACGCTGTGAGGCCCTAAAAATGTTGCGGCAATCTCCACCGGCTGCATTGGCTCCAGCTTTTTCATTGCGCGCAGCATCCGAAGCTCCGTCTCCTTGTCCAGTCCGTAGCCGCTTTTCCCTTCCACGGTGGTGACGCCAAACTCCAGCATGGTTTTCAGGCGCTCCAGCCCGGATTCCATCAGCTCCTCCTCAGTGGCCGCCCTGGTGGCGGAGACGGTCGCATGAATCCCGCCGCCCCGCTCCATGATGGACAGATAAGTATCCCCTTTCAGCCGCCAGGAGAATTCCTCCGCCCGGTAACCGCCAAACAGGAAATGCGTATGACTGTCCACAAATCCCGGCAGAACCGCTTTCCCGGAAGCGTCCAGCACCTCGCACTTGGCCAAATCCACCCTTTGCAGAAGCTCCGCCGTGGTTCCCACATCGGCGATTCGCTCGCCTTCGATCAGCAGCGCCCCGTCTTTAATCAGCCCAATCTTTGCCATATCCTTCCCATGCTTCGGCCCTTTTCCCTTACAGGTCACCAGCTCCGCCGCATGGCAGATCAACCGTTTCTTCATCCTTTCACATCCTTACAAACCCGTTCGATCAGTTCCTCGCTGGCCAGATAGGGCATCGTGATGTGGTCGCTTCCGCCGCGCATCTGGTTATATTCCGCAACCGTCTCGATGGAATGCTCGCATCTGCCCCAGCTCCGTCTTGCCACGCCGATCATCGTATCCCACGGCATGGCTGCCATCAGGATTTCGTCCACCCGTTCGCTGCCGTCCAGCACCATGCCGAAGCCGCCGTTGATCGCTTTGCTGATCCCGACGCCGCCGCCGTTGTGGAGGGCTACCAGGCTCATGCCTCTGGCTGCGTTGCCCGCGTAGCATTGCACGGCCATATCCGCGGTGATATTGCTTCCGTCATAAATATTCGATGTTTCCCGATAGGGGGAATCCGTCCCGCCCGTGTCGTGGTGGTCGCGCCCCAGCATCACCGGGCCGATCTCCCCGTTTCGCACCATCTCATTAAATTTCAGGGCAATGTTCCGCCGTCCAAGGGCATCCTGATACAGAATCCGGCACTGTGTACCCACGACCAGCTTGTTCTTCTCGGCGTCCCGAATCCAGATGTAATTATCCCGATCCTGCCCTCTCCGGTTCGGGTCGATGCAGCTCATCGCCGCCTCGTCCGTCTTTCGCAGGTCCTCCGGCTTTCCGCTCAGGCAGCACCAGCGGAACGGCCCGTATCCATAATCAAACAGCTCCGGCCCCAGAATATCCTCCACATAAGACGGGAAAATAAAACCTTCGCTGGTATCCACGCCGTTTTTCGCAATTTCTTTCGCGCCCGCGTCGAACACCGCCTTCATAAACGAATTTCCATAGTCGAAGAAATACGTTCCCCGCTCGGTCAGCGTCTTAATCAGATGGAAGTGCTTCACCAGCGACGCATTGACCAGTTCGCAGAAGGTTTCTTTGTCCTTTGCCAGCATTTCCGTGCGCTGTTCAAAAGTCAGTCCCTGGGGGCAATAGCCGCCGTCATAGGGCACATGACAGGAGGTCTGGTCGGAAAGCAGGTCGATCTTGATTTCCTTGTCCACCGCATACTGGAGCAAATCCACGATATTTCCATGATACGCAATGGAAATCCGTTCCTTCTTTTCCTGATATTCCTTCGCCCAGGCAAAGGCCTCCTCCATGCTGTCCGTCACCTTCGATACCCATCCCTGGCTGTGCCGGGTCTCGATCCGGGAGGCGTCCACCTCCGCGATAATGCCGACGCCGTTGGCGATTTCCACCGCTTTTGGCTGCGCCCCGCTCATCCCGCCAAGGCCCGACGTCACGAACAGGTGCCCCGCCAGGTCGCCGTGCTCCGGAATACCAAGCTTTAAGCGGCCTGCGTTCAGGATCGTGTTAAAGGTGCCGTGGACAATGCCCTGGGGGCCAATGTACATCCAGCCGCCCGCGGTCATCTGGCCGTAGGAGGAGCAGCCCATGGCGGTGGCTTTCGCCCAGTCGTGGGGATTGTCAAACATGCCGACCATCAGGCCGTTGGTGATCACGACGCGGGGGCTGGTCTTGTGGGATTTGAACAGGCCCATGGGATGGCCGGACATCATGACGAGGGTCTGCTCATCGGTGAGCTGTTCCAGATATTTTTTGATCAGTTGGTACTGCATCCAGTTCTGGCACACCTGGCCGGTTTCCCCGTAAGTAACCAGCTCATAGGGGTACAGCGCGACTTCGTGATCCAGGTTATTGTCGATCATGACCTGGAATGCCTTCCCTTCAATGCAGTTTCCTTTATATTCTTCGATGGGTTTCCCGTAAATGCGCTCTTTTGGCATGAAGCGGTAGCCGTAAATGCGGCCTCTGGTCAGCAGTTCGTCCAGGAATTCCGGCGCGAGCTGTTCGTGGAGCTCCTCCGGCACGTAGCGGAGGGCGTTTTTTAGGGCCAGCTTGATTTCCCGCTGGTTTAAGGTCAGTTCCCGTTTGGGGGCGCGGCGGATTCCTGGCTGGAATACGGGGTATTCCGGCAGGATGGGGTCGAGTTTGATGGTCATGGACTGGCCGATTTCGAAATTGTTCATAGCATCCTCTCCTTTTTTCGCATCTTATATTTCTGTTATACCATACCAGTTGTCAAAAAAACGTCAAAAAACGTGCAGGACTATTTCCCGCACGTTTTCCACGCTTCGCTGTTTAAGAAAATTTCTTCGTATTCTTTTACCACATCTGACCACTGATACCGTTCTTCGATCGTTTTTTTCGCTTGTTCGCCTTTCTCCTGGATTTCCTGCTCAGACAGCTTTTCTGCGGAAGCGATCAGCCTGCGCAGGCTTCCCTTTTCTTTTGTCCAGTAGAACACTGCGTCCTGGCCCACTTCCCTGTTAAAGCAGACGTCGTAGAGCAGGTTCAGCTTTGTCATTCCCATGGCTTCCAGCAGGCTGGGATTCGTCCCGCCCACTTCATGGCCATGCAGGTACGCAAACGCCTGCCTGCGGATGACAGCCAGCAGCTCCGGGTCGTAAACCGTCCCGGTAAAGCAGATGCGCTTATCCTCTTCGAAATGCGTCTGGTTTTTCAGGTTCGTACAAAAGGCATCGTCCCGCATGTTTGTGATTACGGCCAGCTTCTTTTTCGTCTTGCTCGCCATAAATTCCCGTAAGATCGTCTCGTAATTATTCTCAGGCACGAACCGCCCGACGATCAGATAATATTCTCCAGGTTTTAGCTTCCATTTCTGAAACCACTTTTCCGCCCTGTCCATGACCCCGTCTCCGTCTTTCTCTTCCCGGCGGATATCGGCGCCGTAAGGGATAAACACCGTTTTGGGACGGTATCGGCGGTAATGCTCTTCGATGTAGGCTTCAATGTTTTTGCTGTCACAGATGACCAGGTCGGCACGCCGGACCATCCGCGCTTCGGAAAATTTCCAGTATTCTTTGATGAGGGAATTCCATTTCGCACGTTCCCACTCATGGCCGTCCGGATTCACCAGAAGCTTCCCGCCAAGAGCCTGAATCTGCCGTTTAAAATAACCGATAAAAAGCCCGATCCGGCACGCCAGAACATAGACCACCGCGTTTTGGATCTTCTTTTCCCGGATATAGCGGACACAGTAGCGCAGGGCATCCACATCATAGAGCACCGCTTTTCCCGCGCCGATGGGCCATCTGGGAATCTCGAAGCACTCCACGCCATGGCAGGAAAAGGTATGCACTTCTCCCCGCTTCCATTTGTCCGTCGCGCATGCCACATGATAACAGATCTTTTCTGACTGCCTGCGCCTTACCAGCTCCTCCACAAAAGTCTCAAATCCTCCGTACTGGGCGGGAATTCCTTTGGAGCCAATGATAAATACATGTTTTCCTTCCGTCATCCTTCGCTTCCATTCCCATCTCTGTATACTTTAAACCTGCCAATCTCGGCCTCACAGAAAAAGCCGTAATCTTCCGGTTCTCCGTCCAGCTCTTTTGCGCTGTTCCATACAATGTACTGACAGCCGTATTTCCGCGCCTTTTTAATCAAGTATTCCACGTCCGGATGTTCGGCATTCATCGCAGCGTGTATTTTTGTAAAGCCCTTTTTCACCGGGGCCGTATACCCGATGATATCCCTCCCGTAGAGAAGGGAAACCTTTGACGTGTACTGCCGGATATAGCAGTACAGCTCGTCTGCTACCAGGGCTTTCGTCTCGCCGTCTCTTGTAAGCATGTAGTCGGCTACCATCACGGCTTCCTGGGGAAGTTTAAAGCGGTTATCCGCTTTCTGGAAATTGGCGCCGCGATAAGCGCTCTGGCCGCAGACCGCTATAGCCGCGATCACACAGGCGCCGATCAGGGCATTTTTCCATTTTTTCCGTGACTGCACCAGGCCTGTCATCACAAAGGCCATCACCGGGACTGCCGGAAGAATCCAGAACATTCTCCAGTACAGATGTTCCCGCATGACATTGGTCCAGACGTACTGTGAAAGGGGATTAAACACCAGGATCAAAAGCCCCGCAAGCAAAGCCAGCAGTCCCACCCGGTATTTCCCCAGTTTTTTCCAAAAGATCAGGATACACACAGCCGCCGCAAACAGCAAAAGCATGCGCATATCTCCCCAATACATGGTTACTGTATCCCAAAATCCGCTCAAAAATTCCAGCATGACTCTCCTTCTAACGTATCAGCACCAGATGCACCAGAATATACAGGCCCGTATAGACGGCGTTCGGCACACAGCAGAAACATCCCTTTATAAAGGTTCCCAGGCTTTTTTCGCGCACGGCCGTCACCAGCACGATCACCACCGCCAGTACCGCAGACAGATACACGCCCATCCCGGAACACAGGCAGGCCGCCAGGTTCGCAAGCACAAGATCCCGATACCAGGCTTCCTTTGTCCCTCCAAAGCGCCGCAGGAATAAGTGCAGGAAAAAAGGTGCAAACACCGCAGGAACCAGGGCTTTCCCCTGCCAGAGCCGGGTCAGCAAAAAGGTCTGCGACGTGTAAATGCTCGTGTTTCCGAAGATCTGCAAAACCATCGCAAAGATCAGAAATACCAGCCGGTTTCGCCGGTTCTCCGGATAGAAGCAGCCGGAGATCATCCAGTATACGCCATAGCTCACCAGCAGCCAGACCACAGCCCAAACCGTGTGGATCAGGATCGTGGGGTGAACCCGCACCAAAAAGCTGACTGCCGCGTAGAACATCATCATCGGCGACGTCGTTTCCTTTCCGATCTCACCCATGAAATAGTCCATCGGTTCGCCCGTATTCGGATGATAATAGTACATCGTATCCGTCTCATAAGCCGCCACAGCGTTTGCCACATAGCGTGCGTCGTCGTCATCGATATGCGTTCCAAACACGTATGCCGCGCACTGTACCGCGAGCAATGCCAGCACTGCGGCAAGCAGGACGCCTTCCTCAACCGTCCATTTTTTCCTGCGGATCCGTTTCACGCCCTGCGGCTTTTTCTTTCCCTTCCACAGGAAAATTCCGGACAGCACAAGCAGGATATGCCACAGAATGACCGCCTCGTGAAGCGCCCGGTGGGTCAGAACCAGCGGAACGCATGCGATCTGGAAGACTGCCATCATACCAAGCATCCCATAGACGTAACGGGAAATCCATTCGCCCCTGCGGCTGTTTTTGCAAAGCAGACTTCCATATAGAAAGGGAAGAAGAACCAGGTAAATTCCCATTCCCAGAATACTCCAAACAGTTTCGAACATTTCTTCCTCCCTGTGCGTTTACTCCCTTTAGGGGTAATAGCGGACATTCACGCCCAGCTTTCCGCCGATCCCATCCCGGATGGCGTCCCGGTACAGAGCCGCTTCTTTCCGCGCTTCTTTGCCCTTTTTCTTCGCAAGGAGCTTTCCGCACTCCAGCAGGCAGCGGAATATTTTTTTCACCGTAATATAGACCACGGTTTCCATTCCGTAATGTTTTTTTGCCATATAGATACGGTTCCGGATGCCGTAATAATCTTTCCAGCTCACAAACCCTTCCATCGGTGCAGACGGCGGTACTTTATGCTGGATGACCGCGCGGTTTACATTTATGATCTTCGTCTCTTTCGCGATCCGCAGACAATATTCCGTATCGTCGTACCAGATAAAGAAGCGTCCCTCCGGAAAGCCCACTTTGGCAATGACATCCCGGTGGACGACCAGCCCGCAGAAGGATGCAATGTCGCAGGTAAAAAATTCCTGTTCATACTCGGAAACCGGAACGGCTTTTTCTTTTTTGATGCGTTTTCCCAGGACGCGCCTGCGATGGCCCGGCCGGATGCCGTTTGTCAGCGGAACGCCCGCGTAACACAAAGACTGCCCCCGGCAGGTTTCCTGGGCGGCGCAGATCGTCTCCAGAAAATCCGGTTCCAGAATGGCGTCGTCATCGATAATCGTCACCCAGTCCGCCCCGGTAGCATAGGCTTCCCGGACACCGCGTGCAAAGCCGCCTGCGCCTCCGGTATTTTTCGGTTCCCGGTAAATGTGGTACGCCGGCTTTTCGCGTTTCGTTTTCAGCAGGGCTTCCGTCCCGTCGCTGCTGGCGTTATCAATGACCACAATCCGGTCGTAAGGCCGGGTCTGGGATTCCACGGCTTCCAGACATTCTTTCAAAAGCGCGGCCCGGTTATAGGTCACGATGACGATTGCATGTTTTTCCATTTTTTTCTCCTGTCATGGTAGGCCGCAAAGGTTCCGTAAATGGCCCCATAGAGACGGTATTTTCCTAAAAGGGCTGTCCACTGATAACGGCGGGGCAGTCCCGCTGGCTGTACATTCCGAAAAACGTCCTGCCAGTATCCTGTGCGCATTTCTTTCGCAAATTTCTCTTTGGGCTTCCCCTCTCCTGCGAACACGTAGACACGCATCAGAATCGTAAAATACTCCAGGGCCGCCGTCCAGTAATGGGGCTTTAATTCTTCCGGCCAATGGCGCATTTCTTTCTGGTACAGCAAAAGCAGCGTCCGCACTTCCGCCGGGAAATCCGGCCGGTAGCTCTGGGTGGCCGAAAAATCCACTTCCTGGTAGCAATAGCCCTGCCCCAGGTAAAGCAGGATCTTCCTGGCCTCCGTCAGCAGGTCGAAGTTCCACAGTACGTCTTCGCCGAAGAAAATGCCCTCCCGAAACGGCGTCTTTAGCGCCAGTTCCCGCTTTACAAAGCGTCCGTGGGGAGCACGGTTTATCCAGGCGTCTTTTCGCTTCCAGCCAGGATGGTTCATGGTCAGGTAGTATTCCCGCAAGTCCTGTTTCAGGGATTCGCCGCCGATTTCCAGCTCCGGCTGTTCCATGGAATGGCGCACCTCTCTGGAAATCTGGGTAATGAGCAGGTCTGGCCGGTAGGTTTCTAAGATAGGAAGGAGCTTATCCAAAATTCCGGGGACCAGCAGGTCATCGGAGTCTGCGAAAGATACAAATTCCCCTCTCGCTTCGGTTAATCCATAGTTTCTGGCAGCGGAAACGCCTTTATTTTCCTGGCGAAGCACCCGGATGCAGGCGTGCGTCTGTTCCATTTTTTTCAGGAATCCTGCTGTCTGTTCGCCGCTTCCGTCGTCTACCAGCAAGATCTCGTAACTGCTGGCCTGATTGGTCAAAATGCTTTCCAGACATTTGGCAAGATAAGGCTCCGGTGTGTTATAGACCGGGATCACCAGGGAAAAATCAATGGGTTTCATCCGTTTCGTCCTCTATCACGGAAAATTCCCGGATGTGAGGCTTCTGCCTGTCCTGATCCGGCATTTCCTTTACAAACTCCCGTTTTCCATACCGCATAAAGAGATAATCCATGTAATCTTTCACGATCATCAGCTTCTCGCTCTCGAAGGGAATCTCCGTGTAGCGTTTAAAAATGCGCGGCTCGTAGAGAATCCCGGAGTAGGCCGCGGATAAAAGTTCGGCACAGTATTTTGCTTTTCTTCGATACGTGTGCCTGCGGCATGTATTTTCAAAGGCTTCGTAGCGTTTTCGAAGCCGGTTTTCGTCCACTTTTTTCGGGAGCAGCCCAAAAAGAAACTGTTTCCAGCCCGTTCCCGGCGTCATCCCGTTCATCCGGTACAAAAACGTATAGATATAAGCGTTATACACATGGATGAACTGATTATAACATTTACCAGATATGTTGTCAAATACGGTAATATCGACAAAAACGTGTCCATTCCGGACGCCTTGCGCGATTTCTTCCGTCATGCGGGTATGCCGGTCTTCGACTCTGGAAAACAGAGCCGGAAGATTCTGCACCCCATCGGTGCTGTAGTGATGCAGATGGTAGCGGGGATTCCCGTATTTCGGATACACTTCCAGAAATTTATCATAATGTTTCCGGGTCATCATCAGGTCAATGTCATCGTCCCATGGGATGAAGCCCTGGTACAGATGCGCGCCGATCACGGAACCGCCGCACAGCGAATAACGGATTCCATGCTCCCTGCAGACCCGGTCAATGTCTTTTACAATTTCCAGACAGCACTTCTGGATTTCTTTGATTTCAACCTGCGTTTCCATTTTTACACCTCCAGTACATGCCAGCCCTTCTCATAGAGAGGCGGCTGATATTCTCCGTGGAACCAGGGTTTTGGTGCAATGACTTCTTTTTCCGGCGCCTGCCCCAGGAACTGCGCCCACCAGCTAAAGGTGCTGTTTGAGATAATGAAATGTTTGCAGGAATACATCAGCCGCAGTTTCTCCCACACTGGATCGTCCCCGGTCTCATAATACACTTCCCCGTCAATGGGAAGGTTTTCTTTCGCCCAGCCGATTTCGTCGGAAAAGACAAAAAAGACCGGATCTTTCACCAATTCCCGCATTTTTTCCACTGCGCGCCGGAAATAATCCACCGTACAGACATCCAGTGCCTTGTACTGCAGATAATTTCCCCTCCGGATCGTGATGCAGACAGAATTCGTCGTCCTGATTTTCTCAAAAAAAGCCTGATTTTTCTCCAGAACCGGATATTTCGGCGTAAACTCCCGCACCAGGACATCCCGGATCTCTTCGCAGTATCTGGCGCACTCAAAAGGCCCTGCCACAATCTTATTTTCTTTTTTCACCCACTGGAAAGGATAATCATACCCCACAAAAATCTGATAGATTCCATGGGCATTCTGCCATTTAAAAAAATGTTTCCGCCAGCTTAGCCGGGCATTCGTCCCTTTTTTCCGCACCAGGCGGTCTCCCGCCATCGCCAGGGCAAGTACGGCTTTTTCTCCCGGATTCGTCTCATTCCAGATTAGTTTTCCCTCTTTTTTGTATTCTTCGTAGGGAACCACCTGGAAATGCCGGAGGGAATCCTCCCAGCCAGGCATCTCGTCTTTCTTTTTTTCCGCATAAATATTGGAGAAATCGAAGGCCAGAGGTTCCTTCCCGTCCGGGCTTTCCAGCTGCAGCCTTCTGGCAAAGGCGTAGCGAAACATCTGGTTTCCGAGTCTCCCGTTCATTTCCACATAAATCATCGTTTTTCTCCGGTCATGCGCCAGGTAAGCCCCATCAGAACCGCATAGGCTTTCCGTTTCGGCGTAGCGGCGGCAATCTGGCTTCTGGCGTATCCTTCTGCGTTTTCTGCAATGTAGCGGCGGATCTTCTCCTTCGCCTGCCGGTCGGTGATCCCGGCTTTTTTCATCCGGCTCTCCGTGTAGATGGCGGCGGATACGAGCTGGTCGGCCGCTAGCCTGGCAAAGCCTTCGTTTTTCCCTTTAAAGAAGCGCAGGATCTCTTCCCAGGCTTCCAGGTAATCCAGTTCCTTTGGATTCCACTTCCGGTTCGTGATACTCTCCGGGTTATCCACATAATAATACCCTTTCCAGTCCATGGCCGCGATTTTTTCGGCCTTGCCGAACAGGCGCCAGGTCACAAACTGGTCTTCGAAGTTTTTGCCCTCCGGGTAGCGGATTTTACGGAAGAGTTCTTTTTTGTACAGTTTATTCCAGGCGTAGCTTTTTAAGGGTTCTTCGCCTTTTAACAGTTTTTCCAGCGCTTTTTTCGCGGGATAGACGCGGTAAGTTTCCATTTCTTCCGGAGCAGCCAGTTCCCCGGCCCCTTCCGGCGCGCGCACGTAGCCGCATACGGAGATCTCTGCCTTTGCTTCCTTCAAAATCCGGTACAGTTCTGCAAACATGGCCGGATGGACGAAATCGTCGGCGTCGCAAAAACCGATATAGTCTCCTTTGGCTTCCAGGATTCCCCGGTTTCGGGTGGCTGCGAGGCCGCGGTTTTCCTGATGGATCACCCGGATTTCGGGAATTGTTTCGTATTCGTCACAAATTGCCGGGGTTCCATCCGTGGAACCGTCGTCGATCACCAGGATCTCCAGATTCGGATAGGTCTGGGTTCTTAAACTTTCCACGCATCTGCGCAGGGTTTTCTCCCCATTGTAAACGGGGACGATTACCGAAAGGACTTCACTCATACCGTTTTCTCCCCTCTCCGTTCCGGAATCAGATATTCACAGGAAAATCCCAGTGCCAGGATCATATAAAACAGCGTCCGCATTTCGAAGCAGTCCCCGATAAATACAATGAAATAGGCCAGCAGGGAGATACTGATCACTTTCGCTTCCCGGTGTTCGATGCATTTGTCCAGTTTCTGAGCCGTGAAGAAGAGCAGGGCCAGAAAAGCCGCGAGCACCAGAACGCCGCCCTTGATCAGCAGTTCCAGGATGTAATTATGCGCATGAACCCAGTGAGGGTCGCCGCCCAGCTTCTCGCTGAAGCTCTCCGCCGTCTCCACGCCGTAGCCCCAGACCGGGGATTCTTTGATGGCTTCCAGGATGTAATCCCAAAGCTTGGTGCGTTTGGTCAGGTTCAGTTTTTTGTGAAGGAGGTTCACGATGATCGGTTTAAACAGATACTGAAGCCGGAAGATCGTGATCCCGAAAAAGCCGGCGCACCAGACGGCTATGTAAGTTTTCAGCTTATAAAGCCATTTCCAGGAGATCAGGTAGCTGCAGACCAGAGCCGCCGCAAAGATGGTCAGGCCGATCAGGGCCGTTGCCGACCAGACCAGAACCACAGACCAGAGGCTCAGGGCCGCGAACACCAGGTAGTCCAGGGTTATTTTTTTCTTTCGCCGCAGGACATCTAAGTAGCCGACGCAGAGACCGGCGAGGATCGTTACGATGAAGACATTCTCGTTCCCCAGCCAGAACTGGCGCTCATTGTCGTTGGCTTTATAGAGTCCATCGGGCAAAAGGGCTACGGTCAGGGTGTTGATCGCCACTTGCAGGTAACACATGTAATATTGCGCCCGGATCATGAGATCCGGATTTTCTTTCGCGGCCATCTCGGTAAGCAGGCATACTGCCGCTATGGGCCAAAGGTATTTCAGGCATTTCCAGATGGGTCCCTGGTGGAAGATCGTGGAGGCCATCAGGATGACGCCCATACAGGCAAGGGCAATGTCAAAGCGGCTGATTTTCCGCTCCATTGCATAAAAGATCAGGATGACGGCTAAAAACAGAAGGTTTCCCGCATCGAAGACTTTATCTGCCCAGTAGAGCTGGGTTTTGATGTAGGCCGGCTCCCAGAAGAGCAGGTAGGCTGCAAACAGGAACCAGAAATTATTCAGACAGGCTTTTTTGATTTTCATAGTGTATTCCCCAATTTACGCCGGATCAGACCGACTCCTTTATCCAGTATTTCTTTTACCATTTGGTCGCGCATCAGAAGCAGGACGATGCAGTAGACCGCAAAGCCGAGGGCGATTTCCAACAATGTGCTGAGAATGCTGCTTGGCAAATATGTTCCAGTATATAATAAAACAGCCAGCATCACAAGCCCTGCCAGGCTGTTTTTTCCGATTCCGGCCAAAATTTTTCCGATGGGTGCGAAAGAACGCAGGCTGAAGAGCTGGATGGCCAGGACGGTGAACTCTGCGGCGACGGTGCCGATGCTGGCGCCGATTGCGCCGTAGTCCGGGATCAGGAGGGCGTTGATGATCAGGTTGCAGACTGCACCCAGGATGACGGAGGTGTTAAAGGCTTTTTGCTTTTTCATCGGGACAAGGCATTGCATGCCGGAAACATTGCTGGTGGCAATCAGAAGGATCGTCGGGCTTAAACAGTATAAAATCTGGACAATCGGTTCATAGCCCTCACCGTAGAACCAGGGAACCAGCCCTTTTGCGATCCCGATGATCCCGAACATGATTCCGCAGCCCATAAAGGTAGAGAAGCGGAACGCCCCCAGAATGGTGCGGCGCACTTCTTCTTTCCCTTTGGTGGCAAAAATGTAGGAGACTCTCGGAAGCATGACATTTCCCATGGAGGTCACGACGGCCAGCGAGACTTTGATGATCTTCTGGGCCTGGGTATAGAAGCCGTTCTGTGCAATGTCCGCGTTCAGGGAGCCTAACATGGTTTTGTCCATCACGGCATAGACCTGGATCGCCACCTGGGGCAGAAACAGGTAGAGGGTCGGCGCAATGTGCCGCCGGATATGCAGTTTTTTTATTGGAACGTAGCTGACATACTTCGGGACATAAATCCAAAGAGACAGATTCCCCAGGAAGCTGGAACCGGACAGGCACAGGGCGTAAATCGGCAGATCCCCCGCATCTTTGACGAACAGGAAGATGCAAAGGACGGACAGGCATTTCACCAGGGCATTCCGGCCCACGACCCGCTTAAAGTCCTCCATGCCCTGCATCAGCCAGGAAATGTCGAAGATCACCGCGACCACATCCAGGCTCTGGATCAGAAACAGGTCGCTGTAGCGATCCTGGAAGACAAAGAGTGCGAAATAGACGAGCAGGCTGGCCGTCACCATGATTCCACGAAAGATCAGCAGCTCTTCGAAAATCCGGCTGCGTTCTTCCCTGGAATCCTGATGATAGGCGATCTCCCGCTGGCCGTACATGGAAATGCCAAGGGAGGCCACCAGCACGAAATAGGTGCAGATGGACTGGGTCCAGCTAAAGGCGCCGATGCCTTTTTCGCCGATCACGCGGCTGATGTAGGGGGTTGTGACGAGAGGGGTTAAGATGACCAGAAGCTGGTAGGCCAGGTTATACAGGTAGTTTCGTTTTACAGTTGCTTTTCCCAAAGAAATCTCCTTCTCTGCGCCTTCGTTTCGCGCGGCGGTTCCGGAATGAGCCGGAGGCCGGGCGAAAAAGGGCGCTTGCATAGCAAGAAACTGCCATAAAATTCATGGCAGTTTCTTCTTTTGTGTGTACGCGATTATGGTCAGCTCTCGATCCGGGTGAGTTTGCAGTTGTAAAGCTGGATGCACCAGGGATTGTCTGCATCGCCCCGGCCGAAAGCTACTTTGACTTTTTTCGTGACTTTTACGACAGGACGGTATTCGTCAAAGGTATTTCCGGTTTTCTTTACCCACTGATAGTAGGCGGTTTTTCCTTTTTTCGGCTGGATATAATAGTAGCCTTCCCGTACTTTGCCTTCTACGGGTTTCGTGGAGGCGGAAATGAAGACTTCCAGGACCTGATCCCATTTGACGGTTTTGTTCTTCCGGGCTTCCAGTTCGCCTTTTTCGTTTACCCAGAGGTATTTGAAGCTTTTGAAGAATTCATCCCAGTAGGCGTCTGCGGGGTGGGTCTTGGCGGAGATCCATTTGTTCGTGGCGACTTTGCCGGTTTTGCCGCAGTAGTACCAGCGGTTTCCGTTGGCAATCCAGGTGTTCTTCCAGAGATAGCCGTTTCCGTCCATCATGTAGTAATAGCCGTCGATGTAGTATTTTCCTTCGCCTAAGTAGGTGCCGTTCGACTTCTTATAGCGGGTGCCGATGGGGGTTTTTACCCATTTGCCTTTGACGGCTTCTTTGACGTACTTTCCGGTCTTGTCCACGTAGCGGTTTCCGACCCATTTACTGGTGTCCAGGACGCCGTTTTTGGCGAAGTGGTATTTTTCACCGCTGATGACGGTCCATTTGTTTTTCACCATCTGGCCTTTCCGGTAGTAGTATTTCTTTTTTCCGACGGTTTTCCAGCCGGTGTAGTTTTTGGAAACCGTGGTGGAGGATGCACACTGGCCAACGGTCGTAGCCTGAGCCCAAGAAGCGCAGACCAGGACGGCAAGCAGCATCCAGAGACGTAATTTCTTCTTCATAACTTTCCCTCCTATGAGTGCTTTTTTCTCTTATTATAATATGGAGTTTTTGGCATGTCAACGCATGTTTTTCTCTTTCCGGTACTCCCTCGGCGTACACTCATAAAACCTCCGGAACATCTTCGCAAAATGACTCTGACTGTCAAACCCGCACCACGCCGCCGTCTCCGCAATACTGCACCCCGGATCCTCCAAAAGCTTCTGCGCCCCCTGCATCACCCGGTACTTCAGCAAATACTGCATCGGCGAAAGCTGGATCGTCTTCTGGAAGCAGCGCAGGCACTCCCGCTCGCTGATATCCGCCTCCCGCGCAATGTCCGCCAACGAAACTTCCTCCGCAAAATGCTTATGGATATAATCCAGCATTTTCCGAATCCGGGCATTCTCCGGACTGAGCGGCGTATCCGGCATCTCGATCTGCGCCTCGAATTCCCGGTGCAGGAAAAGGCAGATCCGGGACAAGTTCTCCCGCACCAGGAACTCATACCCATAACTCTCCTCCACGATCGCCGCAAAGGCGCTGCGAAACCACCCGATCACCTCCGCATGCGTCTCCCCGTCCAGAAAATAACCGGTAAACGCGCTGCACGCCAAAAGCGGCCGCACATACTTTTTCGCAAAGACAAACTCCTCATTCCCAGCCAGCAGCGCCGGGCTGAACACAAAGGAACGCAGCTCACATTCCGGCGATGCGACGCAGTAATGGAGGATATTCGAATTAATCGCAGCGCAGTCCCCTTCCTTTAAAAGAAACGTCTGCGACGGAACCCGCACCTTCATCTGCCCTTCCGCAATATAAATGATCTCCATCTCTTCATGCCAGTGCCACGGGATCACGTCTTCCTGCCTGTCCGTATAGTGCGCCGCATACCCGGCGCAGGGAAACTGCGGGCTTCCATGGGGGTAAAGCTCCTTTGCCTCCCGGTTCAAATTTAGTCTGCACTCCTGCAATGCCATGTCCTTTTCCTTTCTGTTTGGCGGTTTTGTTTTATTATATGGCTAAAAACGTGTTGTATCAAGTAGTTGTTGACGGTATTCTTTTGATAAAGAATCATACAGGAGGACAAAAACGTGTTTCAGCTTTTACTCGTCATCATTTATCTGGCTTTTATCAGCCTGGGGCTTCCGGATTCCCTGTTAGGCTCCGCCTGGCCCACCATGTACCAGGAATTTTCGGTCCCCGTCTCGTATGCGGGCGGCATTTCCATGATTATTTCCGCCGGCACCATCTTTTCCAGCTTACAGAGCGACCGCCTCACGAAGAAATTCGGAACCGGAAAAGTTACCGCCTTCAGCGTACTGACTACCGCGGTGGCGCTGTACGGCTTTTCGATCAGCCACAGCTATCTGGAATTGTGCTTATGGGCCATCCCCTATGGACTTGGCGCTGGAAGCGTGGATGCTTCCCTGAATAACTATGTCGCCCTCCACTATGCAAGCAGGCATATGAGCTGGCTTCACTGTATGTGGGGCGTCGGCGCTTCTGTTGGGCCGTACATCATGGGGTATGCGCTTTCCGGCGGCTTGACCTGGAATACGGGCTATCGGATGATCTCACTCATTCAGATTGTTTTAAGCCTTGTCCTGTTTCTCAGCCTGCCACTGTGGAAAAAGCAGAAAACCGACGATACGGCTCCCGAATCAGGCAGCACGAAGCCGCTTACCTTGCGCCAGATTTTCAAAATTCCAGGTGCAAAAGAAATTATGGTAACGTTCTTCTGCTACTGTGCCCTGGAACAGACTTCCATCCTCTGGGCCAGCAGTTACCTTGTGCTGCACCACGGCCTTTCCACGGAAACCGCCGCCAGCTTCGCCAGCCTGTTCTGTATCGGTATCACCATTGGCCGTGCCGTCAGCGGATTTTTGACCATCAAGCTTAACGATACCCAGATGATCCGGCTTGGCCAGGCGCTCATCCTGTGCGGCGTCGTATGCCTGTTCCTGCCGTTCGGGGATAATGCCGCCCTGTTTGGCCTGGTACTGATCGGCCTGGGCTGCGCCCCGATTTATCCCTCTATTATCCACTCCACGCCGGAGCATTTCGGAGCCGATAAATCTCAGGCAATGATCGGCGTCCAGATGGCGTCCGCCTACGTGGGAAGCTGTCTCATGCCGCCGGTCTTCGGTTTTTTGGCGAACCATATCAGCGTTTCCCTTTTCCCGGTTTATCTGCTGGTCATTCTGATTCTGATGGTTGTGATGCATGAAAAAATGCTTCCGAAGGTAAACGCGGGGAAAAAGGCGTCCGCGGGAGGCCGTTCATGATCGATCTCCATATGCATAGCTGTTACAGCGAAGACGGCGAATATACGCCCGCCGAATTAGTCGCCCAATGTGCCCGGAAAGGCATTCGTATGCTGTCTGTCACAGACCATAACTGTGCGAAAGCGAATGAAGAAGCAGAAAAAGCGGCTAAAGCCGAAGGAATTGCATATATTCCTGGAATTGAGATTGATTGTACGTATCAAAATACGGACTTTCATGTTCTTGGATATGACATAGACTACCGGAGTGTGGATTTTGAGCGGATTGAAGAAAACATTGCGGGGCAGGTTCGGGAGGCCTCTCTGGAACGGCTTGCCAGGACGCGGGAGCTGGGCTTCCAGGTGGAGGAAAGCGCGCTGCGGGTATTGTCCCAAAACAGTTACTGGCCGGACAGTTGGCCCGGCGAACTGTTTGCAGAGGTCTTGCTTTCCATGCCGGAATATACCGGGCATCCGCTTCTGGAGCCCTACCGCCCCGGCGGGAAGCGGAGCGAGAACCCTTATGTGAATTTCTACTGGGATTATTACGCTCAGGGGAAACCGTGTTACGCGAAAATCGATTATCCGGCCATGGAAGAAATCATTGCCGTGATTCACAAAAACCATGGCATGGCCGTGCTTGCGCATCCGGGCGTCAATCTTCGCAGGAAGGAATTCCTGCTGGATGAAATCTGCGGTTTGGGAATGGATGGACTCGAAGCCTTCAGCAGCTACCACAGTTCGGAACAGGCGGAAGCTTTTTGCCGGAAGGCGCAGGAAAAACGGATGCTGATTACCTGTGGAAGCGACTTTCACGGAAAAACAAAACCGGCGATTCGCCTTGGACAGCACCATTGCCCGCTGCTTCAGCGCCCCGGCAGCGAATAAAAGCGCGCTTCCCTGAGCCCCGCGCCCGGCTCCGGGCAAAATGCGCTTCCCTGGCGCATGCCCCCCAGCTCCGAGCAAAATGCGCTCCCCTGGCGCATGCTCCCCGGCTCCAGGCAAAAATGCGCTCCCCTGGCGCACACTCCCCTCGCGTCTAAAAAATCCCTGCCCGGAAGATTTTCTCGTCTCCCAGGCAGGGATTTCCATTCACACGCGCTTTTCCAAATCAGCAGGTCGCCCCGCCAACCACATTCTTCTCCAGCACCTGTTTCTTATCAATCTGGCTGTTCAAAAGCTTCTCCTGCACATATTCAAAGCCCAGACGCTCAATCGTATCCGCAAAACGCTCCCCGGAAATTCCCTCATCCCGGAAGAACAGAATCGCCCGCTCCACAACGTCAATCGCTTCCTCCTCCGAAGTAAAAATCCGATCCAGCGCCCGTCCCTCGGCCACCTTCTTGCCCCAGCGTCCGCCGATGTAGATCTTATAGCCCACCAGCGATTCATTCACCGCGCCAAAGGGGCACTTACCAATGCAGCGCCCGCAGTGATTGCAGGCCTCCGGATCGATCTGAATCTTTCCGTCCTCCATCTTCGCCACCTTAATCGGACAATTGTTCTGCACCTGGCACTTCTTACAGCCCTTACACTTGGACAGGTCGATTTCCGGCACGCGCTGACCGATGATGCCGACGTCGTTCAGGTTCGGCTTCACGCAGTTATTCGGACAGCCGCCCACCGCAATCTTAAACTTATGCGGCAGCGCAATCCCATGATATCCAATGTAATACAGTTCATGGAGCTTCTGTGAGAACGCAAACGTATCGATCAACCCATACTGGCAGGTCGTTCCCTTACAGGATACCACCGGACGCACCTTGGAACCCGTTCCGCCCGTCTCCAGCCCCGCTTCTTTCAGGAATGCGAAGACCTCTTCCAGATTGTCATAGGGAACGCCCTGGATTTCCAGCGTCAGACGGGTGGTCATCGTGACTTCGCCGGAACCGAATTTCTCGGCCGCTTCCGCCACTTTCCGCTGCTCCTCGGCGGTCAGCTTCCCGTTCCTGGTAATGACGCGCACATTGAACACATCGTCGTAGCGCTTATCCTGCAAACAGCCCAGGCCTTTCACCCGCTTAATCTCCTCAGGGGAAAGCTTCTTTCCGTTTCGCGGCACTTTCACGTCATTAAAGAACACGCCGCCTTCCAGAACCTTCGTATTCGTATAGCCGTAAGCTTTCAGGCGGTTCTGAAGGAAATAGCCCCGCTTGCCCTTCGTGCAGACTAATAGGAGCTTCGCGTCCTTGTCCATGCCCTCAATCGGCCCGTCCACCGCGGACAGGTTCACCCATGTCGCATTCGGGATGCCTGCCGCTGGCTGTACATCCAGCACCGTATAATCCTTCGCCGCGCCTGCCGCGTACTCTGCCGGGCTCATGGAATCCAGCACGCCGTCGATCTTATTTTCCAGAATATAGCATGCGGTCACAAACGGATGGATCGCCGTGGAAAATGGCGGTGCATACGCGAAATCCAGCGTGTCGAACGCATCCAGCGTCATGCCCTGGGCGATTCCTACAACGGCGATATCTGCCATCTTATCCACCGCGCCAGCACCGAATACCTGCACGCCCAGAAGCTTTCTGGTAGCCGTCTCCGCCGTCATCTTCACCACAAACGAAGACGCGCCCGGATAATAATGGGCCTTATCATCCACCACGCAGACCGCGGAAGTCACCTCATAACCTGCGGCTTTCGCCTGCTCTTCAGTCAGGCCGGTACGGCCGCCGTTCAGATTCGGAAGCAGACGCACCACGCCGGTTCCCAGACATCCGCCGTAGCCCGCGCCCTGGCCGTTCATGGCTTTCGCCATCGCCCGCGCCGCCAGGTTCGCGGTGGAACCCATAGCAGACCACTGGGCCTGTCCGGTCAGGGCATTTTTCACCATCGCACAGTCGCCGACCGCGTAAACATCCGGCAGGTTCGTCTTCATTTCCGCGTCTACCAGAATGGTTCCCTTAAACATTTCCAGGCCGGAATCTGCCAGGAAGGCCGTGGCTGGGCGGACGCCGATGGCCAGGATCACGAGGTCGGCCGGGAATGCACCATTGTCCGTCAGGACTTTTTCGGCCTTCTCCGTCCCTTCTACACCTTTCAGGGAGGTGGAGGTCAGTACCCGCATACCGGCGGCCTTTAACTGCTTCTTCGCATAGTCGGCCATTTCCCGGTCATAGGCGTTTGGCATAATCTGGGGAGCCGCGTCGATCACCGTCACTTCCAGTCCCTTCGCCAGCAGGTTTTCCGCTACTTCCAGGCCGATGAAGCCCGCGCCGCAGACAACGGCTTTCCGGCATTTCTCTTTCTCCGCGTAGTCACGGATCGCTTCCGCGTCGTCGGGCGTCCGCACACAGAAGACGCCCGGAAGAGACGTCCCTTCCACCGGCGGGACAAAGGGCTCCGCCCCGGTGGCAATGATCAGCTTATCGTAGGATTCCGTAAACTCCTCGCCGGAAGCCTTTTTCAGACAGACCGTTTTCGCCGCGCTGTCGATCCCCGTGGCCTCGCAGCCCGTGTAGACCTCCGCGCCGGTCAGCCCCGCATATTTCTGCGGCGTGTTGACAATCAGTTCGTCTCTTGTGGGGATATCCCCGCCAATGTAATAGGGAAGCCCGCAGCCCGCATAGGAAATGTCCTCGCTTTTCGTGTACACCTTTACGGAGGCGCTGCGGTCGCAGCGTTTTAATTTCGCGGCCGCTTTCGTTCCGGCGGCTACGCCGCCCAGAATGACATAGTTCATATCGAAAATTCTCCTTTCGTCGTGAAAATCGACCTTTTTTCCTATTATAATACTTGTCATCCATAAAAGGAAATTGTAAAATGGAATTAATTCTATTGAAAAAATCTATGGATTTGGAGAAAGACTATGACTATCCGCCACCTGAAAATTTTTATCGCCGTAGCCGAGACCGGCTCCATGAGCACCGCGGCCAACCGCCTCTACCTGACCCAGCCGACAGTCAGCCAGGCCATCCGGGATCTGGAAGAGCATTATCAGGTACAGCTTTTCGAGCGCCTGCACAAAAAACTGTTTATCACGGAAGAAGGGAAGCAGCTCCTGAACCTGGCCCTTCTGACTGTCGGCAATTTCGACAGCCTGGAGCTTGCCATGCAGCAGTATCAGGAGCGTCTTCCCCTTCGCGTGGGCTCCTCCCTCACCGTCGGCACCTGCCTGATGTCCAGAGTCATTTCCGACCTGGAAAAGGAAGACCCCAAAATGGATCTGTATTCTTTTGTGAGCAACACGGCCGAAATCGAACAAAAGCTCCTCCGCCGGGAGCTGGACGCCGCCGTCGTGGAAGGCGTCATCGAATCCCCGGAACTGACCTGCATCCCCATCATCGAGGATTCCCTGGTTCTGGTCTGCGGGAAATCCCATGACTTTTATGAAAAAGACGTGGTTTACGCCTCCGAGCTGGAAGGGCGGAAATTCGCCATCCGCGAAAAGGGCAGCGGCACCCGCAAGCTCTTCGAGCAGTACCTCTCCGCCCGGCACATCCACATCCAGACCGCCTGGGAGGCCAACTGCCCCCGCACCATCATCAACGCCGTGATCCATAACAACGCCCTGGCCGTCATGTCCCAGCGCCTGGTCAAGCACGAATGCATGCACCACTCGGTCAAAATCTTCCGGTTTGAAACCGGGGAATGGGATCGCTACTTTAAGCTGGTCTACTTAAAACGGACGCCCGGTTCTCCCGCGGCGCCCGAAGCGGAAAGCCTCCCTTCCGCAGGGATTCAAAGCCTGCGCACGGTGCTGGAACGCTACCGCACATTAAATCATCCCAGCGAAATCCCGGCCTGCATCTTCAAGGACGACATTTCCTGAACTCGCCACTTCCGCGGGCTGGCGGCTGCTTCCGGCGAGCCCGAACCCCTCACCACTTCCGCGGGCTGGCAGGGCAGTAACTTTTCCGCCCCGCCGCCCGAATCACCAGGAAACACCCGCATAACCTGCACATCCCATTCAGCGCATACGCGCAGCCATCGCAGACCTCCAGCCTCTGTTGGAGCAATGCCTCCTCCGCCCGCTCCTCCTCCGGCATCCTTCCCAGATACGTATCCAGAAACGCCTCTTTATCCTTCACGTAATCCGGAATCATGCATTTCCTGCAAAAAATCTTTCCGTCTGCCATCCCTTTACTCGCTTACCGCAAAATGAATCACGCTGCAGGGCGGCATTGTAAATTTCAGCACATCCCCTTCCACGGTGAATGCAGTAAACGCCTCTTTCTTTACCGTTTCCGGCTCTGTGAAGGTATTCATCTGATGGATTTCTCCGGTAAGGATTTCGCCCCGCACCTTGCCTGCTGCCTCCTGGAGACAAATTTCCATCGGGCACTCCTTATCCGCAGACAGATTCGCCAGGGTAATATGTACCTCGCCGTCCGCATTTACGGAAACAGACTCAGAAATCTGCGGAATCACGCCATCCTTCGTCTCGATCTCACTGCACTCCAGCCAGCTATCCAGCAGCTCCGCGTCCTGATGATGCTTAAACATTTCGAATACATGATAGGTAGGCGTCTTGACCATCCGCTCGCCCTCGGTCAGAATCACAGCCTGGAGCACATTGACGAGCTGGGCGATATTTGCCATCCGTACACGATCGCAGCGGTGGTTAAACAGATTCAGATTAATAGCCGCAACCATCGCGTCGCGCATGGTATTCTGCTGGTACAAAAATCCCGGATTCGTCCCCGGCTCCACATCATACCAGGTTCCCCATTCATCCACAATCAGGCCAATGCGTTTCTCCGGATCATAGCGATCCATGATCGCAGTATGCTTGTCCAGCAGCTCCTCCATGAACAGCGTTTTCTTCAGCGTCCGGTAGTACGTCTCCTCGTCAAACTCCGTAGCGCTCCCCTTCTGCCCCCAATTCCCACTCGGAACCGTATAATAATGGAGAGAAAGCCCGTCCATAAAATTCCCGGCAATCTGCATGACCTTCTCCGTCCACTCATAATCCGCCGCATTCGGCCCGCAGGCAATCTTATAAATCTTTTTCTCCTGATGCTGTTTCACATAAGTCTGGTAACGGCGGTACTGATCCGCGTAAAATTCCGGGCGCATATTTCCGCCGCATCCCCAGTTTTCATTTCCAACGCCAAAGAAATCCACCTGCCAGGGCTTTTCCTGCCCGTTTTCCTTCCGCAGCTCGGCCATCGGAGAAATTCCGTCAAAGGTCAGATATTCCACCCATTCCGCCATTTCCTGGACGGTGCCGCTGCCGACATTCCCATTAATGTAATTCTCGCAGCCAAGCTGGCGGCAAAGCTCCATATATTCGTGCGTCCCAAAACTGTTATCCTCCACGACGCCGCCCCAGTTCGTGTTTACCATGCGCTTGCGCGTCTCTTTGGGGCCAATGCCGTCTTTCCAGTGATATTCGTCCGCGAAGCACCCGCCGGGCCAGCGCAGAACCGGAATCTGCATTTCCTTCAATGCTTCCACCACATCATTTCGCATCCCGTTCGTATTCGGAATCGGGGAATTCTCGCCCACGTAAACGCCTTCATAGATACAGCGGCCCAGATGCTCCGAAAAATGGCCGTAGAGTTCCTTATGGATTTTTCCTTTTTTCTTTTCCGGATTGATGTAAAGTCTAGCCATAGAAAAGATCCTCCTTTTTCATTCATTCTCTTGCATTATATACGCTTTCGGCCAAGTTCGCTACTCTTTTCTTGCTATTCCGCCATCGCTTCATTGACCTGGGCGATCACGTCGTCCAGCCCCTTGCTCTGGTACTGCTTCACCAGGTCGGCCCACATCTCTTCCACGCTGTCAGAACCGGTCATAATCGCAATCGTATCGTCTTCCAGATTGATGGAAAAGTCAAGCCCCAACGCCTTTACCTTTTCCGTACACTCTGCGTAATATTCCGGCATTTCCACTTCGGCTGCCTGCTGCGCGCGTTCCCGGTTGATCGCATTGTATTCCTCCGGCCAATCCGTCGCATAGCTTTCATCGTAAGCCACCGGCGACCATTTCACCAAATCTTTCAGCGCGCCAAGCGACGGATACGTTCCGACAAGATCCACGCCCTCATGAAGTTTCACCGCTCCGTCTTCCAGATCATACAGCTCACCTTCCGGACCATAAGTTGCATAAATTCCTCCCTCGTCAGAAAGCAAGTAGTCATACAGCTCCAAAATCTTATCCAATTTCGCATCCTCTACCGCAGAATTAATGTAGGTTTCACTCCATGCATAATCCGCCATACAATAAGACAGATTCCCGTCCTTGTCCGGCATCAAGTTTAGTACCTTTACATCCTCCAGATAATCCGAGCCATGGATCTCTTCCCAATATTTTGCCACATTGTTATAATTATCTGCGCCTACGCCGCCGCCAAACAGGATCGCCGCGCTCTTTCCCTGCAGGAATTTCTCCCTGGAAGACTGGTTATTCGTCAGCGCAATGTCCTTTTCAATCGTACCGTCCTCATACAAATCCCGCATGAGCTGGAACGCCGGGAGCACATCCACCGTAAAATAAGCCGGTTTATAAAGGCCATCCTCATCCAGCACCCATTTGTAAGCGATTCCCTGGTCACAGATGATCGAGGAAGCATAGGGCAGGAACATCCAGGAAAACAGTCCCTTCGTATTGGCCGTCATGCCCTGGATGCCGGTTCCTTCCGGGTCGGCCACGATAATTGCCTGAATCATGGCGTCGAATTCTTCCCAAGTCGCAGGCTCCTTTGTAATACCCGCCTCCTGCGCCAGATCCCAACGGTATGCGATTTCCCGATCCATGGCCGTCCACTCCTGAGACGGATAGGATTTCCGCGGAATACAGTAAACCGTTCCATCTACTTTCGCGCTTCCCACAATGGCCTCATCCGCCATATAGGTTTCCAGATTCGGATAGGCAGAAAGGTCTTCCGGGATCGCCTTGATAACGCCCTGGGCAGCCCACTCCGTAAACGTCTTGCTGTTTCGGAAATCCCCCACAAAGACATCCGGCAGGCTTCCCGATGACGCCCAAAGCTGGATTTTCTGCGTATAATCATCCCAGGTAATGTTCATCGGGGTAATCTGGATACCCAGCGTTTCCTCAATGGTGCTCAACACCTCATCCCCGGCGAAACACTCGTCCGCATTCCAAAACGCAATCGTAATCTCCTGCACTTCCTCTGCATTTGCATGAACGCCTGCAAGGGGCGCTGCCGCCAATGCCGCACACATCACGGCTGAGAGCCATTTTTTTGTTGTTTTCATCTTCGTTTTCCTCCTTATATTTTACAGAAGCATTTCCCGCTTCGTGTATTCACTCCTTGATCCCGCCTACCATCACGCCATTTACAAAATATTTCTGAAGATAGGGGTAAATTGCCATAATCGGCAGCGCCGTAATCATGATCGTTGCCATCTGAATGGCCGAAGTCGACGCCTTCCCGCCGTTTCCCATCATCTGCTGGGCCTGGGTGGACAGCTGGGAATTTAAGCTGATCAGGATATCCCTCAGATAAATCTGTAAGGGCGCCAGAGCCTTCTGATTAATGTAGAGCAGGGCATTGTACCATTCATTCCAGCGGTCTACCGCATAGAACAGGGCAAATGTCGCCACAATCGGCTTGGACAGCGGCACCGCGATTTTCCAGAGCATCGTCCACTCTCCGGCCCCATCCAGCCTGGCCGCCTCGAACAGCCCCTCCGGAAGCCCAAGGAAATAATTTTTCATAATGATCAGATAATAGGTATTTAACGCCGAGGGCAGGATCATTGCCCAAACACTGTTGATCAGCCCCAAATCTTTGATCACCATATAGGTCGGCACGAGCCCGCCGCTAAACAGCATGGTAAACACGATCACGGTCATCATCGCATTTCTTCCGTCCAGATATCTTCTGGATAACACATAGGCGGCAACCAGAGATAACGTCAGGTTCAGTACCACTCCGACGACTGTCACAAAGACAGACACCAGAAGCGCATTCCGGAAATCCGCATCCATGAGAATCGTTTTATAGCCGGTCAGATCAAAGGCATAGGGCAATAAATAGGGCGTATGTTTTGCCACCGACTGCGTATTGGACAGCGACACGATCAGCACATTATAAAAGGGATACAGCGTGATCAGCGCCAGGACTGCCAGCACCAGGATCAGAACCCGGTCAAATGCTTTGCTTTTTTTCATCTTCCGTCCCTCCTAATACAGGCCATTTTCGCCCATGGCTTTTACGATCTTATTTGCCGCGGTGATCATCACGACCCCGATCACGGATTTAAACAGGCCGATGGCCGTAGAATACCCGAAATTCAGCCCTCCGGTGATGAAGGATTCCCGGAAAATATAGGTGTCCAGCGTATCGCCCACCGCATAAACCGACGGCGAATACAGGTTAAAGACCTGGTCGAAGGAGCCGTTTGTCATGCACTGTCCCACCGCCAGGATCAGCATAATGGCAATGGTGCTTCGAATTCCCGGCAGCGTAATGTGCCAAATGCACTGAAGCCTGGACGCCCCGTCCACCTTGGCCGCTTCGTAAAGCCCCGGATCGATCGATGCAATAGCCGCCAGATAAATGATGGAATCCCATCCCACCTCTTTCCAGATATTGGAAATCCAGATGAAAGGCCGGAAGGTACTTGCTTCGGCAATCGGCGAAATCCCCGGCAGATGCAGCGCTCCTAAAATCTGATTGATCACTCCGCTGGAACCAAACAGGTTCGTCAGGATCCCCGCCAAAACGACCCAGGAAATAAAATGCGGAAAAGTCAGCACGGTCTGAAAGACCTTTTTCGCCCTCTTCGACCGAACTTCATTTAAAAACACCGCAAGGCAGATGGCGCAGGGCATCTGGAAAAGAATCCTGCCAAAGCTAAGGATCAGCGTATTCTTTACCGCCCGCAAAAACCCTGCATCCGACAGCATTTTCTGAAAATGTTCCAGCCCGACAAAGGGGCTGTGCCAGATTCCCATGTCATACCGGTAAGTTCGGAAGGACAAAGAGAGACCCCCTGCAATCGGCAGATAGCAGAACAATGCATACCAGAGCAAAATCGGAATCATCATCAGATACAGAATCTTATTATTCCGGATGCGTTTCATCAAAAACGTTCTTTTTTCTCTTTTCAAATCCGTTTCACCTCCGTTTTCTTTCCTTTAGTTTAGCAAAGAAAGCGGCGTGTTCCCATGGAAAAAATCTCCGATTCCATGTCTGATTTTATTCCTTTTTTTCGGCCTGCATCCAAAAAGCGCAAAAAATATGGAAAAAATACAGTTTGCCATGTTTGAAAACTGTAATTTTTCCATATCCGTCTGGTTCAGAGTTCCGCCCGGTACTGGCTCAGAGTCTTTCCCGTGTATTTCTTAAAGGTCTTCAGGAAATAAAAGTAATCGTTAAATCCTACCATGGCGGAAATTTCCGCCGCGGATTTTTTCGTTGTCCGCAAAAGCCGCAGGGCCTCCTCCATCCGAAGCTGGGTGACGTAATGCACAAAGGTCATACCCGTCTCTTTTTTGAAAAGCTGGCTCAGATAATTGGCGCTCATATGGCAGTGCTGGGCCGCGCTGGTAAGGGAAATGTCGCTTTTATAGTGATCTTCGATGTATTCCATCAGTTCCAGGAAAGCAGTGTTTGTGTATTCCATCGAAGGTTTCTGCTGGTTTTTGGCTTCTTCAATATCCTGGCAAAGCCCGGCAAACATCCTGCGGATATTTCCATAATCCGCCGCCAGCTGCCGGAGGCTGTAAACATAATCGTCGTTTTCCGCGCCGAGGAACAGATTTCCGTTATGGATCATATTGCAGAGCTTTAAGGCCGAGCGGATGGTGAAGTCTTCGAATCCATCCTTCTCCAGTTTCTGCAAAGTTTCTATAACGGAATCCCATTTCTTTTTCGTGATCAGCTCCTGAAGCCCTTCCAGATGGGGCACTGCCCGCATAGCGTCCAGCTCGCCGCACAAGCGCTCCCGCGGGTTCACAAAATACTGAAAAGCCTTTGTCTGACAGTCTTTAAAAGCCCGTGAAATCTCTTCGGCGCAGACGGCTTCTTTCGTATAGCCAATCCCCAAAATCTCTTCTTTTTGACGCATGCATTCCAGTGAAACGGGGGAGACCGGTTCGCGGCAAAGGTATCCGTACTGTTCACGCCCCAGTTCCAGCATCAGGAACGGGGATTCAAAGGAGAGCTTTCCGCCGCCGGTCGATACCAGCACCCAGGCCCGTCCCTCCTCCATTTGGGCCAGGCGCATTTTTTCCCGGAGCGCCTGCGTATCGTTTCGGTCCACCGCTTCCAGCAGATCGACTTCCTGGGCTTCCCGGTTCCATTTTTCGCAGTTTTTCTCCGCTTTCAGGAGAAGCTGTGTCACTTTGTCATATTCCAGCGGTTTCAGGCAATAGCCCAGAACCCCGTAGCGGATCGCCCGCTCCGCATAGGAAAATTCCGCGTAGCCGCTGATCAGGATGATCTGCAGCTTTTCCCGCGTTTCATGCAGACGTTCGCACACCTCCAGCCCATTCAGGCCAGGCATACGGATATCCAGAATCAGAATATCCACCGGCTCTCGTTCCAGGAAAGCCAGAACCTCTTTTCCGTTTTCCAAAATTCCGGCCACTTCCAGGCCAAGCTCCTGCCAGGCAATGGATTCTTTCAGGGAGCCGGCCACCGAGGGCTCGTCATCCGCAATCAGTACCCGGTACATACGCTTTTCCTCCTTCCTCAATCACTGGCACCCGGACTTCCACGCTGGTTCCGCCCGGCTGGGCGCTCTCTATCGTCAGCCCGTAGTTTTTGCCGCAGGTCAGACGGATTCTGGCCTGGGTGTTCAAAATCCCCACATGGCGGCTGGTATCAAACGTCTCTGCCTCCAGTTCCCGCTTCAATCCGGCAAGTTTTTCCGGGCCGATTCCTACGCCGTTATCTTTTACCGTAAGAAGCAGACAGTTTTCCTCCCTTCGGACGCCAAGGAAGATTGCACCTTTCCCGGTTTTGGGCTCAATCCCATGATAAATGGCGTTTTCCACCAGAGGCTGCAGCAGCATTTTCATCACTTTCTGATCCAGCAGCTCCTCCGGAACCAGGTAAAAGACTTTCAGCCGTCCCTGGAAGCGGTTTTCCTGAATGCGGACGTAGGATTGGAGAATCTCCACTTCTTCCCGGAGGGATACAAACGGCTCCCCTTTGGAGCTGTAGCGGAAAATTTTCCCCATATCGACGGCCATCTGGGCCAGTTCCGGAGCGCCCTTTTCCAGGGCCTGCTTTCTCATGACCTCCAGGGTATTGTAAAGGAAATGGGGGTCGACCTGCCCTCTTAAATAAGCCAGCTCCGCCTTTTGACGCTCTAATTCCACTTCATACAGATGGGTCGTGTTTTCAAAGATCGTCTTGTTCAATTCGTCGATCCCCTCCATCATATCGGAGAATTCGTTCCCGATTTCGCGGATTTCCAGGCAGCCGTCCAGTTCCAAGCGGTTTTCCAGATGACGTTTTTTCCGGCTTCGGATCTCTTTAATGCTGTCGTAAAACACCTGAAGCGGCTTTACCAGACGCTTATTCACAAGGGCCAAAATCAAGAACAGAAACAAGGCGACAACCAGAATGCAGCTCCAAATAAAAATCTGCAAAAGCCTCATATTGGAACTGGTATAGTTGTGGTTGGCCGGATGGGCGCTGACCAAATAGCAGTTCATTTTATCAAGAAAGACGGACTGTATATACGCATTTCCAAAACGCGCCAGTTCGGTTTCCCGCCAGACGGCATCCCATTGCTCCCAGATTTCCGCATCTTCTTCATTCTGGCTCAGGGCATAGATCTGGCCGTCCTTCGCCAGGCCATAGGAGAAGGGAATGCTGTCCAGGTCTCCCGTAAAATAGGAAGATTTTACAGAAATGATCAGGGTTCCGACCTTCGTACCGTCCAGCAGGATGTGATTTCCGTAAAGGAACATGGGTTCTTTCTCGCGGAGGCTGACGAAACTGGATCTGCGGGTTTCCACCCACTGGAAATCGCTGCCTTCGATACGGCTGCAGATTTCGTCCAGTTCTTCGTCGTGATAGACGGAAGAATAATGCATATTCTCGCTGACCAGCGCAACATCCACGATATCCGATTCCAGTATCTGAAACTGGGCGATGGTA
Source organism: Eubacteriales bacterium (assembly GCA_030536575.1). Lineage (GTDB taxonomy): Bacteria > Bacillota > Clostridia > Lachnospirales > Lachnospiraceae > Limivivens. Next base: position 97,892 of record JAUNPS010000003.1, on the reverse strand, counting down.
CTTTCCATATGGCGGATAAACGATGTTTTTTCCGGAAGTTCCGCGACCAGAAGTTCCTGGATCTGTCCGTCCGCCGACAGGGTAACGGCAAGATTCTCCAGGTGGTCATACATGGAGTTCAGGCGATTTTGAAGCCGCTGGGAAGAGACCAGAAGGTATTCATTTTCATTCGTGACCAGGATTCGCTGCACAAAGGCATAGATCAGGGCGCAGCAAACAGACAGCACCAGGACTGCCAGTGCGAGGATCCGTGTGAGTTCGGTTTTTATGCGTGGAAAGGAAGTTTGCTTTTTCATAGGATTATTTTTCCAAAAAATAAAAAACAACGGTCAGAATGCCCGCCGCCGCAAGGTATCCCCCCGCCGGTATCAGCAGGCATTTCACAAAACGGTTCCCGGCCATCCCGGACTCCTTCCGTTTCTTCTCTTTCATATAGTCATAATAGCTGTCCATATGCCTGGTTTCACCCGTCCCGCCGCTCTTCGTCCACTTCTTACGGAACACATAGCCAAAATACTGAAGTGCAGAGAAGCCGTCAAACTTCGCCACCAGCGACAGCAGCCCGATCCCTCCCCAGACAACGGCTGCCGCAAGACAGCCGTTCGACCAGGAAAGCACCTTCCCGGCAGCACTCTCCCCCTGAAAAGACATCTGCCAGACAGATACCAGGACAATCAGCAGGCACCCGACAGCAAAAGAAATCAGCACCTCGAAATGCCTGCCCTTTTTCTTATCCATTCGCCAGTTCCTCCAGATACCGCTTCCGTTCCTCGCCGTTGCACCGCACGAAATGCCCCGGTGCAATTTCACAGAACGTCGGCTCCTCCTTGGAATAGTCGTGATCCAGCACCGGATTGTACCGAATGCGCACGCGCTGTTTCTCCATATGGGGATCCGGCACCGGAATGGCGGACAGCAGGCTCTTCGTATACGGATGCAGCGGATGCCGGAACAATTCCTCCGAATCCGCCAGCTCTACCATTTTCCCGAAATACATCACCCCGATCCTGTCAGAGAAATATTTCACCACCGACAGATCGTGAGCAATGAACAGGATCGTAAGCCCCATTTTATCCCGCAGGTCGTTGAGCAGGTTAATAACCTGTGCCTGAATCGACACATCCAATGCTGAAACCGGCTCATCCGCAATCAGAAGGCTGGGATTTACGATCAATGCGCGTGCAATCCCGATTCGCTGGCGCTGGCCGCCCGAAAACTCATGAGGATAACGGTTCGCATGCTCCGGCAGCAATCCGACGATTTCCAGCATCTCGTTCACCTTCCGGCTGATGTACGCCTTATCCCGAACGCCGCTGATCACAAGCCCCTCCGCGATAATTTCCCGGACGGTCATACGGGGATCAAGCGAAGCCACCGGGTCCTGATAGATCATCTGGATCTGCGTCACGAGAGAACCGCGGTGCAGTTCTTTCAGTTCTTTATGCAGCGCTTCTTCATATTCCTTCTTCTGGCCCGGATCAGCCGCAATTTTGGCGGCATACTCCTGCTCCAGTTCCTTCTCCCGGCGAACCCGGTATTTTTTATCACAGTTTTTCTGGTCGTCCTTCGCCTGCTCGGCTTTTAATTTCTGTTCTGCAAGGAATTCGCTCTGTTCCCGTTTCAATGCGGCAATCTGTTCTTCGCTGCCGCCCTGTGCCTTGAGCTGCGCAATTTTTTCTTTTGTCTCCGCCTTTTTCCTGTTCATTGCATCCGTATAGTCCCGCGTCCCGGCACAGATGCGCTGTCCCTTGAACCAGACGTTTCCGCCCGTGCAGTTGTATAACTTGATGATCGAACGCCCCGTCGTGGTCTTGCCGCAGCCGGACTCCCCGACCAGCCCGAATACCTCGCCCTTATAAATCGAAAAGCTGACGTCATCGACGGCCTTAAAATCTTCTTTGCCGAAATACTGTCTTAAATGCTCCACTTTCAGCAGAACTTCCGTGTTATTTCTGTCCATTTTTTAAGGCCTCCTCCTGCTTTTTCATGCGCCGGATACGCTCCGAGACAATTTCCGGCATTTCCACCTTCGGCGCTTTGGGATGCAGAAGCCAGGTGGCCGCCCAATGCGTCTCCGAAAGGGCAAACCGCGGCGGTTCCTTCTCGAAATCAACGGCAAGGGCGTATTTATTCCGCGCCGCAAACGCGTCGCCCTTTGGCGGATAGATCAAATTCGGCGGCGTTCCCGGTATCGCCTCCAGCCGTCCGGAAGTCTCCAGATCCGGCATAGAGGACAGAAGCGCCCAGGTATAGGGATGGGCCGGCTCGTAAAAGACCTCGTCCACGGTGCCGTATTCCACCAGCTTGCCCGCGTACATCACGGCAACCCGGTCGGCCATATTCGCCACAACGCCGAGATCATGGGTGATAAAGATAACGGTCAGGCTGCGTTTCCGCTTCAGGCTATTGATCAGCTCCAGGATCTGGGACTGGATCGTCACGTCCAGCGCCGTTGTAGGCTCGTCGCAGATCAGAAGATCCGGATTGGCCGCAACCGCGATCGCAATGACGATTCGCTGGCGCATCCCGCCCGAAAATTCAAAGGGATACTGTTCAAAACGCTTCTCCGGTTCGCTGATACCCACCTCTTCCATGATCCGGATGGCTTTGTCGTGGGCATATTCTTTGCTCACCTCATTCGCCATTGCGTCGCCCTGTTCTCCCAGCCAGGCCAGCAGCCGCAGGGCCTCCGCCTCCAGCTCCTGGGCGGTAAAGACCTGCCCGCCGGAATACTCCGCAAGGAGGTCATTCATGGCACGCAGCATGGTCTTCCTTGTAAGTTCCAGATCCACCAGCATTGCCGGAACAACCTTCGGTGCGTCCCCCTTCCTTTTCAGGTCGCGCTTATATTTTTCCGTATCGCGCTTTTCCCGGCGCAGTTCCTTTTCGTTGCCGGGAATACCGTGAGCATACCGCTCCATGGAATGGCGCATCGTGGTGGAAAAGGTGCATGCTGCGGCGCTTTTTGTGACCGGAAGCGGGTCGATTCCCGCCTCTGCCGCTTTGCTCATCGCGTTGACGGCGTTTTGGCATGCTTTGACGTCCAGCCTCTCTTTTTCAAACAGCGGCAGGTTCTTCCGGATCACTTCCGCCGCCTCCTGCCTTTTCGCGCCGTACACCTGATTGTTGTATGCAAGGGCCTTCGCGATTGTATCGCGCCATTTCTCCGGATCGCCTCCGTGTTCCTTGCAGGCATATGCCAGGAAATCCGGCTCCTCCCGCTTCAGCAGTTCCTCAATCTGTTCCCGCAGTTTGGGAAGTGTATCCGGAAGCCCTTCCGCCAGTTTTTCCAGACTTCCATCCTTCGGCAGTAAAAAAGGATTCGCCGCCTTTTTCAGACGGTCTTTTAAAAATCCGGTCTGTTCCTTTATCTGCTGTGCATCCTGCTTTTTCAGCGCAACATTTAATTGGCCGCAGGAATACTCCGCGCCTTCCAGATATTCCTTTGCCCGCGCATACGAAACACGGTAATTTCCTGCCTGACCGATCCGCTCCGTCAGTTCCTTTCCAAGCTGTTCGGCTTCCCCGTTTCCGATTCCTGCGGCCTTCATCGCCGTCTCCAGGACTTTCCTTTTCGCCGAAAAGAGCTTTTTGCTCCTCTTGCGGTTGGCCTTTCCGTTCACGAGGGACGCTTCCGTCATCTGTTTCCCGATTTTCATAATCGGATCCAGGCTGGACAGGGGGTCCTGGTATACCATGGAGATGCGGTTTCCGCGCAGCTCATTGAATTCATTCTCCGTCAGCTTCAGCAGATCCATTCCGTCATAAATGATCTCTCCGCTCTCCACAATGCTGTTTCCCGCGAGGATTCCCAGGATTGCCTTAGCCGTGACCGATTTTCCGGAACCGGACTCCCCTACGATTGCCAGCGTTTCCCCCTTTTCTACGGCAAAATCCACGCCGCGGATCGCACGGAGCGCCCCGTTTTGGGTACGGAACGAGATATGCAGATCCCGCACTTCGATTTTCTTATCCATTCGTCTCCCACTCCTTACTCATTCACATTCCGCAATGTAGGGTTAAACGCATCCCGCAGGCCGTTTCCGAAAATATTGAAACAGATCAGCAGCAGCGAAATAAAGACCGCCGGGAAGAAAACACAGTGCGGATAGGTACTCAGCGTCGCCTGCCCGTTGCTTAACATGGTTCCGATACTTGTAATATCCGTGGACTGCAGGTTTACAATGCCCAGATACGTCATATTGGCTTCCGTAAAAATCACACCGGGAATGCTCAGTACCGACGCCGTGATGATAAATCCTGCCGCGTTTGGAAGGATATGCCGGAAGATCAAACGGCTGTCCTTCGCGCCCAGCGTCCGCGCCGCAAGAATGTATTCCTGCCCTTTAAACCGGTAAAACTGCGCCCGCACCGTGCTGGACGTCCCGATCCACTGGTAGAAAATAAAGCAGAAAAACAGCGTGACCACCGGTCCGACCTTATCAGCGAAATAAATCTGGAACAGGGACATAAACACCACTGTGGGAACCTGCCAGATAATATCTTTGATCCGCTCCATAATGAGATCGAACCATCCGCCGTAATAACCCTCCAGTGCACCGATGATAATTCCAAGCACCAGTGAGAGCAGCGCCACCGACATACTAAGCGTCAGCGACAGGCGCGCGCCATTGGCCATACGGCTGAAGATATCATAGCCAAAGGTATCCGCTCCGAATAAAAAGGACGCCTCCTGGCCGTTTTGATACTGATACCAGGCGGAATACAGGACGCGGCACTGGAACTGCTTCCCGCCCATTTTCGACTGGACATAAACCTCGTCGCCATTCTCGTCCCGCAGATAAATGTCCTGCAGGTTTCCGTCGTCGTCCCGGATCGCGACGCCCTTCGCGTTTGTCAGGAACCAGCCGTTTGCATTCGAGCTGTAGGTCTTACAGGCAATCTGATCCGTATCGATGAGCGGATAAAACAGTTGAAGCCCGGTTTCCTCCTCATACGCGAGCGCATTCTCATACTGGGTTTTCGTGAGAGAAAGATTGATATAGCCTACCTTCGCATAGGAATCCAAACGCAGATCGTGCTGGATTGACTTTCTCCCCGCATCGACAATCGCTTCGTATTCGCCGTAATCTTCCTTGATGGCGCCGGGAATCGCGGAATAATAATCATAGGTCTGCTGGTTTACCGTCGTCTTGCTGCATCCGTCCCAGAAGTTGATGCCCAGGGAAACGAATAATTTATTTCTTGGAAGCGCATAGGCGTAATAATTGTCATATTCATTTGCTTTATACGTTGAAAAAATCGGGGCGAAAATTGCATACAGAGCCAAAATCAGGATAATGACGCCGCAGACCACGCTCCCGCGGTTTTTCGCGAAACGCCGAAACGCATCCCGGAAAAAGCCGACCGGCTTCGTATCAAATTTTTCGTCCTTCAGCCGCTTGTCCTCCTGAACCAGGCGGAATTCCTCCTCGTCCATATCCAGATAAGGCGTGAATTGTTCCGGTTTATAGCTCATTGTTCTTTCCACCTCCCATACGGATTCTCGGATCGATAATTCCATAGCTTAAGTCAAACAGCAGTCCCGCAATCAGCCCGATCGCCACATAAAACATACTCAGCGCCATGAACACCGAATAATCCCGGTTCGTGATAGAAAGCAGGTAGGTCTTGCCGATTCCGGGCACCGCGAAGATCTGCTCGATGATCATGGAACCGGAAATTACATAGATCACGTCCGACATAAAGGTCGGGAGCAGCGGCACCATGGAATTGCGCAGCGCATGGCGGAGCGTAGCCTGCCGATAGCTCAGTCCCTTTGTACGCGCCAAAAGCATGTAATCGCTTGTCAGGGTTTCGGTCAGCTCCGCCCGGACAAGGCGCATATCCCCCGCAATCGTTCCAAAACTCATGGCAAGGATCGGCATAACCGCCGACCGGAACATGGACGCCGAAAAAAAGTCGCTCCCGCCCTCCATGATCAGCGGAAACCATCCGAGCTTAAAGCCCATATAATACTGGAGCAGGAATGCATACACAAACGACGGAACCGAGATGAAGATCATGATAAAGACGTTAATGACCTGATCCTGCCATTTGTTCTTAAAGACGGCCGCCACGATGCCAAACAGGATTCCCAGGGGAATCGAAAAAACGATGGAGATCAGATTGATGTATACCGTATACGGAAGTTTCTCCGCAATATAGGCCGTCACATCCTGAAGATAGCTTCCCACTGTCGTGCAGAATCCCCAGTTCCATTCGGTAAATACGTTTTTCAGAAAGATGCCGTACTGAACCAGGATCGGCTTATTGTATCCCCAGGCTTCCCGCATATCCTTGATCGCCTGGTCATAGCCGCCCATCACGGCATCGACCTGGTTGGGAAGCAGGCGGATCAGCACGAACAGCATCGTCATAATGATGAAGCCGCTCGTGATTATCAGCACAATACGTTTTAAAATATATTTCGCCATAAAATGTCCTCTGTTTCTCACGAAAAAACCGCAGGAGGCAAAAGGACTGCTCCTTCGCCCCCTGCAGATTATCCGTTTTTTTAATACTGAAGCTGATAGTTCTGCGCTTTACAGTATTCATCCCATTCTGCGTCGTCCATCGTATAAGTATACGAAGCCAGACCGCCGAATCCGATGATCGAATTCACATATTCCTCGGAACCAAGGATGAGACGCTGCTGATACAGAACGGAAGAATTCTGGGATGCCAGCGGCACAACGCCATACTGCGTAAGAATCGCTTCCTCCATCTGTGCCAGAATGGAATTTCTCGTATCCATATCCGCGGTTACGTATTCGCCCTCATGCAGCGCCATGTACCAGTCGTATGCGCTCTTGGTGATCTCTTCGCCTTCCACATCGATGGTCATCATCTCGGAATAGACATCGTATCCATAGGTCAGGTTAAAGTCTTCTGTGCAGTAGCAGAGCATCATCCAGTACGGGTCATCTTCCGCACCGCCCCATGCAAGGAAGATCATGTCGCACAGTCCGGCACGTGCATTGGAAAGGTTGCTCTCGTCCAGTACAAGGTTGATCGTGACTTTGCCTTCCAGCCCGGTTCCCTGGCAGGCCTTGTTGATCGCATCCTGGATAAAGTTAATCTGGTTCTGCGTGGCGGTATCATTCGAAATCAGGTGGAAATCAATCTGTACGCGGTCAGACTCGGTCATCAGCCCTTTTTCCAGCGCCTGCTCGTAAGCGCTCTGGAACAGCGCCGTCGCTTCTTCCGGGTCATATCCGGTGATTTCCGAGGAATCTTCTACGCCGTAGAGGTTGCACAGAAGCTGCTCTCTTGCTTCCGAATCCGTATACAGCAGGCCGCCCTCCGGATCGCACAGATACGCTTCGTTGATCAGGGAATACGCCGGCGTATAGCCGTACATATACTGAGAAAATGCGCTTCTGTCCATGCACAGGCTGATGGCCTGGCGGAAATCCTGAATGGACAGGATCGAATGGTTCACGCCGTTTCCATCTTCGGTTTTCAGGGCTTCCTCATCAATGTTAAAGAATAAGGAATAGGTATTGCTGCCCGGAACCGTATAAATATAATCGCTGGTAGCATATTCGGTGATCTGATCCGCATTCAGGGTGTAGGCCGACAGATTTCCCTGTAAGAACAGAGAGAAGATCGTGCTGCTGTCGGTCATCATCTGGATCGTGATATCCGTTGTCTGATATTTATCCTGATAATATTCGTCTTCCCAGCCAAACCAGTTCTCGTTCTTCGTCAGAACCATCTCTTTGTCTGCCTGGTAGGATACGATTTTATACGGGCCGCTGGACATATAGCTGTCTGCGCTGGTTCCGTAAGTGGACTTGATCAGTCCTCCGGTTTCTTTTTTGCAGGCTTCATACAGATCTTCTTTGATCGGCTGTAACTGGATCGTCGAAGCCACATAATACTCGGTGATCGGTTTGGTCGTAATGAATGTCAGGGAGTAATCGTTATTTTTCACAATGCCGACCGTGCTGAAGTCCACTGCTTCGCCCACACCGCCGTCGATATAGCAGTACGCGCTCAGATCGTCGCCCCAGGATTCGATAATCTCCTGTACATAGCCTTTTACCTCATCGGTAAGCGGAACATAGCCGTCCTCATTTACAAGGCCGTCCAATGCCGCGCAGTCTTCCTCTGCAAAATAGCTCGCATAATCGCTGAGTGCATAGCCGTCCAGATAGTAGGCGTTCGCCGCCGTCCATCCAAGAAGCGCCTGATTCCCGTCTGCGTCCGCATACACGCCGTCGTCTCCCGCGGTCAGGTCGTCCAGCGAAACCCCGGTTTCCTGCATATTGTTGTATACCTGAGAACCGGAATTATAATAATTCTTCGCATTTGCCAGCGAGCCGTTCCCGTCATAGTAGGAGGATGCACGGAAGTTCTTCATCTCCGGATTTAACATCTGCTGTAATGTATACACATAATCGTCTGCTGTGATCGGGGTTCCGTCTTCCCAGCAAAGGTTCTCTTTTAAATCGATCTGCCATGCGTAGCCTTCCGTCGCGTCCGCCGGAACGCCATAGGTTTCATTTCCCGCATAGTCCGCGGTCACATCCACCGGCATCGCCGCCGCTGCGGCCGGTACAATCTCATAATTGTCCAGTGTCTCATTCAGTTCAAAACCATAGAAGCTTGAAGAGGTATAGCCCAGGATATCAAATTCATCCGACATTTCCCAGTCTGAGGGCGACCAGGTACTGACGCTGTTGGCAACAGTCGCATAGGTATAACGGCCTTCGCCGCTTTCACTGTCGCTGGCATACGCCGACGCCGCCATGCCGCTCGCCATCGTGACGGCCAGCATCAGCGCCATTATTTTTCGTGTTCTATTTTTCATTTTGTCTCCTCCTTTATTCCTGTTGGAACTTCTCTATAATAATTTTTTTCAAAATTATTATCTCCTCACACGATATCGGTGAGCCATCCCGCAAGCTCCTTCATCGTCTTTTCCGCAAAGGGGCCGGACAGGCCTGCTGCCCGTACCAGTTCCGGAAAACTCATTTCTCCGGTCAGGCGGCAGAATGTGAGATAACTCTGCCAGGCTTCTTCCCGGTCTTCCTTCATCCACCGGCAATATTCCAGCGCGCATACCTGCGCCAGCGCGTAGTCGATTGCGTAAAACGGCCAGTGGAACATATGGGGAATCCGCTGCCATCCGCAGCCCTTCGCCAGATATTCGTTCTCCCCGTGATCGGCGTCCGGAAAATAGTCCTTCTCCAACCGGCTCCAGAGACGGTTCCGCGCTTCCTTCGTCATGCCCGGATTCTCATAGACGGCCTGCTGGAACTCGTCCTGCTGGCATTCCCGCAAAATGAGCTGCAAGGCATCGTGCAGATGCATCTTCCGGTAGTCCTCCGCACGGTCTTTGAAAAACAGCTCCATATACGGCCATGCGAAAAACTCCATCGCCATGGCATGGGTCTCCGCCGCCTCCGACGTGAGGGTGCACCGTTCCCGGATTTCCTCATTCCGTTTCAGGTAATACTGAAACGCGTGGCCGCCTTCGTGGCACATGATATAGGCATTTTCCGTCGTCCCGTCAAAATTGGCAAAGATAAACGGGACGCGGTATTTTTCGAAGCTGGTCATATAGCCGCCGTCGCGTTTTCCCGGACGAATTTCCACGTCGTACAGGCCGTTGTCCAGAAGGCAGTCGATAAATTCCGCCGTTTCCGGGGACATGGCGCGGTACATCCGGCGCGTCGCCTCCAAGCATTCTTTCGCATCGCCGGAGGGCTTTGGATTTCCCTCGGTAAAATAGATGCCTTTGTCATAGCTGTACAGATGCTCCATCCCCAGGCGCTGGCCGCGGCTCTTTTCCGCCTCCCTTGCAATGGGAACCAGATCCTGCTTTACGCGGTCACGGAATTTCGCTACCTCTTCCGGGCCATAGCCGATGCGCCACATGCGCCGGTAGCTGACTTCCACATAATTGGAAAATCCCAGCAGTTTTGCCTGCCGGTTCCGGTTATCCACCAGTTTGTCATAAAGGTCTTCCAGCTCCGCACGCGGCTTTTCCCATGCCTCGGCGGCTGCCAGGGCTGCTCTTTTTCGAGTTTCTCGGTCGGCGGAATCGGAAAACGGTCTTAACTGGTTATAATTAATCTCCTCTCCCTCCCACCGGACGGTGAGGTTCGAGGAAATCTGCGCGTATCGTTCGATGAGGGCGTTCTCTTCCTGCAGCAGAGGGACAAGCCCGCTGGCGGAATCTTCCTGGGACGCTTCCATCTGTGCGACTGCCTGGCTCCCTACGATCTTTTCCAGGCAGGGGCGTAGCCGGGGGGCCAGGAGCTCCCGGTCAAGCTGATTCGACAGATCGGCAAGTTCCGGCCCGACCTGATTATAATAGGCTTGTTCTTCCGCATAAAACGCGTCGTTTACATCCATGTCGTGGCGGACGTAGCACAGTTCCTTTGGGGTCAGATCCTCTGTAATCCTGCGGCGTTCGTTCAGAATCTCGCGGACGTCCTCCCCGCCGGACGCCTGACTGGCCGCATGGATCAGTTTCTGATACCGCTCCTGGATCTCCCCGTAGTCCACCCTTTGATAGGGCATGTCACAAAAACGCATTTTCTGCTTTCCCCTTTCGCACATTTACTGTATTAGTATAAAGTATTAACGTATATTATGCAAGATTTTTTTCTGCGGACTGTCTGGCCTATTTTTTTGCGCGGACGCGGATTTCTCCGAAAAAACGACAGCCCGCCGGATGCGGATTCCCTCTCGAAAGCGGCAACCCGCCAGACTCGGATTCCCTTGCGAAAGCAGCACCCCGCCAGACTCGGATTCCCATTTAAAAACGGCAACCCGCCGGACGCTCATTCGGCCTTTTTAAAGCCTGTCCGTCTGAGGCGGATTCATTCTCAGCAGCACAGATATCTTCCGCAGATTACGTCTTCCACAGCCAGCCCCAGCGCATCGAACAGCGTGACTTCTTCCTCCGACGTCCTCCCCTGGGCCTGTCCTAACAGCACCTGCCCGATGGAACCGCGAATGTGTTCTTCGGTGATCAGCCCTTCCTGAAGGGGCACCAGGTACTCCCCGGATTCTTTTTTCATCGCTTCGATCTGATCCGCATAGAGGGCGGATTTCGCTACCAGCGCCGAGGTCGCTTCCCGCGTGGTAGGGCTGAAAGTGCCGACCGCGTTCACATGCGCTCCCGATTTAATCCAGTCGGCTTCCAGATAGGCTTCCTTACTCGGTGTCACGGTGCATACAATGTCGCTTCCTTCGGCCGCTTCTTTCGGGGTGCCGCACACCGTAATGGGCTTTCCGAATTTCGCTTCCATCTCTTCTTTATATTTCTGGGCAGCTTCGGGGCGGATATCGTAAATTTTCACCTGCTCGATTCCCGGCCTTACGCAGAGCATTGCTTCCAGATGGGAGCGGCCCTGGGCGCCTGCGCCGATAATTCCCAGAATTTTCGCATCCTTGCGCGCCAGCAGGTCGGTCGCTACGCCGCTGACTGCCCCGGTGCGGATCTGGGTAATCGCCCCCGCGTCCGCCAGGCCTACGCAGGTTCCGTGCTGCGACTCAAACACAATCACATAGCCATTGTGGGAAGAATAGCCCGTTCCCACATTCTGCGGAAAAGAATCCACCACTTTCGCTCCGAAATAATCATCCTCTCCCAGGTAGGCCGGCATAAAGCCGAACACTTCCCCGTGGGGCAGCTTCGTCAGCGCCCGGATCGACTGGCTCGCCTTCCCGGACTCCAGCGCTTCCAGCGCCTCCCGCATCAGGCCGATGCAGGTCTTCATATCCAGCCGTTCAAACACTTCTTTTTCTTCTACGATTTTCATTTGATCCGTTCTCCTTCCTTCCAGACATGTTCTGGTTTTTGATACATCACTTCTATGGTTTCATCGGGATTTCCATCCACTAAAATCAGGTCTGCCAGCAAGCCCTCCCGAATCTCTCCGGTGCGGTCGGCCATCCCGGCAATCTCGGCGCTGTATTTCGTGGCCTGAAGCAGGATGTCCACATTTTTCATATGGCAGAACTCTTTCCGGAACCAGAATTCGATTCCCTGGTCGTACTGCTCCATGCCGACGGTGCTGTCTGTCCCAAAGCCAAGCTTTAAGCCGCTTTTGTAGGCCCGTTCAATGTTTCCGGCGCATTCCTTCAGCATCCGCCCCAGGCGGACATTCCAGAATTCGTTTGGATCCGGCGACGCGTTCGACACATGCATGGCGGCCAGCGTCGGAACCAGCCAGCATTCCCGCTCTTTCAAAAGTTCCATCGTTTCTTCGCTCAAATAGGTGGCATGCTCGATGGTGCGCACCCCTTCTTCGGCGCACAGGCGGATCGCCGCGTCGCTGTGGGCGTGGGCCGCCACATAGGTATCCTTCAGCCTCGCGGCTTCTACGGCGCTTTGCAGCTCTTCTCTGGTCAGGATCGGCTGTTTCGGGATTCCGGCCGGGTGGAAAGCGGCTCCGGAGGCCATGATTTTAATGAAATCCGCATGTTCGGCCATTTCTTTGCGGACGGCTTTCCGCATTTCATTGGCTCCGTCTGCGTTTACATACATTTCCCAGATTCCGTCGGATTCCTCCACTTCTGTGGGGGTCAGGATTGCTCCGCAAGCGATCAGGTGCGGCCCTTTCACGGTTCCTCTTTCGATCATTTCCCGGACGAAGTTTGCTGCACGCAGGACGCTTCCGCAGTCCCGGATTGTGGTAAAGCCGTAGTCCAGGAAGGCGGAGGCCTGGGCTGCGCTTTCCACGAGGATCTTCATTGGCGTTTTTGTGTCTCCGGCCTGGAAGCCACGGATGCCGCTGATGTGCGTGTGGAGATCGAACAGGCCGGGCAGGAGGGTCTTGCCGCCGCAGTCAAAAACTTCCTCGCACTCTGGGAGCCCTGCGCCCGCTTCCCGCGAGAGCAGCTCCACGCCGGATTTTCGCAGGAATGGCTCCGCGCCCGCTTCCTGCGGGAACAGCTCCCCGGATTTTCGCGGATGCGGCTCCACCTTCCGGATTTTCCCCTCGGAAATCCAGATTTCCGCGTGCTCCGCGCCGATTCCGCTGGATAATTCGGGAATCAGTCTGCAATTTTTCAGTATCATTCGCTCGTTTCCTCCAGATATTTCGAAAACCAGTTTACCATTTCCGACAAGTGGCTGATCTGATTCGAAAGCGTTCCTTCGCGGGTCACGCCGTGATTCTCTTTCGGATAGACCACCATCCGCACCGGAACTTCCGGGTTTCGCTCTTTCATGGCAATGAAGAGCTGCTCCGCCTGCTCGAACCCACAGCGGTAGTCCCGGTAGCCATGCAGGATGAGCAGAGGAATTTTTATTTCATCAATGTGGCGGATCAGGCTGGTGCGGGCCCGCTTTGTCAGCACGTCCAGCATCCGGATCTTGCTCAGGTCGTCCGTTTTCGCGGATTCAAAGCCCATGTCCCCGGTTCCGTAGGAGGTGGCCAGGTTGCACAGGCAGCGCTGGGCCGCGGCGGCCCGGAAGCGCTTCGTCGTCCCGATCAGTTTAACCGTCATATAGCCGCCGTAGCTTCCGCCGGTGACACCGATGCGTTCGGGGTCGATGGCTTCCTGTTCCACCGCCCGGTCGACCATAGTCAGCAGGTCGGAAACGGCTTCGTCGCCCCATGACCAGGTGTCGCTTGCAAAATTCAGGCCGTAGCCCATGCTGCCCCGCGGGTTGCAATATAGCGCCGCGATGCCTGCCGCCGCGAAGGCCTGAAATTCATGCCAGTAATCATTTACATAAGTGCACTCCGGACCGCCGTGAATGTCCAGAACCGCCGGATATTTTTTCCCTGGCTCCTGATTCGGGGGCATCACGATCCAGCCCTGGATCTGGACTTTTCCGTCCGCGCTGGGGAACCAGATTTCTTTCGGAACCGCCACCGCGTAGTCCTTCATCCATTCGTTGCTGAAGGTCAGGCGTTCCAGACGCGGGGCGAGTGCGCCGCCGCGGGCCGGGGCGGTCTGCTGGCTCACCATATCGCCGTCTGCTGCATCCGGGGCCGCCGGGGCGGGCGTATCGCCATCCGCCGGGGCGGGCTGCTGGCTCACCACGTCGCTGTCTGCCGCGTCCGGGGCCGTCGGGGCGGTCTGCACCCCCGCCGCATCCAGCTCCACCCGGTACAGCTCCGCAATCGTCACCGTGTCTCCGGCCAACACATAAAGCCCGCCATCCACCGGCATCGTAAACGAATGCACGGAAAACTCACCGCGCAGAACCGTCTCCACACGCCCGCTTCCATCGGCCGCCACCCGGTAAAGGGCCTCCCGCCCCTGAAACGCCGACAAGAAGTAAACCCACTCCCCGGCCTTGTCCAACTGATAATACGAGCTTTCTTCGCCGTAGACCGTTCGGCCGATCGGCGAATTGTTAATATTATGGCAGGAACCGTCCTCTTTCTCCGGAAACAGCGGGATTTGCGTCCCGTCCGCCGTGGAAAGACGGAAAAGCCGCTGGTCGAAGCCGTCCTCCGCCATATAAAATCCATTGCAGATCAATTCCTGGCCGCCCGGCAGGAACGCCAGCGGCACATCCGCAAAAAGCTGCGCCCCCTTCGTCACCTGCCGCTCCCCGGCTTCTTCCTCCCACACGAATACTTCATGCTGAAACGCCTTCGCATCGTGGTAGGGCCTGCCGTAATAGGCGATCCGGTTCCCTTCCCTGGAATACACCGGAAGGTACGCGTTCATGCTCCCGTCCGTCACCAGACTCTGTGTCCCATCTGTCCCGTCAAACGTCACCCGTGCAATACAAAAAACGCTCCCATCCTGCACTCCGAAAAATTCATCCCGTTTATAGGCAATCTCTTCGATTACCTGGGGCGCCATCTCCTGTTCAAACAGCCACGCCTCTTTTTCCTCCGGGGTAAATTCCGTAAACATTGTCCCCTGCTCCAGCTCCTCCGGCCAGAAGGGCGCTTCAAACACCAGCTCCCGCCCATCCGGCGACCACTGAAAATGCTTCACCCCATGGCGCGCCGTGGTGAGCTGCCATGCCGCGCCGGAAAGCGGCCGCGCCTCATCGGAGGGCTGTCGCGCCTCACCAGAAGCCTGCCGCGCCCCGCCGGAAACCGTCAGTCCGTCCCCAGCGGACGCCTCCACTTCCCTGCACCAAATCTGATACTCGCCCGACTGCCTGGAAAGGTACGCCAAATATCTCCCATCCGGCGAATACGCCGGAGCCTTTCCCTCTCCCAGGCTCACCAGCTCCGCCTTTGCGTCTCCCTCCGGGCAATATTCCACAACCTCCGCCCGGAACTCCCCGCTCCCTTCCTCCGCCTTCGTCCGCACAAACGCCGCCCTCTTCCCATCGCCCGCAGCCGCCAGCCCGGATAAATAAGTCACCTGTTTCAGCGTCTTTGCTGTCAATAACTTCTTCCCCATCATACTCCTCCTACAAATATTTCCGGAACCACTCGATCATTTCCCGGTGATAATGCAGCTTCTGCGGCATATACGACGGAATGTCATGGTTCGTATGCGGGTACAGCACCATCCGCACCGGAAGCTCCTTATGCGTATCCTTCAGGGCCACAAAAAACTGATGCGCCCCCTCCACCGGCGTCCGCATATCCTCCGTTCCATGCAGAATCAGGATCGGCGCATTTACCCGCTCGGCATAGCTCACCGCCGACCGCTCCAGCTCATGTACCATAAACTCCTCGAAATTCGGATAAGCCGAGCTGTCTCCCTGCATGTCCGAGCAGGCATAACAGATCAGTTCATTGCTGATGCTTCGCTGGGTCACGTAAGCTTTGAACCGCTTACAGTGCGTCGCCATATAATTCGTCATATAGCCGCCATAGCTTCCTCCGGTCACGCCGATGCGCTCCCCGTCGATCCACTCACATTTCCGAACCGCTTCCTCCACGATCTGCAGGCAATCCGTATAAGCGCTCCCATCATAAGCCCGCTTCAGGCTCTGATGCTCCCTGCCGTAACTGCTGCTGCCTCTGGGATTGCAGTAGATCACCGCGAATCCCGCTCCGGCCAGGCACTGGTACTCATATTCCATGCCATACGTATCGTAAGGATGCGGCCCCCCGTGGATGTACAGAATCGCCGGATACTTCTTCCCCGGCTCCCGGTTCTGGGGCGGCAGCACAAAGCCATGCACCCGTCCCTCTCCGTCCAAAGTATCAATCCAAATCTCCTCCGGGGACACCATGGCCCGCTCCTGAAGGAGCGCATTGCTCTCGGTCAGCCGCCTGGCAAGTTTCCCGGTGGCCTCCTCCATCAGCCAATAGTCCCCGTAGGCATCCGGCTTCGCCACGGATACCAGCATTTTCCCATCCTGGACCGGGCCTAAACAGGCAAAAGCCTGTTTTCCCCCGGCCACCAGCTCCACCTTCGGCGTCCCAAACAAATTAATCCGATACAGATTCGTCTGCCCCATCCACCCGCTGACAAACAGCAGATGCTCCCCATCCCCGGAAAGCTGCGCCTTCTCATAACTGCGCCCAGCCCCCAGAAAATACGGAAACGAACTGACCTCAAAACACCCCGGATCATCCGCCGGGAAAATATCCACATTTTCCTTCCCATCCGTAGAAACCCGGTGCAATCTCGTCAGCGGATAGCCTTTCTCCTTCGCTTCCGCCATAAACTCCTTATTCAGATACGCCATCAGCACATATTTCCCATCCCTGGTAAACACTGGCCTAAACGGCACCGGATAGGAAACCGCCCAGTCCCCTTCGGAAATCTGCCGAATCTGTCCGTCCTCCACAGACACCAGGAACAAATCCATTCCCAGGGAATCCTTCTTTGCATGGGCGCGCCCGCTCACGAACGCAATCTCCTTCCCGTCCGGCGACCAGGCCGGATGCAGATGGTTCCAGGGGCCGTCCGTAAGGCAGCGCGCCTGTTTTTCCACAATGTCCAGAACCCAGAGATGGATATACATCTGATTAACGAATCCTGCCCCGTCCGCTTTATATCCGAAATCCTCCACGACAATCGGCGCGTCCGGCTCCCGTTTTTCCTCCGGATGTTCCGGCTGGACGGACAGGAACGCAAACTTGTCTCCCTGGGGCGACCACAAAAATTCCTGCACGCCATAGGGGCTGTCCGTCATCCGCTCGCAGGCCCCGGTCTGGAAATCCCATACCCAGATCTGCCGTCCGCCCTCCGCATTCGACAAAAACGCCGCCTTTTCCCCATCCGGCGAAAACCGCGGGCTGTCCTCCGAGGTTCCCCCCGCCGTCAGAATCCGCTCTTCCCCGCTTTTGAGATCCTTTAGCACAATGCGGCTTTCCATCCGCTTCTGTTCTTTCGAATAGCGGCTCCTGGCGTAAATCAGAAGCCCCTTCGCCGCGCAATACTCTGCGCCGCTTAAATTCTCAAGTTCCATGAAATCCTCCGGAACCGAATTCTGTTTTCCCATGTTCTCCCCTCCTTATCGGTTCGCTTCCAGCGCTTCAACCAGAAACGCCCGGATATCCGCCGCCAACTGCCTGCGCGACATTTCGTCCGCGTACACCGCATGGCCGGATTCATACTCCTTCATCGTCACCGCTTCCGTGGGGATATCCGTATGCGTCACCCCAAAGCGGGTATTTTCCACAGTCGCCACGCTGTCATAATAGCCGGTTCCAAAGAAAAAGCGCATTTTCGGATTTTTCTGATACGCAATCCCGTTCGCCCCGGCCATATCCGGCTCAGATTCGAATTTCCAGTCGTATTCATCCACATCCATCATAGCCGATTTCCGGTAAACCCGCTCCAGGTCAAGCCCCAGCTCCTCCCGGAAATATTGCTCCCGGCACGCCTCCACAGGCGGGTCAAAAGCCGCCCCAAAGGGTTCCGCATCGCTGTCCTGGGGCAGGGTAAACCGCGTATCAAAGCTTCCCAGCTTCTTTCCCTCAGCCTCCAGATAATGTTCCCGGAAATACTCCCTGCTTACCCAAAGCCGGTTCTCCACATAATACGACGCGGGCAACCCGGTAAAATACGCCAGCTTCTCTGCCGTCTGCGCAATCCGTTCCTTCGGGCACTGGGTTCCCATATGCCAAGCCGCCAGATATTCCCCATACAGAAAATCATAGCAATGCTCCATCCACTCGGAAAGCGTCCCTTTCGCGGGATCTTTGCTGTAATACCAGTGGGTCGCCGCAAGGGGCGGCAGATCCTTCACATTGCGCGGAATATCCAGCTTTCCCGTATACCCCGGCCCAATGTGGACAGCCCCTCCGATGGGCTGTAAATCCTGCAAAAGCCAGCCAAGCAGAGACGCCCTGGTGGAACCGTAGCTTTCCCCGGAAATAAATTTCACCGATTTTTCCCGTCCGTACCCGGCAATCCAGTGACGGATCGCTTTCGAAACCGAACGCGCGTCTCCCTCGTCATAAAAGCATTCCTTCTGATAACAATTGTCAAACAAACGGCTGAAGCCCGCATCCACCGGATCAATGGCAACCAGGTCGCACACATCCAGCAGGCATTCCACATTGTCGCGCAGCTCATAAGGCCCTTTTTCCGGCGGCATTCCGTTTTCCGCCATTTTCAGAATCCGGGGCCCGTAAAAACCCATGTGAAGCCAGGCGCTGTTCGAACCCGGCCCGCCATTGAAGAAAAACAGCACCGGCCGGTCTTTCTCCCCGTTTTTCACCAGATAAGAAAATGTAAAAATCGTATAAGCCGGTTTTCCGTCCTCTCCCGGTATGATATGGTCTTCGGCCACCGCTTCATAAACGATTTCTTTCCCTCTAAGGGTAATCGTATGTTCCGTCGATTTCCGGTAAGCCGTCTCTACCTTTTCCGTATAATAAACCGCCATGTTTCATCCTCCCTGTCTTTCCAGCATTGCCCGGATATCCTGCATAAGCCGCGTCTTTCCTTCTTCCGAGGAATACACGCCATGCCCGCCCGGATATTCCCGGACAATCGTCCGCTCTTTCGGCAGCCCGCTGTGGGCCAGCGCGTAGCGGGTATTCCCCACATGGGTGCAGAGGTCGTAAAGGCCGCTGGCAAACAGCGTCTCCATCGCGGGATTCGCCTCCATAGCCGCCTTTAAGCAGCCCATATGGGTCTTCTTCAGGCCCGGCCCCAGGTCTTCCGTGTCGAAATCCCAGTCCGGGTACACGGTCAGATTCCCGGTATAATAAAGTCGATTGAAAGCAATGCCAAGCCTCGGCGCAAGGAGCCCGTTCATCACCGCCAGCGGTACATTGTCCGCATTTCCCACCGGATTATAGTCCGCCTGAAGCGGGATTTTCACCCGGCTGTCGTAGATATCCACCCGGCACCCCAAATCGGAAGCGGTCTGTACACAGAAATCCTGTTCGGATAACAGCCGCAGGCGGGTTTTGCGGAAATATTCCTCAGACATTCCCGTATATTCCGCCAGCTTCTTCGCATCTTTTGCAATGCGCTCGTCCGGGCAGTCTTCCCCTTCAAACAGGGCGGACAAAAGCTCCGTTTTGGCGAAATTCCAGGCTTCTTCCACGAATTCCGCCTGGGGCTTCTTGCCCTCCGGGTGATGATACCAGTTCGTCGCCGCCATAGCGGGCATCATCGCCGTCACCAGCTCGATCCCGTCTTCCAGAAGCCGCCCGTCCGGTTTCATGGAAATCGCCGAGCCGATCAGGATTACCCCGGCGACCTGGATTCCCAGCACCTTCCGGCTCTCCGAATAGGGGCTCCTTCCCAATTCCGCCAACACCCGGCAGGCCCGCACGGTTCCGTAGCTTTCCCCGCACAGATACAGCGGGCAGTTCCACCGGCCGTTTCGCCGAATCCATTCCGCAATAAAGAAAGCAATGCTCCTGGCGTCCCCATCCACGCTGAAATATTTCCCGCGTTTCTCCGGATTCAAAAGCCTGGAATAGCCCACCCCAACCGGGTCAACAAACACCAGGTCACAGAGTTCCAAAAGGCTTTCCGGATTTTCCACAAGCCCGTACCGGGGCTTCCCCTCTTCTGTCTGAATCAGCCAGGGGCCAAAACATTCCAGATGCAGGGTGGAGGTGGCGGAACCCGGCCCGCCGTTCCAGAAAAACATCACCGGCCTTTTCCCGTCCGTATCCTTTCGCAGATAGGAAATCGAAAAAATGGACGCCTCCGCCTTTCCGTCTTCTCCATAAAACACGCAGTCCTCGGAAATGCTGTCAAAGGCAATCGTCTGGCCGCCTGCCATGAATTGATGGCTTTTTACAAAGCGGGAAGGTTCAAAACGTTCTACGGTATACTCTTCCATTTTCTCCTCCTTACTGGCTTACGTTCAGCGCCGTTACCCGCACGCTGGGGGAGGCCACCGTATAGCTGTTCAGCATCAGCATCGGCAGCACGAACAGATCGTCCGCCGCTTCCTCGATTCCGGCCAGAAGCTCCTGCACACGCCCATTGATCGTCAAGCCCCGGATGCGCCCGGCCATCTTTCCATTTTCTATCAAAATCCCGCTGCACGGGATCGAATAATCCCCGGAAGCCGTGTTGATCGAATGGAACTGGTCAAAAGATTCGTATAAATAAATGCCGTTTCCCATATGGGAAAGCAATTCTTCCAGCGAAACAGTTCCAGGCTCGATTGCAAAATTCCGCGGAATCACCTGCACATCCGTGTGGATATTCCCGCTGATCATGGCTTTTCGCCCGGCGTTCCCGGTGGATGCCGTATCCATTTTTTCCGCAGTCGCCAGATCGTGCATCAGCCCGGTCAAAATGCCGTCTTTCACAAGCGGCTGATCCGCTCCCGCCGTTCCTTCGCAGTCCAGCGCAAACCGGTAGCCGCTTCCTTTCTGCTCCGCTTTATCCGAAATCCGAAGCGTCTCGTTTCCCACGCGCTGGCCCAGCTTTCCCGCAAACGGCGTGCTCCCCGCCAGATAATTCACGCCGGAAAACATCCGCCAGCTTGTCAGAAGGATATTGGCCATCACGCTGCCGTCGATCACGCAAGGATACGTTCCGGAGGCAAAGGGCACTTCCGGAAGCTGCATGCTCCTCCATTTTTTCAGCCCTTTTTCAAACAGCGACGCCGGAATTTCCTCCACGCTCCGGAAGGTGCATTCCTGCTGGAACATCTCGCTTCCCTCCACCGCGTCCAGGACAACCGAAAGAACGCGCCCGCTGGTCTGCGCTAAAAGTCCCTTCGTATTCACGATCCCTAGCGTCCGCACCCGGTCTGTCACCGTGATCATCCGGATCTCCAGCCCCGGCTCCTGCGCGGCCAGCCAGCGGTCGATTTCCGCCGCTTTTTCTTCCAAAACCGCACTCGGAAGGCTTTCGCACGCGGGTTCCGTGAAGGTTCCTCCTTCCGCGCTCCCGTTCATCCGCTCCGGTTTTTCCGCCTGGGAATAGGCGCTGCTCTCATAGGCCCGTTTCAGGACTTCCAACGGGTCTTCTTCCAGGTTCTGGGTATAGGTAAAGCCGGTCTTCTCCCCGGAAGCCCGCACGAACAGTTCCGTCACGTCGCTGGCCGCATTGCCCTGCCGCTCCCCGTTTTGGAAGACCACGGTGGTTTCCGCCAGCGTCTCCGCTTCCACTTCCGCTTCCCGGATCTTCGCCGGAAGGCTGGCAAACGCTTTCTGATAAGCCTCTAACACCTTCATGACGCACCTCCTTCTCCGCTGACCGCCATCTCCGAAATCCGCACCATGGGCTGGAAGGTCGTGGTCGGAATCAGCCCGGAAGCCGCCCCGCAGAAACCGCCCATGTCAGTCTGCAATTTTTTCCCGACCCGGTCAACCTTCTGCATCACATCCAGGCCGTTCCCGCTGAGCATCAGCCCTTTCACCTGCCGGTCAATCTGCCCGTTTTTAATCCAGAACCCTTCCTTCACGATCAGGGTGAACCGTGCCCCTCCGGTGCCGCCTCCTAAGCTTTTCACGAACAGCCCTTCCGGCACGGAACGGATGATCTCCGTCTCGTCGTCCGTTCCGGGGGCCAGATAGGTGTTGCTCATCCGGGAGGTGGCCGCGTAGGTGTAGTTCTGACGGCGTCCGCAGCCATTGCTCTCCATGCCGATCATCCGGCCATGCAGGCGGTCGCATAAATATTGCTTCAAAATACCGTTCTCAATCAGCACATTGCGCTGTCTGGGATGGCCCTCGTCGTCGATAGCCGAGGAGCCGTAAAGCCCCGGATACGTCCCGTCATCCAGAAGCGTCACCTTGTCGCTGGCCACCCGCTTGCCAAGCATGCCCCGGTAAATGGAACTTCCGGAAGCAATCGCACAGGCCTCCAATCCATGCCCGCAGCACTCATGCCACAGCGTCCCGCAGGCCCCGGCGTCCAATACCACCGGAAACCGGCCCGACTGAGCGGGCGCTGCCTTCCAGCGGTTTTCCATGCTTTTCGCCAGTTCCCCGGCAAAGGCTTCGCATCCTTCCATCTGCGCGAAGGCCTCGAATCCCTGGGCTTTCGTGTAGTCCTCCCAGTCCGAAAAGGAATCCACGGCGTCCCCGATGGTCATCTGAAAGCGCATCCTTGTATTGACCCGCCGGTCGGAGGCCAGAAGGCCCTCGCTGTTTGCCACGAGAATGCGCTGGTCATTGTCAAAATAGTCTACGTTTAGGGCTTTCACGGAAGGCCCGGCGCTTCTGGCCGCCAAATCCGCCCGCTTCAGGGCTGAAATTTTGTCCTGGTAGGCCACCTCACCCGGATAGATCCGGATGGGGTTCGGATTCGGATAGGCTTTTTCAAGAAAAGCAGGTGTCTTTCGACAACTGCCTTCCTGTTTTGCCGCAAGCATCCCGGAGGCGCGCTTTGCCAGCTTCCTCAGATCCTCATAGCCCGTATGATTCGTATAAACATAAACGCTCTGTGTCCCGGAAAGTACCGTCAGGCCTGCGCCGTAGATTCGGATTTTTTTCACGCCCTGCACCGCCCCGTCGGCGGATTTGATGTTCGTTTCCTCCCGGTCTTCGAAGAAGAGCTCCGCGAAATCCCCTCCGGTTGAGAGGGCGGTATCCAGCACTTCCCGCATCTGTAATTCTGTAATCATCGCTTTTCCTCCTTGTGTACGGCGGCAATGCGT
The DNA here is from genome assembly GCA_030536575.1 of Eubacteriales bacterium. GTDB lineage: Bacteria > Bacillota > Clostridia > Lachnospirales > Lachnospiraceae > Limivivens. Next base: position 74,953 of record JAUNPS010000003.1, on the reverse strand, counting down.
TCTATTCCCCCGCGAAATGGCAGGCCACAAAATGGCCCGGCCGCACCTGGGTCAGCTTTGGCCGCTCTTTCCGGCATTTGTCCTTGGCCTGGCCGCACCGTTTGCAGAAGGCGCAGCCCGCTTCCAGGTTCACCGGACTTGGCACGTCGCCGGAGAGCAGAATGCGCCTGCGCTTTTGCTCCACATCCGGATCTGCAATCGGAATCGCCGACATCAGTGCCTTTGTATAGGGATGCATCGTGTGATCGAACAGCTCCTGGCTTTCCGCCAGTTCCACAATCCCGCCCAGATACATGACCGCAATCCGGTCTGAAATGTATTTCACCATGGACAAATCATGGGTAATAAACAGATAGCTCAATCCCAGCTTTTTCTGCAGATCCTTTAACAGGTTCACCACCTGGGCCTGGATTGAAACGTCCAGCGCCGAAATCGGCTCGTCGCAGACGATCAGCTCCGGCTCCACGGACAACGCTCTGGCGATTCCCACGCGCTGGCGCTGCCCGCCTGAAAACTCGTGGGGGAACCGGTATTCATGCTCCTGATTTAAACCTACCATATTTAACAGTTCCAGAATCCGCTTTTCCCGCGCTTCCTTCTCCGGATAGAGCTTATGGATCTTCATCCCCTCTTCTACCACGTCGTGGACAATGTTTAAGGGATCTAGGGATGCGTAGGGGTCCTGGAAGATCATCTGGACTTCCTTGCGGAAGGTTTTGATCTCCGGCTTTTTATATTTCCAGATATCTTTGCCTTTGTAGAGCACCTGGCCGCCGTCGGGCTTGTACAGGCGCATGATCGTCCGGCCGAGGGTACTTTTTCCGCAGCCGGATTCCCCCACAAGGCCCAGGGTTTCGCCCTTGTGAATCGTCAGATCCACGCCGTTGACCGCTTTCAGAGTGCCTGCTTCCACCTTGAACCAGGTTTTCAGGTCTTTTAATTCCAGAATCACTTCATTGCTGCTCATGTTCATCCCTCCTTAAGCTCAGGCGTTTCTGGCACTCCGGATGGTGCAGCCAGCATGCCGCGATGTGTTCCCCGCCGAAATTCTGGTATGCCGGCTGTTCTTTCCGACAAATGTTCATGGCATGGGGACAGCGCTCCGCGAAGGCGCAGCCCACCGGCGGCGCGATCAGATCCGGCGGCGTTCCGGGGATGGAGGACAGGGGCGTGTCGGAACGGTTGTCCATGCGGGGAACGGATTCCAGCAAAGCTTTCGTGTAAGGGTGCTTCGGATTATAGAAAATTTCCCTGGCTTCCCCGTGTTCCACGATCTGTCCGGCGTACATGACGTAAATGCGTTCCGCCATATTCGCCACAACGCCCATATCATGGGTGATCAGCACAATGGACGTATCGATCTTCGTCTTCAGCTCTTTCATCAGATCCACGATCTGGGCCTGAATCGTCACGTCCAGAGCCGTGGTCGGCTCATCCGCAAACAGCAGCTTCGGGTCGCAGATCAGGGCCATGGCCACCATGATCCGCTGGCGCATGCCGCCGGAGAGCTGGTGCGGATAGCGTTTCATATTCTTTTCCGGGTCCGGCAGGCTGATGAGCTTCAGGATTTCGATGGTGCGTTCCTTCGCTTCTTTTTTCGTCACTTTCCGGTGTTCCCGGTAGGCTTCCATGATCTGTTTTCCCACGGTCATCGTGGGGTTTAGGAAGGTAAAGGGGTCCTGGAAAATGATGGACATTTTATCGCCCTGCAATTTCCGGATTTCTTTCATGTCCTCCTTGACCAGGTCTTTTCCTTCGAATAAGACCTGTCCCTGAATATCCGTGGTGCGGCTGCTGTTTAAGCCGATAACCGTCTGGATTGATACGGTTTTCCCGCAGCCGGATTCGCCCACAATGGCAATGGTTTCTTTTTCGTTCAGATACCAGCTCACGCCCCGGACCGCCTGCACATTGCCCGCATAGGTGTGAAAGGTCACTTTCAGGTCTTTGACTTCCAGTATTTTGTTCTTTTCCATCCTTTCACCTCCGTCACGCGCGCAGCTTCGGGTCTAACGCATCCCGCAGGCCGTCGCCAATCAGATTGCAGCACAGCATCGTAATGCTGATGAAAATACAGGGGATAATAAACTGGTACGGATAATAGCGGAAGGTTTCCGACGCGGTCTTGATGAGCTGGCCCCAACTGGGGTTCGGCGGCGTAATGCCAAGGCCGATGTAGCTTAAGAAGGCCTCCGAGTAAATGACGCTCGGAATCATCATGGCCATGCCGACTACCAGGATTCCCATCGTATTGGGGAGCAGGTGTTTCGCGATCAGCCGGGCAGGGGATGCGCCCAATGTCTCGCTTGCCACCACGAAATCCCGGTTTCGAAGCTGTAGGACCAGCCCGCGGGTGCTTCTGGCCGCGCTCATCCACCCGGTGATGGACATGGCAATGACCAGCGTCCAGATATTTCCGCTTCCCATAATGACCATCAGCAGGATCATGTAGATCAACTGGGGGATTCCCATCAGCACGTCGATGGCCCGCATGATGAACTGATCCAGCTTTCCGCCGAAATAGCCGGAAATTCCGCCCACGATCATCCCGATGGTGTAGGGGATAATGGTCGCTAAAATTGCAATTAACAGAGAAACCCGGCCGCCCATCCAGACACGCGTCCACAGGTCGCGTCCCAGGGAATCGGTTCCGAACCAATGTGCCGCGCTCGGAGGCTGATTGATGGCCGTGTAATCGTTGCTGTAATAGTCGTATCCGCTGATTTCCGGGCCGATCAGCACCAGCAGCAAAATGACTGCCATCACGACCAGGCTTACCAGCGCCGTTTTCCGCTTGCAGAAGCTCCGCCAAACATCTTTTAAGTAGCTGGTGGACTGCCGGGCCACCGTATCGGTATGGCGATCCTGTTCCGGAATCGGGTCAAAATCATGTTCGTCAAAGATTCTCGTTTTTTCTTCCATATTGCACCTCACTTTACCCGGATTCTGGGATCTACAACCCCATACAGGATGTCGATGATCAGGTTCGCCGTCACCAGGAAGGCCCCGTAGAAGATCGTCAGTCCCATGACCAGCGGATAATCCAGCGTCGTCACACAGTCCACGAAATATTTTCCAAGGCCGGGGATCAGGAAAATGCTCTCCACGACGAAGGAACCCATCATGATGCTTGCCAGAGCAACGCCCATGTTCGTCATGATCGGAACCAGGGAGTTCTTAAACTGGTGCCACATCACGACCTTCACCGGAGACAGCCCTTTGGCGCGGGCGGTCTTGATGTAGTCCTGGGTGGTCACGGAGAGCATGCTGGCGCGCATGCTTCGGGTGGTGCTTGCAATGCCGCTGATCGCCAGGACGAACACCGGGAGCACCGCCTGTTTCGCCGACCCCCAGCCGGACACTGGCAGAACCATCAGCTTCACGCCGAATAAATACCGCAGCAGGGGTCCTAAAACCATGGAGGGCAATGCGATTCCCAGCACGGCGACCACCATCAGGATATAATCCGGAAGCCGGTCTTTGAACTGGGCGCACAGGATTCCAAACAGGATTCCCACAAGCTCGGAGAAGAGGAAGGCCGCCAGGCCCAGTTTCGCGGAAACCGGGAAGGCTTCTTTAATGATGTCGCCTACGTTCCGGCCCACTTGTTTTAAAGAGGTTCCCAGGTTCCCGTGGAGCAGGTTGCCCATATAGGTCAGGTACTGCTCCCAGACCGGCTTGTCCAGGCCGTAGTAGGCCCGCTGCTGATCCTGTACCGCCTGGGGTACTTTTTCATTTAAAAAGGGATCGCCCGGTAAGAGCTTTACCAGGAAAAAGGTCAGCGTTGCCAGCACAAAGACGGTCAGCAGCGCAGTTCCTATCTTTTTTGCAATGTATTTTACCATCCTGTCACCTTCGGTTCTTTCTGTCGCAGGCAGCTTTCAGGCGTTCCAGCGCCAGTTCTGTCTGTTTTACCGTACTGCCTAAGCTCATACGGGTGTAACGGTCATAGGGTTCTCCAAATTCTGTGCCGATTTCCAGGGCCAGGAGGGCTTCCTGATCCAGAAATTCTTTTAACGCGGCTCCGGAAAGTTCCAGCCCATCCCAACGAATCCAGCCCACATAGGAGCCTTCCACCGGGAACAGATAGCCCGGCGCGTCCGGCCTGGCGAAAAATTCGGTTGCCAGCCTCCGGTTCTCGCCGACGCATTGCAGCATCTCTTTCACCCAGTCTAATCCTTCTTCTGTGTAAGCGCCCATGATGGAGGCATAGGCAAAGGGCTCCAGGCTTCCGTAGTGGTCGGCGGTGCGCTGGGTTGTGAAGCGCTCCCGCAGGGTTTCGTCCGGAATGAGGATGTTGGCGTGGTTGACGCCGGTAAAATTAAAGGTCTTTCCCAGGGAAGTACAGACAATGGCGAATTCCCTTCCCTCCGGGATTTCGCAGTAGGGAATGGTTCTTCGGCCATCGTAGGTCACTTCCGCGAAAATTTCATCGGAAAAGACGTAGACGCCGTACCGGCTGGAGAGGCGCGCGAGTTCGGTCAGTTCCGTTTCTGTCCACACTCTTCCGGTGGGATTATGGGGATTGCACAGCAGAAACAGCTTGTTTTCTTCCTGGGCCATCAGGCGTTCCAGTTCTGCAAAATCCATTTCATAGCGCCCGTCAATCTCTTTCATCGGGGAAACCGCCGTTTTCCTTCCAAGGCGGCTGGCGGCCTGGGCGTAGCGGTTATAGCCGGGGGCCGGGACAATGATCCCTTCGCCGGGTTTTGTGCACATCCGGATGGCCGTGGCTACGGAAAAGATCGTTCCCATCACCGGAACGATCCATTCCGGCCGGATCTCCCAGTCCCTGGCATGGGCCATCCACCATACGACCCGTTCCTGATAGGCCGGGGTCATCTGGCTGAAGCCAAAGTTTCCTTCCTGCACCATTTCTGTGACGGAACGGATGATGGAAGGGGCTGTGGGGAAGTCCATTTCGGCGGCGTCGAAGCTTGCGTAGCCCGCTTCCCGGACAGGCTCTGGCGTCCACTGGTACTTCAGATTGTTTTCTCCCCGTCGGACAATGGTTTCAAAATCGTATTTCATAGGTTCCTCCGCAGTTTTAGAATGAAAAGGGGAAAGCCTCGCTGCATTGCTTTCCCCATTGAATCTTATTCGGTGATATCCGCGAAGGTTACATCTACGGATACCATATCCATCGTTGCCCCGGTTACGTTTTCGCTGTATACCACGTATTCGCCCGGCCAGGTGATGACAAGGTCTACGACTTCTTCGCAGAAGAGTTGTTCCAGTTCGAACATGTTGTCTTTGCGCTCCTGCCAGGTTACGGCGTCTCTGGTCGCGTTGTAGAGACTGTCGTACTCTTCATTGCTGTAATTAAACATGCCGTCTGAAGTCGTGTAGTAATTGAACAGATCCAGGGCATCGATCGTAGAGGTGGCAATTGCGCCCTTCCAGAAATCGTAGTCGCCGGCATAGGCTTTCTGGATCATGTTCTGGATCGGCTGTGCGTCGATCTCGCAGTTGATGCCGAGGGTTTTGTTCCACATATCCATAATCGCGTTCAGGGCGATCATATTCGTATTCGAATCATAGCACATCATCGTGAAGGTCGGGATTTCGTCCGCGGTTTTCCCAAGCTCTTCCAGAGCTGCGTTTAAGCATTCCTGGGCTTTTTCCGCATCCGCCGAAGTCGTCCAGCCTTCATACGGATATTCTTCCTGGAAGGTTCCCTCTACGCCTGCTTCGGTGGAGCTGATGAAGCGGGTGGTCGCCTGGTCGGTGGTGTAGGCGGCCGCTACCAGAGCGTCACGGTCGATGGCATAGTTCAAAGCTTTGCGGAAGTTCGTGTTGGACAGGAATAAACCGGTTTCTTCGGTCTTTCCGGTATGGTTAATGTGGAGTTCTTCCAGTCCGTTGTTGATCATCTCAGCAATAAAGCCGCTGCTGGTCAGGGTGTCGGCCTGCATCTGGCTGTCCATGTTCGCCATGTCCAGTTCGCCTGCCAGGAGCATGTCCACGGCGGTGTCGCCTTTAGCGTTCAGCTTGCAGACGATCTGATCCAGGTTTACGGCATCTGCGTTCCAGTAGTTCGGGTTCTTTTCCAGAACGACTTCGGAGTCATGTACCCAGCTCGCTACGGTGAACGGGCCGTTGGTCAGCATGTTTTCAGCTTCTGCGCCGTAGGATACGCCCAGTTCGTCGGATTTGGCTTCGCTTACCGGGATGAACGCCCAGTTCGTGAAGGTGATCGGGTAGGTGGGGTATTCCAGGGTCAGCTTCAGGGTGTAGTCGTCAACGACTTCGATGCCGAGCTCGCTGATGTCGCATTCGCCGTTGTAATATTTTTCTGCATTTTTAATAATGTAGCCGGTGCTGGCTCCTTCGTAGGCTCCTTCGGCATTCAGGAGGCGTTCCAGGGTGTATTTGAAGTCGTTGGCGGTGATGGGCGTGCCGTCCGAGAAGGCGTTGTCTTCTCTTAAGTGGAACACGTATTCCATGTGGTCGTCGGTGACTTCGTAGCTTTCTGCGCAGCCGGGTTCCGCTTCGTTTTCCACGTTGCGCAGGAGGGCTTCGCCGGTCATGCGCAGGATGCGGTAGCTGGCGTCTTCGACGGCGCGGGCGGGGTCTAAGGTGGACGGTTCGTAGGGCCAGCCGATGTTCAGGACTTTTGCGGAGGTTTCTTCCGCGTAGGTGGTGACGGCTCCGGCGGCCAGGGACATGGTCATGGCGGCGCAGAGCAGGATGGCGATTTTCGCTTTTTTCATAATGGCTCCTCCTTGGGTTTGATAAAATTTTTCGCTTCAACTTGATAAAGTATATAATGCTAAATTTTATCTTAAATGCAACATTTTGTCAACTATTAATTGATGGTTTTTCAATTTTTTTGTCGGATTCGAGGCGGGCGCGGGCGGCGAGTGTGGCTGACCGCCGGGCCGTTTGGGATTGGGGATCCCTGCCGGGCCGCGGGCCACAGCACCGCGTCGGTCGATTCGGCAGTAGGTTCCTTTCTATCGGATGAATGCGCGGATATCCCCGACCAGGCGGTGGAAGCTTTCTTCACCAAGGTATGGCATGTGGCCGGATTCGTATTCGTGATGAACGATCTGTTCCGGGGCGACGTCGAGCTGGTTTTTCAGCGCACGGGCGTAGCCAGGGCTGGTTACGAGGTCGTAGAGTCCGGCTCCCAGGAAGATGCGGAAGTCCGGATTCCGGCGGGCGGCGCGTTCCAGGCAGGTGCGCGGCGGCACGAGGTATTCGAATTTCCAATGCATGTTGACTTCCTTAAATGCAATGGCTTTGTACTCCCGATCCAGCACAATGTTCAGCTTTTTCTTCAGAATCGTCTCCATCGCGGCGGTCATGGACGGGGTATATGCTCCCATGGCGGGATCGTCGATCACCGGATCGAGGAGTTCCGTGCGTTCGGTATGCGGCATCGTATAGCGCCCGTCGTACAGTCCAACGTCAAATCCGCGGCTTTTTCCGACCTGATGTGAAAATTCATCCAGCGTAATCCGGTAGTCGTGCTCCTTAAAATAGGCGGCATCCACATCCGTGAAATAGGTCAGGGTTTCGGCCAGCTCCTGTCTTTCCTGCGCGGACAGGCTGTTCTTTAAATAGAGGCTGGTCAGGTATTTCCCAGTTCCAAACTTCCAGGCATCTTCGAGGTGTCCCCGGAGAGGTTTCTTCCCTTCCGGCTTGTGATACCAAGCCACGGCGGCTTCGGTATAGAGATCCATGGGTTCCCGCGGAACCGGAAGGGGCGTTGCCCCGATATCCAGAACGGTTCCCAGGAGCAATACGCCTTTTACCGGAATTCCGCGCATTTTTCCGGCAGCCCCTGTGGGGCCGCACATCAGCTCCTGGACGAGAAGGGGCGTGCGGATGGTTCCGTAGCTCTCTCCGGCCAGGTAGATGGGGCTGTTCCGCCGGTCGTATTTGCGGAGCCATGCTTCGATAAATTCCGCGATCGCCCAGGCGTCATTTCCGGGGCCGTAGTAGCGTTCGGCTTTTTCCGGTTTCAAAAGCCTTGCGTAGCCGGTTCCCACCGGATCAACCATGACAATATCGCAGGTGTCCAGCAGCCAGTCGTCGTTTTCTTTCATTTCGTAGGGCGGGTTCACCGGGGGATGCACAGCGTCTTCGTATTTCATCCGCCAGGGGCCCATCATGCCGGTGTGCATCCACACGCAGGAGGAGCCGGGGCCGCCGTTATAGACGAATAAAACGGGCCTGTCTGCCTGCGGGGCGTCTGCCCGGAAATATGAATAAGAGAAAATCGTCGCTTCGGGCGCGCCGGTTTCGTCATAGAAGACATGGTCTTCGGAAATGGCCAGGTAGCTGACCGGGCCGTTTTGGGTTTGTATGGTTCCTTTTGCCTCGAAATGGGCGGGTGTCCAGTTTTCCATTCGTTTATCCCTCCAGATATTTTTTCATCATTACTGTTCACTCGTACCTCGTTCCAGTAACGATTCGCAGGCTCATTTTAAGTTTTGCTTCGCAAAAGAGCCTGCTCACGCCTGAATCACGTTCTTACGTACCTGAGCCCTAAAGGACTAGCTTCGCGTCGCAGCTAAGTGCTCAGGTACTGTCTGAACAGTAACTTTTCATCCAATTAACCAGCTCCTGTTCGTAGCGCTCGTAGTAGTCCAGGCGTGCGGCGCGGATCTTGTGTCCCGTTTTCGGGAACAGGATCAGTTTCACCGGAAGATCCGGGTGGGTGTCCTTCACGCCTACGTAGAGCTGGTGTGCGCCGTCCACCGGACAGCATACGTCGTCTTCCCCGTGCATGATCAGCATGGGAATGTCCATGTCCTGGGCATAGGTGGTCGGCGACTCCCGCACGGCGCGCAGCAGGAAATCTTCGTAATCTTTCGGTTCTTCGAGCATGCCCGGCTGTCCGGCGGCTTCGGAGGTCAGGACGAGGAACTGGAAGTTTAACAGGCCGCGCAGGACAGCGGCGGCGCGGAAGCGTTTGCAGTGGCCGGCCATCCAGGCGGCCATGTAGCCGCCGTAGCTGCCGCCGGCCACACCCAGGCGGTTCGCGTCGATCCACGGGAAGGCGCGCAGGGCATTGTCCAGATAGTACAGCAAATCCTGATAAGCGGTGCCGTCGTAGCCCAGTTCGTTTTTGCCGAAGGCGGCTCCGTAGCCGCTGCTCCCTCTGGGATTCGGCATCAGGACGGCCATTCCGGCGGCGGCTAAAAGCTCGGCTTCCGGGTTAAAGGCGTCGCCATAGAAGCTGGCCGGGCCGCCGTGGATCAGGAGGACGGCAGGGATGCTGCCGGGTTCCGGTTCGGTTTCCATGGCGGGGCGCATGAGCCAGCCGTCCAAAGTTACGTTTCCGTCCAGGGAAGGAATCTGGTAAGCGCATACATTGCCTGTTATGGTTTCTTCCAGCCAGGGGTTATGGTCGGTGACCTGGGTTACTGTGCCGTCTGCCAGGCTGATTTTTACTATTTCGAAGGGTCTGCGCCAGTCGCTGCGGAGGGCGTAGAGGAAGCCGGGTTCGCCCTGGCAGAGGGCGGAGTAGGTTCCGGTGCCGTCGGTCAGTTTTTTCCAGGTTTGGGTTTCTTCGTGGGCTGTGACCAGGTAGACGGCGGTTCTGCCTGCTTTTGTGGCGATGACGGCGCGGGTGTCCGGGATGCCGGTGCCGCAAAAAAGGCGGTTCTTTTCCGGGAAGGGTGAGCCGTTGATAACAAAAGGAAGGACTTCGTCTGGAAGGTCGCCTGTGCCTGTCAGGGGTTCGTTTTCCACGCGGACTGCTTTGCTGGCGGCCGAGGGGTTGTTTTCGCGGCAGGCTCCTTCGCCGGCCGCCAGAGGTTCGTTTCCACGGCAGGCTCCTTCGCCGGCTACCAGAGGTTCGTTTCCACGGCAGGCTCCTTCGCCGGCCGCCAGGGTCAGTTCCATATCGTATTCTTCGGATACGGCGCTTTCCGTCCAGGTAATGGTTTTTCCGTCTGAAGACCAGGCCGGATTTTTGAGGATTTCGTTGCTGGTGTGCAGAATCTGTTCTTCATTGGCGGACAGGTTCCAGAGATTTACCGTAGTTTCACGCGATTTCTGCCATCCACCGTCGGATTCGCGGCGGTAGGAGGAGCCAGTGGCGACAATGGGGTCGGCCCAGGCGAGCGGGGTGGTCTTCCTGGTCAGGTTTCGTTCGCCGAGCCAGAGGAGGGTGGTGCTGTCGGGTGACCAGGCATAGTCAGTGACCTGGGCGTCCGAGGGCGTTGCTACGCAGACTATGTTCGCGGGCACGGCCAGCGTAGCCACGGGTTCCGGCTTTTTCTCCGCACTTGGCGCACACTCGCCTATCCAAAGCTGCATGATTCCATTCGCGTCCGATAAGAATGCGAATTTTGTTCCGTCCGGCGAGAAACGCGGTACGCATTCCCTGCGTCCTCCGGCTGTGATTTTTTTCTCTCCGTTTTCCGTCTTTATGAAAACCTCCTGAATGTAGTCCCCGTCCTGAAACTTCCGAAGGGTAAATGCCAGCATCTTCCCTTTTTCGGAGTAATCCGGCTCGGAAACATATACGATTTTCTCATAGTCCTTGATTTCAAATTTCTTTTTACGCATTCCGGCCTGCCTCCTCTCCCAGATACGTTTCAAACCACTCGGTCATTTCCTTCATATGGCGGATCTGGTTATGCAAAAGCCCCGCTCTGGTGACCGCATGGTTCTCTCCCGGAAAGATCACGATTTTCACCGGAAGTTCCGGCTTGAGCGAGCGCAGGGCATGATAGACCTGCTCGCCCTGCTCCAGCGCGCAGCGGTAATCCTTTTCCCCATGCAGGATTAACAGCGGCACGTGGATATTCCGCACATATTTCATGATGCTGTTCCTCGCCCGGTTCTCCATATATTCCTGGAAACTAACCGTCTGCGGCGCGGCACTGTAAAAGCCCATATCCCCGGTTCCATAGGAAGTGGATGGATTCACCCAGGTGCGCTGGGTCACAGCCGCCGCGAACGCGTCGGTCACGGAAATCAGTTTGTTCGTCATATGGCCGCCGTAGCTACCTCCGGTCACGCCAACCCGTTTCCGGTCAATCTGCGGGAAGCGCCTGCACGCCTCTTCCACAAATTCCAGATAATCGTCCACCGCTTCCTGTCCGTAAGCGTAAGCGTCCTGCATGAACTCCGGCCCGTAGCCGGAAGCGCCCCGCGGGTCGCAGAACAGGACGGCCATGCCTTTGGAGGCCATCATTTGGGCCTCGTAGAAAAATCCGGCGGCGTAGCAGGATTCCGGGCCTCCGTGGATGTCCAAGACAGCTGGAATTTGCGGGGACTGCGGCTGAGGTTTAGCTCCTGCCTGGTTCTGCTTTTCGGCGGCTTCCGACCTCTGCGCCTGGCTCTGGCCTTCGGCGCTTTCCGGTGCCTGCACCCGGTCTGCCCCTTCCGAGGCCCCCGGATTTTCCGCCCGGCCTTGCCTTTCGGCGCTCTCCGGCACCATCACCCAGCCCCGGATCTCAGCCTTCCCATCCCGGCTCCTTACCGAAACCGGAACCGGCTCAAACATCTCATACTCTTCCAGCCACTCATTGCTCCGCGTAACCCGGCATTCTTCCACAAACCTTCCCGCCTCATTCTGCCGCAGCAGATACAGCTCCGCCGGTTCGTTCCACTCTGCTTTCAGCACCAGCATTTTCCCATCCACCGGCCCATCAAAGCTCAGAACGCACGCTTCCTCCGTCATCTGGGAAATCTTCTCCCCATCCCAGCAGAACACATTGCTCCGCCCCATATGGTAGGACAGAAAATACAGCTTCCCTTCCCCATCCTGCCGGAACGCACAATCCTTCTGCGGCAAATGCGCATCCCCCGACAACAGCGGGTCAATCCCATGGCAAACCGGATCTGTCGCAAACAAAAGCGCACTCTCTCCGCCCTCCGGCGCAACCCGAAAAATCTCCGGCATCGCCGCGCCCCGATCCATATGCACCCCGCAATACAGGAAATTCCCTTCCGCATCCTCCTGAATTGGAAGCCCATAATACGACGGCACACTCCGTTCAATCTGCCGCACGGCTCCTGTCTCCAGCTCAATCCGGTAAATCTCCGCACTCATTTCCTTACAATGCGTATGCGGATACCCATAGCACGCCACACATTTCCCGCCGTCCAGAAAACTCGGAACCCCATAAGAAACATCCGCGGGCGTCACCCGCTCGCACGCCATCGTTTCCAGCGTCAGAACCCCGATACCCGTCCGGCTGCCATCCAGCATCCCATAGGCCTCGTCCAACTTATAAATCAGGTTCTCAATCACCTTCGGCTCCTCTTCACGCGCTTTCCGGAAAGCTTCGTACTCTTCCACGGTCATTTCCCGGAACAGCTCCGCGTCCTCCCACGGAAAATACTTCATTTCAAACGCCAGCTTCCCGCCGTCCGGAGAAAAAACCGGGTTCGCCGCCCCATGGCGCAGATGCGTCGCCTGCACCGGCTCCTCCCCTTGCTTCTTCACCCAAACCTGCCACGGCCTTCCGTCCGAAGCCAAAAACGCCAGCTTCTTTCCATCCGGCGAATAGACCGGGTTCTTCTGAACCATCCTGGAAAGCGCCGCTTCCCAGACCTCCCCAGTCTCCAAATTTTTTTCCAGAATCCTGGTCTTCACCTGCCCGGAATCATAATCCGAAATCCCTTTCACATAAGCCGCCCTGGTTCCATCCGGCGACAGCGCGGGCTCCGAAATCCATACCACATCCCGCAGATTCTCAAAATCCAGCTTTTTCTTTTCCAAAGCGCACCCTCCTACTTCATCTTTTTGCCGCCAATCCACACGTGACGCACATGATCCGCATCGCCCAGCATTCCGATCTCCTTGGACGGATCACCGTCCACAACCAGAATATCCGCCAGCTTCCCGGCCTCCAGCGTCCCGGTCTGGTCTGCCATTTTCATCAGGTAAGCGCCGTTCTTCGTCGCGGCCTGGATGGCTTCCATCGGGGTAAAGCCGCATTCGCAGATGCAGCCAAGCTCCTTTCCGATTTCCTTATACGGCGTATTATGGCTGTTGCTGAAATCCGTCCCCATCGCCAGGCGCACCCCGGCTTCCCGCGCCAGCTTATAGCCGGAAAGGATCGTATCCACGCAATCCTTCCCTTTCTTCACCATTGCGCTGGTATGGCCCGTCATTTTTCCCATCATAAAGGGGACGTAGCAGGTAGACACCAGCGTAATGTCCTTTTCCTTCATCAGCCGCACGCATTCCTCATTCAGATTCACGCCGTGCTCCACCGAATGGACGCCCGCCTGAATCGCCTGCAATGTTCCTGCCAATCCGGTGCAATGCGCCGCCACATAAGAACCTCGCCTCTCAGCCTCGGCCACCATCACATCCAGTTCCTCCCTGGAAAACTGCACATCATTCGGGTTATCCACCGAAGAAGACACGCCGCCCGTCGCACAGATTTTGATGAACTTCGCGCCGTCCCGGAACTGCTGGCGCACCGCGCGCAGGCACCCTTCCTTCCCGTCCGCCACACACGAGAGCAGGCTTTTCCGGTTCACCTCCTCCACGCTCATCTCTGAATCCGTATCGGCATGTCCGGCTGTCACGCTGATCACCCGGCCGCCCGGCATAATCCGCGGACCGCGTACAATTCCCGCGTCCACCGCACGGGACAGCGCCGCCCCAAAGGCGCTCATATCCCGGACCCCGGTGATCCCGGCATCCACCAGCTTTCCGCAGTCGTAAGCCGCCGTCAGCAGACAGTCATAATGGCGGTTCCCCGTCAGATTCTGGCTCTCTTCCGCGCTCAAATGCGCATGACAGTCGATCATCCCCGGCATGATCGTGCCCTCGCGAACCTCCATAACTTCGGTCCCTTCCGGCACAGTAAACCCATCCGCCTCTCCGGCGTAAACAATCCGCTCTCCCTCTACAGCCACTAAACCGTTCGCCAAAGCCGTATCCCGGTTCCCATCGATCAATCTTCCTTTTAAAACAAACATCGCCGTTCCTCCTTCATCTCAGACATTTTTTTACAAAAAAAGCAGTCAGCCCCATCATCGGCTCACTGCTGTTGTCATTATTATAACTTTTTCGCCATTTTTTGTCAACATAATCTTGACGCTTTATCAACTGTTTTCACCCCTCCCTCTCAATCTCATTCAAATACTTATAAATCGTATACTTCGACACCCCCAACTTCCCCGCCGCATACGGCACACTCCTCTGCAGATTAAAAAAATTCCGCTCCCTTAAAAGCTTCACCATCGCCTTCCGCTCCTCCTTCTTCATCTCCGGAATCGGCTTATGCATCGCCTCCAGGCACGTCTCAAAAATATTCTCCAAATGAATCTCCCCGCCCTTCTCCTCGCTGATATTCGAAAACAAATCCCCCTCGCTCGCCGTAAAATCCCCCAGCATCCGCTTCATCTGCTCCATCAGCGTAATATCATAATTAATTCCCAGCGCAAACTGGTAATCCTCCCCCCGCAGAAAAAACGTGGACGACTTAATCATCTTCCCCGACGGATGAATCACCAGCTGATTACAGTTATCCTTCTGGATCTGCTCCTGGCTGAACACCTCAATCCCGATCGGCTTCCCAAAAATCCCCATCGTCGTATTCGCCGTCCTTCCGGAAACATGCCCATTGAAAATCGCAATGGACCACACCTCCCCATCCCGCAGCTCATGGATCACCGTCTCACAATTTTTCCCAAACATCTGGGAAATCCCTTCCGCCAATTTATACAAAAACTGATATGCCTCTTCTCTCGTCATCTTCCAAACCTTCTCATTCCTGCTTTTTCCTTCATCATAATAAAATCTGAAAATTTTGTCAATACGCCCGGCCTTTTTTTGCTAATTTTCGTCAATCCAACATTGACTTTTTATCAACTTTCGCTTAAAGTGAAGAAAAGAACACACGGAAAGGAGTCCTTCCATGCTTGCAATCACCTGTAAAAACATGCTCCTCCCGGACGGCACCTATGCCCCCGCCAGCGTCATCCTCCTGAAAGAAGGAAAAATCCTGGCTGCCGGCCCCGGCGTTCCGATCCCGGACGGCTGCGAAATCCTGGATGCCAGCGGCTGTTATGTCACCCCTGGCCTCATCGAGTCCCACGGCCATCTCTCCATGTCCGACGACAACGAAATGACCGGCCCCCTCACCCCCGACATGTCCGCCCTGGACGCCGTCGATCCCTTCGCCCCGGAAATTTCCCAGATCCGCGCCGCCGGATTTACCACCTTCTGCACCCTGCCCGGCTCCGCAAATCTGATCGGCGGCACCGGAACTGCCGTCAAATTAAAAGACGCCGTTTTCCCGGAAGAAATGGCGGTTTCCGGATGTGAGCCCCTCAAGCTGGCCCTGGGGGAAAATCCCAAAACCATGTACGGCCAGAAAGGCATTGCCCCCGGTTCCCGGATGGGAAACAGTGCCCTCCTGCGCAAAGCCTTCCGGGATGCCGCGGCCTATCTGGAAAGGAAAGAAAAAGGCGCGCTGGACGCCGAAGATCACCTCCAGGAAATCCTCGCTTCCGCCCTCACTGGAAAACGCCTTGTAAAAATCCATTGCCACACCGCTCAGGACATTGCGGCCGCCGTGCGCATTGGAAAAGAATTTCATCTGCATTACACCCTGGAACATGTCACAGCCGGGCGTTTCCTGGCTGACTACCTTGCGGAAAACCAGGTTTCCTGCTGCGTTGGTCCCTTACTGATCCAGCCTTTAAAAATGGAAATCAAAGAGATCAGCCCCTTAAATCCCGCCGCTCTCGAACAGGCCGGCGTCGCCTTTTCCCTGATTCAGGACTCCGGGTGGGACACCATTTACCTGCCCTCCCTCGCCGGGATCTGCACCGCTCACGGTTTAAGCGCTGCCGCCGCCATGCGCGGCCTCACCATCCAAGCGGCGAAAAACCTGGACCTGGATCACCGTATCGGCTCCATTGAAGCCGGAAAGGACGCCGATCTTGCTATTTTCGACGGCGATCCCCTGCGCAATACGACCCGCTGCATTGCCACCATCATCGACGGCGTCATCTACCATCACACAAAGGAGGGCCGCTGACCATGCCTGTTACTTACGTGAAATCCAAAATCTTATATACCGGAAACGGCAGACAGATTCCGGAAGGAATGCTGGAAATCAAAGATGGAATCCTTACCGCCGTCGGCCAAAACCTTCCCGTCCCGGAAGATGCCATTCTGCTGGATTACTCCGGCTTTTCCATTTTCCCCGGCCTGATCGATGCCAGTTCCCATCTTGGCATTAATAAAGAGCCTTTTAACTACCTGACCGATACCCGCGACGGTGCGGACGCTTCCGACCCTTTCACGCCTGCCCTGTTGGCTGAGGATGCCTTCGATCCATTTTCCCCGGCTCTGGACGCTGCCCGCGCCTTTGGTATCACGACCTGTTTTGCCGCCTGCGGCCACAGCAATCTCATCGACGGCCAGGGCGCTTCCTTTAAACTAAAAAAAGCCGAAACCTCTGATCAAATGCTGATCCCCGGCTCCCGGCAGATGAATTTTTCCGTGGGCGAATTTCCCGTCCGCTCCTACGCGCCGATGAAACGTTCTCCTATGACCCGCATGAGCGCTAACGCCATGCTCCGTGAAAAGCTCTCTAAAGCCCGGCAGCTTCTTGATGAACAAAAGGAAGAAACTGCCGATCCCACGCTGAAAGCCCTCCTCCCCGTCCTGAAACGGGAACAGAAGGCCCGCTTTTTCTGCCATGCAGCCCAGGATCTTGCCATGGCGGTGCGTTTCGGCGAAGAATTCGGCCTGGATTTCACCATTGACGGCGGATATGAGGCCTGGAAAATGCCGGACTTCTGGAAGGCGCATCCGGTTTCCTTTGTTCTGAACGCCCTCCCCTTTGGGCCGATGCAGACCACCATCAAAAGCTGGTATGATTTTTCTCTGGACAATGCCGCTATCTTAGCGCAGTCCGGCTGTCTCCTTGCCCTGACCGCGGACGATGTGACCAACACCGCAAGGCTTCCCTTCATGGCCGGATTTCTGACCGCCCACGGCCTTTCCATGGACACCGCCCTGCGTGCCGTCACCGAGACGCCGGCGCGCATCCTGGGGCTGGACAAAAAAACCGGCACCCTGGAAGTTGGAAAGGACGCGGATTTCGCCGTCTGGGACGGCCACGCCCTTCTCTCCACCTCAAGGTGCCTGGCCTCTTATATTGAAGGATGCGAGGTTTACCGGGCTTAGGCCCGGTAAACCCAGGATGCGGCATGCCCCGGATATTTTCATGCACGGTAATGCCTTTCGCAGTTAACCAGCCAGAGCTTTCCGCCGCTCCTATTCCACTTTCTCGGCTGATCATTCGGAACTGCCGGCCCGCATCTGGCCGCGGCCCTTCTCCGCTCTTACTTCACCTTCTCGGCTGACCAGTCGGAACTGGCAGCCCGCATCCGACCGCAGCTTTCCGCCGCTCTTACTCCACTTTCTCGACCGTCACTTCCGGCAGAATCTTCTCCATATCCTCCTCCCGGAAACTTCCCGTCTGCATCGTCATCGCATTCGCCGCCGAGACCGCAACCGCATACCGCAGCATCTCCTCCGCCTCATACCTTCTCGCCAGTCCCACCGCGAAAGCCGCCGTCATGGAATCCCCGCATCCCACCGTATTGACAACGGAAATCTTCGGCGGCCTCCCATGATAAACGCCCTTATCCGTCACCATCAGCGCCCCGTCGCTTCCAAGGGACACCACCACGATCTCGATCCCCATCGCGTGGAGCTTTTTCGCTCCCGCCAGGATTTCTTCCCGATTCGTCACCGGAACCCCCAGCAGCATTTCAATTTCATCGTCATTTGGCTTAATCATTGTCGGAAGCGCCCGGATGCCGTCCTCCAGCAGCTTTCCGCTGGTATCCAGGATGACCTTTTTCCCGGCTGCCTTTACCTTTCGGATCAGAGTCGCGTACATGTCCGCCGGGATACCTTTCTGCATGCTTCCTGAAATCGTCACCACGTCACTTTCTTCCACAATCCCATCGAATTCCTTCAGGAAAGCCGCCACGTCCGCTTCCGTCACTGGCTCGCCGGGTTCCAGGAATTCCGTGGAGCTTCCGTCCGCTGCCAGGATATTGATACAGGAGCGGGTCTCCCCGGCGGTATGAACGAACCGGTTCGGCACGTGGGCTTTGTCCAGCATGTCGCAGACATACGCACCGGCGTGGCCGCCTACAAAGCCGGCGGCGGTGACTTCTTCTTTACAGAGTT
This sequence comes from Eubacteriales bacterium, assembly GCA_030536575.1. Classification (GTDB taxonomy): domain Bacteria; phylum Bacillota; class Clostridia; order Lachnospirales; family Lachnospiraceae; genus Limivivens. Next base: position 56,805 of record JAUNPS010000003.1, on the reverse strand, counting down.
TTACGACTTTAGCGACGTTTAGGCCTTTGCCGCCCGCGGTGTTTGAGCAGGTTTTTACGCGCATGACTTCGCCTTTGGTCAGGGTGTCTACGACGTAGGCTTTGTCGATGGCTACATTCAGGGTAATTGTCGTGATCATTTCTTTCCTCCCGTTTTCCAGATGTTCTGGGAACAGTGTAGCACAAACCGTTTCGATTTCCAATAGGCAATCTCATTTTATCCCGCAAGGACTCCGTTACTGTCCACTCGTACCTCGTTCCAGTAACGACTCGCAGGCTCATTTTAAGTTTTGCTTCGCAAAAGGAGCCTGCTCACACCTGAATCACATTCTTACGTACCTGAGCAGCTAAGTGCTCAGGTACTGTCTGAATAGTAACGGGACTCCGCCTTTCAGAGCCTGCATGTTTATCGTTTGGCAGGTATCAAAAAGCCGACGGATGACAGAAGCAGCCGCCGGACATTTCCCGCAAAAAAAAGTCCCGCATCTGCGAGACTTTTTCTTCGAAGCTCCCGGCCGGATTCGAACCGGCGACCTACGCATTACGAATGCGTTGCTCTACCAGCTGAGCCACGGAAGCCTGGTCGGCAGTATCACTGCCGACTTTGCTATTATAGCTTCTTTTTGCCATTTTGGCAAGCCCTTTTTTTAATTTTTCTAAATTTTTTTCACGATTTTTTCACGATACGCCCTTTGGCCCTACTGCCTTGCCGCATTCGCCCCGGAAATCCACTGCTGCACAAGGCCTACGCCTTCTTTAACCGCCTTCGCGATGCTTTCCACCGGCATGCCCATCTCTGCGAGATTCAAGGCTGTCTCGCGCTTGCCTTCAAGCTTTCCTTCCCTTTTGCCTTCGATCTTTCCTTCGATCTTCCCTTCATTATAAATTCTTTCCGATACTTCACACATAAGGTCGTAGCCTCCTTCCTCGCACTTCATCAAGTGAATCCTTTTCGATAAATCGCCCTGGCTCTGATCGGCCGGATCTGCCGTCTTAAAATAGTTCATCAGCTTCGCAATCTCGCTCCCATCATCCACAGCCGCATTGACATAAATGATGTGAACACCATCCTCATATAGGATATCCGTATCTTTAAATGCCTTCTGCGCCTCATACACCGTCCTTCCGGCCTTCCACAAATCCGTCTCACTGATATAAATCATATAGACTTCCGGCAAGTCACTGTACTCCTGACCCTTCATCAGATACTCGCTGTCAATCATCGCCGCGTAAAACCTGCTTCGCCTGGCGTGATCCACTGTATCCTTCCTCTGAATTTCCAGATTATGAAGACGTCCTTTTCCATCTTCCGCCAGAATATCCAAGACCGCATCATGAGAAGTAACCTTGGAAATCCGATACTGCGAACGCACCTCCTTCACCACCAGATCCGGAATTCCCGTAAGAATCCGGATCACATGCTGACAGGCCGCCTTATCATCCAGCGCAACGGACATAAAAACATTGCTCAAAAGATTAAACTTTCTCGCCTCTTCCACAAGGTGCTCCTTTTTCCGAATAACGGAAATACTCTTTTCTTCCTCCAAAATATCACCTCCCGCTGCATCTTCTCCCTACCGCTCACTCATCTCCCATCACGTCCCATAATTCTCCGTACTCGCCGTCGACGGGTCCGTATACCCCGTATTCATCATAATCGTATAACTCTTATCCTGCACCGTCGCCGAAACCGCATAATCCGTCTTCCCAAACAGGAACTCATGCAGCTGCACCACATTCGTCTCCAACGTCACCGGCACCTCATTATACAACCCATCCGAACTCGTCTTATGCGCAAACGGAAATCCCGTCGACTCCCCAAAATCATAACTCAACAGACTCAGTCCCAGAGAAATCAGCCTTGACGGCGTATAACTGGTCAGAATCATCGGGAACACCTCATTGGCAATCGTATTCAGCGTCCCCAGCCCCGCCGACTTCGCTTTCAGCACAATCAGCTCGATCACTTCCCGCTGCCGCCCAGTACGCTTAAAATCATTCCCGGCCGTATACCGGATTCGGGTATAGGCCACCGCCTGAATCCCGTTCATCAGGTAAGTCCCTCCGCCCGGCAGGTCATTGCTCCGGTCGTAAGTCTCCCCGCTGTAAATCTCCGTAGTCTCCACGCAGTAATCGTTCAGATACCCGGCCTCCTCATCCGTCACCGTAATCTCAATCCCGCCCAGGGCGTCCACAATCGTCACCATCGCCTTCATATCCACGGAAATATAATCCGTAATATTCAGATCCAGGTTCGAATTCAGCATCGCCACCGCCTGCGTCGGCCCGCCGTAAGCATAGGCCGCATTCGCCTTCGTATACGTCCCGCTCCCGATATCCAGGTAACTGTCACGGTAAACGGACACCATCTTGATCTCCTTCGTATCGTGATTAATGCTGGCAATGATGATGGTATCGCTGTTCGCCTGAGCCAGATTCCCGGTACGGGAATCCAGTCCGAAGAGCGCAATATTCGTATACGTCTCCCCCTGCAGCACCGGGTCCGTCTGAACCTCCTCGTTAATCACGACCTCTTCCAGCGCAATTTCCTGGATCTGGATGGAATTCAGCTTCTTCTGAATCACGACATAATAAGCCGCATACACCATCACACAGAGAAGCACCACAATTTCCAGCGCGAAAATCCGTCTTCTCCTTTTATATTTCTTATAGGCCTTACTGTTTTTATCACTTGGTTTCTTCATGTGTTCTCGTTCCTTCTGCAAAAATTTTCCCATTACTTCTGAAAGCGCCCTCTGCCGCGCATCAAAAACCCGCCCCCAAGATGGTTGCATGTTCCCCTACGGCAGCCCCCGGAGCACCAGGCAGGGCAGGGCCAATTTACTTTATAAAGCGGTCAATCGCCTTATTCAGCTCTTCAATGGCTTCCATATCCCCCGTCTCGATGGCATCCACCAGACAGTGCTCGATGTGGTCGTGAAGGATAACCTTTCCCGTATTGTTAATCGCCGCTTTAACCGCCGAAAGCTGAATCAGCACTTCGCTGCAGTCCCGCCCGCTCTCCACCATCTTCCGGATAGACTCCAAATGGCCGATGGCCCTGGAGAGCCGGTTCAGGACAGCCTTCGTGTTCTCGTGGGTATGGGTGTGGGAATGGCTGTGCACATGCGGCTCCCCACCCACCTGGACGTGTCCATTGTCATGGGTGTGCGCAATCCCCGCCGCATGCATCCGGGCATGCCGGACAGCCTCCCGCTCCTCCTCTGTGAGTTCCTGTTCGTCGTCAAACAATGTCTTTTCGTCCATTTCGCCTCTCTGCTCTCCGTATCTTTCTTATTTTTCTTTGGTCTTCTTCCTGGAAACCGAACGGACGGCTTCCTTCACTTTTGAAAGCGTGCTTTCTTCCGGCTCCGCTTTCGGTTTTCTTCCGGCCCTTGTCCGGGTTTTCGGCTTTTCCGCCGTTTCTTTCTTCGGCGCGGGCTTTTCGTCCGGGGCGTTCTTCCCTTCCGGGGCTTTTTCCGCCGCGTCTTCGGCCTTCTTTTCCGCCGGTTTGATGTAGGAGAAAACGGTCATGCCAAGGGGCGGGATATTGATCGTAATGGAATACGCCCTGTCGTCCGCTTCCTCTTTTTTCGACTGCTTTACCCGCGGGTTCCCGATTCCGGAGCCGCCGAATTCCTCCTTGTCGCTGTTAAAGACTTCTTTGTATTTTCCGGCATAGGGCACGCCGATCTGGTATTTTTCCCTGGTGACCGGGGCAAAATTGCAGACAAAGAGAAGGGTTTCTTCTTTCTTTTCTGTCTTTCGCACGAAGATCAGCAGATTTTCATTGGCCGCAATGCTGTTGATCCACTCGAAGCCGTCCGGATCGTAGTCAAGCTGATACATGGCCGGATGTTCCCGGTAAAATGTGTTCAGCGCCCGGTAATACTTCTGCATCTGGCGGTGCTCCTCATAATCCAGAAGCTCCCACTCCACGCCCCGTTCCTCTGACCACTCATCGTACTGGGCAAAATCCTGTCCCATGAACAGCAGCTTCTTTCCGGGATGGGCCATCATAAACCCGTAGGCCACACGCAGGTTCGCGAACTGATTCGCCCGGTTTCCAGGCATTTTCCCGATCATCGAAGCCTTCCCATGCACCACCTCGTCGTGGGACAGCGTCAGGATAAAGTCCTCGCTGTAGGCGTAAATCATACTGAAAGTCAGTTCTCCATGATGATAGGAACGGAAATAGGGATCCAAGGCCATGTAGCTTGTAAAATCGTTCATCCAGCCCATGTTCCACTTATAATCGAAGCCCAGGCCGTCCTCTTTCACGGAACCTGTAATTTTCGGCCATGCGGTGGATTCTTCTGCAATCAGGCAGACGTCCGGGAATTTTTTCTTAAAGATCGAATTCAAATGTTTCAGGAATTCGATGGCTTCCAGATTCTCATTCCCGCCGTAGATGTTCGCCACCCATTCGCCGTCGTTCTTCCCATAGTCCAGGTACAGCATGGAGGCCACGGCGTCCATCCGAATGCCGTCCACGTGGTACTTTTCCGCCCAGAACAGGGCGTTCGCAATCAGGAAGTTCCTCACTTCCGGCCTTCCGTAATTATAAATCAGGGTTCCCCAGTGCGGATGCGACCCCTGCCTGGGGTCCAGATGCTCATACAGGCAGGTGCCGTCAAAGGCGCACAGGCCGAACGTATCCCGCGGGAAATGGGCCGGAACCCAGTCCAGGATCACGCCGATCCCCTGCTCATGCATGTAATTGACAAAGTACATGAAATCCTTCGGCGACCCGTAGCGGCTGGTGGGCGCATAGTACCCGGTCACCTGATAGCCCCAGGAGCCGTCCAGCGGATGCTCCATCACCGGCATCAGCTCGATGTGGGTATAACCCATCTCTTTCACATATTCGGCAATCATCGGAGCCAGCTCCCGATAATTATAGAAGTAATGCTCTTCCAGCTCCTCTTTCGGAGGTCTTCGGAAGGAACCCAGATGCAGCTCGTAAATGGACATAGGCTGCTTTTTGGAATCCGTCTTCTTCCGCTCTTTTAACCAATCGGCGTCCGACCAGGCAAACCCTTTCAGATTCGCCACCACGGAAGCGGTATTCGGCCGCATCTCCGCCGCGTTCGCATAGGGGTCGGCCTTTAAGTAGGTGAGGCCGCCCTTTGCCTTAATCTCGTATTTATAAATCGCGTCTTCCTTCAGGCCGGGCACGAACAGTTCGAAAATCCCGGAATCCCAGAGACGCCGCATGGGAAGGCGCCTTCCGTCCCAGAGGTTAAAATCGCCGACCACGCTGACGCGCATCGCGTTCGGGGCCCAGACGGCAAAGAGTACGCCTCTGGTTCCTTTGATGGTCATCGGGTGGGCGCCCAGTTTTTCATAAATATCGTAGCAGATGCCCGCGTTAAATTTCTTCGTCTCAGCCTCGGTGATCACCGGAGCGAAGCTGTAAGGGTCTTTCAACTTCTCGGTCTTCCCATTGTCATAGGTGACTTTCAGCGTGTAATCCGGAATCTTTCCGGCCGGGATCAGAACCGCGAAGAAGCCTGCTTCATCTTCCTGCTCCATGGGATATTCGTTTTTATCGCCTTTTATGCATACGGTAACCGCCTGCGCCGTCGGCAGAAACGTCTGAATCAGAAGCCCCTCTTCCGTCAGATGCGGTCCCAGAATCTCATGTGGATGGTCTTCCTCGGAATAAACGATCCCCTCCACGGCTGCCCAGTCCATCTGTTCATACAATTTCTCATCCATAAAAACATCCTCCCATCGCGTTTTATGTAGTCTTGCTTATTATCTTCATTTTACCACAAGATGATGCAGAAAGGAACCGGTTTATCGATCAATTTCGTGAAGAAACAAACCGCTTCGCAGCTTCGGTTCAAACCAGGTGGATTTGGGCGGCATCAGCTCTCCCGCGTCCGCCACGGTAAACAGCTCGGTAATCGAAGTGGGATGCATGGCAAAGGCCACGGCCGCGTCCGTTTGGACTCTTCGTTCCAGCTCCCCAAGGCCGCGGATTCCGCCGATAAAATCAATCCGCCCATCCGTCTTCGGATCCCGGATACCAAGCACCGGGCCTAACAGCTCCCGCTGGAGATAGGACACATCCAGCCCTTCCACCGGGTCTTCGCTGGTAAATTCCGGCCGAACCTTTAACCGATACCAGGTATCTTCCAGGTACATGCCAAGTTCGCCTTTTTCCGCGCATACGACGGGTTCCGGGCGCATTTCCACCTCAAATTTCTCCTTTACTTTTTCGAGAAAGGCATCTTTCGCAAGGCCGTTTAAATCCTTCACCACCCGGTTATAATCCAGGATTTTCAGCTCGTCGTCCGGGAAAAAGACCGCGAGGAACCAGTTAAATTCCTCCGTCCCATCGTAGCCCGGATGGGCCGCCCGGCGCATTTCCCCCACCTTCACCGCGGAGGCTGCCCGGTGGTGGCCGTCGGCAATGTAAATTTTCGGGATTGTTTCAAAAATCTGTTCAATTTCGCGGATCTCTTCCGGCTGGCTGATGCGGTAGCCCTTGTGGCGGATCCCGTCGGTTCCGATAAAATCAAACAGCGGCTCGGTCTGCTCGGTTTTCCGGGTCAGTTCCTCCATCGCCGGATTCTTCCGATAGGCCAGAAAGATCGGGCCCGTCTGCGCATTGCAGCGATCTACGTGGCGGATGCGGTCTTCTTCTTTGTCAGCACGGGTGTTCTCGTGCTTTTCAATCACGCCGTTTTCGTAATCGTCGATGGATGCGCAGGCCACAAGCCCGGTCTGCGTCCGGCCCTGCATCGTCAGCTCATACAGGTAAAAGCACGGGGCGGGGTCGCGGACAAATTCGCCCTTTTCCACCATTTCCCACAGGGTGTCGTGGGCCTTTTGGTAGACTTCCGGGGCGTAGGTGTCTACGTCATCCCCCAAGATAGTCTCCGCCCGGTCAATTTTCAGGAAACTCAAAGGCTCCCGTTCCACCTCTGCCTTCGCTTCCGCCCGGCTGTATACGTCGTAGGGCAGGGCCGCGATTCGTGGGGTCAGCTCTTTTTTCGGGCGGATTGCCGCGAATGCTTTAATTTTTGCCATATGATCTCTCCCAGTTTTTGATATTCTTTTTTATTTTTCTTCACGGAGCGGAAAATTTTTTTCAGGTTCCGCTCGATTTTCAGTCCTTTTTGTATTTTCCGTAACATAACGCCTCACTGAAAGCGAAAAGGGGCTGACAAAACAGCCCCTCTTTCTATTTGATTCTGCGTGTCTTCAGGACGCCCTCAATGCCAGCTACCCGCTCCAGAATCTCGTCCGTAATCGGCGATTCCAGGTCAAACAGGGAGTAGGCATAGTCGCCCCGGCTCTTATTCACCATATTTGCAATGTTCATGTCCGCCTCGCCAAACAGCGCGGTAAACTGGCTGATCATGTTCTTGATGTTCCGGTGGTTGATCGCAATGCGCCCGGCCGCCGTACACACGCCCATGTCACAGTTCGGATAATTCACCGAATTCCGGATATTTCCGTTTTCCAGGTAGTCCATCACTTCTTCCACCGCCATCTTCGCACAGTTGTCCTCCGACTCTTCCGTCGAAGCGCCCAGATGGGGGATCACAATGGTTCCCTTAGCCCCCGCGGTGGTGTGGTTCGGGAAATCGGTCACATAGCGTTTCACTTTTCCGGTCTTTAAAGCGGTCACAACCGCGTCTTCATCCACCAGAAGATCCCTTGCAAAGTTCAGGATCACGACGCTGTCTTTCATGCATTCAATGGCCTCTTTATTGATCATCTTCTTCGTGCTTTCAAGCAGCGGCACATGGATCGTAATGTAATCGCAGTCGCGGTAAATTTCCTTCACATCATTAATATGCTTAATATTTCTGGAAAGCTTCCAGGCGGCGTCTACGGAAATGTAAGGATCGTAGCCGTACACATCCATATCCAGGTTCACGGCCGCATTCGCCACCAGGACGCCGATCGCGCCCAGGCCGATGATCCCAAGCTTCTTCCCCTTCAGCTCACAGCCCGCGAATTTTTTCTTTTCTTTTTCCGCCAGTTTCGCAATGTCCTCGTTCTGGCGCTCGCTCTGCACCCAGTTCACCCCTCCGATGATATCCCTGGAAGAAAGCAGAAGGCCCGCAAGAACCAGTTCCTTCACGCCGTTGGCGTTCGCGCCTGGCGTATTAAAGACCACAATCCCTTTTTCCGCGCATTTTTCCAGCGGAATGTTATTCACTCCGGCTCCCGCCCGGGCAACCGCCTTTAAATTCTCCGGCAGCTCCATATCGTGCATCGCCGCGCTCCGCACCAGGATCGCGTCCGCTTCCTCCGTCCGCTCGGTTTTCACATAGCTGCCTGTAAAGAGATCAAGGCCGACTTTTGAGATGGGGTTCAGGCATGTATAATTCAGCATTTTACAGGTTCTCCTTTTCAAATTCTTTCATGAACGCAACCAGCTTTTCCACACCCTCGATCGGCATGGCATTGTAAATGCTGGCACGCATACCGCCGACGGTACGATGGCCTTTCAGGTTTACAAATCCGGCCTCCGTCGCCGCTTTCACAAACTTCGCATCCATCTCTTTGTCCCCGGTTACGAAGGGAACGTTCATCAGCGAACGATCTTCTTTCACAACGGTTCCGTGGAACAGGCTGCTTTCATCCAGGTAATTGTACAGGATGGCCGCCTTTTTCTCGTTGTACTTTTCCATTTCTTCCAGACCGCCCATTTTCTTCAGCCATTTGAAAACTTTGCCGCAGATATAGATGCAGTAGCAGTTCGGGGTATTGTACATGGAACCTGCGTCTGCGTGGGTCTTATATTTTAACATGGTCGGCGTATAGGGAAGCACGTCGTCGGTAATCAGATCTTCCCGCACAATGGCAATGACCATGCCGGCCGGGCCAATGTTTTTCTGCACGCCGCCGTACAGAATGCCGTATTTCGACACATCTTCCGGCTCGGAGAGGAAACAGGAGGAAATATCGGCCACCAGAAGCTTGCCTTTGGTGTTCGGAAGCTTTTTAAACTTGGTGCCGTAGATGGTGTTATTCTTACAGATGTAAACGTAGTCCGCGTCCGGGCTTACCGGCAGATCGGAGCAGTCCGGGATGTAGGAAAAGGTCTTATCCTCGGAGGATGCGATCTTGTTCGCGGTTCCGTACTTCTGCGCTTCCTGATATGCTTTTTTCGCCCACTGGCCGGTCACAATGTAGTCCGCTACCCGGTTTTTCATAAGGTTCATCGGGATCATGGCAAACTGCTGCGACGCCCCGCCCTGCAGGAACAGCACCTTGTAATTATCCGGAATCTTCATCAGGTCGCGCAGATCCTGTTCGGCTTCCTGAATGATCTCATCGAAAACCTGTGATCGGTGACTCATTTCCATAACGGACATTCCACAGCCCTTGTAGTCCATCATTTCGCCAGCCGCTTCTTTTAAGACTTCTTCCGGCAGTACCGCCGGCCCCGCTGAAAAATTGTACACTCTGTTCACGATTGTTTCCTCCTCATTTCCTTCTTGTTCGGTTTGATGTTTTTCGATGCCGCAGGAGATTCAGACTGCGGCGCTCTGTTTCGATAAAGTATACGGCATTGTTAAATATTCGTCAATACTAAATTTATTTTTTCAGGTCATCCTGGTCGAAGACTTCTTCAATGGCCGCGCCTGCCGCAACCATCGGGAACACCTTGTCGTCCTGGTCGATCTGGCAGTCGATGACAACCGGACGCCCCAAGCTGATGGCCTTTTCCAGAGCCGGAGCCACTTCCTCTTTCTTCGTCACACGGATTCCCACCGCGCCCATGGCTTCCGCCACTTTTACGAAGTCCACGCAGTCCTGAAGCACGGTACTGGAATAACGCTCGCCGTAGAACAGGGTCTGCCACTGGCGTACCATGCCTAGTACGTGGTTATTGATCACGACTTCGATCACTGGGATGTTATAGCGCGCAGCAGTGGCCACTTCGTTCATATTCATTCGGAAACAGCCGTCGCCTGCAATGTTGATGACCGTCTTTTCCGGACGTCCCATCTTCGCGCCCATGGCCGCGCCCAAGCCGTAGCCCATGGTTCCCAGGCCGCCGGAGGTCAGAAGGGTGTGGGGCTCTTTGTATTTGTAATACTGGGCTGCCCACATCTGATGCTGGCCAACGTCGGTCACGATGATGGCGTCGCCTTTGGTCACTTTATAGATTTCCTCTACCACATACGGGCCGGTCAGGGCGTCGTGGTTGTATTTCAGCGGATATTTTTCTTTCAGTTCGTGCACGTGGGCCAGCCAGCCGTCGTGGTTGTGGTCTTCGATGCGGGTGTTCAGGCGTTTTAAGACTTCTTTGATATCGCCAATAATGTAGGCGTCCGCGTGGACGTTTTTGTTAATCTCCGCCGGGTCTACGTCAATGTGAATGACTTTCGCATTTTTCGCGAACTTTGCGGTGTTTCCGGTTACGCGGTCGCTGAAGCGCGCGCCGATGGTGATCAGCAGATCGCATTCGGTCACGCCCAGGTTCGCCACTTTCGTGCCATGCATGCCGATCATGCCGCAGTAGAGTTCATCGTTCCCGTCAAAAGCGCCTTTTCCCATCAGGGTATCGGTCACGGGCGCATGAACCTTTTTCACGAATTCCATCAGCTCTTCGGACGCGTCGGAAATGACGGCGCCGCCGCCCACCAGGACGAAGGGGCGTTCGCTGTGGTTGATCATTTCCAGAACCTGATCGACGTCTTTTTCCTTGATGTATTCGGTGCTGCGCTCTACGGGCCAGGGTTTCTCCGGTTCGTATTCGGTCACGGCGGCGGTCACGTCTTTTGTGATATCCACCAGGACGGGGCCCGGACGGCCTTCCTGGGCAATGTAGAAGGCGCGGCGGATGGTTGATGCGAGCTGCGTAACATCTTTTACGATAAAGTTATGCTTCGTGATCGGCATTGTGACTCCGGCGATATCAATTTCCTGGAAACTGTCGCGTCCCAGCAGGGGAACCGTCACGTTTGCCGTGATCGCAACCACCGGAACCGAGTCCATCATGGCCGTGGCAATGCCCGTTACCAGATTCGTCGCGCCGGGGCCGGAGGTGGCCAGGCAGACGCCGACTTTTCCGGTGGCTCTGGCATAGCCGTCCGCCGCGTGGGAAGCTCCCTGCTCGTGGGAGGTCAGGATGTGGCGGATTTCATTGCTGTGTTTGTATAATTCATCATAAATATTCAGGATGGCGCCTCCCGGATACCCGAAAACGGTATCCACGCCCTGTTCTTTCAGACATTTGATTACGATTTCAGAACCATTCAGTTTCATGTTTTACTCCTTTGCTTTTCTTTCTTCCTGTATCCGGCGAAGCTGCACGCCGGGGCTGTTTTCCCGCTGCGGCCGGCCATCCGGGCCGCCACGGCTGTGCGGATTTTTGGCGGATTCCGCGCGGGTCGCTTTTATTTCTTTCCGGGGATTTCCAGGATCGCGCCGCGGTTTCCGGAGGTCACCATGGAAGCGTATCTTGCCAGATAGCCGGTGGTTACTTTTGGCTCTTTGGGCTGCCAGTTCGCTCTTCTTTCGGCCAGCTCTTCGTCTGAGACCAGAAGGTCGAGCTTATTTTCCGGAATGTTGATCCGGATAATATCGCCCTCTTTTACCAGGGCAATGGGGCCGCCTACCGCCGCTTCCGGGGATACGTGGCCGATGGATGCGCCTCTGGATGCGCCGCTGAAACGTCCGTCCGTAATCAGGGCTACGGAAGAGCCAAGGCCCATGCCTGCAATTTCCGAGGTCGGATTCAGCATTTCCCGCATTCCAGGGCCGCCTTTCGGGCCTTCATAGCGGATCACAACAACGTCTCCGGCTACAATCTTCCCGGACAGGATGGCTTCGCAGGCGTCTTCTTCGCATTCAAACACACGGGCCGGGCCTTCATGCACCATCATTTCCGGAACAACCGCGGAGCGTTTTACCACGCCGCCGTCCGGAGCCAGGTTTCCGGTGAGGACAGCCAGTCCGCCGGTCTCGCTGTAGGGATTCTCCAGCGGGCGGATGACTTCCGGATTTTTATTGACACAATTTTTAATATTTTCGCCGACGGTCTTTCCGGTAACGGTCATGCAGTCGGTGTAGAGAAGGCCTTTTTTATTCAGCTCGTTCATCACCGCGTAGACGCCGCCCGCTTCGTTTAAGTCTTCCATGTAAGTGGGGCCTGCCGGAGCCAAGTGACAGAGGTTCGGGGTCTTCGCACTGATCTCGTTTGCAAAGGTGATATCGAAATCCATGCCGATTTCATGCGCAATGGCCGGAAGGTGCAGCATGCTGTTCGTGGAGCAGCCAAGGGCCATATCTACGGTCAGCGCGTTTAAGATGGCCTTTTCGGTCATGATATTTCTCGGACGGATATTTTTCTCGTACATTTCCATTACTTTCATGCCCGCGTGCTTTGCGAGACGGATGCGTTCGGAGTAGACGGCCGGGATCGTGCCGTTCCCCTGAAGGCCCATGCCGAGGGCTTCCGTCAGGCAGTTCATGCTGTTGGCGGTGTACATGCCGGAGCAGGAACCGCAGGTGGGGCAGGTCTTACATTCGAATTCTTCCAGCTCTTCTTCGCTGATATTCCCGGCGCTGTAGGAGCCTACGGCTTCAAACATGCTGGAAAGGCTGGTCTTGTGGCCGTGTACGTGGCCGGCCATCATCGGGCCGCCGCTGACAAACACGGTGGGGACATTGATACGGGCCGCGGCCATCAGAAGGCCGGGGACGTTTTTGTCGCAGTTCGGCACCATGACGAGGGCGTCGAACTGGTGGGCGATGGCCATGGCTTCGGTGGAATCGGCGATCAGGTCACGGGTGACCAGGGAATATTTCATGCCGATGTGGCCCATGGCAATGCCGTCGCAGACGGCGATGGCCGGGAAGACGATGGGGGTGCCGCCGGCCATGGCGACGCCCTGCTTCACGGCGTTTACGATTTTGTCCAGGTTCATGTGACCGGGAACGATCTCGTTGTAGGAGCTGACGATGCCGACCAGGGGGCGTTCCATTTCTTCGGGGGTCAGGCCGAGGGCGTTAAAGAGGGAGCGGTGCGGGGCTTGCTGCACGCCTTTTTTTACTGCGTCACTTTTCATGGGTGGTTGGTCTCCTTTCGGGTGGCCTGCCGGGGCAGGCAGGTATTTGGGCAGCGCGCGGCCGGGTTCTGGCCGGAATATCCGGGCAAATGGCCGCGGCTGATGTTTGGTTGTTTTGGGTGTTGCGAGCTGGGCGGCTAGGCCGGGCGGCGTGGGTCTGTGTTCACGGCATGCGCTGCTGGCTGGCCGTTTGGTACTTGACTGCTGGGCTGGGCGCACGGGTTCGCTCTTGGCACATGCGCTACCGACTGGCCGTTTGATGCCTGGCTGAGCCGCGCGCACGGGTTCGCTCTTGGCGCATGCACTACCAACTGGCCGTTGATGCCTGGCTGGGCCGCGCTGCGTAAGCTTACACTCGCTGCGCGATCAGGTCGCCCATCTCGGTGGTTCCGACTTTCTTGCAGCCTTCGGACATAATGTCGCCCGTGCGGTAGCCTTCTTTCAGGACTTGCTTCACAGCCGCCTCGATGGCGTCCGCGGCCTCGTCCAGATCCAGCGAATAGCGCAGCATCATCGCCGCCGACAGAACCGTCGCAATCGGATTCGCCACATCCTGCCCGGCAATATCCGGCGCAGAACCATGGCTCGGCTCATACAGTCCAAATTTCGTTTCATTCAGGCTTGCCGAAGAGAGCATTCCGATGGAACCGGTCACCATGCTCGCCTCATCGGACAAAATGTCTCCGAACATATTCTCAGTCAGGATCACGTCGAACTGCTTCGGATCCCGGACAAGCTGCATCGCACAGTTATCCACCAGCATATGCTCCAGCGTCACTTCCGGATACTCCTTCGCCACTTCTTCCACAACGGCTCTCCAAAGCCGGGAGGAATCCAGCACATTCGCTTTATCCACACTGGTCACTTTCTTTTTCCGCTTCATCGCAATGTCGAATCCGCGCTTCGCAATCCGGCGGATCTCGTTCTCGTCATAAGAAAGCGTATCAATGGCCTTCTTCACACCGTTTTCTTCTATTGTCTTCCTCTCACCGAAATACAGGCCTCCGGTCAGCTCCCGCATGATCACCATGTCGAAACCGTCTCCAATAATCTCGTCCCGCAGCGGGCAGGCTTCCTTCAGCTCTTCATACAGATAAGCCGGGCGCACGTTGGCGAACAGATTCAGGGCTTTTCGGATTTTTAACAGGCCTGCCTCCGGGCGTTTTTCCGGGGGAAGCTGATACCAGGGCGAGGTTTTGGCATCCCCGCCGATGGAGCCCATCAGGACTGCCTCGCTGGCTTTCGCCGCCGCAATCGTTTCATCCGTGAGAGGAATCCCGTGTACGTCGATGGAGGCTCCTCCCATCAGAAGTTCTGTATAGTCCAGGGTAAAGCCGAATTTTTTCCCGGCCGCATCCAGGACTTTTCTGGCTTCCCGGACGATTTCCGGGCCGATTCCGTCTCCGGGAATCACCGCGATCTTATGATTCATGTTTTCTTTCCTCCATTCCATTGCTTTAACGACTATAATAATGCATTTTCCCGCAGATTTCAACTAGAAACCTGTCGGTTTTGCGTTTCTCTTTTTCTTTTACGCCCGCCCGGAGGGCTTTCCCGGCCTCCTTTTCATGGCTTCAAGGCGGTGCTGGACTTGTCCGGCGGGCTCCGGCCAGGATCGTTTGTGGCCTTAGGGGCACTCTGCTCTCCGTAAGTCCTTCCCAGTTTGTTTCACGGTTCCAAGGTATGCTGACCTTCTACAAGGCCCAGACCCGTTCCACGGCTCCAAAGCACGTTGCATTCCTTGCGTTTTTTTAACGATGTTTGCGCAAGAAGCGCCGTATTACCACTTTATCGCAACGCAGTACCCGCCGTAAAGAAAAATGCCGGTGTTCCCGGCATTTTCAGGTACTGCTGCTGTTTTACTGCGCGTCTGCTTTCTCCACTTCCGCGATAGCGGTCTTTTTCATGGGGATACGGCAGTTTTTATTACTTCCGAACTCGACAATCACGTCTTCGTCTGTGATATCGATGACAATGCCATAAAAACCTCCGGTGGTTACGATACAGTCGCCCACGGCCAGATCCGCCAGCATGGCATTAATCCGTTTCTGTTCCTTTTTCTGCGGACGAATCGCCATGAAATACATGGCCACGGCGATGATCACAATGTAAAAGATCATAAGCCCCCAGCCCATTCCTGCGCTGACCTCTGAAGTTTCGGTTAATAAATACATGTTTTTTCCTCCTAAGCTGCTTGCTGTGATTACACTAGATATAATCATACACAATTTGGCGCGGTTCATCAAGTGTTTTCTGAATTTTTTTCAGACTTTCCCTGCTTCTATCGTTCCTGTTCACTCGTACCTCGTTCCAGTAACGATTCACAGGCTCATTTTAAGTTTTGCTTCGCAAAAGAGCCTGCTCATACCTAAGTCATGTTCTTACGTACCTGAGCGGCTAAGTGCTCAGATACTGCCCGAAAGTAACCTGCCATCCCAGCCAGCTTCTTTTCTCACATTTTCATGCCAAATTTGCGTTCTTTGATCTTCGAGGTGGGTTAACCCTTCGGAACTTGATGGCCCGTTCCGGCGTCGTTTCTGGGCAGTCCTCATCAAACGTGATCGGCATGGATTTTGCTCGCGCCAGTTCCGCTAGTTCTTCCTCGGAAAATGCAAGCTCTTCTTTCATTTCTTTTGTCATGCTATTCATATTTACCATAATAGAGCCCCCTTTCAAAATTGGTTGCCAACCGTGCGGATATTAAGCGCGTAATCTCTGTTTTCGAGCCATTGGACTCCAGCCGAATTCTCTCGGTGTATACAACAAACAAAATTTCATTCACTTTTCCAATCGACTGTTCCACGTTTCCGATAACCGTTCCCCGATCAATCCGCGCAGCAGCCTCGTTTAAACCGAGCTTTCCCGCTGAAATATCTCCAATCGTATCAAACCGCTCTTCTTCATCACTGTGTTCCTCGTCGAAAAATTCAATCCGGTCATAGTCAAAAAACACGCGCGCGGCATTTTTGAATGAAATACCATGCTTGCGGATATTTTTCCGATTCTTTTCCTCGTTGTATTCAAACGTCATTCCTGCCAATGTGAATGTAATCATTCTGCAATTTTCCATCGACTCTTTACCGCCATTCTGCACGCAAAACCTCCTGTCACATAAATGTCTCATTTTTATTTAATCTTACCATAAGGCTTCCGTTTTTTCAAGCTTGAGCCCCTTTCTGCTCCGGCTTTGTTACTCCCCTGCTTCCATCGTTCCTGTTCACTCGTACCTCGTTCCAGTAACGATTCACAGGCTCATTTTCAGTTTTGCTTCGCAAAAGAGCCTGCTCACACCTGAATCATGTTCTTACGCACCTGAGCAGCTAAGTGCTCAGGTACTGGCTGAATCGTAACCTGTCATCCCCGCCAGCTTCTCCGCCTTATACTCCTGATACCTTCCTTCGTCGATCGCCCCGCGTATCTCCGTCATCATCGTATTGTAGAAATACAGGTTATGCAGCACACAAAGCCGCATCCCCAGCATCTCCTTCGCCTTCAGCAAATGCCGGATATAAGCCCTGCTGTAGTGGCGGCACGCCGGACACTGGCACCCTTCCTCGATGGGCCGCGCATCCAGCTCATACTTGGCATTGAACAGGTTCAGCTTCCCGTGATTCGTGTAGACATGCCCGTGGCGGCCATTCCTGGAAGGATACACACAGTCAAAGAAATCCACGCCCCGATCCACCGCTTCGAGAATATTCGCCGGCGTCCCAACGCCCATCAGATAAGTCGGCTTTTCCAGGGGCAGGTGCGGGACAACCGCTTCAATGATCCGGTACATCTCCTCATGGGATTCCCCCACAGCCAGCCCGCCAATGGCATATCCATCCAGATCCAGCTTCGAAATCTCCTCCGCATGCCAAACGCGGATATCCTCGTAAATCGCTCCCTGATTAATGCCGAACAGCATCTGGTGGGGATTAATCGTATCCGGAAGCCCATTTAGGCGATCCATCTCCGCCTTACAGCGGTACAGCCACCGGGTCGTCCGCTCCACCGACGCCTGGACATAGCTTCGCTCCGCCACGCTGGAAGGGCACTCGTCAAACGCCATCGCAATGGTGGACGCCAAATTTGACTGGATCTGCATACTCTGCTCCGGCCCCATGAAAATTTTCCGGCCGTCCACATGGGAGTTAAAATAAACGCCTTCCTCTTTGATCTTGCGCAGGCCTGCCAGGGAAAAGACCTGGAAGCCGCCAGAGTCGGTCAGCACCGGTTTGTCCCACACCATAAATTTGTGGATGCCGCCCATTTTTTTCACGATCTCGTCGCCAGGACGGACGTGGAGGTGGTAGGTATTGGACAGTTCAATCTGGGTGCCGATCTCCTGGAGATCCATGGTGGAGACAGCCCCTTTGATGGCGGCGGCTGTTCCGACGTTCATAAAAACCGGAGTCTGGACGGTTCCATGGACAGTGGTGAACTCCCCGCGCTTGGCCATGCCGTCCCGCTTCAATAATTTATACATTTTTCACCTTTTCTTTCATAAGATTTCATAAGTCCTGATTTGCCCGCAATTTATGCAGGATGCCCATACAGTATAGCGTGATCAGCACTATTTTTCAAGAGTCTTCCATTTGCGTTTTTCCTTTTTTTGTCGTATAATGTAAGCTGTCGAAATTGGCCCCGCCAATTTTTCTGTCCTTCGCGCAGCGAAAAAAGGACAGAAGGTTCCCCCGGAACCCGACAGCTTAACGAAAGAAAATGGACAACATTTTCTTGAGTCTATCGCAACGATTGAAATCGACAATTTTTCTGTCCTTCGCGCAGCGAAAAAGGACAGAAGGTTCCCCCGGAACCCGACAGCTTAACGAAAGAAAATGGACAACATTTTCTTGAGTCTAATGCAACGAATGAAACAAACCATTTTTCTGTCCTTCGCGAAGGGAAGAAAAGACAGAAGGTTCCCCCGGAACCCGACAGCTTAACGAAAGAAACTAGACAATTAACCTTTCCCGCGGGCCGCCCCGCCGCCCGCCATATAGCAAGACAGGAGGACACAGGAACACCTGTAAAAACCACATGACCAACAAAATCCTACATACCCTCGGAATCGACATCGGTTCCACCACCGTCAAAATCGCCATCCTGGACCCGGAAAAGAATCTCCTCTTCTCCGCCTACGAACGCCACTTCGCCAACATCCAGGAAACCCTCGGCGACCTCTTAAAAAAAGCCCGCCAAGCCTTGGGAGAACTCACCGTTTCCCCCATGATCACCGGCTCCGGCGGCCTCACCCTCGCCAACCACCTGGAAGTCCCCTTCGTCCAGGAAGTCATCGCCGTCTCCACGGCCCTCCAGGACGCCGCCCCCCAGACCGATGTCGCCATCGAACTGGGCGGCGAAGACGCGAAAATCATCTACTTCGAAGGCGGAAACGTCGAACAGCGCATGAACGGCATCTGCGCCGGCGGAACCGGCTCCTTCATCGACCAGATGGCCTCCCTCCTTCAGACCGACGCCGCCGGCCTGAACGAATACGCGAAAAACTACAAGGCCCTCTACTCCATCGCCGCCCGCTGCGGCGTATTTGCCAAATCCGATATTCAGCCCCTGATCAACGAGGGAGCCACCAAAGAGGATCTGTCCGCCTCCATTTTCCAGGCGGTCGTAAACCAGACCATCAGCGGCCTTGCCTGCGGTAAGCCCATCCGCGGCCACGTTGCCTTCTTAGGCGGCCCCCTGCACTTTTTATCCGAACTGAAGCAGGCCTTCATCCGCACCCTGAACCTGGACGACGAGCATGCCATCACCCCGGAAAACTCGCACCTGTTCGCGGCCATTGGCTCTGCCCTGAACTATAAAAAAGACGTGGAGACCACCTTGGACGCCCTCATTGCGAAGCTTTCCTCAAATATCAAGATGGAATTCGAAGTAGACCGGATGGAGCCCCTCTTCCCCACGGAACAGGACTATCTGGACTTCCAGAAACGTCAGAGCCAGTATCGTGTCCAGAAAGGCGACCTTTCCACTTACAGCGGGAACTGCTTCCTGGGAATCGACGCCGGTTCCACCACCACCAAGGCTGCCCTGGTATCCGAAGACGGTACCCTTCTGTATTCCTTCTATGATAATAACAACGGCAGCCCCTTAAAAACCACCATCCGGGCCATCCAGGAAATCTACGCGAACCTGCCCCCGGAGGCCAAGATCGTCTACTCCTGCTCCACCGGCTACGGCGAAGCCCTGATCAAAGCCGCCCTGATGCTGGACGAAGGCGAAGTGGAGACCGTCTCCCATTACTACGCCGCCGCCTTCTTCGACCCGGACGTGGACTGCATCCTGGACATCGGCGGCCAGGACATGAAATGTATTAAAATCAAGAACCAGACCGTAGACAGCGTGCAGTTAAATGAGGCCTGTTCCTCCGGCTGCGGCTCCTTCATCGAGACATTTGCGAAATCCCTAAACTACACCGTTCAGGATTTCGCCAAAGCCGCATTGTTCGCAAAGCACCCCATCGACCTGGGAACCCGCTGCACCGTATTCATGAACTCAAAAGTAAAACAGGCCCAGAAAGAAGGCGCGGACGTCTCCGACATTTCCGCCGGACTCGCCTACTCCGTCATCAAAAACGCCCTGTATAAAGTCATCAAAGTCTCCGACGCCTCAGAGCTTGGCCGCCACATCGTGGTTCAGGGCGGCACCTTCTACAATGACGCCGTCCTGCGAAGCTTCGAAAAAATCGCGGACTGCGAAGCCATCCGTCCGGATATCGCCGGAATCATGGGCGCATTCGGCGCAGCCCTCATTGCCAGGGAGCGCTACAAGGAAGGCATGGAAACCACCATGCTCTCCATCGAAAAGATCAACGCCCTGCAGTTTACAACCACCATGGCCAAATGCCGGGGCTGCACCAACCAGTGCCGCCTCACCATCAACCGCTTCACCGGCGGCCGCCAGTTCGTCAGCGGAAACCGCTGCGAGCGCGGCATCGGCAAAGAGCGGAACAAAGAAAACATTCCAAACCTTTACGATTACAAGAACAAGCTTCTGTTCTCCTATGAACCCTTACCGGAGGACGAAGCCACCAGAGGCATCGTGGGAATCCCCCGCGTCCTCAACCTGTACGAAAACTATCCTTTCTGGTTCAAATTTTTCACAACGCTGAAATACCGGGTGATCTTATCCCCGCCCTCCACCAGAAAGATTTACGAACTGGGCATCGAGTCCATCCCCAGCGAGTCCGAGTGCTACCCGGCCAAACTGGCCCACGGGCACGTAACCTGGCTGATCCGCCAGGGCATCAAATACATCTTCTACCCCTGCATTCCTTACGAGCGTGTGGAATTCGAAGATGCGAACAATCACTACAACTGCCCGATCGTTACCTCCTACGCGGAGAACATTAAGAACAACATTGACGAACTGCGCGACGACACGATCAAATTCCGCAATCCCTTCCTTGCCCTCACAAGCAAGGAAACGGCCCTCTCCGCCCTCTTAAAGGAATTTTCCGACATTCCGGCCGAAGAAGTAAAGACCGCCGTAGATGCCGGATGGGCCGAAATGCAGAACACCCGCGAAGCCATGCGCAAAAAAGGCGAAGAAACCCTCCAGTGGATGAAAGAGAATAACCGCCAGGGCATTGTTCTGGCCGGACGCCCCTACCACATCGACTCGGAGATCAACCACGGAATTCCGGAACTGATCAATTCCTACGGAATCGCCGTGCTGACCGAGGACTCGGTTTCCCATTTAAACCCGCCGGAGCGCCCCCTGATCGTCATGGATCAGTGGATGTACCACAGCCGCCTTTATGCCGCGGCCAACTACGTAAAAACCCAGGACAATCTGGAGCTGATCCAGCTCAATTCCTTCGGCTGCGGCCTGGACGCCGTCACCACCGACGCCGTGAACGATATCCTCTCCAATTCCGGCAAAATTTACACCTGCCTGAAGATCGACGAGGTCAATAACCTGGGCGCCGCCCGAATCCGCATCCGTTCCCTGCTCTCCGCCGTCCGCGTCCGCCGGGAAAAACAGATGGAGCGCACCATTGTGCCCGCAAACATCAACCGGGTGCTCTTTACCGAAGAAATGCGCAAGACCTACACCATCCTCTGCCCCCAGATGTCGCCCATCCATTTCGGTCTTCTGGAAGCCGCCTTCTGTGCCAGCGGCTACCGCCTGGAAGTCCTCGGAAACGACAACAAAAAAGCCGTGGACGTAGGCCTGAAATATGTGAATAACGATGCCTGCTACCCCTCCCTGATCGTCGTGGGCCAGATCATGGACGCCCTGCTCTCCGGAAAATACGACCTTTCCAAGACCGCCGTCCTGATCTCCCAGACCGGAGGCGGCTGCCGGGCCAGCAACTACATTGGCTTCATCCGCCGTGCCCTGGAAAAAGCCGGCATGGAACACATTCCGGTCATTTCCATTAATATGAGCGGCCTGGAAAAGAACCCCGGCTTCAAGATCACGCCCCAGATGGTTCTGCGCGGCATGTACGCCGTCGTGTTCGGCGACGTGTTCATGCGCTGCCTCTACCGGATGCGCCCTTACGAAAAAGTAAAAGGCTCCGCCAATGCCATGTATAAAAAATGGGAAGATGTCTGCAAGAGCTTCGTGGCCAGCCGGAATCCTTCCCTTCCCCAGTTCCGCAAGCTCTGCCGCCAGATCGTCGAAGATTTTGACAATCTCCCGATCACCGACGAGCGGAAACCCAGAGTCGGCGTCGTCGGGGAAATCCTGGTAAAATTCCTCCCGGCCGCCAACAACCATCTGGTCGACCTTCTGGAAGCCGAAGGGGCGGAAGCCGTCGTCCCCGACCTGATGGATTTCCTGCTTTACTGCTTCTATAATACGAACTTTAAGGCGGAGGAACTCGGCATGAAGAAATCCACCGCCACCCTGGGAAATCTCGGCATCAAAGCCCTGGAAGCCTTCCGCAGCGCGGCCGCCAAAGAACTGGCCCGCAGCAAACACTTTGATCCGCCCGCCCACATCGAGGACCTGGCAAAATACGCCGAACCCATCGTTTCCATCGGAAACCAGTGCGGCGAGGGCTGGTTCCTGACCGGAGAAATGATGGAGCTGATCCATTCCGGCACGAACAACATCGTATGCACCCAGCCCTTTGGCTGCCTGCCGAACCACGTAGTCGGAAAAGGCGTCATCAAAGAACTGCGCCACCGCTATCCGCTGTCGAACATTGTGGCCATTGACTATGACCCCGGCGCCAGCGAAGTAAACCAGTTGAACCGCATCAAGCTGATGCTGTCCACCGCCCAGAAAAATCTGGCAAAAGAAGCTTAAAAAGTATTGAAACGCATTCTGAATTCTATTAGAATATTCTTATCGAATTAAGAAGGAGGAATGAGTTTTATGAAAAAATCCGTCAAACATCTTTTCTTTGCCGCTTTTGCAGCCTGCCTGCTCCTTGCCCGGCAGCCGGAAGCCTCCGCTTTCGCCGCCGGGACGGAAAGCGGCGTCTCTGTTCTTCAGGCAGCATCCGAAGAAGAACCCCTTTTCGGCTACCAGCCGGACATCTTACGCTCCCGCGATACGGTCCAGAGCGGTTCCTGCGGGGATAACATCACCTGGACCTTATCAGACGGTTCTCTTATCCTTTCCGGCAGCGGCGCGATGGACAGCTGCTCCAGCGGCGCACCCTGGTATGCGAGCCGCAGTTCCATTACCAGCGTAATCATTTCCGAAGGAATTACCTCCATTGGAAATGGGGCATTTTATGATTGCTATAATCTAACTTCGGTTTCTATCCCGTCTACGATCCGCACCATCGACCGCGGCGCTTTCGCCGGATGCAGCAGCCTGGATGCGATTACGCTTGGGAACCAGGTATCCTCCATCGGGGATTATGCATTCCAGCAATGCGCTATTTCCACGATCACATTGCCCGCCTCCTTAAGCGACGTAAGTTACCTGGCCTTTTTCAAATGCTACTCTTTGACGAGTATTCAGGTCGCGTCCGGAAACGCAGCCTATCAATCCCAGGATGGCGTTTTATTCAGTAAAGATGGGACAACTCTTTTGACCTATCCGGCCGGAAAGCAGGGTTCTTACGCCATCCCATCCACGGTCACGAAAATCGGAGACGCCGCATTTCTGGGGTCTTCCATCACGCAGATCACCATTCCCGGACGTGTAACCTCCCTTGGGGAGTCCGCTTTCCAGCAGAGTGACCTGACCTCTCTGACAATTCCAAATTCTGTCACAGAAATCGGGAATTTCCTCTGCTATGAATGCTACAGCCTGCAAAGCCTTAAGATTGGCTCCGGGCTTTCCAAGTTATCCTACAAGGCGTTCCAGAGCTGTACGAGCCTGACCAGCGTAGATCTTGGAAAGATTACTGATTTGGATTACCTGGCCTTTGCTTATTGCAGTGCCCTGCCGGAAATCACAATTCCCAGCAGCGTCACTGTCATTAACAACGGTTCCTTCGGCGAATGCACCTCCCTGGTAAAGGTCGTTCTCCCGGACACCGTAACCGGAATTTCCTACCAGGCCTTTTTAAACTGTACCTCCCTGTCCCAGATCAATTTCCCGGAATCCTTAACGGTCATTAACCGCTACGCCTTTTACGGCTGTACTTCCCTGACCAGCGTGACGCTTCCCTCTTCCATTAAAGAAGTCGGCGAGCATGCATTCCCGGATACCACCGAAATCAAGAATGTGCCGGATACCATGGTCAAGATGGAAGACGGCTCCTATCTGGTGCTGGCGAAGGTGACGATCACCGTTGAAGAAAGCTATTCGAAAGCCTTTGAAGTCCTGAATCTGGTGAACGAGGAGCGCACAAAAGCCGGTTTATCCGAGCTGAAAATGGATCAGGAACTTCTGGAAGCCGCCATGCTGCGCGCCGCGGAAACGGTTCTCTACTGGGATCACACCAGGCCCAGCGGCCGCGACTGCTTCACCGCCAGCAGCCTGATGTGCGCCGAAAACATTGCCGCCGGTTCTACGACTGCCGAAGGCGTCATGAAACAGTGGATGAATTCCGCGGGCCATAAAGCGAATATCCTCACCGACGGACGCCAGAGCATCGGAATCGGCTGTGTCATCATGGACGGCTCTTATTACTGGGTGCAATGTTTCGGCGATGAAATTTCTTCCGCCGTTTCTGCTTCCTACTACGCGGACGGTTCCAAAAAACGGACGATTTACGTCAGCACGGATGAAGAATACTTCAAACCCCAGTACAAGATATCGGCTGCGAGCATTTTCGAAGGCGCTTCCGCTGCGATTACGACTACCTGGGGCGGAACCGCCATTCCGGCCAGCGTCCTGAATTATAAAAGCTCGAATCCGGATATCTGCAAGGTATCCAAAGGCAAACTCACGGGTGTCAAGGCCGGCACAGCAACGATCTCCGTGTGGTTCTCCGGCGCTCCCGATAAGGCCAAGACCTTTAAAATCACCGTAAAAGCGCCTGCTTCCACCACGACGAAGACTTACACCGTGAAGTTTAATAAGAACGGCGGCACGAAGTTAAGCACCTCCAGCAAGAAGGTAAAAAGCGGCTCTGCCCTTGGGACCCTTCCCACGGTACAGCGCAAAGGCTACACCCTGAAAGGCTGGTATACGAAGCCCTCCGGCGGCACGAAAGTAACCAAGACCACAAAGATCACGAAAAACAGGACGTTATACGCCCAATGGACGAAGGTCACGAAACCGTCCCGCACCACCGTAACCCTGAAAAGCACAAAGAAATCCACCGTTACGGTAAGCTTTAAAAAGGTCAAAGGCGCAAGCGGCTACGAGATTTCCTATTCCACGAACAAAAAGTTCCCGAAAAAGTCTACCACGGTTCTGACTACCACGAATGTGAAGAAGACCATCAAAAGCCTGACGTCCAAAAAGACCTATTACGTCCGGGTACGCGCTTACAAAGTCGATTCTGCAAAGCAGAAAATCTATGGCTCCTACAGCGCAGTGAAAAAAATTACCGTTAAATAGGCAAACGAAGGGTGCCGTACCACTGTGTACGACACCCTTTCTCTTACTGTGCTTCGGTTTCCGATGTATTCTCGGTTTCCTGTGTGCTCTCTGTATCGCTTCCGCTCATAATCTTTGTCAGCTCTTCGATCATTTCCTCATCCTTCAGCCGGAATTTTACTTCCACACGTCGGGATGCGTCCATGTCTACCTCTCCATTTTCATCCAGGATCGGATTACTCATGGAATGGCCGTTTACAGTCAGACGATCCTGTAAGAGCTCCTGCTGGCTGCTGTCCAGGAAATTATCCTGCAGGGCCAGTAAATACTGTGCAACCGCCAGGGAACGCTTCTGGGACAGTTCCAGATTATAACTGTAGTCTCCGGTGGTATCCGTATAACCGTCAATGATAATCTCGGCCAGATAGTCCACATACTGATCCTGAAGAAGAACCTGACAGTAAATCGGAAGGACTTCTTTCAGAACCCTCCGGCCTTCTTTAGTCAGCTCCGACTCATTGTAATCAAACATAACGCTGGAGTCCAGGGTCATGGCTCCTGACTGGGAATCAATGTCCACGCTCAGGTTATTGTTCGCGAATTCTACCCGTAAGGCCTCGATCACGTCAGCCTTCACACCGATGATGTTATCGATCTTGGCCTGCTGGCTGGCAAGCTCCGCAGTCTTCTCATCCAGGGCGGTCTGCTGCTGGTTCAGAAGGGCGGACTGGTCGTTTAACTGGGCCGCCTGATCATCCAACTGAGCGGCCTGCTCGTCTAACTGAGCGGCCTGCGCATCCAGCGTGGCTTTCTGTTCTTCCAACTGGGCCGCCAGGGCTTCTAACTGGGCACGCTGCTCCGCCAGGAGCTCGTCCTGGGTCTTGAGCTGGTCTGCCTGCTGGTCTACCGTGTTCTGCTGGTTCTCAATCTCCTGGGTGTACTGCTGCTGCAAGGCGAGCCTCTCGTCCCGCTCCTTCAGACTGTCGTCATAGCTTTTCTGTGCCTGAAACAAGGTTACGCACATGATCAGCACGAAGAGAAGGAGCAGGCCTGCCATCATGTCCGAGTAGGAGCGCCATACATTGAACCCACTGTCTTCCCTGTGTTTTCGATGTTTTCGCATATTCTTCTCCTGTCCGGCTTATTTGCTTCCTTTAAAGAGACCAAATTTTCCGCCTTTTGTTGCTGCTTTTTCCAGGTCGCGCATGCAGTCCAGAAGGTCCTGCAAAAGCTGCTGCTGCTTTTCGTTCTGCTCTTCCAGAAGGGTTTTCAGCTCCTTGATTTCTCTTCCGGCGTTGTTAAAGTTCGTGCCGCCCAGAGAATTCCGGTACAGGTAGGTGTTTTTCCCGTCGGAATTTACGGCGATGCCGGAAAGGAGGCTGCGGACATGATCCATGGTTTCATAGACCATTTTCTGGTAATCCACAAATTCTGCCATCTTTTCGTTATAGCTTGCAATCAGTTTTTCATTTGCTTCATACAGCTTCTGGCTCTGTTCTCCGGCGGCGGCATAGCCTTCCAGGCCCGCTGCTGCGGCGTTTACGTACTTCTGCATAGTCTGGTTGCAGGCCACCCAGAATTTGGCGGAGGACTGCTCGGCTTCCTGCATATATTCGGCCAAATGGCGGTAGCTTGCATCCTGGGACTGAAGGAGCCGCTGGTTTTCTTCCAGGACCCGGTTCGAGGAGGCAATGTACTCTTTCTGCATATCGCCCAGCTCTTTTACCAGTGCATGCATGTTCCGCTCTTCCTGAACGAATGTATTGCTCATCTGGGTGCTCATGTCTTCGTAGAGCTGTCTGGTGTATTCGGTTGTCTGCTGCTGGGCTTCGCTCAAGTCCTTTAAGGCCAGGTTAAAATTGTCGAATTCCAGCGCGAAGGAGGTGCGAAGCTGCTTTAAGAAGCTGTCCAAAAGCTGCTCCATCATCTCTTCCTGGCCGTTCGCCATGGTATTGACCAGCATATCCAGGGAATCGTTCATCTTCCGGAAAGAAGGGGTAATGACTTCTTCGAAGCTGGACGCGAGCTGGGTGGAAAACTGCTTTGCCATGGTGCGGATGGCTTCGGTCTGCTCTTTCTGACAGGAAATCAGGACGTCTCTGGATTCGTCTTCCGCGGCCGGCATGATGTGGGTGTGGAACTCTTCCAGGAAGGTGTCCAGCTTATCCATGACAGAAGTATAGGACGTTTTCAGGTTATAGGAGTAGACCAGGGAAAGGGAAAGTCCGTAGATCGAGGTCAGGAATGCGACCTTGATCCCTTCTACCAGGGAGGAGACGGAATTCGTCATGGCCGTGTAGTCGGAGGGTTCGAAATTCCGAAGGCCCCAGACAAGGCCCACAAAGGTTCCCAGGATTCCCAGGCTGGTCAGGATGTCCGGAATCATGTCCAGCATCCGTTTATGTACAATGGTGTCTACTTCGTCTTCATTAATATAGTTTTCAATATCGCCGATGCCGCCCTGGCTGGCTGCCACGTATTTTGTGAAGTTTTTCCACTTCTGATCCAGGGCCGGGAAGTTAAACAGCTTGTCCAGTTTCAGGACTGAGCCTTCCCGTCTTTCTTTTTCTGCGCCGAAGTTCTGGCTGATCCGCTCGCCGGCGCGGCCGAAGCTGGTTTCCAGCTTGTTCATGGGCATGAAGCCGCCGATGATGCCGCCCAGGCTGATCAGAACCATGATCCCCAGGAATACGAAGTTATAGATCAGCATCGAGGTCGCTCCCTGGCCCACGTAGAGGGTCAGGGCAATGCCCGCGCCGAGGACGCCGCCGAACAGCACCCATCCAAATACTTTTCTCCCCATTTTAATCCTCCTTATGTTTTCGTGCCGCGAGGGGCACGCTCTATCTTATTCTATCATACTTTCGGGGTTTCGTGACTTCCTATTTTTATTAAGATTTCCTTATCTTCCCGGTTCCGCACACCCCTACCGATTCTCGATCTGCCAGTCAATCGGGTCGCACCCGTTCTGCTTCAGGAACCGGTTCGTCTTACTGAAATGCTCACACCCGAAAAATCCCCGAAACGCCGAAAGCGGACTCGGATGCGGCGCCTCCAGAATCAAATGCTTCGGATTATTCAGCATCTCCTTCTTCATCTGCGCCGGACGCCCCCAAAGCAGGAACACAATGGGGCGGTCCTGCTCGTTCAGGATACGGATCGCCGCATCCGTAAACTCCTCCCATCCGATCCCCCGGTGGGAATTCGCCTGATGCGCGCGCACCGTGAGCACCGTATTTAACAATAATACGCCCTGCTCGGCCCATTTGGTCAGATACCCGTTATTCGGAATGTAGCATCCGCAGTCGTCATGCAACTCCTGATAAATATTCATCAGGGACGGCGGGATTTCCACATCCGGCTTTACCGAAAAGCAAAGGCCGTGGGCCTGCCCCTCCCCATGATACGGGTCCTGCCCCAGGATCACCACCTTCACGCTTGAAAGGGGCGTCAGGGCAAAGGCATTAAAAATATCGTCCGCCGGAGGAAACACCCTGCGGGTGTTATACTCCTGCAAGATCGTCTTATAAAGTTTCGCATAATATGGCTTCTTAAATTCCGGCTTCAGCGGCTCCAGCCAGTCGTTACTGATAGGTGGCATCTGTCTAACCTCTTTTCTCCAGGCGCATCGGAAGCCCGCGGCCCGCCAAGTATTCTTTCAAATCCCGAATTTCCAGTTCTTTATAGTGGAACAGCGAAGCCGCCAGCGCCGCATCCGCCTTCCCTTCCGTCAGTGCATCATAAAAATGCTCCTTCGTCCCGGCGCCTCCCGAAGCGATCACCGGAATCTTCACCGCCTCCGCAATCGCCCGCGTCAGCTCCAGATCATATCCCGCCTTCGTGCCGTCGCAGTCCATGCTGGTCAGGAGGATTTCTCCCGCCCCAAGGGCTTCCACCCTGGCGGCCCATTCCACCGCATCGATTCCCATATCGATCCGGCCGCCGTTTTTATAAATATTCCAGCCGCCGTCCGGACGCCGCTTCGCGTCGATGGCCACCACTACGCACTGGCTCCCGAATTTCTCCGCGGCCCGGCTCACCAGATACGGGTCATTGATCGCGGCCGAATTGACCGAAATCTTGTCCGCGCCTTCCCGCAGGAGCGCCTTAAAATCCTCCACCGTGCGGATTCCTCCGCCCACCGTAAAGGGGATAAAAACTTTCTCCGCCACCTTGCGCACCATGTCAACGACGGTCGCACGGGCATCCGAAGACGCCGTGATATCCAGAAACACCACCTCATCCGCCCCGGCCTTGTCATAGGCGGCCGCAATCTCCACCGGATCTCCTGCGTCCTGCAAATTTACAAAATTCACACCCTTCACAACCCGGCCATTCTTCACATCCAAACAGGGGATGATTCGTTTTGTAAACATCTCTTTAAACCTCCGCAAAATTTTTCAAAATCCGAAGCCCCACATCGCTGCTCTTCTCCGGATGGAACTGGCACGCAAAGACATTGCCCTGCTCCACCGAGGCGTGGATCGTGGTACTGTACCAGGTGGAAGCCTTTACAATTTCTTCCTCCGCAGCCTTTAGGTAATAGGAGTGGACGAAATACACGTAAGGTTCTCCTTCAATTCCCCGGAACAGCCGCCCGTCTCCGGACAATTGCAGGGAATTCCAGCCCATATGGGGGATTTTCAGCTCCGGCGCATCCGGAATCCGCAGGATATCCCCTTTCAGGATGCCAAGGCCCGGCACGCCCGGCGACTCTTCGCTTCGCTCAAACAGAAGCTGAAGGCCCAGGCAGATTCCCAGAAACGGCGTTCCTTTTTCCACCACTTCATGGATCACATCCACCAGTCCAAAATTCTCCAGATTCTTCATGGCGTCGCCGAATGCACCCACGCCCGGCAGAATCACCTTGTCCGCATTCAAAAGCGTCTCCCGCTCTCTGGTCACCACAGGGGATTCGCCCAGACGGATCAGTGCTTTTTCCACACTTTTCAGGTTCCCGGCGTCGTAGTCTATGATTGCTATCATTTGTCGTATCCTCTTTCTTCTAAAATATCGGTCACTGTCCCGCGCCTAACGCGAAAAAGGACTTCACAACGTTACCACATCGCAAATGTCCTTTTTACTATAGCATATTCGTTTGAAATATACAATCCCGGTTACAGTTTTGAATACCCGTAACTGTTAATAATCGCGTCCAGCTTCACCTTCGCCTTACACTGGGGACACTTGGAAGCTTCGTAGCTCTCGTAATCCGAAATGTCTTTTGGCCCGAAGATCGCATTCACCTCCACATTTTCCGTGGAAGATACCGCGCTGAAGATCGCGGAAATGCCTTCGATTTTCCCGTCGTAATACTGGATGCACTCCAGGGCACGGCTTACGGTACGTCCGGTGGTGGCGTTGGCCGTCAGCAGAATCACGTGTTTTCCCTTGATCATGAACTGCATGTTGTCGCGGAAAATGAGCTGGCCGTCGTTTCTGGCCTCCGGTGTGACCACGTAAATGGTATTATGCATGTTCAGGGACATAATTCCCACCTTGGTCAGGGACTCTGCCAGATAGGCGCCAATCACCTCACAGCCGTCCATGCAGACAATCGTGTCCACGTAAGTCGTGCTCGCGTACTTTCTGGCCAGAATCTCGGCGGCGGCTTTGGCTTCCGCCTGTCTGGATTTCAGGGTCGTCATGTCCACGAAGTAGTTTACGTGGGAATGACTGGTGGCAAAATGGCCCTTGATCACACGAAGGACCACGTTTCCATTTGTCTCTGAATAAATCTTGGTGGTTCTGCTTTCCATGAGTAAATCCTCCCAATCCCGTCTTTTTTGGAGCTTCTGCGCTCTGGCCCTGCCAATTTCTCCGGCGGAGGGCCTTTTTCTGATATTTCTATCATATCACAGTTTCTTCGAATAAGGAAGGAAAAGTTATTCTAAATTTCTATTTTTTCAGAAAATTGACCGGATTTTCATTTATCGTCTGGCTGCGCTCCGTCAGCTCCGCCGGCACCTGCGCCAGCTTGCTGTGAACCCGGATCAGCGTCGCCTTGTTATTAAAATATGCGGTCTTCTCGAAGGGCCAGCGCACCACCTGCGGATACTGGAAGCCCACGCCCAGCTCCAGAACCGCCAGCTTCCGGTGAAGCGTATTTTGCACCCATTTCGTATAGGCTTCCCACTGGGGCAGATACCAGGATTCATCGTACTGTTCGTCCGTCACCACATTCCCGGCCCGCTCGCTGCCGCAGGGCGCGACAATCTGCTCCCTGGCAAGCGGCGAATCCCAGATCCGGTCGTCGGTATTTAACGTCACGACAAAGTACGGCTTCCCCTCCACAAGTTTTGCCAGATTCTCATAAAATTCCGCAATCTCCGCAGGTTCATAAGCATCGGCCGCACACTCGCTCCCGATTCCCACCAGAATCATTTCCGCCTGTTCCAGGATTTCCTTTATTTCTTTCGTCATCTGCTGCAAACTCCTTTTTCTGTCTTCAAACCTCTGCCGCGTCTTCCGCCGCCAGCTTCTGCCCCATCAGAACCCCCATAACGGAGGCCATCATCAGGCCCCTTGTCCAGCCGCTGGAATCGCCCAGGCAATGCAGGCCGCGCACGCTGGTATTGAAATCCGCGTCCATCTTCACCCGGTTGCTGTAAAATTTCAGCTCCGGCGAATACAGAAGCGTCTCATCCGAAGCGAAGCCCGGTACGACCTCGTCCACCGCCTTGATGAAATTAATGATATTGATCATCGAACGGTACGGCATGGCCGCCGTGATATCCCCGGCCACCGCATCCGGCAGCGTCGGACGCACGTTGGAAAAACTCAGCTCCTTGGGCCAGGTTCGTTTCCCGTCCAGTATATCCCCGTAGCGCTGCACCAGAATGTGCCCCGCTCCCAGCATATTCGTCAGCTCTCCGACCTTCTGCGCGTAGGCAATGGGCTGGTTAAAGGGCGCATTGAAATTGTGGGAACACAGGATCGCCAGGTTCGTATTGTCCGATTTCAGATCTTTGTAAGAATGTCCATTCACCACGGCCAGATCATTGTCATAGTTTTCCTGGCTCACGAAACCGCCCGGATTCTGGCAGAAGGTACGCACCTTATTCTTAAACGGCTGGGGATAGCCGATCAGTTTCGACTCGTACAGCACGCGGTTTACCTTTTCCATGACTTCGTTGCGCACTTCCACCCGGACGCCGATATCGACCGTTCCCGGCTGATGGGCAATGTCGTGCTCTGCGCAGAGCTTCTCCAGCCAGTCCGCCCCGCGTCTTCCGGTTGCAATAATCGTATGGTTTCCCCGCAACTCCCTGGTCAGATGGCCGTTGTCAATGACGATTCCGCGGCAATGATCCCCTTCCAGCAGAATATTGCTGCACTGGTAGCCGAAAATCAGTTCCACGCCCTTTTCTTTCAGATAATCCTGAATCGAGCGGTATAAAATCTGCGCTTTCTCCGTCCCCAAATGGCGGATGGGGCAGTCCACGAGTTTTAATCCGGCGCGGATGGCCCGGCGGCGGATTTCCTTCACTTCTTCGTCGTGACCCAGGCCTTCCACATGTTCATCCGCCCCGAATTCCAGGTAAATCTGGTCGGTGTAGCGGATCATTTCCTGGGCGAAATCCTCCCCGATCAGCTCCGGCAGGCTCCCGCCCACCTCATAGCTCAGGGACAGCTTTCCGTCCGAGAACGCCCCCGCCCCGGAAAATCCCGTGGTAATGTGGCAGTAGGGCTTACAGTTCATACATTTCTTCGTCCGTTTTTTCGGGCAGTGGCGCTCCTCCACCGGACGCCCTTTTTCCACAATCACAATTTTGCTGTCCGGTTTTTTCCGGATCAGCTCCAGAGCCGTAAAAATCCCGGCCGGGCCGGCTCCAACAATCACCGCGTCATAATTCATATGCATTCCTCCAATCAAAAAAACCGCCTCTGCGTACAGCTCCCGCATGTCGCCGGTGAACGGCGCAGCCAGGTCTTTCGAACATCTCCCCGGCTTCGGGGCCTGCCGCCCCGGCGGCCTGAAAAAAGCGCCAACTCTCTCGAATCGGCGCTTTCCCTTTACGGCATCGTCACCGGAATCTCGAAAGTCGCTTTCTGCCTTTCTCCGGTACTGTCATATTCCTCCATATAAATGGTCACAACACTGCTCTCATTCCGAAGTCCAATGCACTCCTCAGCGCCGACACACTTCGCGCCCACCGGCGTTTCCTGCGGATACGTGCTGACCGTCCCCGGATAATAGCTGCCCATCTCCCCGGCTTCATCCACCACCTTATCAATGGTGAAATACAGATCCATAATCTCGCCTTCATAGCCCAAGTTCTCATACGAATACTTCACAATAACAACCATCGCCGGTTCGTCGCCCGCATATTCATTTCGTTCTTCTGTGACCGTAACCGAGTCAATGCTGAAATTCCACATACCGGCCACCGTCCATACGTCGCCGACGCCGTAGACATCTTTCGCCGTACTCTGAACGGCACCGTTCTTCGCCGCGGCCAGTTCGGCCTCCAGCTTTGCAATCTGCTGTTTCAATGCGGCATTTTCCGCTTCGAGCTGGCGGATCCTCGCGCTTTCGCCGGATGCTGTGGCTGCATCCGTCTCTGAAACCCCGCTGTCCGCTACGGCCGCTTCCGTCTCCGAAACCTCGCCGCCTCCCGATGCAAAAGAAAAACGCTCCCCGGTATTTACGTCAATAAACCGGACTTCCGTGGAAATTTCCTCCTCAGCCACCAGATCAAAGGCCTGGTACAAGTTTCCATAAGCTTCCAGCACAGCCGCATACGTGTCTTCCATGCCGTTCATGCT
This sequence comes from Eubacteriales bacterium, assembly GCA_030536575.1. GTDB lineage: Bacteria > Bacillota > Clostridia > Lachnospirales > Lachnospiraceae > Limivivens. The sequence goes on along the minus strand of JAUNPS010000003.1, from coordinate 23,084 downwards.
GCCCATATCCACCTCGACCTCAAACTCCGTCAGATCATAATTATAAGTGATATGCAGAATGGACGCCATGCGCTCCTCAATCTCTTCCACACCGTCATCCAGTTCGTCTTTCAGTTCCATCAGGACTTCCCGGTGCGCCCGCGCAGTCATCTGAAAAGTCATGGAGCCGTCCGCGTTCCAGGTAACGGCGCCCCGGCCCACTTCATCCTCAATCTCCTCCACGATCTCGTCAAAATCCACGCCATAAGTCATCGAAGCCGGAATCGTCACCGTGATCTTCTCCTCCGCGGATACGCCAAAGGCCGGAACCGCCGCCAGAGCCATCGTCAAAAAAGCTGCCAGTGTTCGTTTTCTCATAAGGAATCCCCCCTGTTCTTTGCCAAACTGTACAATCTAACAAGGTTATTCTACCAGATTTCCGCAAAGTGCACAAGCAAAACTTCACGCGCCCCGCCGCCAGTTCACCCCGCAGGCAAAGCCCGGCGACGCCGCGTATAACGTACACGCCCCTACACCCACATCAAATACAGCAGCGTCAAACACATCCCAACACAAACCAGCAGCAGCCCAAATGACAAACTCCTCTGAATAATCCGATAATTCTCCTTCATCTCCTCATTCTTCACCGCCGCCAAATGCACATAATCCTTCTCCCCCGGATTCTTCCGTCTCCACAGCCTGTTCGCCGCGCCCTGCAGGAAATTCATCACTTTCCCCACCGCTTCCGTCATAACATTTCCTTCCGGCAGCTCATGCGGCAGCGGGCTGTCCTTGTAAATGGTCTTGCGCAGCACCACCACAGCCAGATCCACGAAACTGTCCAAAATCCTGCACAGAACCCCAAACACCGCCGGCAAAAACTTCAGCAGCACCGGCCGGTAAACCAGATTCTCCAAATCCAGCCACTTCGGCCACCGATCCACATAAACCTTCACCCCTGCCTTTGTTTCCCGCATCAGTCCCTTCCGGATCACCAGGAAATAGACAGCAATTCCGATCACAACCGAAATAAGCGCACCAGACAAATTCTCCAGGCTAAAATAAGAAACCTTTTCCCCAAAATCCGAAAGATTCAGGAACCCTTGTCCCCATTTCGCCGCCCGATCCATGAGTCCATGTGGAAAAAGCCCCCAGATCAGCAGAACCGCCGCACTGGCTGTCAGCGCGCAAGTGCTCTCCCGGTTCATATAATTCTTCATCCGGTCAAACTTCCGCTGCACCTCGGCACTCTCATTCTTCTCCACAAAAATCGCCATATACAGCTTCGTCATATACGCCAGCGTCATCCCGCCGCTGATCAGGAAAATATACTCCACCGCGCGCATGATCCCAACCGAACCATACTCCACAATGCTTTCATGAATCAGCGTCTTACTGATATAGCCTCCAAAAAACGGAATTCCGCCAATGGCCAGCGCCCCCACCAGGAAAATCCCCTTCAGCAGCGGTTTCTTCCGGCCAAATCCCCGAATCTCATTCAAATCCAGCGCATGCGTATTCATAAAAATCACGCCCGCCGCCAGAAACAGCACCAGCTTAATCAGCGAATGATTCATCATATGCAGCAATGTTCCGTGAACCGCCAGCGCATTCTCCTCGCCTAACAGCTCCTGCATCCCCGCGCCGACCAGAATAAACCCGATCTGCGACATGGAAGAACAGGCCAGCGTCCGCTTCAAATCAACCGAAAACACCGCCAGCAGAGCGCCGCCAAACATCGTCACCACGCCAATTCCCAGAATCAGGCTTCCCCAGGCCGCGTCATGCCAAAACAGCGTGCTCCCGATCACCAGAATTCCGAAAACTCCCGCCTTCGTCAAAATACCGGACAGAAGCGCCGAAGCCGGAGCCGGAGCCACCGGATGCGCCTTTGGCAGCCAGATATGCAGCGGAAACGCGCCCGCCTTCGCGCCAAAACCCACCAGCATGCACGCACCTGCCGCATAGAGCACCCTTTTATCCTTATAGCTGGCCGCCGCATCCAAAAGCTTGTCCATTTCCAGCGTTCCCAGGGCATGATACAGCAAAAACAGCCCCATCAGCATCACCAGCCCGCCGATCACAGCCACCGCCAGATATGTCTCCGCCGCCCGCAGCGCCGGCCCATTCTCCTCCTGCGCCACCCATACATAAGACGTCAGGGACATAATCTCAAAAAACACAAAGGTCGTCAGCAGATCCGCCGACAGGAAAACCCCCATCGTCGCCCCAAAGGTCAGGAGCCAGAATAAATAAAACCGGTTCTTTTTCTCATGATGGGCAAAATATTCTATGGAAACAAACGTCGCAATCGTCCACATAAACGCCGCAATCGTCCCATAAAGCAGCCGGAACCCATCCATCGTAAAATGCAGGCCAAACCCGCAGATTTCGGAAATCCGGCACTCCCCGAAGGTTCCCGTCTTTCCGCCGTACAGGATCAGCAGAATCACCATTATGGAAAGCTCGCTGGCTGTTATCCCCCGCACCGCACTGTCCCGCCGCGCCTCCTGCTTTCGTCCCACCGCATAGGCGGCAAGCCCGCCCACAAAGGGGTAGAACACAAGGATTGCCGGAATCACACTTCCACTCATCTTCGTTCCTCCTTCCCTACTGCATTGCTGACGCAATCGTTTCCAGGCCGCTGATGACCGGTTCCGAGTGCAGGCCAAACACAAACATTGCAATCACAAACAGAACCAGCGGCAGCAACATCATCCAGTTCGGATCTTCCACGCCTTTCAGGCTGTTATAATCGAAATTTTTCCCTGGAAAGAACGCCCGGACACTGATCGTCATCATATAAATCGCCGTCAGAAGCGCGGAAACCAACAGCGCCGCCACGCCCACATAGGCCAGCGGATTCTGGCTCTCCACCGCGGCTTTCGCCAGATTCCATTTACTGATAAAGCCGCAGAGCCCCGGAACACCCATCAGCGCCAGCCCGGAAATTGTGAAAATCACAAATACCTTCGGCATCTTCCGCCCCATTCCCTCCAGCTCATGGATATAATTCTTTCCGCTCTTATAGATCACCGCGCCCGCACAGAAAAAGGAACAGATTTTCATCACCGCATGGAACACCATATGGCTTAAAGCCCCCACAAGCCCCGCAGGCGTCATCAGAACGACACCAAACAGAATGTAGGACAGATTGCTCACCGTAGACCAGGCCAGGCGGCGCTTCAGATGCGTTTCTTTAAGCGCCCGGCTGCAGCCGTAAACGATTGTAAAAATCACCAGTGTCATGAGCAGATACTGCGCCCAGGTTCCCCGCAGCAATTCCGTTCCAAAACTGTAATACGTCACACGGATCGTCGTAAAAGCTCCCGCCTTCACCACCGCAACCGCATGCAGCAGCGCCGTAACCGGCGTCGGCGCCACGCCTGCCTTGGGCAGCCAGGACGAAAACGGCCACATGGCACTCTTCACGCTGAATCCGCAGAAGCAGATCACATAAATGATCAAAAGCAGATTCTTCCGATCACCCAGCTTTGCCAGGTCGATCACCCCGCCGGGTGTAAACACCGAAGTCGTCCCATAAGTCAGGACGAACACCATTCCAATAAAGGCAAAAGCCGCGCCGCCAAGGGAATAATACAGATACGTCCGGCTCGCCAGAACCGCCTCCCTGGACAGCGTATGCAGAATCAGCGGCAGCGTCACCAGCGTCAGCATTTCATAGAAGAAATACATGGTCAGAATATCCTCCGCCAGCGCAATCCCCAGCGTCACCCCATAGGTGATCACATAAAACATGAAGAAATATTTCTCATGCCCTTCATGCTTCATATATTCAAACGAATACAGCGTCGCCAGGGGCCACAGCGCCGAGACGATCCCGGCAAAGACCGTTCCCAGTCCGTCCAAACGGAAACTGATGCTTAAATTTCCGGTAAATTTAAACAGGACAAGAGCCTCTTCCGGCCGGTGAAACAGCATTGCGATCACGAGTATGGAGTTCAAAAGCACGATCCCTTCAATGTAAACCATCATCTGCGTCCTGTTTTTAAAGGGGATCAGGGGAATCGGCGCGCCCGCCAGAATCGGAAGCAGGATTACGATTACCATTATACTTGCATTCATTTCCTTTTTCCTCCTCTTATAGTAATGCCGAAACAAACTGCTGAATATAGCGGATCAACGGATTCGGGAAAATGCCGGGCAGAATCGCAAGGGCTGCCAGAACCATTAACGGGATCAGCATCCCCTTTGACGGCTCCAGACTGGCCTCTCCTGTCCCGTCCTCTTTCCCAGGGAAAAATCCCCGCATGGTGATCGGAAGCAGATACCCCGCTGTCAGCAAGGCGCTGACCAGCAGCACCACCGGCCCCAGCCATCCAAAGACGCCCATATCCGCTTCCAGCGCCCCCTCCGCCAGATACCATTTACTGATAAACCCGCTGGCAGGCGGAATCCCAATCAGCGCCAGCGACGCAAACGTATAGCACCACAGCGTCACCGGCATCTTCTTCCCGATTCCGGAAAGCTCGTCTACCCTTGTCTTTCCGCACTGGAAAATGAAAATTCCGGCTGTCAGAAAAAGCGCGCATTTCGTAAACGCATGGAAAACCGTCTGCAGAAGCGCCCCGGTCACCGACGTCTCCGACATGGCCGCCAGCCCAAATAAAATATACGAAACCTGGCTCACCGTCGAATACGCCAGCCGCTTTTTAAAGACCGGTTCCCGGTAGGCCAGCATCGACCCCATGAATACGGTCAGCAAGGTCAACGTCAGCCACGCCGTCTGCACCCAGGTGCCCCGCAGAAATTCCGTTCCGACCAGGTAATATACCACCCGGATCGCCGCCAGCACGCCGGACTTTACAATCACGCCGGAGAGTACCGCCGAAGCCGGGGAGGGCGCTACCGGATGGGCCGCCGGAAGCCAGGCATGAAGGGGAAACATACCCGCCTTCGCGCCAAACCCGACCAGCATCACAAACACCGCGATCAGCAAAATCGTGCTGTTCTCCTGCGCCGCCGCCAGATTCAGGGTTCCTCCCGCCGTAAAGGCCAGTGTATCGCAATAGCGGTACAGGAAAAAGATCCCAAACAGCCCCATATAAGCCCCGCACATGGAATAAAACAGATATTTCAGGGCCGCCATGATCGCTTCCCTGGAACCATTGTGCAAAACCAGCGGCATGCTCGCCAGGGTCATCAATTCATAAAACAGATACATGGTCACCAGATTTCCCGCGAAATCCAGCCCCACCAAAATCCCGTAAACCAGAAGATAAAACCCGAAAAACCGCTTTTCCTCTCCTTCGTGCTTCATATATACAAACGAATAAAACAGCACCGCCACCCACACAATACTCACAAAGGTGACAAACAGCCGTCCCACTTCGTCGATCCGGAAATAAACCGGAATGTCTTTCATCAGATAAAACAGCGTCACACTCCTGTCCCCTGTCCACGCCGCGATCAGCGCCAGCGCTGCGGAAATCAGCAAAATTGCCCCCACAAACACGTGCAGACGGTGCAGTTCCTCCCTGCCCGGACGGTCTTCCTTCCCCTTCAGATGTTCCAGAAAGGAAGATACCAGCAGAATTGCCCCGGCTCCCGCCGGCAGAAACACCGGAAGTAATATCCAGCCATTCATGAATCTTCACGCTCCTTCCTTTATGCAAACATCTCAAGTCCGGCCTGGATCAGCTCGATAATCGGTTCCGAAAACAGCCCCAGAAACAGGTTCAGCGCAATAAAGCAGATCAACGCGGCAGATTTCACCGGCTGATCCTTCATTTTTACCGTGGTATACTGCTTCTGTTTCAGAACTTTCCTCTTTTCCGGCGTATAAATCCGGATCACCGTTTTCATGAAATAAACCGCATTCAAAATCGTACTGATCGCCAGCGCAATCAGCGTCGGCAGGATCTTATTCACACTCTCCACCGCCGCCTGGGCGAACAGAAGCTTCGAGATAAATCCGGCAAACATCGGCACGCCTACCATAGACAGGGAACCCACGGTAAAGGCCACGCCTGCCAGTTTATTGCGGTAGCCCGCCCCGGTCAGGTCGAAAAAGCTGGTACTGTCCCCGGACACATCCGTAATACCGGACGCCGCCACAAAAAGCAGGGATTTCGTCGCCGCATGCGAGATAATATGGTAAAGGCTCGCAATCACCCCCGCCGTAGTCTCCAGGCCAAAGCCCATATAAATATAGCCGATCTGCGCGACAGAAGAATACGCGATCATCCGGCGGATATTGTTCTCCCGGATGGCGCTTAACGACCCCATGATCATGCCCGCAATGCCAAACACGAACAGCACATCCACAACCCGGCTGTCCCGCACAATGTCAAATCCGATCACCCGGTAAAAAATCTTCACCAGCAGAAAAATATAGCCCTTGGAAACCAGCGAAGACAGGATCGCCGCCGAAGAAAGCGTGGAATAGCCATAGGCATCCGGCAGCCAGGAATGAAACGGGAACAGGGCGCTCTTGATCGCCAGACCCACGGACATCAGCCCCAGCGCCACGATCAGCGGAATGTGATAGCCGCCCGTCTCGTAAAGTTCCCGCACCTTCTCCTGGATATTGCTCATCAACAGATGGCCGGTCAGGTCGTATAAAAAGCAGATTCCCAGGAGCAGCAGGCCGGAACCTAAAAGACTCATGATCATATAGCGGGTCGCCGCTTCAATGGTGCGTCCATTCTGGCGGATCATAATCAGCCCGCAGGCGGAAATGGTATTGATTTCCACGAAAACGTATGCCGTAAAAATGTCGTTAGTGTAAATCAGCGCCAGCAGGGAGCAAAGCAGCAGATCCACCATGACATAATACAGGTTCTGTTTGCTCTCTTCAATCTCCTGCTCCCGCTCCTTCTCGCCGCCCAGCATACTGAGCAGCATAATCAGGCAGAAAAACACCGCCATCAGTGCTTCCAGGATGCCGACCCGGATCTCATTTCCCCAGGGAGCCGGAAAATGTCCCATCATATAAACGTATTCTTCCCCGGTCGAAAGCACGAAGGCCAGCACCGCGACGGAGAGGCAGCCCACGATGGAGATCACCGCAATGTTCACCCATTTCGCCTTTTTTCCGCCGAGGATCGAGGAAAGCGGGCCGGAAAACAGGGATAAAATGATGGAAAAGAAGGGAAAATTCTGTACAAACTGCATCACAGCCCCTCCTTGTTCAGCCGGGTGGAAATTTCATCCAGGTCAAGGGTATGGTATCGCCGGTAAAGGCGGATCGTCAGGGACAGCATCAGCGCGGTCACGGAAACGGAAACCACGATTCCGGTCAGCACTAGGCCGCTGGGAATCGGATTTATGTAAGCTTCCACGCTTGTAACGCCGTCCGTCACGATCGGCGCTTTCCGCCCGCTGATATACCCTTTCAGGGCCAGAAACAGGTACATGGACGTATCCATGATGTTAAAGCCAATGATTTTTTTGATCAGATTTTTCTGCAGAAGGAGGTTGGAAAAGCCGATTCCAAACAGGATCATTGCGACCGCTTCTTCATAATTCTTCAAAAGGTTACTCAAGTCCATCTCAATACGCTCCTTTCCTGAACATGACATAAAACGTGTACATGGTTCCCGCTACCACTAGGCCCACGCAGATATTCAGCAGCAGGATCAGCCCGCTGCTCAGGATCGCCCCCGGCGTTCCCAGCGGAATTCCGCTTTCGAGGTGATTCGCGCCTGTGTAGAAGGAATAGCTCTTTGCCAGACAATAGCAGGCCAGTGCGCCAAAGCTGAGTTTTTTGTAGGTCTTTTCCGTAAAGAACCGCTCTGTTTTGGCAAAGCCGAACGCATTCAGATAAAGGATCAGCCCCGCGCCGATCACCGCGCCTCCGGAAAATCCGCCGCCCGGCCCCAGATGTCCGCATAAAATCACATAAATCCCGAAAATAAAAATGAACGGAACCAGAATCCGCGCAACGGTCTGAAGAATCACGTCATTTTTCGGCTCATGAAGCCGGTCATTCTCCAGATCGTCCGTCTCGCCGCCTTCTCCGTCCTTCTTCTTTTTCTTCGAATCATTTCGCAGCAGAATCAGGACGGTACAAGTGGCAATGAACAGCACGTGGGACTCTCCCAGGGTATCAAACGCACGGTAGTCCAGGATCATGCCCGTCACGATATTGACCGCGCCGGTCTCCTCCAGTCCGCTTTCGATATAGCGGGCAGCCACTTCGTTATTCACCGGATTTTCCGGGTTTCCAAACGTCGGCAGATAAGACACCGCCACCAGAAGCAGAAAGACCAGAACCAGACAGAACAGCACGCTGAAAACCTTGTAAAATTTGTTGAAATACCGCATCTGCGCATTATGCCGCACGTCGTAGACCCGCTCCCGAATCCGTTCCTTCTCTTTTTCGCGCTTTACGACAAGTTCTTTTTCCTCCGAAAATTTCTTCTGGGGCTTCATTTCCACATTGTCCAGGAACGGATCCTTTGTCCCGTCCAGCCATTGGCGCAGCCGCCAGGACAATGTTTTTTCGTATTCTTCCTGCGGTACTTTTTTACTCATCTTTTTCTTCCCCCTCTTCTTCCTTGTCCTTCATAATCGCATGAATCTTTTTCAGGGTAATAAAAAACAGAATACTGGTGATTCCCGCGCCAACCGCCGCTTCCGTGATAGCCAGATCCGGCGATTCCAGCAGGATCCAGATAATCGACATAATCAGGCTGTAGGACATATAAATCAGGATCGAGTTCAGCAGATTCTTCGAAAGGCTCACCGACACGGCGCAGACCACCAGAAATCCCAGCAATAAATAAGTAAAAATCTGCATGTCACGCCTCCTTATCCAGATCGTGAAGCGCCGCCGTGCGGTAATGGGGCTCCTCATCCTCATTCGTCGTAACTTCCAGGCGGGCGATCAGATGGGAGGACGCCGGGGAAGCGAACCACAGGAACACGATCACAAACAGCAGCTTCAGCGACGTAAAATTCAGTCCGCTCATCAGGATCAGCCCGGCCAGGGAAAAACCGATCCCCAGGGTATCCCCCATAGCCGCCGCATGCATGCGGTTCAGCACATACTTGAACCGAAAAACGCCGATCATTTCTACAATAAAAATCCCAAGCCCCAGCAGCAGCAGACAAGCGCCCGCCAGGAACCGAATCCACTCAAGCACCGCCATGTTCTTCTTCCTCCTTCATTTTTTCCTTCTTTTCCAGGTAAACACCCATGTAAACCTTCGTCAGCACGATGACCGCCAGGAAGCTGATCATTGCATAAATCAGACACACATCCGCCAGATAGCCTTCCTCCAGCATCAGCGCCAGGATCGCGATGATCACCATGACCATCGTTCCCATCATATTTACGGCCACGATCCGATCCGCGATGCGCGGCCCGATGATCGCCCGCAGCAGACACAGCAGCACCATCACCGCCAGAAAAATCAGAGCCACCGTAAAAAGAATATTGTAGGCCTGCTCCAATCCCGGTATTCCTTTTCCCATGCTTTCACCCTCCTCAGTCTTTCTCCAGATCTGTCAAAAGTTTCACAAATACCGAATCATCGATGCCCTCTGCCAGACTCTCATCCAGACAGTGCACCACGTATTCGGAGTTTTCCAGGCTGACCGTGATGGTGCCCGGCGTCAGCGTGATGGCATTCGCCAGCAGGGCCTGCCCGGTAGGCGTCTTCATATCCGCCTGAAACTTCACCAGCACCGGTTCCACTTCCTCCCGCTCGGACAAAATCATATGGATCACGGCAAAATTCGCCTTCACAATCTCCTTCACCAGCACGCAGACATACCGCATAAACCGGAAAACCTTCTTCAGATTTTTCTTTTCTTTTTCAATACTGTAGTCCATGAACTTGCAGGTAAACGCAAAAATCAGGCCTGCGATAACCACGCCGAAGAGACAGATTTCCAGGGTCACGTTTCCGTTAAAGATTACCCATACCAGAAAATACAAGAGATACATGTTTTCGCTTCCTTCCGTTTTCCCTTTTTTCACAAAAATCGTTTTTATTTTAACTCTTTTTTTATATTTCGTCTAGTATTTCTTAATTTTCCATTGAAGGCAAACGCAGATTTGCATAGAAAAGGGAGCTGCCGCGGCTGCTTTCTGGGCTGGCCACGATCGCTCCCTTTCTACCTTATTTACGATCTCTATATAACCCCACCTGCGCCTCCCACAACTCCCTATATTTCCCAAAACTACTCACAAGCTCCTCATGCCTCCCCTGCTGCACCACCCTCCCCTTATCCAACACCACCACAAAATCACAAACCCTGCAGCTATACAGCCTATGCGAAATAAAAATACAAGTCTTCTCCTCACAAATCCCCCGAAAATCCCGGAAAACCGCCGCCTCCGCCACCGGGTCCAGCGCCGCCGTCGGCTCATCCAAAATCACAACCGCCGCCCCCTTATACACCGCCCTCGCAATCGCCAGCTTCTGACTCTCCCCGCCCGAAATCTCCACTCCCGCATCCGAAAAATCATTATAAAGGCACTGTTCAAACGAAATTCCCAGCTTCTCCATCCACGCATCCATCCCCACCTGCCGCAGAACCGCCTCCTCCTTTTCCCGGTCAAAATCCTCCTTCCCGGAAATCACATTTCCAAGCGCCAGCGCAGGCAGGGAGAAATCCTGAAACACCGCACTGATCAGCTCCCAATACCGCGTCTTCTCATATCGCCGGATATCCACGCCATTCATTTTTATACATCCCCGGCCTGGCTCATAAAACCGGCAGATCAGCTTAATCAGCGTGCTTTTGCCAGCCCCGTTTTCCCCTACAAGCGCCATCTTCTGGTCTCCCTTCAGGGTAAAACTCACATCCTCCAGCACCCAGTTTACCTGTCCCGGATACTTAAAATAGACATGCTCGAAAGCAAGTTCCCCGATCTCTGCTGGCACCTCCACCCCTTCATCCGCCGTGAAACATTCTTCTTCCAGATCAAGCAGGTCAAGAAACGGCTGCATCAGTACCCCATGCCCCATCATTTCCCCACTCGACCCGATCAGCGTCACCATCGCCTGGACAAACGCCTGAATGCTGTTGATATACACCACCACATTCCCTACCGAAATCTCTTTCGCATACGCCTTCCCAATCGCCAAAATGTAAATAAAAACATTCAGGATTTCATTGCACAAAACCGTAATGCATGGAATCTTTGCTTTCGCTTTCCCCAATTCCTGCGTCAGCGTATAGCCAATCGACGACGTCCAGAGATACTCGAAAAAATTGCACAGATAATCCCCAAGCGAGAAAATCCGGATTTCCTTCCCAAAATGGTAATTTGAAATAAACTCCATGTAAGCAAAAGCGCTCCCGTTCGCCTGGTTTGCCTTCTCATTCAGCTCGGATACCCGGATATTCTGCGCCGCCTGCCATTTCAGTGTAAGCAATGTTCCCGCAATGACCAGCAATACCAGGATCAGCACCGGAAACGGCGACGTCCAGAAAGACCGGCTCCCACCGCTTTGCTGGCCAAGGAAAATCCGCGCAAAGACAACCCCCGCCGTCACCAGCGACGCGAGATTTTTCACCACAAGCTCAAAATCAAGGACAACATTTTCTACCCCGCCGTTTCGCATCTTCGCCTGCTCGATATTCCGTCTCAATTCCGCAACCCCGGCAGACTCCAGCTCAACCAGCGACAGCCGCATTTCATGCAGATGCAGCTTCTTTTGAAAAGCAAGATCCAGGCGGACTTCCGAAATCTCACGCCTCCTGCGCAGCTCTCCCAAGACAAGCCGGAACAGGATATTGACCGCAATCGTAAGGACGACAATCCGGACAATCACGCCGCCCGCTCTCCCTGCCGTCAGCCCGTCGATCATCAATTGGATCGCAATCACATTTACATAAGGCAAGATGGCTTCCAGCACCGCGATTGCCAGTACCAGCCCGAACAGCTCCGGAGCCAACTGCGCCAGGCAGCGGAACATCCGGTTCAGATTGCCAGCATAATGTTTCATTCCTTTCACAACGTTTCCCCCTCTGCCTTTTATTGGTAATAGCTGCTTTGAAGCTGATACATTTCTTTATAACGCGTACCTTCCCTCATCAGGCTTTCATGCGTCCCCTGTTCGATGATGCTTCCCTTTTCCATAACAAGGATCGAATCGCAGACACTGGTCGATTTCAACCGATGAGAGATCAAAATACAGCTCTTGTTTTCTGCCAACTGGATATAGTTTTCATAAAATGCTTTCTCAGCAATCGCGTCCATCGCAGCCGTCGGCTCGTCCAAAATCAGAACCTGCGCCTTGCGGTAGAGCAGTTTAAAAGCCACCCTTGCAAGAACCAGCTTCTGTTTCTGGCCGCCAGAGGGCACCAGGCCATTCGGATCAAGCATTTTCGTAAGCGCCCTGTTTTCATCCAGAAATTCGCCCTCCAAACCGGCCATTTCCAGGCAGTTCCGGATTTCTTCCGTATGCGCTTGCGCATCGCCAAAGGCGATATTTTCCCCAACCGTCATCGGCATCAGATAGGTGTCCTGGAAAGCGGTTGCCAAAAGCTTCTGATAACCGGACAATTTCATCGTTTCCAGATCCACCCCATTGACCAGAACCTTTCCTTCCGTCGGCTTATAAAGCCCGCAGATGATTTTTACCAGGGTACTCTTCCCGGCCCCGTTCTCGCCGACCAGCGCAATTTTTTCCTTTTCGTGAAGCGTCAGATTGACATGCCTTAAAACGTATGGCCCATCCTCCTGGAAGCGGAAAGAAACGTCCTTCAATTCAATCGTAAGCGGCCCGTTTTCGCATTCCAGCCCATCGTCCGAACAATCCCGATCCATGAATTCCCGAAATGTTACGATCTCCAGGTTCCGCTGGCCAAGGGAGGCGAGCTGATTCGTCAGCTCGGTAAAGAGTGAAGAGATACAGGTTATGATGCCAAGGTAAAGGACAAGCTCCCAGACTTCGATCTTCCCCGCCAGAACCGCCTGAATCGTAATCCAATAGGCAAATGCATCCCGCAATGCGAGCATCAGACTGTCCGAAATGGATAAAGAAAACTGGTATCTTGCATTCTTTTCGGCTGTTCCAAGACGCAGACGGGTCACTTGGTCAATGACGTTTGCCAGCCAGGTATGCATGCCGAAAATCCAGATTTCCCTGGCCCCGGTATTCCCCGACACATAGTTGAAGAGATAGTTTAATTTTCTGTTCGAATCCGCAAGCGGTTCCCGCAGGGTATCCTGTTTTTCGCGGATTTTGGACGCAATGAAAAAATGGACTGCCGCAGTCACTACCAATACCACTACAATCCATCCATTGAACTTCACGATCAGAACCACGTTCACGAGAAGTCCCAAAATATTCTTAAAAATCGGCCCCATCAGCGAAAGCATCCCGGAAATCCCGGAAGAATCGTTCAGGATTGACATCATGGCGTTTTCATATTGATTCTGTCCTTCCGGACTTTCCACATACGCATAGTCAATCTTCATCTTTTGCCGGAACAGCGCCGACAAAAACCCGATTTTATTATTCATCAAATACGTGCTGTAAATATTTTCTATGTAAGCCGCCGCAGTATTGCCAATCATTAAGCAAAGCATCACCACCGCAATCCCGGCCATAATCCGGGCATCCAATTCCGTACTGATCCCATTTACCACCAATGCCGGAAGGAAAACACCCGCCAGCGGGCTGATTACCCCGATTACCGTCTGCAATCCAATAATCAAAAGAACCCTTTTCTCATACTTCCACGTTTTCGACAGGACATACCACACATTGTCCAATAAATTCTTTTTCATCTTCCTTTTACCATCCCATCCGATAATACCGCAGCACATGCGTCACATACTCCGCGTCCCCATACTGGCTCCACCCCAGCACCGCCATCATCTTCCCCGCATACTCCTGCGCATTCTCCAACGAATATCCCCCATAATTCTCCATCGCCCACTCCGCATAATCATTCCCATAATTATACTGCTGAATCGCCAGCTTCAGCCGCTTCTTATTCCGCGGCGACTTACACCCGGCCTCCTCCAGGCAGTAGGCAAACGTCTCCACCCCTACCCGGATGGAGTAATCCGTATCCCCGATACTCCCCGGCGTCCTGGCATACAGCGTATTAAACGGGCTCTCCGAACACTGCATCACATCCACGACCTGTCCCGCGCTCTCCTGCTGCATAATCGCCAGAACCAGCTCGCTGTACCCGGAAATCCCATATTCCGCGCAATACGCTTCCACCGTCTCCCGATGCTGCTCCACCTCCGGGCTTAAGCCCACCGCCCGCCCCTTCTGAAAGGGCAGCATCTGAAACGCCCACAAAAGAAGAAGCACCGCAAGCCCAACTGCCGCTGCGATGCCAATCTTCTGCAGGCGTACCTGCCTTTCCCGTTCTTCCCTGCCAACTGCCACAAAAAACCCTTCTTTCATCGCATATTGGCTTTATTTTATAACAGGCCGCCCCCTTTGTAAAGTCCGGATTACTTCCGGCCGTAAAGCTTGTTGTAATACTCCAGTGAATAGTTATACAGTTCATCATGGGCAGCAATGCTCTGGGCCGGATTGCTCATATCCGTCATAAAACACGGCATACAGCGCCCCTTCGCCCCGAAATGATCCACGAAATCCCGCGCAATCTTCCGCACTTCCGCCTCGTCCGCCTTCGGGTCGATCTCCACGAAGAACGCAAACGTCATCTGATCCCCATAATGTTCATACAGGTAATCCGGATCATTGATGACCGACTGAGGCGTCCACATATCGATCCCCATCTCCAGCATTTCCGGAATGTACTGCACATTCTTCCCGCAGGAATGCAGCTCGATGAATTTCCCCTGATCCTTCACGAATTTCAGGAAACGGCTGGTGGCCGGCATGAGCTGATTCCGGAACATTTCGTTGGAGAAAAAGCCGCTGCGCTGGGTGCCCCAGTCGTCGTGGTACAGCACGCCGTCCACACGCCCGTAATATTTGAAAATATTCGCCGTAGACTCAATCTTATAATCCGCCATCTTCTGGAAAAATTCTTCCAAAAGCTCCGGTTCCTCATAGAATGCCATCAGCGACTCGTCAAAGGGGATCATTTCATGAAGACGCTCGAAAATCCCTTCCACGCATTCATAAATGTGCACCCGATCCGGATCCAGCATTTTCTGGATCTTTTCGCCGTCCGTTTTAAAATCCACCAGGCTTAAATCCGGCCATTCCAGCTCCTCTTTCCAGTTGGCGAAGTCCGAAATCGTCCGGGTTCCCGGCTTCGTGATCATGCCGCCCACGCTTTCCACCATGGTCCAGTAAACGCCCCACCAGTCGTAGCCGTCCACTTCCGGCACCGGGTGTTCCTCCATGGCATCCGGCCAGACAATATTGCTCTCCGTCATGTACGCCGGCATCCAGTAGGGCTTTTCCCCTTTCACGCAGCGGATGTAATTCTCCCGCACGCTGTAAGGCCGTCCGGTGATGGGCTCCTTCGGCCGCTGAAAAATCCACGGAAAGCTTCCGGGGGCCTGCCATTCTTTCGAATAATCGCGGTTTGCCGCTGTTTCCATAAATTTACCACATTTCATTGTCCTGCCTCCTGTCCTGTTTCTTCTATATAAATAAACATTTCCCGCACGAGCTGCCCGGCCGCTTCCGTCTCCATCAGGAAGAAAATCGCCGCCACCCGCACGGTCATCTCGCTTTGTTCTCCTTTTTTCTGTTCCACAACCCGATCCGTCACCGAATACAGTTCCGTGTCCAAAATGTCCACCGCTGCCTTCACGTGGCCAATGATCCCGCCCGCCTCGGCGACTTTTCCGGCCAATTCCTCCATGCCTGTCTTCAGCCGTCTTCCAAGCCGGTTCCGGTCGCCCCGGACGGTATAGGCCGCCGAAACTACCACCGCTTCGTCCTGACAGCGCACCTGTACCTTCGGATTTTCCAAAGCAGCCGCCGCATTGCCCGGCCCAAGTCCCCAGTCGCCCAGGTTCTTCCGGCCTTTTTCCACTGTTTTCATTCCTCCAGCACCTTCTCCCATAGCTCTTCCGGAATCGTTCCTGCGGCGGAAATGCACATCGCTGCCGCGCGGGAATTTCTTTCCCTCACGTCCCGCAGACAGCTCCCTGCCTTCTCCTCTCCGGCCAAATCGGTCTTATTCACCAGCAAGACGTCCGCGCACCCGATCTGCCCGTTCAGCAATGCCGCCAACGGCCCTTTCAGCCGCTCCCATCTGGAAGCGTCCACCACCGTACAGATCCGCGACTCCTTCCCCAGGGCTTCCCGCAGATTCTCTCGAATCAGCCCCGGATAGGCCAGCCCGGTCGTCTCCAGAATCAGCCAGTTCGGATCGTATTCCTCTTCCAGAAACGTGACGGCCTGGATCAGTTCGCCGCCCACCGTACAGCATGCGCACCCGGCGAACAGATTTTCCACCTGAAATCCGCTGCTGCGCAGGAGCCGGTCATCGACCCCCGCCTCCCCGGCTTCATTTTCCAGAATTACCACCTGATAGGGGGAGCCATCCGCTGCTCCCCCTGCCATCCGGCGTGCAAGCTGCATGAGCAATGTGGTTTTTCCGGAACCTAAAAATCCGCTCAGAATCAAAATCCGCATGCTCCACCTCCTGCACCTGTCTTATTTCTTGTAAAATGCGTCGCCGTACCGGTACACTTCGTCAAACAAAATCCCGTTCTTCCGAATCATTTCCGCATCGTCCACCGCGCCCAGATAGCCGCCGCACCAGCAGAATCCGCCGCCCGGCGCGTAGGTGTCCATCGTATCCCGCACGGACTGCCGGATCTCTTCCTCCGTCACATCCGGCGCCAGGAGCCGCCCTCTGGCGTCCCAGCAGCCCATCAGCACCAGGCTGTTTCCGAATTTCTGCTTGATGCCCTTTAAGTCATTGCAGGTCTGGGCCGGATCCCAGGCATTGACGCCGATTCCCCGGAGGTCTTCCATGAAATCCTCAGCCTTTCCGCAGTTATGCATGGTAATGGGGATTCCCGCGTCCCGCCCGAATTTCGCCTGCCGGTCGTGGAACGGCAAGACCATGTCGTGGTACATCTGCCTGGAAATGAAGGGAGCCGCCCAGGCCGCCGTATCGTCCATCAGCGTCAGTACGTCCGGTTTTACATAGTTCCAAACCTGCCGCGTTACCTCGGTATAAAAATCGCACATGTAGGAGAACAGCTCCATCACTTCGTCCGGTTCTTCGCACATAGCGCACAGGCCTTCCGTAAATCCCATAAACGCCATCAGATTCTGGAAATAGCCCACATGGAGGTTCAGGGCAATGGCCGTGTCTTCCCGGTTCACGCCCATCTGATAGAACCCTTCCATCTGCTTTTTGATCATGCCTTCCCAGTCCACATGTTCCAGGGAGGGCGCTTTGATCACATCCCGCCAGTGGCGGATATCGTCCAGAATGAATTCATCCGGTTTGGGAAGCAGCGCTCCTCCGGTCTCCTTCGTCGGAACGTAGGTCACGCCCCAGCAGTCCTTGCCGCCGCCTTTGAAGCGGAATTCGCTCAAAATCATGGGCTCCACCATACAGGAGGTGCAGGGCCGCTCCTGTCCCGGCATGGGGCCGAAGCTGTAGACCGGAACCCATTCCGGCTGTTCTCCGCGCAATGTTCTTAAATAGTTCTCTTTTTCTGTCATTTTTGCCATAACATTCCCCTCCTGTCTTTGTTTTTATGCCTTCGGCGCATATTTCGCCGCATTTTCCGCCGCGTATCTGGCCGCGTCTTCGTCTGTGATCTTATAGCCAGCCTGCATGATAACTGCGCCCACAAGTACCAGAACCGCTGGAATGATCGACAGCAGCGTCATAAAGTGCTGTTCGAATGCAGCGTCGACGGTCATTCCTGCTTCGTAGCCAATGATGGCCAGTCCGTAGGTTGCGATGGCGCCGCCAAGGGCCATGCCGATTTTCATGGGTACGGAATACATGGTGATTGCAATGGTTCTGGTATCTTTTCCGGTCTTATACAGGTGATACTCGCCGCAGTCCACAAAATAATTTGCGCCAAAACTGGTAAACATGTACACGGCCGCGCCGCCGATGGCCGCACAGATCATATAGTGAATCCAGTTGCCGCCTGCGAAATAAACGCATGCGTAGGCTGCCGCATAAATCACCAGCGATACGACAAACGCCCGTTTCTTTCCAAGCTTTCCGCCTATTTTCGGCATCACCATGGAAGCGATCGTTCCGGTAATCATTGTCACGGTCATACATACCGGCATTTTCATATAATCGCCTACAATGTAGCTGAAATAGTAAGTTCCCAGTCCGGAAATGACATACAGGCCAATGTAGTAAATCGTGTAAGCCAGGAAAACCACCAGAAGCTGTTTGTTCTGCGTTACCGACCGAACCATATCCATCAGAGTTACAGCGGAAGCGCCTCCCTGCTCTTTCCGTTTTCCGGAGGGGTCACATTCCTTACAAAGATTAGAAACCACCTGGCATCCGAAGATGTAGGGAATTGCGAATACGACTGCAACGATCAGGTAAGCATTTGCCGGGCCTACCACCGGAGTCAGAGCCGTTACCAGCGGAACCGTAGCTGCCGAGGTAATGAGCATTGCCACACACATAAACTGTGCGCCTCTGGCACTCAAACGGAAACGGTCGTTTAAGTTCGCCCCTGCGAGGGCCGGCCCCAATGCGTAATAAGCATTCGTTGTGAAGCTGAAGCTTGCATTTAACAGAATATAGCCGACAAACGACACGCCTACCCGGAAGCCCAACGGCCATGCCGAAGTATCGAAGAACGAACAGACGATCGAGAATACGATCACCCAGCGAAGCACCAGCAGCCAGGAGCGGTATTTGCCCCAGGGCATCCGGAATTTCTCGATAATTCCTCCACAGATGACTCCGATCAGAAAGTCGATGATTCTGGCGACCAGAAGCGTTGTAGCCACCACGCTTGCCGGAATGCCGATGCAGTCGGTCATGAAAATGGTCATGTAGGTCATCTGCACCATTGCCGCCAGGGACGACGTTAACAGGTAAAAGGCGTACTTATTCACCTGTGATGAAGTTAAACTCTTTTCTTGCTTTTCTTGCATACCTCTTCCTCCTTTGTTCCGCCAGTCTCCGCACGGACCGAAGACTCACGCATTTTTGATAAGTTTATTATAGAAGAATTCGGTTTCTGTTACTATGTATTGAAAATACAATATTATTTCTTTATTTTTTAGAAATTTTGTAGATTCCTTCTCTTTCTTTTTGGAAAGTTTTTGGTTATAATAGCTGTAAATTGGAATCCTTTGCCTGTTCATTCATGCAAAATTACAATATGGTTTTAGAAAGGAAGTTGTCATGAAATTAAGTATGTGGATGATTGCCAATCGGCTGTCCTCTCTCGATATGGAACTCGATATCCGCGAAGATGCCCCCGCCGTCCTGAAAAGCGCCCGGCGCGTCTACGCTACCAACTGTGTACACGTCTACCAGGAAGGAAACGACGTCGTCTGTAACGGCGAAGGAGACATCATTCGTTTTCAGAACATGGATCTGATCCAGGGATTTGAGATTATCCAGAGCGTGTTCGACTATTTCCAGGACTGGATGGATGGGATGATCCGCCTCACCAGGGAGCGGAATTATCAGGGAGTCATTGACCTGGCCTGGCTGGTATTCCAGAATCCCATTGTCATGCTGGACGGGAATAACCGGGTGCTTGGCATGACCCACCAGTACGCTGTGGATTCTGTGGATGAAGAGTGGGCCTACCTGTCGCGTTACGGTTACTCTTCCCTGAACGCTGTCCAGCTCATGCGCTACAGTTCGATTCCCTGCGACTACTGGCAGCATGGCGCCCAGGCCTATTCCGGGAATCATCTGATGGGCTATGACGGGCTCACCTACTGTATGTACTGCAATGATTCCGTCTGCGGCCGCATTAACGTCCTCGCCAAAGAACGCGATCTGAACCAGGGCGATGCCCAGCTCATGGAGCAGATGGCCGCCATCCTGGAACCCAGCCTCGGACAGATTTATTATGAAAGTGTCCTGAATAATACCAATGTTTTCTACAATCTGCTCTTTGAAAAAGCCTACGAGAAAGAGGCGCTGGATACCCAGCTCGCCTACCAGCAGTGGTCGCCGGATGATACCTATTATCTCGCGCTTCTGGAGGTTCTGGATATCTCCGGCCGCCAGACCGTAGAGTCGAATGTGGATCAGCTTATGCAGGTGATTGTCCGCCAGACCCGAAACTGTCTTGTGCTGAAAAAAACGCCTTATATTATTCTTCTGGGGAATTATAACCTGGCCCGCGACCCCGGCCTGGCGCCGATGCTCAGCAGTCTGGCCGCACGCAATCCGCTGAAAGCGAGTTTCAGCCTTCCCTGCCGCGGGATCGAACACGTCAGCTCGCTGTATAAACAGGCGCTTTACGCCCTCTCCCGCGGAAAGGTTCGCTATCCGGATAATAAACATTTTTCTTTTTACGATTATGCTGTGCACTATATTCTGGAAGCGGGCGATCTGCTTGATTCCGTGCGGGCCTGTATGCCTGCGGTGGTTCAGTTGTGGGAACAGCAGCAGATAGCCGGGGATGAGCTTTTCCGGACGCTGAAAACGTTTTTGACTTATGAACGGTCGATTACGAAAACGTCTGCGGAGCTTTTTACGCACCGGAATACGGTGCTGTACCGGATTCGGAAGATTCAGGATCTTTTGGGGCGGGATTTGGAGGACCCGTATGTGCGGGAGTATTGTTTTCTGTCTATAAGAATTTTAGAATTATACCAATGGAAGACAAGCCATTTGAAGGCTTGAGAAAAGGACTGCCTCGTCTTGAGACAGTCCTTTTTTACGCGAATAGCTGCTGTGTGCCGACGGCACACCTTTCACACGGGGCGAAATTAAGCTGGATTTCCAAATACGACTTTGCTGTATTTGTCGATGGCTTCGGTCGTGGCTTCGTAAACGCCTGGGAAGGTACTCATGGCCAGGCCCTGGGATGCGCCTGGGATGAAGTAAAGTTTTCCGCAGGCATCGCAGGCCTTCTTGACTTCCTTCTCGATCACTTCGGGGGTCCAGCCGTCGAAGTCGATCTTCGCGCTGTCGATGCCGCCCATGAAGGAGATCTGGCCACCGTATTTCTTGATCAGTTCCGGGATGTTGTTCGTCGTCATTACGCCCTGCCAGATGTCGATTCCCATCTCAATCATGCAGGGAACCAGGGTCGCCGCGTAGGAATCACTGTGATGGACGATCAGTTCTACGCCATTTTCTTTATAACATCCGTAAATGTCTTTGTATGCCGGAAGCAGGAATTCCTCGAACATGTCTCTGGACATGAAGGTGGAGGTCTGGCTTCCCCAGTCGTCGTGATGGAAGAGGCCGTCGGGTTTTAAGTATTTGCAGATTTCTTCTGCCTGGGCGACTTCCCATTCGGCCAGGTATTTGATCAGGTCTTTCATGTCGTCCGGTTCTTCGTAGAAGTTGATCAGGGTGTTCTGGATCTCACCCAGGTGATGGCACTGTTCGAAGATGCCGGGGGCTACGAAGGGGGTCAGGAAATATTCGTCCCGGTCTACCTCTTCGGCGGCTTTGATGAAGGGTTCCCAGGCGGCTTCGGGGAATTTCGTTGGCGGGGCTTTTACGTAGTCGCGCCAGCGGGTAATGTCTTTGATCACGATTTTGTCCGGGGTATGTACGGGGAAGGAGCCTGGGGTGCCTTTCGGCCAGGCATTGGTAACGCCCCAGGCGTTTACAACGGGTTCCCCGCCGTATTCCGGCATGGGGCTTTGCATCATGATCGGGGTGAAAGCCATCTGAAAGGCTTCATACTGGTTTACGAAACGATCCGGATTTCCGCCCCGGATGGTTTCCAGCAGGTTTTGTTTTTTTGTCAGCATGCGCATACCTCCCTTGAATGTTAATACTGATTATTGTTATTTTAACTCAAAGTTTTCTTGGATTCAAGGTGTTTTTCGCACAAAATGCACAATGTTTCTTGTTTCTTTTTTGTGCGGCGCTGTTTTTTTATTTTCTCACTTTCGCCGCTATGCTGTCTTTATCCGTACAAAGGATGATTCCGATTGGTGGGTTATCGTATTCGTCATTTACCTCTGCGGCGTAGTAATTCAGGTACATATTAAGCTGACCAACGGCTTCCGGCGTGAGCTTTGTCGTCTTCAATTCGATCAGCACATATGCCCGGAGGATTTTGTTGTAAAAAGCCATATCCACATAGTAGTGCGTATTATTGAGGGTAATCCGCTGCTGCGTACCTACAAACATAAAACCACGGCCTAATTCCAGCAGAAATTTCTCAATCTGCGCGATAAGCGCTTTTTCAAGATCGCTCTCAAGCATAGGCTTATTTTCCGGCACACCCAGAAACTCAAACACATAAGGGTCTTTTATCATATCAAGCGGTGTCGCCATTTCAATCCCTTTTTCTGCGAGGGCAAGCACGGTTTCCTTATTTGTTTTCCCTTCTGACAGTAACAGCCTTTCATAAAGTGATGTGGAAATCTGACGTTTCAATTCGCGTATCGACCACCCGGAGTTAATAGCTTCCTTTTCGTAAAAGCTGCGTTTATTTGTATCGCTGATAGTCAAAAGCTCACAGTAATGCGACCATGACAATTTAACAGACACCGTCTGTTGAATTTTATAACTCTGATAAAAGCGGCGCATAAATTGGAGGTTGGAAACCGAAAAACCCTTCCCAAACTCTTTTGTCAAATCTTTAGAAAGTTGCTTTAGGGTCTGCTTTCCATAATCTGCCCTGTCTTTGCTTTCCTGTTCATGCTCAACAATAATTCTGCCCACATTCCAGTAAGTAGACAAAAGCTCTGTATTAACTTCTACTGCCACACGCTGACGCGCATTTAATAACAATTCTCTAATCTCATTCATCATAGAATCAGTATTTGTCAAATCATTCAATCTTATCGCTTCTTTCATGGTGTATTACAATCAGTATAGCACAAAAGGCACCGTATTTCTATAGCGTCAGAATTATCGCATTCCGTCAGTTACTCTGTTACGCAAAACCTGGCCAGTTACCTAACAACAAAAAAACTACTGTATTTCTACAGTAGTCCGTGTCTCCGATATTGGGTTGGTATCTTATACCTTCAAAACCACATACAGATTCTATCCGATTCTTCCCAAACCTTGGATAAGCCTTCGACCTATTAGTATCAGTCAGCTCCATACATTACTGCACT
>JAUNPS010000029.1 GCA_030536575.1 Eubacteriales bacterium | reverse complement strand
CCGAAGCGGACACAGAGGTAAGCACGAGCGAAGAGGCTACGGCTGAGCCGGATTCAGAGGTAAGTGCGAGCGAAGAGGCTACGGCCGAACCTGAATCGGCCCCGGCTGAACCCGAACCGGAAGCTACAGAACCCGAAACAACAGATGATGCGGCTTCCGACAGTCTCTTTCCGGATGAATCTGCCATAACCAAGATGGAGACGGACGTAGATTATCAAGTAAAGATTGAAGATGGTACATCTGTCTGGTTTTCTTTCGAAACTTCAGAGGCAGGAGAGTATCGGTTTGCATCCAGCGGAAATGCAGATACGGTAGGAAACCTGTATAATGGCAATGAGCAGCAGCTTGTTATGAATGATGACGAGAATGCTGAGGGAACAGGTTATAACTTTGGATTTGCTTATCAGATTGAGGCAGGGCAGAAGTATTATCTGGAAGTGGGGCTGGTAGAAGCCCAAAGCGGTGAGTTTACAGTATTTGTAGAGAAAGTCGAAGAAGAGTCTGTTGAGAGCGAACTGACTGAACTGGAGATGGCCGCTGAGGCGGAAGCAGAACCGGAAGAACCGGAACCAGAGCCGGAGATGGTATATTTGATGGAAGGACTGAGCCTGATTTCTGATGAAGAGGACGGAATAGAGGCTCAGGCGGACGAGAATTCGGGCAGCTCTATGGAGACGGCGGTGGAGATCACCGAAGGAGACTCCTTTACGGTTACACCTGAGATGGCGGAGTACAACTATTATGTAAAGTTTACGCCTGAGGTGGATGGAGCCTATCTCCTTCGCGCACCAGAAGAATTTTCGTTTAGTGCGGTATGGATTGATTCGGAAGGAAACTGGCTTACCTCATGGTCTGCTGCAGCGGAGCAGGAGCTTTGCAGCTATAAAGAGCTGACAGCCGGGGAAACCTATTTTGTGATGATTTGGAGTTTAACTTCCGACATTACGTTTACGCTGGAACGGGCTGTTAATCTGAATTTGGGAGAAGAATACTCCTTTAAGCCTGGTGAAGACTTGCAGTATCTGTTCTTTACTCCATCTGAAACAGGAGTTTATTCGATAAAATATCAGGGCGAGTATTCTCTTAAGTATGTTTCCTTCATAGATGTTAAAGGTAACAGATGGATAGGATTTAATGATGCTATATGTTCAGAACCGGATGGATACGAAACATCGTCTGGTGTTCTGATAGCCGGGCACGTGTACCGGATTGTAAACAAATACTCCGATATTTTACAGGAAACAGGAAGTATCCAAATTAAAAAGCATGAAATTGAACCACAGGAACTCCATGTAAATGGACAAGGCGAACAAAATACGATAATAATACAAGACTCAGAAAACTATACTACCTATGCATCTTTTACGCCGGCGGAGAGCGGATACTATTCATTTTATTTCCAAGCTCCAGAAGATAGTTATATGAGAGCATACTTCTTATATGATGCTATAGATGTTGAGTCAGAGATGAAGATGGGATTCCGTGAATATCTGGAAGCGGGTGTTACTTACTTTTTAGAATTCTATGGGGGAAATGAAGGGGAGGCCGTATATTGCCAAGTTTTCAGATCGGAAGAAGAATCGATTGAACTCGTTGAGGAGCCGGAGAAAACGGTATTCACTTCTGGTATCGATCAAAACCTGGATCTTTCTGGAATAATAGTTCAGATAAACTATACAGACGGATATACGGAAATACTCAAAGACGGAGAAGGGATAAATGCAGAATATTTCGGTGAAATGCTTGAAACGCCATATCCCGGATGGGAAATCTGGACGCCTGGAATTTCGCAGGTAAAAGTCTGGAAAGAAAATCCAGATACTGTTTATATGGCTTATGATATAATTGTTCACTCTGTTTCAGACATTGCAACGCAGGTGACAATGTCAGAGGATTTCGAAGTTACTGTTACCTCGGAAGAGAACTATTATGCATTTACACCTGAAGAAACCGGAACTTACCTGCTTAATCTGACAGCAGAAAACGGTGGAAGTATTTATATTAATCGATATGAAGACTACGGCATTAGAAAGAACGGCTGGAGCCTGGAAGACGGTCAGATGCTCAGCGTTGACCTGGAAGCAAATGAAAGTTTTCTTTTTGGGATGCGAGTAGATGATTCGGAATCTTATGATGTTACGCTGAATATCTCACAGAAAGAAGAATTTTCGCTGGAGAATGCCAAAGAGACAACATTAAACCTTTATTCAGGTGAAAATCATATTTCTTTTACGGCACCCAAAAGCGGGATGTACTACCTGAATGTACAGACTGAAGCTGTTTTTTCCATTGAAGTCAGAAAAGATGGAGAAGGAGTTTACTGGAGTAACGTTTTTGCGGGACATGCAGGCTATGCAGAGTATATTCCAGATTTGGAAGCTGGCGTGACCTATGATATTGTGATTTATAATTATAATTCTGAAGTCCGGACAGCGTTTACCATGAAAATGCAGCCTGAGATTTCGATTACTGGAATAGCAGCTGAATTGGAAAATGCAAAAACAGAATTTATTTCCGGCCTTGACCAGGAAGTGGAAGAGTTTTATGTGACACTCACATTTAGTGATGGTAGCCAGGGAACGTGTGGTCTATACAATAGTTATGCAGGACTCAATTGGCGTTACAGTGGAGACCTGAATGCAGACGACACATGGAAGGCAGGCTCCCAGTCTATTACCATCTATAAAGCTGATGTGGAATGTGTTGTTCCAATTACGGTAAAAGCAATCGAGGAATTGGATGGGGAATTAGATGAAAATCTTTCCGGAACCTTCGAAAGCCAGGATGGAACTGTACAGTTCTGGACGGTGATTCCCGAAGGCGGCTTATATGAAATTTCTGCTCAGATAAAAAGCGAACAGACCGGAAAAAACTATGAGTTGAAGGTAAGTGGAGCAGGCTCGTTCTACCTGTATAGCAAGTGGACATCTGAGATTCAGAGTGAAAAAGTATTTGCTGACGGACAGAAATTGCTTTTGACAATGAGTGATCTGGAAGAAGGCGATACCGTATCAGTCAAGCTGACAAAAACGACAACGCAATTATTGGAAGAAAATGTTCTTTCTAATGAATTTGAAATTTCCAATGATAGGAAAACGTGGTTTAGGCTGAAGCCATCCATAGGAGGATATTATAAATGGAGAATGGTAAACAGCGGTGCAAACTACACAAGTGCAGAACTTTACAACTCGTCAGGGGACAATCTATTTAACATGGGATGTAATACGGGATCTGAAGAGGAATATGAGCTATGGCTGGGGAATGATCAAGAATATTTTATAGCCGTATATGCAGATGATTCATCTTCAACAGTACAGATGCAGTTTACAAGCCCGGTAGGTAATGCACAATTAGTAGAAGTAGGAAAGTCTTTTGACATGACTTTGGAGTCAAATGGACAATTTACCTATGTGAAATTTGTTCCAGATGCATCAGGGGTTTATGAAGTAATCTCAGATCAGGTTTCCTGGGGCGAACTTTGGGGTTCCTTCTTTAGTGCGGGGTTAGAAGGGATTTGTGAAAGGAGAAGCTCTGAGGATGGGGTGCTGAAGGTTTCACAATATCTGTATGAAGGAGAAACCTACTATTTTGGTATTCGTTCCTGGGATTTAGACGAAACGAAAACGGTTTCTTGTATTATTCAGTCGGCAGAAGGAAAGAAAATCAGAGAAGTTTCTCAAGTCGGGGAGTTAAGCTATCCGGATTGCGCAAACCTTGCAGAAGTTGCCAGCCTGAATTTCCAAATTTCCTATGAAGACGGCGATTCAAGCAGCTTCAAGTGGGATGGCCGTCAGTACACTTCCGTTGACGAATATGGAAATGTATTTGTTTTGAAAACCATTCGCAGTACATCCGACGAAACGGAATATACGCTCGACAGCGAAAAGAACGCTCCGGCGGGAACTTATGAGCTTGTATTCGAACTTAGTGGAACGGAAATAACGGTAAACGCACAGAAAATAGCCTCTGAAGAGCTTCCGACTCTGACGGAAAATGAAAATCATTCGATAATCAGTCAGGGAGCGGAAGGCGTATACTACCGTTTTATCCCTCAGTCCACAGGTTATTACAATGTAGCAGCAGATGGCGAAACAACATACGGATATTTTTATTCGAATGGCGGTAGAGAATATTTCGAAAATGGCTGGAAATTGTCGGTGACAGCAGGAAATACCTATGTCGTTCAGATTGCAACTTCCGACAACTATCTTGGCGAAGAGATTAGTTTTGGATTGTATTCTTCAAAGACACCTCAGGAGCTTACCGTGATAACTGGAACAACGAAGTTCCAGGATGAGGCTTATACAGAACCATTGAAAGACTGGCAGTTTATCTTCCGGTATGAAGATGGTGACGGCGAAACGATCGGTTGGAAGGAAACAGATTCCTACTGGAATTCTGTGACAAACCTTACACTCGTTATCCGAAACGCGGATGGCGAGGAATGTACTTGGGGTTCGGCCGGAGACGGCTTTTGGTTCAGATATGGAACAGGAACCTATACTTTAGAATTTTATCTTGGAGATCAGAAGCTTGCAGAAGAAGAAATCCAGATCGTTTCTATGGAAGACCTGGCAGAGACGATTACGCTCGGAGAGTGTGTAGTACCGGCAGGAACAACAGCCTATTATTCCTTTACTCCCGAAATCGGCGTACTGTATGAAGCGTATTGCGATCAAACGGATATGGAGATTCGGATCTACTCAGGTGAAAACCGTGATAGAGTCGAAGGCGCGAATGTGCTGTATACAAGCAGCGGAAAAACCTATTACCTGGAATGTGAGAATTCAAGCCAGGAGGCTCAGACTCTTAACGTCATAGAGCTTCCGATTTTAAAGCAGGTAGGTGATGAAATTTCAAAAGAAGAGCTGCTTGCATTACCGGAGACGAGTCGTGGGCTTCGCTATCTGGGAATCATGTGTGAGGAAAGCGGAACCTACTTGCTGGAATCCCTGGAATCTTTAGAGGACTATACAGGAATCAATTATTTTGAGTGGTTTCATGAAGAATTTTCCTGTTGGTACGATACGGATGCCAGTGAAAGCTGGGCAGATGGAAAAGCGGCTTTCAGTATCCAATTGGAAGCTGGAAAATGTTATATCGCTGAAATAAGAAGTGTTCAAAGCGGTTGGAAATTAGAAAAAGCGCCGTCAGTCCAGTCTATGACGATCCAGGAACCGGATATGACGGTCTATCCGGCAGGATACCATCCCTTTATCGACTGGGGTTTGAAAGCAACCCTGACCTATGATAATGGTGAGACGACGGAAGTAACTTTAGAAGAAGGCGACAAATATGGAAACGGCCTGATGCTGGATACGCAGGGAATGAATGATACCCAATGGCAGGCCGGAGAAACATATACGGTATACGTCTATGCAAGCAATGATTCGGAAGTAAGACAGTCGTTTACCGTTGAAGTGGTCGCGGCTCCTGAAGGAACGAAAGCATTAGCAGTCGGCTCAAATGAAATTGCTAAGGGAGAGAAGTGGCAGATTTATTCCTTTACAGCACCTGAAACAGGCACCTATCAGTTCGAAAGTGACTCGGATATCTATACGAAGTGGTATTATATGGATACGGATGAATATGGTGACTTTTGGGATGTTAACGACAAATATCTGTGGAAAGAACAGATTACGCTCCAAGCGGGAGAAACGGTCGTATTTAGCGTGCGCGGTTCCAGTTATTCGAGAGAGCTGAATATTAGCCTGATTCCGGAAATGAGCGGCTTCGAGATTGCGGACGTTGGCCGGACGCAGTATATCCAGGGACTCGAAACAGTGAATCTGCGTGACTTTGAACTGGAAGTATCCTATACGGATGGAACCTCCCAGATAGTTACTTACACAGATTCTTACGGAAATTATTTCAGAAGCAGCCTTGTAAATGCCGATGGAGAAGAAGTTGACGCAGACAGCGAACTTCCTGCCGGAACCTATAAGGTAACGGTCACCTGCGGAGAGTTTTCGGCGGACTACCCGATTCAAGTGCTCACACTGGAAGAAGCGGCAGCCGGAAATACATTAACTCTGGACCAAACCCTATCCGTAGAAGGAAATAAGGAAGTATCCTGCCTTACCTTCGTTCCGGATGAAACAGCGACTTATGAGATCAGCTTTAACACCAGGCTGAAAGTCAGAGTTTTTGAAAAACAGGGAGAACAGATGGAAGAAATCACCGGTCGTTCCGGAAATTACTGTCTGTACCTGAATTTGAACGAAAGCCAGACGTACTATTTCATGATTACGCCGTATTCCGGACGCGACACCTATCGGATCACGATTAAGAAGGTGTCGGCTGTAGAGAAGATTGCTCTTTCCAATGATAAAGAATACATTGCAGGAGTGGATACCTACAGGAATAATGATATCCAGGTGGATATTACCTACAGCGATGAGACAGAAAACAGTATTCGTGGAGAAGAAAGCGACGTTTATGGAAACTGGTTCCGGTTTGATTTGAGCAAAGATGGAGAAGCGGTTGAGTCGATGAGCCTGAGATCCGGAAGTGCAATTATGTTGGCGGCCGGTACTTATCAGGCAGCCGCATACTTAAATGGCGCCGAACCGAAGATGGGAACCGTAGAGTTCGAGGTAAAAGCGCTGGATGTTGCGAGCCTTCCGGTTATTTCGACAGATCAGACCGTAACGTGTGAGAGTGGAAGACAACTGTTCCAGTTTACGCCGCAGGAGAGCGGAACGTATAACATTACGACGACAGGTGCAGAAGATGCCTATTTCATGTATCAGTACCAGGAAGATGGCTGCTGGTATCGCTCATACGGTTCTCTGAATGCCTCTGAAACCTATCTGCTCATTGTCGAAGGAAGCGCGTCAGGAATCGTCGCGATTAGTAAACGGAATTCCGGAGGAAGCACCGAGCCAGAAGGCGGCGAGCTGACTTTGGGCGAAACGGTTCAGATTACCTGTGAAGGTGATTATGTGAGGGTTATCTATACCTTTACGCCGGAGCATACGGGAACTTATACGTTTACAAGTTCCGAGAACACCGCCGACTGGTACGTTAAATGCTATGGAGATGAAGAGTGGATTGCCGATCAGGAAGGTGGAGCAGGCGAAACCATCCGGCTGAGAGATGAATTGCAGGCAGGCGTAGAATATACGTATTCTGTATCGATTTACGGAGAAGGAGGGTGCCAGGTCGTTCTAAATGAATACCAGAAACGGGTGCCGGAGAGTATCACGATACAGGAAGGAAAATGTTATTATGCTCCGATTGAAGGTCTCTTCTCACAGGAACTTATCCTGATGAACTATTGCCTGCAGATTACTTATACAAATGGAGAGACAGAAAGCAACGTCTTGTGGGGAGAAATCGGTAGTGATAGTGACGGGAACATTTTCAACGTGTCTCTCAGTGAAAATCCGATTCGTGAAACAGATACGGAAAAGATTTATCAGATCGATGTATCCTGCGGAGAACTGACTGCTTCGGCAGAAATGTCTGTCTTGAAGCAGGAAAGCATTGAATCACTTGCGGTAGGGCAGGAAAAGACTTTGACGCTTTCCGGAGAGGGAACCGAATATTTCTGCTTTACTGCGGAAACGAATGGTGAGTATTTCCTTGGTGGAGAATCCGAATCGGAGAATGGAACATATTCCATCCGTGCATTATTAGACCGATATGAGGACTATGGTCTGTATGAAAACTTTACCACCCAGAAAGGAAAGACCTATTTTATCCGTGTATCATGGAGTGACTATGAAGAAGCAGGAAACGTTACGTTCCATGTGGGTGAAAAGTATACGGTGACAGGTCTGGAAATCACGAAAGAGCCGAATGATTCTTATGCGTTCTATGGAATGGTCGAGCCGGATCTTAACGGAATGGAAGTGACCGTAACCTACTCGAATCAGACGACAGAAACCCTTTCGTCTCCGTTTGGAGATGTTGGCGATCAGCACGGAAACGGAATCTATGAATCGGCAGAATTCGTAAACAAGAGCACATACCGGATCAGCGTTACCTGCGGCGGTTATTATGCTGCGCTGGATATTCCGGCAGTTCAGAAAGAAGAACTTCCGAAAGTTACGACGAGCGAAAAAATAACGATCGCATTTGGTGATGAGGAATCCACTAGAGTATTCGCGTTTACGCCGGAAACGAGCGGCACTTATACCATTTCCGATCAGGACGGAAGCAGCATTGGTTCCATCCTGTATGACGAAAATTACAAATCGGTGTCGCAGCAGACCGCACCTGTTTACATTTTAGAAGCAGGAAAAACCTATTATGGTACAGTGTCCGGCAGCGGTACAGTTGAACTGATGGCAGCAGCCGGAGCAGAACGGAATCTTCTGGATACAACGATCACATTGCTCGGAGCAGAAAATCTTGTTTATACGGGCAGCCCGTTAGAGCCGACAATCACGGTCGTGGACGGCGAGAATGTATTGACGGAAGGCACAGATTATGAACTTCTGTATGAAAACAATACCGATGCAGGGAATGCAAGCGTAACAGTGACCGGAAAAGGCGACTATTACGGCACGGAAACCATTCCGTTTACCATCAATCCCGCATCCATGGAGAGTGTGACGCTTTCCGCGATTCCGACCCAGAACTACACCGGCAGCGCCTTAACGCCGAAGCCGGAACTGACCTTTAACGGCCGGAGCCTGACAGACAGTGAGTTCACCTGCACATACGCTGACAATATTCAGGGAAATGCAAGCGGTGCGGCAACGATCACCATTACAGGCCAGAATAACTTTACCGGTACAATTACCGGAACCTTCCAGATCCACCAGCATGACTGGCAGACCGTATCCGAAACGGCAGCGACCTGTACAACGGAAGGAAAAATTGTGCAGAAATGCTCCTGTGGCGAGGAACAGACGCAGACAATCAAAGCGCTTGGTCATTCCTATTCCACAGACTGGAAGATTGATAAGGCTGCGACCTGTACGACAGAGGGAAGCAAATCTCACCATTGTACGAGATGCGACGCAAAGACAGATGTAACGACAATTGCAGCGACAGGTCATACTTGGGATGCAGGCAAGGTTACAAAAGCCGCAACATGCGGAGCAGCAGGAGTAAAGACGTATACCTGTGCGACGTGCGGTGGGACGAAAACGGAAAGCATTGCCGCAACTGGCCAGCATACGTATAAGGTAGTCGTAGACAAGGCTGCGACCTGTACAACGGCAGGAAGCCAGCACGAAGAGTGCAGCGTATGCGGAAACAAGAAAGCCGCGATGACGATTGCAGCGACAGGTCATACCTGGGATGCAGGGAAGGTCACGAAAGCCGCGACATGCGGAGCAGCAGGAGTAAAGACGTATACCTGTGCGACGTGCGGTGGGACGAAAACGGAAAGCATTGCCGCAACTGGCCAGCATACGTATAAGGTAGTCGTAGACAAGGCTGCGACCTGTACAACGGCAGGAAGCCAGCACGAAGAGTGCAGCGTATGCGGAAACAAGAAAGCCGCGATGACGATTGCAGCGACAGGTCATACCTGGGATGCAGGGAAGGTCACGAAAGCCGCGACATGCGGAGCAGCAGGAGTAAAGACGTATACCTGTGCGACGTGCGGTGAGACAAAGACAGAAACGATTGCCGCCACAGGAAAGCATACCTATCAGGTAGTGGTGGACAAAGCAGCAACCTGCGGCGAAGCGGGAAGCCAGCACGAAGAGTGCAGCGTATGCGGAGACAAGAAGGCCGCGACCACGATTGCCGCCACAGGAAAGCATACCTATCAGGTAGTGGTAGACAAAGCCGCAACCTGCGGCGAAGCGGGAAGCCAGCACGAAGAGTGCAGCGTATGCGGAGACAAGAAAGCCGCAACCGCAATCCCGGCAACCGGAGAGCACTCCTTTGGTGAATATAAAGTAACCACCGAAGCAACAGTTCTCAAAACAGGTACACAGACCAGAACCTGTTCCGTATGCAAGGCTACCGAAACCAAAAAGATTGCCAAGCTGACAGCAACGATCAAAGTCGCCAAGACCAGCGTAACCGTCACCGCGGGCAAGAGCATCACCGCCCCGAAAGTGACCTTCGCCAAAGGCGACAGCATCAAGAGCTGGAAATCCAACAAAACATCGGTGGCAACCGTAAGCAGCAAAGGCAAGATTACCGGAAAGAAAGCCGGAACCGCGACCATTACCGTTACACTGAAGAGCGGAAAGACCGCAAAAATCAAAGTAACCGTAAAGAAGATCGCCACAACGAAACTGAAGGTAAACAAGACCTCCGTAACCCTGAAGAAAGGGAAGACCCTTCAGCTCAAGGTGACGGTGACACCGAAAAACAGCCAGGATAAACTGACCTTCAAGTCCTCGAACAAGAAGGTTGCAACCGTAAGCAGTAAAGGAAAGATCACTGCGAAAAAGAAAGGAACCGCAACCATCACCATTGTGTCGGGTAAGAAGAAAGTTACCTGCAAGGTAAAAGTAAAATAACGGGTGAGGAGGCTTCGGGGTGAAAACTCCGGAGCCTCTTTCCATTCAAAGAGGAGACGTATGCGCAGGAAAAAGAAAACAGAACGGATCGCTGAATTACTACCTTTGATTCTGCTCGCCGCGGTGCTGCCGTTTGTGGTACACCTGAAAATCGTGGAGACAGGGCTTGCAGATTACCCGTGGTTTCCGGATCTTACAAGCCAGGGTGATTTTTTTGCCTGGTGGCGAACAAGAATGCTCATGATTTTGGCTGGCTGGATGCTGGTGAATCTCGGAATCCGGATTGTGGTTCGGAAAAAATATCCGAAAGGGTGGAAGAGCTGGATTTGGCTGGGAATTTATCTGGTTCTGGCGTTTGTATCCGCGGCTGTTTCGGATAATCGGTCGTTTGCGGTAAATGGGATGATCGAAAATTATGAGGGAATCTGGACATTGGTATCTTATGGAATCGCTGCGTTTTATGCCGGTCAGGTATTGGAAAACGGAGAGGATGTCCGAACGGTTTTCTGGGCATTGGCGTTTGGGGCAGCAATCCAGGGAATTTTGGGGATTGGCCAGATACTCGGCTATGATTTTTGGAACAGTTCGGCCGGACAGGCACTCCTGACGGCTGGAACCGGGCTGGAAGGCCAGACACTGTCTTACCAGTTCGCAGAAAGCAAGGTAAATCCGGTCTATATGTCTTTTTATAATCCGAATTATGCGGTTGTTTATATTTTACTGATGCTGCCTATCCTTTTTTGCCTGGCAGCGGACGCGAAAGAAAAGTGGAAGAAAGGAATCTGCGCGGGGATCGGCGCATTGCTTTTGATCTGCCTTGTGGGGACGGGGTCAAAAGCGGCGATCGTTACGATTCCGGTCATGCTCATTGCCGGGGTACTGCTGTGCGTGAAAGGGAAAAAATCCTGGATGATTGCCGGAGCTTCGGGCGTGCTGCTCCTGACGGCGGGCGCCGGATATCTCTGGAAAAATCCGGTCAGCCGGTTGACTTATTCGCTTCAGGATATTCAAGTGGAAGAGGACGCCATTGAGCTGACGCTGCCGGACGGGAAAATCCGGGTGAATGCGGAAGCACAGGGCAAGGATGCGGCGCTGATTATTGCACGGGAGGAGGACGGGACGAAAATTGCGCTGATTGCACAGGAGGAAGAAAATTGTTACCGGCTGGACAGGGACGGGACGAAAAATCTTGTTTGGGAAGCGTATCAGCAGCAGGGTTTGATTTATTTGATTCTGCATTATAAAGAGGAACCTTTTTATTTCGTGAAAGACGCGGCACATGGATTTACCTATGTGACCATTTATGGAAAAGCGGATACGATCGAGACGGCGGATGCCTGCGGAATGGAAGGGTATGAGCGGCTGTTTGGGGAACGAATGTATATCTGGAGCCGCTGCGTTGGACTTTTGAAAAACAATCTCCTGCTTGGAAGCGGGCCGGATACCTTTGCACTGGTATTTCCGCAGAATGATTATCTGGCGAAAGTCAACACAAACAGAAAAGTCTATGAAGAAATCCTCACAAAGCCGCACAGCCTTTATTTGCAGATGGGAGTCCAGACAGGGGTACTCTCTCTGGCTGTGACGCTGGTTTTCTGGCTGGCTTATTTGTGGAATTCCTGGAGGATTTATCGAAACAGGAAAATGGACGCTTTTGAGGCGAAGGCCGGATGCGCGGCCGCGATTGCCGTGCTGGGCTATCTGATTCTGGGACTTGCAAACGATTCAATGAGCGTGACCGCGCCCTTTTTCTGGTGCCTGTTAGGCGTCGGCATGGCGCTGAACCGGATGAATCAGATGGCTGAAAAAAATTAAAAAGCCGTCTTGACACCTTTTCGTGTTTGTGTTATAGTGGATAGTGCACTATTGTGCAAGATTATGCCCAAGGCATAAGTATGCCCAAAAGTGATTACGCATTATTGTAGTTTTATATAGAAAGAACAGGGGTGAAATGTCAATGGAGAAAAACAGAATACGTCCGGTCAAGAGTGGCAAAAGCT
This sequence comes from Eubacteriales bacterium, assembly GCA_030536575.1. GTDB lineage: Bacteria > Bacillota > Clostridia > Lachnospirales > Lachnospiraceae > Limivivens. The sequence continues at coordinate 51,748 of JAUNPS010000029.1, read as the reverse complement.
TCCGTATGAGTTATTCCAGGCAAAAAGAGGTCCTCGAAATGCCGAACCTCATCGAGGTTCAAATGGACTCCTACAAATGGTTCCTGAACGAAGGCTTAAAAGAAGTTTTTGACGACATCTCTCCGATCACAGACTACAGCGGCAAATTGAGCCTGGAGTTCACGGACTTTACGCTATGTGAAGACGATGTGAAGTATTCCATCGAAGAGTGTAAAGAACGTGACGCCACCTACGCGGCCCCGCTGAAAGTCCGGGTGAGACTTCACAATAAAGAAAACGACGAAATCAACGAACATGAGATTTTTATGGGTGATCTCCCGATCATGACAGCCACCGGAACCTTTGTGATCAACGGCGCAGAACGTGTTATCGTCAGCCAGTTGGTACGTTCGCCGGGCATCTACTACGCGATTACCCACGATAAACTGGGAAAACGCTTATTTTCCAGCACCGTCATCCCGAACCGCGGCGCATGGCTGGAATACGAAACAGACTCCAATGACATTTTCTATGTGCGCGTAGACCGGACCAGAAAAGTACCCATCACCGTCCTGGTCCGTGCCCTTGGATTCGGCACGAATGCCGAGATCATCGACCTGTTCGGCGAGGAACCCAAAATCCTCGTAACGCTCACCAAGGATACCGCGGAAAGCTACCAGGAAGGTCTGCTGGAACTGTATAAAAAGATCCGTCCCGGCGAGCCGCTGGCAGTCGAAAGCGCGGAAAGCCTGATCACCAGTATGTTCTTCGACCCCAGAAGATACGACCTGGCGAAGGTAGGCCGCTATAAATTTAATAAGAAGCTTATGCTCCGGAACCGGATTAACGGTAAAGTTCTGGCCGAAGACGTCGTAGACCCGAACACCGGCGAGGTCCTGGCCGAGGCAGGCACCGAAGTGAACCGCGCCCTGGCGGACGACATTCAGAACGCCGCTGTGCCCTTCGTCTGGATTCAGACCGAAGAGCGCAAGGTAAAGGTCATCTCCAGCATGATGGTAGACCTGGCCTCCTATGTGAGCTTTGACCCGAAGGAAGCCGGCGTTACGGAGTTAGTATATTACCCGGCCCTGAAAAAAATACTGGAAGAAAACAGCAGCGAAGAGGACATTCGGGACGCTGTTCACCGAAGCCTCCATGAGTTGATTCCGAAGCACATTACAAAGGAAGACATCATTGCTTCCATTAACTATAACATCCACCTGGAATACGGCATTGGAAATGACGACGATATCGACCATTTGGGGAATCGTCGAATCCGCGCCGTCGGCGAATTGCTCCAGAACCAGTACCGGATCGGCCTTTCCCGTCTGGAACGTGTTGTCCGGGAACGGATGACCACCCAGGATCTGGAAGGGATTTCGCCCCAGTCCCTGATCAATATCAAACCGGTGACCGCAGCCGTGAAGGAATTCTTCGGATCCTCCCAGCTGTCCCAGTTCATGGATCAGAATAACCCCCTTGGTGAGCTGACGCATAAGAGACGTCTGTCCGCCCTGGGCCCTGGCGGTCTGTCCCGTGACCGTGCCGGATTCGAGGTACGAGACGTACATTACTCCCATTATGGAAGAATGTGCCCCATCGAGACCCCTGAAGGCCCGAACATTGGTCTGATCAACTCTCTGGCGTGCTACGCCAGAATTAACGAATACGGCTTCGTGGAAGCCCCCTACCGCAAGATCGACAAAACCGATCCGACGAACCCCATCGTTACCGATGAAGTCGTTTACATGACCGCGGACGAAGAGGATAATTACCACGTTGCACAGGCGAATACGCCCCTGGATGAAGAAGGCCATTTCATCAATAAAAACGTATCCGGCCGTTACCGCGAAGAGACGCAGGAATACGAAAGATCCATGTTCGACTACATGGACGTGTCCCCGAAAATGGTGTTCTCGGTAGCGACAGCCCTGATTCCGTTCCTGCAGAACGACGATGCGAACCGTGCGCTGATGGGATCGAACATGCAGCGTCAGGCCGTACCGCTTCTGACGACAGAAGCTCCCGTGGTAGGTACGGGTATGGAAGCCAAGGCAGCCGTGGACTCCGGTGTGTGCGTAGTTGCCAGAAAGAGCGGAACCATCGAGCGTTCCACCTCAAAAGTCATTACGATGAAGAATGACGACGGAACCCGCGACGAATACCGCTTAACCAAGTTCTCCAGAAGTAACCAGAGCAACTGCTATAACCAGAAGCCCATCGTCTTCAAAGGCGACCATGTGGAAATGGGACAGGTCATTGCAGACGGCCCCTCCACCTCGAACGGTGAGATCGCCCTTGGAAAGAACCCGTTAATCGGCTTCATGACCTGGGAAGGGTATAACTATGAGGACGCGGTTCTGTTAAGCGAAAGACTGGTTATGGACGATGTGTATACATCCGTTCATATTGAAGAATACGAAGCAGAGGCCCGCGATACGAAGCTTGGGCCGGAAGAGATCACCCGTGACGTTCCCGGTGTCGGCGACGACGCCCTGAAAGACCTGGACGAGCGCGGAATCATCCGCATCGGCGCAGAGGTTCGTGCCGGGGATATCCTGGTAGGTAAGGTAACGCCAAAGGGCGAGACTGAGCTGACCGCGGAAGAGCGTCTGCTGCGCGCGATCTTCGGTGAGAAGGCGCGTGAAGTCCGTGACACCTCCTTAAAGGTGCCTCACGGCGAATATGGAATCGTTGTGGATGCGAAAGTCTTTACCAGAGAGAACGGCGACGAGCTGTCTCCGGGCGTAAACCAGGCCGTCCGCATTTACATTGCACAGAAGAGAAAGATTTCCGTGGGCGACAAGATGGCCGGCCGTCACGGAAACAAGGGTGTGGTTTCCCGCGTGCTTCCGGTGGAAGATATGCCGTTCCTGCCGAATGGCCGTCCGCTGGACATTGTGCTGAACCCCCTGGGCGTGCCGTCCCGTATGAACATCGGACAGGTACTGGAAATCCACTTAAGCCTTGCCGCCAAGGCCCTGGGCTTTAACATTTCCACACCGGTATTCGACGGCGCGAACGAAAACGACATCATGGACACGCTGGATCTGGCCAACGACTACGTAAACCTGGAATGGGATGAATTCAAGGCAAAACACGAGGAAGAGCTGCTTCCGGAAGTGATGGATTACCTCTATGAGAACCGGGATCACCGGGAAGTCTGGAAGGGCGTACCGATCTCCCGCGACGGAAAAGTCCGCCTGCGCGACGGCCGTACCGGAGAGTATTTCGACAGCCCGGTAACTATCGGACACATGCATTACCTGAAGCTGCACCATCTGGTTGACGATAAGATCCATGCACGTTCCACGGGTCCGTACTCCCTGGTAACGCAGCAGCCCCTGGGCGGTAAAGCGCAGTTCGGCGGCCAGCGTTTCGGAGAAATGGAAGTTTGGGCGCTGGAAGCTTACGGCGCATCCTATACGCTGCAGGAAATCCTGACCGTGAAGTCGGACGACGTGATCGGCCGTGTGAAGACCTACGAAGCGATTATTAAAGGCGAAAACGTTCCGGAGCCGGGTATTCCGGAGTCCTTCAAGGTTCTGTTAAAAGAGCTGCAGTCCCTGGGACTGGATGTGAAGGTGCTGAAGGAAGACCACACGGAAGTAGAAATTATGGAAACTGTTGACTACGGTGATACGGATCTCCACTCGGTGATCGAGGGTGACGACAGAGGCTATAACAAGGAGGACGAATCCTTTGGCGACTATGGCTATTCCAAACAGGAATTCGACGGGGACGACCTGATCGACCTGGACGAAGAGCCGGAAGAAGAGCCCGATGACGACGCACTCCTGGAGCTGGAAGAAGCCCTCAGTGAAGAGTAGAGATTAGGGAGGGAAAGCATCCATGTCTGAAGCTACAAACAATGAAGTATATCAACCAATGACGTTTGATGCGATCAAAATCGGCCTGGCCTCTCCGGAAAAGATCCGGGAATGGTCCAGAGGCGAAGTGAAAAAACCGGAAACCATTAACTACCGGACTTTGAAACCGGAAAAAGACGGCCTTTTCTGCGAACGGATCTTCGGGCCCAGCAAGGACTGGGAGTGCCACTGCGGAAAGTATAAGAAAATCCGTTACAAAGGCGTTGTCTGCGACCGCTGCGGCGTTGAAGTGACGAAGTCCAGCGTGCGCCGGGAACGTATGGGCCACATCGAGCTGGCAGCCCCGGTTTCCCATATCTGGTATTTTAAGGGAATCCCTTCCAGGATGGGTCTGATCCTGGATCTGTCGCCGCGGACATTGGAAAAGGTGCTGTACTTTGCCAATTATATCGTCCTGGACAAGGGCGACACCGATATGCAGTATAAACAGGTCCTGACCGAGCGGGAATATCAGGATGCCCACGAAAAATGGGGCAATCGTTTCCGCGTCGGCATGGGCGCCGAGGCCATCAAGGAGCTGCTGGAAGCCATCGATATGGAAAAAGAAGCAGCGGATCTGAAAAAAGGCCTGAAGGAATCCACCGGCCAGAAGCGCGCGCGGATCATCAAGCGCCTGGAAGTGGTAGAGGCTTTCCGGGAATCCGGAAATAAGCCGGAGTGGATGATCATGACTGTGATCCCGGTCATTCCGCCCGACCTGCGCCCGATGGTACAGTTGGACGGCGGCCGTTTCGCGACCTCTGACTTAAATGACCTGTACCGCCGGATCATCAACCGGAACAACCGTCTGAAGAGACTGCTGGAGCTGGGCGCGCCGGATATCATTGTCCGGAATGAAAAGCGGATGCTCCAGGAGGCTGTGGACGCCCTGATCGACAACGGGCGCCGCGGACGTCCCGTAACCGGGCCGGGGAACCGTGCCCTGAAGTCCCTCTCCGACATGCTGAAAGGGAAGTCCGGCCGTTTCCGTCAGAACCTGCTGGGAAAACGTGTGGACTACTCCGGCCGTTCCGTTATCGTCGTAGGCCCGGAACTGAAGATTTATCAGTGCGGCCTCCCGAAAGAAATGGCCATCGAGCTGTTTAAACCCTTCGTTATGAAGGAGCTGGTGGCGAACGGAACCTCCCATAACATCAAGAATGCCAAGAAAATGGTGGAACGTCTCCAGCCGGAGGTTTGGGACGTGCTGGAAGATGTCATTAAAGAGCATCCGGTTATGCTGAACCGTGCTCCTACCCTGCACCGTCTTGGTATCCAGGCCTTCGAACCGATCCTGGTAGAAGGTAAGGCCATTAAGCTGCATCCGCTGGTATGTACCGCGTTCAATGCGGACTTCGACGGCGACCAGATGGCCGTGCACCTGCCTCTGTCTGTAGAGGCCCAGGCGGAATGCCGTTTCATGCTGCTGTCCCCGAATAACCTGTTAAAGCCCTCTGACGGCGGCCCTGTGGCCGTACCTTCTCAGGACATGGTACTCGGCATCTATTACCTGACCCAGGAACGGCCGGGTGCGGAAGGCGAAGGGAAGTATTTCAAGAATGTGAACGAAGCCATCCTGGCCTATGAAAATAAAGTCGTTACCTTACAGACCCGCATGACTGTGCGCTGCAGCAAGACGATGCCGGACGGAAGCGTTCGCACGGGCAATGTAGAATCGACCCTGGGACGCTTTATCTTCAATGAAATCTTACCCCAGGATCTGGGCTTTGTAGACCGTTCCAATCCGGAAAATATCCTGAAGCTGGAAGTGGATTTCCACGTAGGAAAGAAGCAGTTAAAACAGATTCTGGAAAAAGTAATCAACACCCACGGGGCGACCAAGACCGCAGAGGTTCTGGACGATATCAAGTCCATGGGTTACAAATATTCCACCAGGGCCGCCATGACCGTATCCATTTCCGATATGACCGTGCCGCCGCAGAAGCCGCAGCTTATCGCGGAGGCCCAGAACACCGTAGACCGGATCACCCGGAACTATAAGCGTGGTCTGATCACAGAGGAAGAGCGTTACAAAGAGGTTGTGGAAACCTGGAAAGAAACGGACGATATCCTGACCAAAGCCCTGATGGACGGTCTGGATAAATACAATAACATTTACATGATGGCGGACTCCGGCGCCCGTGGTTCCGATAAGCAGATCAAACAGCTTGCCGGTATGCGAGGCCTGATGGCGGATACCACCGGCCATACCATCGAGCTCCCCATCAAGTCGAACTTCCGTGAAGGTCTGGACGTACTGGAATACTTCATGTCCGCCCACGGCGCACGAAAAGGAATGTCCGATACGGCTCTTCGTACCGCGGACTCTGGTTACCTGACCAGACGAATGGTTGACGTTTCGCAGGATCTGATCATCCGTGAGACGGACTGCTGCGAGGGCAAGGACGAGATTCCGGGCATGTATGTAAAGGCGTTTGCAGACGGAAAAGAAGAGATCGAAAGCCTGCAGGAGCGTATTACCGGACGCTTCTCCTGTGAGACCATCCGGAACAAGGACGGCGAAGTGATTGTAAAAGCGAACCACATGATCACCCCGAAACGTGCCGCCCGCATCATGAACGAAGGCGTGGATGAAAACGGGAAGCCTTACGAGAAGGTGAAAATCCGTACAATCCTGACCTGTAAGTCTCATGTGGGTATCTGCGCGAAATGCTATGGTTCGAACATGGCGACCGGCGAGCCGGTGCAGGTGGGTGAATCCGTTGGTATCATTGCGGCCCAGTCCATCGGTGAGCCTGGTACACAGCTTACGATGCGTACCTTCCACAGCGGCGGTGTAGCCGGCGGCGATATCACACAGGGTCTTCCCCGTGTTGAAGAGCTTTTCGAGGCGCGCAAGCCGAAAGGTCTTGCGATCATTACCGAAATCGCAGGCATTGCGGCCATTAAAGATACGAAGAAAAAACGTGAGATTACCGTGACGAATAACGAGACCGGAGAGGCGAAGACCTACCTGATCCCCTACGGTTCCCGCATCAAAGTGTCGGACGGCGCTTTCCTGGAAGCCGGCGACGAGCTGACGGAAGGTAGTGTAAATCCCCATGATATCCTGCGGATTAAAGGCGTTCGCGCCGTTCAGGATTATATGCTGCGCGAGGTACAGCGTGTATACCGTCTCCAGGGCGTAGAAATCAGCGATAAACACATCGAAGTGATCGTGCGCCAGATGCTGAAGAAAGTCCGCATCGAGAATAACGGTGATACCGAGATGCTTCCGGGTACCATGGTCGATGTCCTGGAATTCGAGGATGAGAATGCACGGATGATCGCAGAAGGCAAGGAACCGGCGGAAGGCAAGCAGGTGATGCTGGGTATCACGAAGGCTTCGCTGGCTACGAATTCCTTCCTGTCCGCGGCGTCCTTCCAGGAGACCACGAAGGTTCTGACAGAGGCCGCGATCAAGGGCAAGATCGACCCGCTGATCGGTCTGAAGGAAAATGTCATCATTGGTAAGCTGATTCCGGCTGGTACTGGTATGAAACGGTATCGGAATGTTATGATTGACACTGGTTCGGAGGAAGAGGATGAGGATGATACTTTTGACGAGCTGGAGATCTCGGAAGAGGTGACGGAGGAGCAGCCGGAGGAAGAAATTTCGATTGCGGAAGAAATTCCGGAAGAGGAAGAAGCAGATGAGGTTGTTCCGGTGACGGAGGAATAAAGGTATGAGGAGGTACTGGATGGCTGGGCTGTCCGGGCCTCCTTTTGCAATCAGAAAAAGGAGACAGCAGAGCAGATGAAATCATTTCGGAAAGAACTCCATCTCAAAACCGGAAAGCGCCGGGAAATCCAGAATATTACCGGGCAGGTGCAGGAAGCTGTGGAGGAGAGCGGAATCCAGGAAGGGATGGTTCTGGTCAATCCGATGAATGTGACCTCCAGCATTTTTATCAATGACGACGAAGAAGGACTGGAAAAGGATTTTGAAATCCTGGTGGAAAAGCTCGCGCCGGAGCGGCCTTACAGCCAGTACCATCACAACGTTTTCGAGAAAAATGCGGACGCCCATCTGAAGCGCTGCATCATGGGGCGGGAAGCGGTGTGCGGCCTCACGAAAGGACGGCTGGATTTCGGAACCTGGGAGCAGATCTTGTACTATGATTTTGACGGGAAAAAAGATGCGAAAGTGCTGGTGAAAGTGATTGGAGAATGAAAAAGAAAAGTTTCCGGTCTATCAGCAAATGGCGCAGAAGGTGATCGAGCAGATCTATACGGGAGTCTGGAAGGAAGGGGAGGCCCTTCCGACGGAAAAAGAATTGGGGCGGCTCTTTGGGGTTTCCATTGGAACCGTGCGAAAAGCGCTGCGGAGTCTGGAAGATTTGGGATTCGTACATAAGATCCAGGGCAGCGGCACCTACATTGACCAGAATTTCCACATGGAACGGAGACAAAAGGCCCTGTATTATACGGAACTTTTATTCTCGAAATGTTCCGCGCAGGGATGCAGCCCGGAAGAAATGCTGCGGATTCTGGGAAATTTCTGCGGCTATCCGGAGGGCTGGCACGCGAAGATCCGCATCGGCTACGTGGACACGGTCTGGGAAGACCAGCAGGATATGCAGGTTCAGCTGGAGCGGGAGAGCGGCGTCCCGGTGGATCTATACAGGCCGGAAGCATTGGAAGACGCCAAGTGCAGGGAAAAGATCCGCAGGCGGGATAAACTGTTGCTGGTTGCGGAACGCTGTTATCCGGAGGTGCAGAGTAAGACGGAAGGACAGGGCATGACCGTGCGTCCGCTGAAGATTGCGCTTCATGACAGATGCCGCCAGTGGATTTCCAATATCCCGAAAAAAGATCTGCTGGTCATCCTCTATGAAACAAACGCATTTCTGGACGAGGTGTGCAATCTGCTCTACCGGATGGGGATTCATAAGACGAATATGTTTTTCTCGGTGGAAGAGCTGGCACAGATCCGGGAAGTGGAATGGAATCGGGCAACCTGCATTCTCCCGGCCTTTTTCCTGAAGACCGAAGAACTGAAAACCGCGGAAATCGTCCGCTACCTGATCGACCAGAACTGCCGGCTCGTCCCGGTTATCTACAACCCGGAACAGGCGGTGCGCCATCAGATTCAGCAGATTTTAGAAGAGGAAAAGAAAGATGGAAACAAAATACTTTGAAATTGTCCGCTATTTTGAGGAACTGGAAGCGCAGGGGAAACTTCAGGCGGGCGATAAGCTTCCAGGCGAACGGAAAATCGGCAGGCAGTTTCAGGTGGCGCGGGGCACGGTGCAGGCGGCCTATGCGGAAATGCTGCGAAGAAACTGGATCGTCCAGGTGCACGGAAGCGGCACCTATTGGAAACATCTGCCTTGTCCGGCTGCGCAGAACTGGGAAAAAGAGGCAAAACGCCACTATCAATTCCTGCGGTTCCTGTGTTTTTCGGATGAAGAAATCATGGATTTGGCACAGAAAGAGGCGAAACGATGAGGCCTCTTTGCTTTGAAAGAAAAAAGTGGTATAGATGAATTTGAAAAAACGAACTGAAATTTTGAAAAGAAACAGGCTTTTTTTTAATGACGCAAAAGGAAGGAGTGTATATAATGGAAGCCATACAGAAGAAAACGGATGCAGCGACGACGGATATTCCGCACCTGTTCCGGCGGTATAACATTGACCGGATTAACGGGGAAGGAAATTATGAACTGTATTGCCAGGAATTCGGTTACAGTGTCATTTATGGAAACTTGCAGTATGGAAATCTGGATCAGATTCTGAAACTGCTGCGGCTGGAAAGCTTACCGGATTATATGCTCCTTGTCCGTGTGGATGAGTATATTGATATTTTCCAGCATTTTCCGGATTTTAACAACTATTCCATCAAGGGAACGATTATGCATCACCTGGAAGAGACGCTGAATGCCATGGAAATCCGCCACGTTCTCGCGAACTATAAGGGGACAGATACTCTGGGCGTGTTTCTCTGTATGAAACAGCGCTGGGACATTTCGGAAGAAAACATGAATCAAAAGCTGGGAGAACTGGCCGAAAAGATGATCGAAAATGTCCGCCGGAAGACGAACACGATGATTTCGATTACGATCAGCGGTTTCTGTAATTCTCTGATGCGCTTCCCATATTGTTATGAAGAATGTAAAAATGCATTTCCGTATCTGTTTACCAAAGGGAGCGGCTCTTACACCTTCTGTCACACGCAGCCAAAGCCGGAACAGCACTTTGAAAAGCAAAAATTTCAGGAGTATACGGCAGGACTGCTCGCCAGTGTAGAGAATGGAAGCTGGACAGAGGTTGAAAACGAAATCGAGGCCATGACGGCCTACCTGGCCAGAACCTGTCAGGACCCGCATCAGGTGAAGCTCCACGTAAGCGGTCTGATCCACCGCCTGCGGGAATCCTACGAAATCCACGACGAAGAGAGCTACCAACTGGACAGTCTGTTCTATGAATCCTTTGAGAAAGTGCTGCGCTGTTCGTTCCTGGAAGACATTCGCCGTATTCTGGGAAAGCTCCTGGAAGAAATCCGCCGCCAGCAGGAAAAAATGAAAATGTCCGCTGACGAGAGACTGCGGTTTCAGATCGAACGGTTCATCAGCCAGTATTACGCGCAGCCGGAATTCGGGATTGGCATGCTGGCAGAGTTAAACCACTATAATCCGGAGCATTTCGGACAGGTCTTCCGCCGTCTGTATCAGGTAAGTTTCAGCCAGTATCTGGCCGGTTACCGAATCGAAAAGGCTAAGAGCCTGTTAAAGAATGAGAATCTGTCACTGAATGAAATCGCGGAAAGGGTCGGGTTTAGCAGTACCAGTTACTTTTGCACGGTATTTAAAAACCGGACAGGATTGTCACCAAAGCAGTTTCTTTTAGAGAAAAAAGAATGAATTCAAACAAATGGGTTTGTGTATCGAAAGATACGCAGGCCCTTTTTTAGATTTCAAGGAGGAGAAGGCAAATGAAAAAGATTACAACCGTATGCGGCGACATTGCGCCGGAGGAACTTGGCTACACGGATATGCACGAACACATCATGTTCAATGGGGCGGATATGGGGGCGAAATGCAAGCCTTTTATGCCGCAGAATTTACCGGTCAACTACGACGACCCGGTATCCCTGGAAAACATCGGGCTCCTGAAGCGGAATTTCCCGCTGGTTCTGGATGCGATGAACCTGGAGGACGAGGAGGCCATGACCGGAGAGGTGATGGAGTATAAGGAATCCGGCGGACAGGCCATGGTGGAATTAAGCGTTCCGGGGATCCGGCTGGATGTGGCGGCGGTAAAACGGATTTCCGAGAAGACGGGTGTCCATGTGATAACGGCCACGGGATTTTACGTACAGTCTTCCTGGGAAGGAAAGTTCGCGGACTGGGAAATCAAGGATTTTTATAATCATATGATGGGAGAAATCACAGAGGGCATCGACGGCACAGGAGTAAAACCGGGATGCGTCAAGATCGGCCTGGAAGAGTTTTCCGAACAGGAGGAGAGAGCCCTGCGCGCCGGAGGCCAGGTGGCGAAGGATACCGGGATGTCCATTACCGTGCATCCCTGCTATGACGCGGGCGGTGACCCGGCGAGAATCATTCAGATTCTGCTGGAAGAGGGGATGGATCCGACGAAAATTGTCATTGCCCACACCCGGACGGCTGTCAAGCGTCCTTTAAAGGAAATGCTGCTGTACCCGGAACTTTGGGGGCTGGATCTGGACAGCGCGCATCAGATTCTGGAAGCTGGCGCGAATGTGTCGGTAGAAGTTTTATCCGGCGACATTGGACTGGAAAACAAGGGAAGCGTTCCGATTCCGGACTGGATGCGCCTGGCTGGGGTCAGACAGCTTATTGCGGAAGGCTGGAGCAGACAGATTGTCATGGGAACCGACCTGTGTGTGAAAACCATGTGCAGAAGGTTCGGCGGGGAAGGCTATTGCCGAATGACGAAATACGCGATTCCAATGCTGAAGAAATACGGAGAAGTGGCGGATACGGCGATTCGCGATATCACCGTTCGAAACCCGGCGAGGATTCTGGCCTACTAAAAAACGGGCCTGTGCGGAAAGGAGGAGCATATGAAAGCAGTTATTTTTCAAGGAGATCCGGCAGGCGGACTTCTGCCCCGGGAACAGGTGGTGGAGCGGTGGGAACAGCGGATGAAAGAATTGCCGGAGATTTCCTATCAGATTGTTTATGAGGATCATTTCTTTTCACCGGAAGAGATCAGCGGATATCTGGAGGATGCGGAAATTGCTCTGGGCGTTTACATTAATTCGACGATTCTGTCCGAAGCATATCTGGCCCGGCATCCGAAGCTGAAATATCTGGCGGTTCCGGCCCATGGATTTGCGGACGTGGATTTTGGGCCGTCCAGGGAGCATGGATTGGTGGTGACGAATACGGTTTACGGAGAATATACGATTGCCCAGTACGCTTTTGCATTGCTCCTGGAAGTATGCCACCGGGCCGGGATGCACAGCGACCGTCTGAAAACGACGGAATTTCATGAGAAATCCAGCCTGGACGATTTTACGAAAATTTATACGCCGCAGATTGATCTGGAAGGAAAAACCGTAGGCGTCATCGGTCTTGGCCACATTGGCCTTCGCTTTGCGAGAATGGCCCAGGCGTTCGGCATGAACGTGATCGCCTATAGCCGCCATAAGAAAAACGGGCCGGAATACGACGGAATCGAACAGGTATCGTTGGACGAACTTCTGGGGCGCAGCGATGTGATTTCCCTGCATGCCCCGGCAAACCGGGAAAGCGAAGGGATGATCTGCAAAGAGACGATTGCGAAGATGAAAGACGGTGTGATTCTGATCAATACGGCGCGGGGAGCGCTGATCCAGGAGGAAGACCTGATCGAAGCCCTGCAGTCCGGAAAAGTCTATGGGGCGGGGCTGGATGTGATCCGGCAGGAACCGCCGAAAGGCCATGTGCCCCTGTTCGACCTGGAAAATGTGGTGGTGACGCCGCATATCGCGTGGCTGCCGGATTCGGCGAGATTCAAAGAAGTGGACGTGATGGTGGAAAATCTCAAAGCATGGCTTGGGGGAACGCCAAAGAGCGTCATCAACGGATAGAAAGAAGGAATGGTTATGAAACAGTTGGCAAAACCTTATTTACAGGGACTGCCGGAAAACGGGCTGGCGGACGACGTGATGTACATCGATCCGGACGGGGAAGAAATCCGGCTGGATTTTAACGAAAATGCGCTGGGAACTTCTCCGCTGGCGGCAAAGGCTATGGCGGAAGAAGCGGGAAAGGCTTACCGTTATCCGGATGCCTATGGCTATACGCTTCGGGCGAAACTGGCGGAAAAATATGGCTTAAAACCGTCCAATGTGACGATTGAAAACGGTGCGAGCGCGGTTATTAAGCTGGTGGGTGATACGTTCATCTGTCCGGGAGACGAGACGATTTTTTGTGTGCCGACGTTTGGGGCTTATGCGTCCACGACGGAACAGAACGGCGGGGCGGCGGTGAAGCTGCCGCTGCTGGAGAATGGATTTTTTGATCTGGAAGGGATTCTGCAGGCGGTTACGGAAAAAACAAAAATTATTTTCCTCTGCAATCCGAACAATCCGTCCGGATGCGCCTACACCCACGAAGAGATCGAAGCGTTTCTGAAGCGGGTTCCGGAAGAAATTCTGGTGGTTCTGGATGAAGCCTACATTGCTTTTGCGGATGACGAGGCGTACCGGAGTGGGGCGGATTTGATTCCGGAATATGAAAATCTGATTATTTTGCAGACGTTTTCGAAATTGTACGGAATGGCGGGCGCGCGGATCGGCTATGCGCTTTCTTCGGAAGCGGTACAGAAGGAACTGATGAAAGCGGAGAATGTGTTCAGCATTAACCGAATCGGGATGGCTGGAGCGCTGGCGGCGCTGGACGACGAGGAATATCGGAAAAAGAGTATCGCCAATGTGGCGGAAGGCAGGGCGTATTACGCAAAAGAGCTTGGGGAGATTGGCTGGGAGGTCTTTCCATCGAAGGCAAATTTTGTCTACATAAAGACGGGGATGAATAATGGAGTCCTGGCACAAAAGCTGGAAGAACGAAAAATTTATGTGGCAGGGTATTTCCCGCATCTGCGTATTACCATTGGGACGCCAGAGCAGAATGAGAAGGTTGTGGCAGCGTTAAAAGCGATTGTAAACGAAATGCAGTAAAAGAAGACTGCAGGCAGACCTTTCGGGAGGGCATATGGCAGCAGATACGATCTATAAAAACGGGAAAATTGCGACTGTAAACGAAACGTTTGATTTTGTCCAGGCTATGGCGGTAAAAGACGGCAGAATTCTTTTTTGCGGCAGCGAAGAGGAAGCGGAAAAATGGCGTGGGAAGGAAACCGAAACCGTTTCGCTGGAAGGACGGCTGGTGCTTCCGGGGACGTTCGATTCCCATATCCATGCGGCCTATGCGGGACTTTCTATGGCGCCGGAATTTGTGACATGCGAGCCGGAAGACGCGGGGAATCTTGCAGAGCTGAACGGGCTGCTTGCGGAAAAGGCAAATCATTTGCCGGAAGATGCCTGGATGATCGGCTGGGGCTTTAAGCTGGACGGTATCCGGGAGTGGCGGGAAGAAAAGCGGCTTCCGGACTGGCGGGATATCGCGGAGGGTGCGAAAGGCCATCCGGTGATCCTGCATGACGGAGGGCTGCACCGCATTCTGGTAAGCGCCAGAGCGCTGGAATTGGCAGGAATCACAAAAGACACCATCTTTTCGAAGGAGGAAGGAACCATGTACCGGTTTCCGGACGGTTCCCCTACCGGGCTTTTCACGGATTTTGGCACCCAGGCGCGGATCGGCCGGGCGGCGTATCACCTTTCCGAGGAAGAAATGGAAGCCTGCATCCGGCGCATGCAGAGAAAACTGAACAGTTATGGAATTACGTCCCACACGGATATTGTGGGAATCGGCGGAGACGATCTCTGTTTCGGAACCTTCGGGCAGCCGGCGATTCGCGCTTATGAGCGTCTTTCCGAGAAGGAAGGGCTGACTGCCAGAGTGTTTCTGAACCTGTTGGCCGGGAAAAACGGCGTCCAGTCCAGCGATGCGATTCTGGGAGGACTGGAAGAAATGGAGCTTCCAAAGTTTCAAAACCGGGACTGGGTGCGCGCCGATACGGTAAAAATTTTTGGAGACGACGGCTGGAGCAGGGACGGGAAAAGCGGTTACTGTATGTTTCCCGGAGAAACAGACCAGGAGCAGATCGCGGATATGAGAAAAACCATCCTGGAGCTGCACCGGCGGGGATGGCAGATGGGCATCCATCTGACCGGAGGAAAAGGGATTGACGCGGCGGTTGCGGCGCTGACGGAGGCGGAGAGGCAGCTTCCGGGAAGGGATCTTCGGCACTTTTTACTTCATGGCAGCGCATTGGTAACGCAAAACATTGCGGACTGCGCGGCCAATGGCATCGAGCTGGCGGCCCAGGCAGTGGGCGGTTATGTCTTTGGAGGAGGAACCGATTTAAAAACGCCGCTTCAGATGGGCATGAGGATTTCCCAGGGCTCGGACGGCCCGGCTCTGCCGATGAACTGGATCTGGGGCCTTCATTATCTGGTGAACCGGGAAAACCGGGAAGGAAAGCTTTGCCGGCCGGAACTTGCATTGGATTTAAAAGACGCGATCTGTTTTTATACAAGAAACGCGGCGTACCAGAATCACGCGGAAGCTGCTTTAGGCTCTCTGGAGCCGGGAAAATACGCGGATTTTCAGATTTTGGACCGGGATCTCTTTACGATTGACCCGAAGGAGATCAAAGACACGGTGGTACTGGAAACGGTATGCGGCGGGAAAACGGTTTACAAAAAGATATAAATTCGAATTAGTATCAGAAAGCCTATCCGGCGCTGATATTAAAATAAAGAAAAAAGGAGTAGATATTATGAAAAAGAGGAACAAACTGGCAGCACTCATCACAGCAGCAGCCATGACGGTAGGATTGGTGATGTCCGCCCTGAACGTATCCGCGGAAAGCGAGAAGGTTCTCAAAGTAGCGACGAACTGGGAAAAAGCTTCTTTCGACTATGCACAGTGGTCGGATGCCAGCGGATGTAAGGTGGGGACGGCGATCTACGAGACCCTGCTGACGCTGGATGAGAACAAAGAAATTCAGCCGTATCTGGCAGAGTCCTATGAAGTTTCCGAGGATTATAAGACGTACACCTTCCACCTGAGACAGGGCGTGCAGTTCCATGCAGGCTATGGCGAGATGACCTCCGAAGATGTGGCTTACAGCCTGGAACGCCTGTCGGATCCGGACGTGGGCGCGGTGACCGCTCCGGAAAAAGCAAAGGTTTCCAACATTGAATCCATGGATACTTCCGACCCGTATACCTTTGTCTTGAACCTGAAAGAGCCGGACGTGAACGTTCTGATGGATTTCGCATCCTGGTATACTTTCGTAACCTCGAAAAAAGCGGGCGAGGAGCTTGGAACCGGATTGGGGCAGACCCCGGTGGGAACCGGCGCATTCGAATATGAATCCGGGAAAATTGCGGAAAGCTATACCGTAAAGAAATTCGAAGATTACTGGGGCGAGACTGCGAAAGTCGATAAAATTACGGTGACGCTGCTGGCTGATGAAATCAATGCCGTAAATGCTTTTGACGCCGGAGAGATCGATATCACCGGATTAAGCGATGCGAACAACATCAAGAAATACCAGGATTCCGAAGTGGGAACGCTGACCCAGATTTCCGATAACCAGAACTATTACCTGGGCATGAACTGTACTGATGAAATCCTCAGCAACAAAGAAGTGAGACAGGCACTGTCCTACGCGATCAATTACGAAGAACTGATCGACGCGTATTTCCAGGGAAATCAGAAGCTGCCCTCCGGCTATGTGCCTTCGGACTGCATGTATTCCAAAGCAACCCTGACCCCGACCTATGATCCGGAAAAATGTAAGGAAATGCTGGCCGAAGCGGGTTATCCGGATGGCTTTACCGTAACCTGCTCCGCAGTCAATGACACCATGTCCAAAGGCCCTCTGATGGTTATCCAGCAGTATCTGGCGGCTGTGGGCGTAAATATGGAACTGGATCTGGCCGAATATGCGACCTATATTGAAAAAGTACGTGCAGGGGAAGCCCAGATGTGGTTTATGATTAACGGCGACGGCTTTATGGGAAGCGACTGGCTCCCGTGCTTCGCAAGCGATCAGGCGCCGGGCAGAAACTGGGATATGTACCAGAACCCGGAATATGACGAATGTCTGGAAAATGCGGAAGCGACCGCTGATCTGGAAGAAAAGACCGAATGGTACGGAAAAGCGCAGGATATCCTGACGGAAGATATGCCTTCGATCGTATGTGCAGAGTATATGAGCACGACCTTAACCCGCAATACGGTGACGAATGTGGAGCGGGATGTACGCAATTATATCAAATGGAATCTGGTTGACATCACGGAATAAACCAGCACGCAGAGGAGCTGAAACATGAAAAGGTATATCTTTAAGCGGTTACTATTTGCCATCCCCACGATCCTGGGAAGCATGGTCGTCGTCTTCTTTATCATCCGCTCGATTCCAGGCGATCCGGTGACGGTGAAGTTCGGGGCCAATGCCAGCGACGAACAGATCGAGCAGTACAAAGAAGAGCACGGATACAATGATCCGATGATCGTACAGCTCGGACGGACGATCGGCAATGCGCTTCGGGGAGATCTGGGAACCTCCATGCAGGGAAATGAGCCGGTCATGGACATGATTCTGGCGAAGCTGCCTTATACGCTGGAATTGACAGTCTTTGGCGTGCTGTTCGCGGTTCTTCTGGGGGTTACGGCAGGTATTGCGGCGGCTTTGAAACGCGGCAGCCCCTTCGATGTTTTTGTGATGGGGGCCAACACCGTCTTAATGTCCATGCCTTCCTTTTTCATCGGATTAGTGTTTATTGTGATTTTCGGCGTAAAGCTGAAGTGGATACCGGTTATTTCCATTAATCTGGATGCGGATAAACGGTGGCTGGGCCTGATTGGCCCGGTCATCGTCGTAGGAATCGGTTCCGCTTCATCCATCGCCAGAACGACCCGGACGGCGATGCTGAAGATTCTGGGCGATAATTTTATCAAAGTCTGTAAGGCCAAAGGCCTGTCAAAAAGCGCGGTGATCTTCGGCCATGCCCTTCGGAACGCCCTGACGCCCATCATCACGGTGGTAGGCGGAACCTTTGCGGGGTATCTGGGCGGCGCGGTGGTGACGGAAAGCGTCTTCTCCCGTCCGGGAGTCGGCAAACTTCTGGTGGACGCCATCAATGCCAGAGATTACGCGGTGATCCAGGGTACGGCGATTTTCCTGGCCGTGTTCATGATTCTGTGTATGCTGGTGACGGACATTCTGTACGGCGTTTTTGACCCCCGAATCCGGGTTCAGGATTCGGCAAACTAACGATGCGGACCGGAAAGGGGAAGGGATTTCTATGAAGCAGGAAGAAGAGAAAAGAGAAATTATACTGGAAGTAAAAGACGTAAAAAAATGGTTTCCCAACGCCATGCGGAAAAAATCCTTTGTCAAAGCTGTCGACGGCGTATCCTTTTGTATCCGCAGAGGCGAGACGTTCGGGCTTGTGGGCGAATCCGGCTGCGGGAAGAGCACGCTGTCACGCCTGATCTTGTCCCTCTATAAACCGACGGAAGGACAGGTTTTCTATCGCGGCGAGAATATCAGCCATTTATCCGGAGCAAGGCTTCGGAATGTACGGCGGGAAATGCAGGTGATTTTCCAGGACCCTTATGAGTCCCTGGACCCTTATCTGGATATCGAGGAGATCATCCGGGAGCCGCTGGATATTCATAAATACGGGACGAAAGAACAGAAGCGGGAGCGCGTGGAAGAACTGTGCAGCCTGGTTGGGATTCCGACGAACCTGCTGACACGCATGCCCCATCAGCTTTCCGGAGGCCAGAGACAGCGGGTCAGCATTGCCCGGAGCCTGGCGCTGAATCCGGAGTTTGTGATCTGCGACGAGGCGGTTTCCGCGCTGGATGTGTCCATGCAGGCGCAGATTTTGAACCTGCTTGGCCGTCTTCAGAAAGACCTGAGCCTGACGTATCTGTTCATTTCCCATAATCTGTCGGTGGTAAAGTATGTATCGGATACGATTGGGGTCATGTATTTCGGGCATATTGTGGAGATCGCGCCAAAGGAAGAGCTGTTTTCCAACTGCCGGCACCCGTATACCTATGCGCTGCTGTCCGCCGTTCCGGTGCCGGACCCGGACGATAAGATTCAGATGGACGCGCTGAAAGGGGATGTTCCCAGTCTTTTCGATGTGCCGGGCGGCTGTATTTTCCATACGCGCTGTCCCTATGCTTCGGAGGACTGTAAATATAAAGAGCCAAAACTGACGGATATTGGAAATGGCCATCAGGTAGCCTGTCATAAATACGATACGCTGGAGCTGAAGCTGGCCGGACGCCGAAACAGCGTGGGGAAGGGGGAAGCGTAAATGCTGAAACGACTTTTGCACAATAAAATGATCGTGGCCGGGGCAGTCATCATTCTGATCATGGTTTTCCTGGCGGTAGCGGCCCCGATCCTGACCCCGTATGATTACGCGGCGAACAGTTTGAGCGAAATGCTGAATCCGCCTTCCCTGAAACACATCATGGGAACGGACGCCTATGGGAAGGATGTCTGGACAAGGCTGATCTACGGCGCGCGGATTTCCATAAAGGTTTCGTTTATATCGGTTCTGATCGCGCTGCTGTCCGGAACGGCGATCGGCCTTCTGTGCGGGTACTTCCGGGGGTGTCTGGATTTTTTCGTGGGACGTCTGATGGATATCATGATGTCGTTCCCGCCGATTCTGCTGTCGATGATCATCGCGATTTCCTTTGGAAAAACGGAGTTTAATATGTGCCTGGCTATCGGCATTCCGGTGATCCCGAACTTTTACCGGATCGCGCGGAGTGAAGTGCTGTCGATCCGGGAGCGGACGTTCATCCGGGCTTCCCAGACCATGGGCGCGGGCAATGCTTATATTATTTTCCGCCATGTGATTCCCAATGCATTGCCGCAGATCTTTATTACGCTGTCCTCTACGATCGGCGGCTGTATCATGGCGGAATCTTCCCTGGGATTTCTGGGGCTGGGGATCGCGCCGCCCACACCCTCCTGGGGAGCCGTGATCAATGAAGGCAAGGATGTGCTGTTTCAGGCGCCGTGGGTGGCCTGTTTCGGAGGCCTGATGATCACGCTGACGACGCTGGCGTTTAACCTTTTGGGAGACGGGCTGCGGGACGTGCTTGACCCGAAGCTGCGGGAAAATTAGGGAAGGGAGGAATCCACGATGGAACATTTATTGGAGATCCAGCATTTAAAAGTAGAATTCCCTTCAAAGGCCGGAAACGTCCATGCGGTCAATGACGCGAACCTGTATGTGGACAAAGGGGAGACGCTGGGGATCGTCGGCGAATCCGGATGCGGAAAGAGCGTCACGCTGTCCTGCATTCTGAACCTGGTGGAGACGCCTCCGGCGATCATCGACGGACAGATCCTCTTCCACGGGGAAAATATTCTGGGAAAGAATGAGAAGGAATTTAACCATATCCGCGGGAACCGGATCGCGATGATCTTTCAGGACCCGATGAGCAGCCTGGACCCGGTGATTAAAGTGGGAAACCAGATTGTGGAAATGATTGTGAAGCATAAAAAGCTTCGGAAAGAAGTTGCCAGAGAGGAAGCGGTCCGGCTTTTGCGGCTGGTGGGGATTCCGGACCCGGAGGAGCGGATGAAGAGTTATCCGCATCAGCTTTCCGGGGGAATGTGCCAGCGGGTGATGATCGCCATGGCGCTTTCCTGCGAGCCGGAACTTCTGCTGGCGGATGAGCCGACGACGGCCCTGGACGTAACGATCCAGGCGCAGATTCTCGGTATCCTGAATAACATCCGGGAGGAGCTTGGAACCAGCGTAGTGATCGTGACCCATGACCTAGGCGTTGTGGCGAATGTGGCGACCCGGATTGCGGTCTTTTACGGCGGGCGCGTTGTGGAGGAAGGCGATACCAGGAGTATTTTTAAGAATCCTCTTCATCCGTACACGAAAGGGCTGATGGAGTGCATTCCCACGCTGCAGACCGAAGACGAAGAACTGAAAGTGATTGAAGGAACCGTGCCGGATTTGTCGCATATGCCGTCTGGCTGTCCGTTCCATCCAAGATGCAAATTTGCTGCCGAAGCGTGTAAGGAATGCGTACCGGAACGCATCGAGGCGGAACCGGGACATTTTGTAAGCTGCCACAGGCAGGGAAAAGGAGAGCAGGGAGGAGAACATGAAGAAGAATGAAATGAAGCTGTTTACGCCGCTGAAGATTGGAAATCTGACCGTGAAAAACCGGATCGAGACGGCGCCGATGGGGCCGAGTATCCAGACAAGCGTGAAAAATCTGACTTATGTGGCCCAGAAAGCCCAGGGCGGCGCGGGAATCGTGTGCCTGGGGGAAGTGCTGGTGCATGGAAAGACCGGCATGTGCCATGCGGATAATTTCTGCCTGGATGATGAAAACTGCGCGACGAATATCAAGGAATTTACGGATCGGATCCATCGCTATGGAGCGCTGGCTTCCATTGAACTGGTGCATTCGGGGCGGCGGGCAAATCCGAAATACCTTCCGGAGGGGAAGGTTTACGGGCCCAGCGCCGGAGACGGGGTTTATCAGAATCCGGTTTATGAGCTGGACGAGGCGATGATTCAGGAGATTGTGGACGCCTATGCACATGGGGCGCTGGTTGCGAAATGCGGCGGCATTGACATTGTGATGGTACATGCCGGACATGGCTGGCTTCCGGCGCAGTTTCTGTCTCCGTTAAATAATCAGCGGACGGATCAGTACGGCGGAAGCATTGAAAACCGGTGCCGCTTTACGATGATGATTTTGGAACGGATTAAGGAAGTCTGTGGAAAGGATTTCGTGGTGGATGTCCGCATTTCCTGCGAGGAAGCTTATGGAAACGGGCTGACCATCGACGATATGGTGGAAGTCGCGAAGATTCTGGAACAAAAAGCAGATATGATCCATGTATCCGCTTCGACGTTCCATAATAAAGACGGCGTGGTTCGCATGTACCCCAGTCAGTTCCGGCCGCATGGGATGAATGTGCCTTTCGCCGCGAAAATTAAGGAGGCTGTTTCGATTCCGGTTACGGTGGTGGGTGCAATGGACGACCCGGCGGTGATGGAAGATACCATTGCCAGCGGAAAAGCGGATATGGTAGCGATTGCCAGAGGAATCATTGCGGATACCGATCTTCCCAAAAAGATCAAGGAAGGCAGGGCGGATGACATTACGCCGTGCATCCGGTGTTCTTACTGTATCAGCCAGAGTTTTGTTCCTTATGTAAAAATGCCGATCGGAGCAATGCGCTGTTCGGTCAATCCGGAGCGGGGGAGAGAATACGAGGCCCTTTTGCTGCGGGAGGAACCGAAGCCGAAGCGTGTCTGCATCATCGGGGGCGGCCCCGCGGGTATGGAGGCGGCGATCAAGGCCCATGACCTCGGACACCAGGTAGAGATTTATGAAAAGAGCGGCCAGCTTGGCGGGGCGCTGAATCTGGCCTGCCGTCCGTCCTTTAAAAAGGATGTGGAGAAATTCCGGGATGTGCTGATCCGGAGAGTGGAGAAGAGAAAGATTCCGGTGCACTATAATATAGAAGCAACGCCGGAGATGATTGGGAAGGAAGATTTCGACGCGGTGATCTGCGCGATTGGCTCCAGACCGCTCATTCCGCCGATTCCCGGACTGGAAAAGGCGATGCCGGCCAGTGAAATCTACGAAAAGGAAGGGCAGATTGGCCAGCAGGTGGTTATGATTGGAGGAGGCCTGGTCGGCGTGGAAGATGCGATCGAACTGGCTATGCAGGGAAAACAGGTGACTGTTGTGGAAATGCGT
This sequence comes from Eubacteriales bacterium, assembly GCA_030536575.1. Taxonomy (GTDB): domain Bacteria; phylum Bacillota; class Clostridia; order Lachnospirales; family Lachnospiraceae; genus Limivivens. Next base: position 29,016 of record JAUNPS010000029.1, on the reverse strand, counting down.
CCGGAAATCGCACAGGATGCGCCGTATGTTCATTTCCGTACCCTCCAGCTTGAGATTGAAAAATACCCGAATCTTACCGTTCTGCGCTCGACACGCTGTCTGGAAGTGGAGGAGTCCGGCGTTCGGGTGGCGCTTCCCGATGGAACGCAGCAGACGCTTTTGGCGGATACGGTGATCTATGCCACGGGTTATCTGCCCCTGAGCGAAGAAGCGGAGGGCTTCCGGGATACGGCGGACGATTTTCGGAAGATCGGGGACTGCGACCATATGGGACAGATTCTGGGTGCGGTTCACGGCGGCTATGACGCGGCGGTAAGCTTATAAAGCGGGGAATCCCCTGGGATTGGAGAGGAGTAGTCGAATGGAATTAACAAGAGAAGAGATGGATATGCTCCATGGAAAATATGGAACCGGGGCTGCCTATGCAATGAAAATCCAGGCAGCCATCGGGGAGTCCTTTGACGCGAAGCGGATGGTGCCGATTACGCGGGCCCATGTGGCGCTCAGCAATCAGGATGCGGATCTGTGGTTTGCGGAAAAATTGCTGGCGGGCGGGGCGCACTGTAAGGTATCTCCGACCGTGAATCCGGGATTCTGCCTGTCCTTTTTTAAGGAGCGGCGGATGGTGTCCGACGAAGACGCGGATTTGATGCAGAGAACGCATAATGCTTATAAGGCGCTTGGGGCGACATTGACGTACAACTGTACGCCTTATGTGGCGACGAATGTACCGAATTTCGGGGAAATCTGTGCATTTTCCGAGTCAAGCGCCACGCCCTATGTGAATGCGGTCTGGGGGGCTAGGAGTAACCGGGAGGGCGCGAACAGTGCGCTTTGCGCGGCGATCACCGGCGTTGTGCCGGAATATGGCCTTCTGCTGGACGAGAACCGGTATGGGGATATTCTGGTAGAAGTCCAGGCGGATATGAAATCGGATTTTGAATATCATCTGCTGGGCTACTGCGGAAAGAAGATTGGAAGCGGAATTCCGGTTTTCACCGGGCTTCCGAAGCATATTGGAAAAGAGGCTCTGACGAACCTGGGCGCGCAGTTAAATACGTCCGGCGCTTACGGAATGTATCATATTGTGGGCTTTACGCCGGAGGCACAGACGTTAGAGCAGGCTTTTGGCGGCAAAGAGCCGAAGCGGAAGGTTGTCATCACGAATCAGGATCTGGAAGAAATCCTGGAAGAGATTTCTCTGAAAGGAAACCGGGAAATCGATTTTGCAATGTTTGGATGCCCGCATTTTACGCTGGATCAGGCGGCGCATATCGCCGAGCGCGTGCGTGGGAAAAAATTAAAGAAGGAAATGTGGATTCTGGTTTCTTACCATGTGAAGGAGCTGGCGGATCGGATGGGAATCACGGAAGTGATCGAGGAAGCGGGCGGTTTTCTTGTGCCGGATACCTGTCCGGATCAGCCCTGCTGGCGGCACCTGAAAGGAAAGGTTGGCGTGACGGAATCGCCGAAATGTGCGTATTATCCGAAACGGCGGGGCATTGATTTCGTTATCCGGGATCTGGACACCTGTATCGAAGCTGCGTTGACCGGGGAGGTAGTGTGATGGGAAAAGTGTTTCAATGCCATAAAATATCCGAAGGAGTCGCGGAAGGAGAAGCCGTGCTGTCCGGGGATGATATCATGTTTTATCTGATCGAGCCGGAGACCGGCGTGGTGATCGAACCGGCCCATGCGCTGGAAGGGAAAAGCATTGCGGGAAAGATTCTGATTTTCCCCAGCGGAAAAGGGAGTTCGGTCGTGCAGGCAGACGGGCTGTTCCAGCTGAATAAGCGCGGGAATGCGCCGAAAGGGATGATCATCCAGTATCCGGAGACGGTGCTGGTTTCCAGTGCGATCATTATGGATATCCCGATGGTGGATAAGGTGGAGCCGGCGTTTTATCAGACGGTGAAGGACGGCGACCGGATTCGGATCAATGCTGATGAGGGAACCATTGAAATTCTGGAATAAGGGAGGGCGTTTAAATGTCTCTTTTACTGCCGGAAGATGAGGCAATGAAGCTGCCGCGGATGTACCGGGTACGCCAGAAGTTTGCACGTCCGGTTTTGACGGACATTGCCGGGGAAATCCGAAAGGAGTTTGGAAAGCCGGAAATTGCCGGGAAGGTGAAGCCGGGCATGCGTGTGGCGGTGGGCGTAGGCAGCCGGGGAATCCGGAATCTGCCGCTGATCGTGAAGACGACGCTGGAGGAGCTGGAAAAGCTGGGCGCGAAGCCGTTTATCGTTTCGGCGATGGGAAGCCATGGCGGCGGGACAGAGGAAGGACAGCGCGCGGTTTTGGAGAGTTATGGGATTACGGAAGCCGCGATGGGCGTGCCGGTGGTTACGAAAACCGAGGTTGTGAAGCTGGGTGAGACGGCGTCCGGGATTGAGGTGTTTTTTGACCGGACGGCGCTGGAAGCGGACTTGATCGTGCCGATTAACCGGGTGAAGCTTCATACGGATTTCGTTTCGGATATTCAGAGCGGGCTGTGCAAGATGCTGGTGATCGGCTTGGGAAACCGGAAAGGGTGTTCTGCAATGCATGAAGCGGAGTTTTCCTGTTTTGGGGAGACGATCAAGGAGGCGGCGCGGATGATCCTGGGGCAGGCGCCGGTGGGATTTGGCGTGGCGGTTCTGGAAAATGCGTATGACGAGACAAGCCAGGTGGAGCTGGTTCCGGCAGAGAGCCTGATCGAGCGGGAAGTGGAGCTGGTTCGGCAGGCGAAGAAGAATATGCCGCTTTTGATGATTCCGAAGATCGACGTACTGGTGGTGGAGGCCATTGGAAAGGATATTTCCGGGGCAGGGTTCGACCCGAATATCCTTGGGAGGAGCAGTATTCTGAAGGAGTTTGTGCTGGAGGTGCCGGAGATTGGTAAGATGGTGCTTCTGGATGTTTCGGAGGCGTCGCATGGGAATGGGATTGGGCTGGGGCTCTTTGATGTGGTGACGGAGAAGGTGGTTCGGCAGCTGGATTTTCAGGCGATGTATGCGAATGCGATTGCGGTGAAGGCTTTGGAGGATTGTAAGATTCCGCTGGTTGCCAGGGATGAGGCGGAGGCGGTGAAGGTTGCCGTGAAGTGTTTGAGGGGGTGTGAGAAGGAGAAGCTGCGGATTGTGAAGATTCGGAGTACGTTGGAATTGGAGGAGATTCTGGTTTCGGAGGCGTTGGCTGAGGTGGTGGAAAGGGAGCCGAGGCTGGAGCTTTTGGGGCCGGAAGTAGAATAGAGAACAGAGAAAGGACTGGCGGTGTGAAACTGTCAGTCCTTTTTGGAATCGAATCGTTCAGTTACAGGTCGAAGAACCAGTCTTTTTCGCGGGGTTTCTTTTTGGAGTGCTCATGTTCGGAATGATCCTGGTAGTCGTCAGCAGCGTAGGGTTCTTCGTAGGAAGGAGTGTCTGCGTGGTAGAGCTGCTGGGGGTTTTGGGAGTAGCCGGGGTTCTGGGGGTAGGGGGGCCCGGTGTAGCCGCCATTTTGTGAGTAGGGCGGCGGTGGGGTGGGGCCGTAGGCGCCATTGTAGCCGTTACTTTGTTGGTAGGGGGCCTGCCCGTAAGGGGCTTGGGTGTAACCGTTACTCTGCTGGTAGGGCGGCGTGGCGGTCTGCCCGTAAGGGGCTTGGGCGTAGCCGTTATTTTGCGGATAGGGCGGTGTGGCGGCCTGTCCGTAGGAATTTGCGGCGTATCCGTTCGGTCGGTTATCCTTGTAGTAGTTTTGGTTATAAGTTTCGGATTCCTGGTAATGGTTTTTTTGCTTGCTTTTTTTCGGCTTTTTCTTTTTGGGCCGGAAGATGGTCATCCGGCCGGTCCAGCCGATGATCCGGACGACGACGATTCCCCAGAAGACGCCGAAGCTGTCGATGGCGACGTCGCGGACCGAGGGCGAGCGCCCGGCCACCATGCTTTGGTGGAATTCATCCCCGCAGGCGAAGCCGACACAGACGATCCCGGCGATCAGCATCAGGAGGATGCCGTGCAGGCCGTATACATATAATGGGAAGGATACGGCGATGGCCAGGGCAAAGTATTCGGTCATGTGGGCGAGCTTTCGGGTGATGAAATTTATCTTTTGGGCGTAGGTATCGACTTGCCAGTCTTCGAGGCCGGCGTCAAAGACGTAGTCGGCGGTGCGGACGATTTTGGCGCTGACTTTCAGGCTGAGGGCGGAGGATTCTTCGCCGGTTTGGCTGGAAAAGGAAAAGATCAGGTACATTAACAGGATCGCTGGTAAAAATGATAGGGGTTTTAAAAATTTTCTCATGTTTATCGCCTCCAGTTGCGGATATCATAGCATTTCGGGGGAGGTTTGTCCAGCGTATTAAGAAATTTATAAGGGAAAAGGAGGGTGATGTGGTTGCTGTTCACACGTCGCCAGCTTTTCTGGTTTTTAACCACTATGGCATAAACGAACGTCACCGTGCCGTCGAAAACCTTCCGGGGAACGGGGCAACGTCATCGTCTACGGAAAACCTGCCACTGGCAGCTTTTTCGCACACTGAGGCGAAGCTTCCTCTAACTGCGACTAGAACGCTCAGGAAAGCCTTCTTAATTTCATGCGCCTTGCCATGCGAGCATGGTATCCGATTCACCGGAAAGTCTTAGTAAGGGGCGATTTCGACATTCTTCCTTGCCGTATACGGCACGCCTACATCTCCGTTGGGAACGGAGATTCCGGTGAAGTGCGCCCCTCGAAACACGTCCCCGTAAGCTTTCCGCCTTCCCGGTAACTGTACATAGAAGACTGGGAAGTACCAAAAGGCTGGCGAAGGTGTGAACTTGTAACTGTTGCGGAGTTGGGGGAAAGGTGGTAAGATGGGGTGATGAATGAGAGGGAGTGCGGGAAGAATGAATGAGAAGCCTTTTTATAAGAAGTTTTTTCCTATTTATATTGCGCTGGTTCTGCAGAATGTGATTACGCTGAGCGTGAATCTGACGGATAATCTGATGCTGGGGGCGTACAGTGAGACGGCGCTGGCGGGCGTCGCGGCGGTGAACCAGATTCAGTTTGTGTTTCAGCAGCTTATGGGGGCGCTGGGGGACGGGCTGGTGATTATTGGAAGCCAGTATTGGGGGAAGCGGCAGCCGGAACCGGTGAAGAGGATTGCGGCGATTGCGATGCGGAGTGCGCTGGTGATTGCGCTGCTGCTGTTTGCGGCGGTGACGTTGTTTCCGAATCAGGCGCTGGCGCTCTTTACTTCCGACCAGGCGATCAGCGCCGAGGGCGTGAAATATCTGGGCTTGATTCGATTTACCTATCTGTTTTTTGCGGTAACGCAGCTTCTGCTGGCGACGCTGCGGAGTACAGAGGAAGTCCGGATTGCATTTTGGCTGTCCGTACTGACTTTTTTTGTAAACTGCGGAATCAATTATGTTTTGATTTTCGGAAATTTCGGAGCGCCCAGACTGGGGGTGCAGGGCGCGGCAATCGGGACGCTGACGGCCCGGATTACGGAGTGCACGGTGCTGATTCTGTACATTGCCCGGAAAGAAAAGAAGCTGCATCTGCACGTCCGGGATTATCTGCGGTTTGACCGGATTCTGGCAAAGGATTACTTTAAAACGACAGCCCCGATGCTGGCCGTCCAGGGCCTTTGGGGCGTCAACACCGCCTTGCAGACCGCCATCCTGGGCCACATGACTTCCGCCGCAATTGCCGCCAACAGCGCCGCCTCAAACCTCTTCCTGATGGTGAAATCCACCGCCGTCGGCGCAGCATCCGCCGCTTCTATTATAATAGGAAAAACCATTGGAACCGGAGATCTTGCATTGGTAAAAGAATATGCGAAAAAATTGCAGCGTATATTCGTCCTGATCGGCGTACTTTCCGGGATTTCCCTATATTTCCTGAGAATTCCGGTGCTGAGCCTGTACAGCTTAAGCCCCCAGACCAGAGAGATGGCAAACCATTTCCTGATCATCCTGAGCGTTGTATGCGTCGGCATGTCTTATCAGATGCCAACGAATAACGGAATCATCCGCGGAGGCGGAAACGCCATGTTCGTGGTAAAAATGGATTTGATCAGTATTTGGCTGATCGTGCTGCCTTTGTCTTTTGTTATGGCATTTGTGGTCAAAGCCTCCCCAGAAGTGGTCGTGTGCTGTCTGAATGCGGATCAGATATTCAAGTGCGTTCCGGCCTTCCTGGAAGTCCATTACGGCAACTGGATCCGGAAATTGACCCGCGATTACGATTCAGACAGTACCTGAGTACTTAGTAGCTCAGGTACGTAAGAAAGTGATTCAGGAGTGAGCAAGCTCTTTTGCGAAGCAAAATTTAAAATAAGCCTGTGAATCGTTACTGGAACGAGATACGAGTGAACCAATGTCATGATAATCATTAGGTACAAATAGCCAACAAATAGCCATCACAACAAAAGGATTTGACAAAAGTATATGAAGGAATTAAAATATAATTAAAAAACGGGTTGCCGGAAGTGTGGGAGGTGTGGGAAAAGTTAGAGCGGGATAAGTCATATTTTACATGAATGGAAACAAATAGAAGGGAGAATGTGTAATTATGAAGAGATTAAAGAGAACAGGAGAGACATTTTTGTTCTTCTGCGCGCTGATGCTTTTGTGTGCAATGACACCCGTGAAAGCAAATGCATCCGCACACAACATGGAACCGTATGAAACCTGGGTAACGAAAAAAATATACGTTGGCGACCAGGAAGCAAGCTTTTCTATGAAGGGTGTGCCTTATTATTATGGCGTTACCAGAGACGAGTGGTATAACAATACAACTTATATCGTATACAATCTGGATCAGAAGGCTTCCAGCGTCAGCTTCCTGGTAGGACATGTTGACGGCGGCGGTACAAGATCGAATGAACTGAAGGTCTATGTGGATCAGGAGCTGGTAAAGACGATGGAACTGACCGGAACGATGAGTACCCAGTCCGTTACGATCCCTACCGCAGGAAAGAAACAGATTTATTTCCGTATTAGCCATAAGGCGGGTACGGCTTATGCAAGAAGTTCTTATGCCATTGCGAACGTAAGAGCAGAGGGGCTGCACCGCTTCGAGTCAGAGATGACCAAGAGCGTATCCGTCGTTGAGGACGGTACATATACGCACACCTGTACAGAATGCGGCTATTCTTATCAGGAAACCATTCCCAAGCAGACATACTGCGACGTATACCTTGCTCCTTATCAGAACGGAGGCTTTGAAAGCTATACGGAGAAGCCGGGAAGCGAAGCCCATTTTGACGTAATGGGAAAGAGTTATTATAACGGGCTGTCCGGAAAGGGAGACGCCCTCTATAACCTGAATAAGGAGTACAAGAGCGTAACCTTTACGGTAGGCCATGTAGACGGAACGAGCGGAGAGGAGAGCAGTACGCTTACAGTCTATTGCGATGGCAATAAGATGAAGTCCGTAGATCTTTCTGATCTCATGATCAATCAGACCGTTACCGTAAATACAGAAGGCGTCAGCCAACTGAAGCTTTCCATCAGCAAGTCCAATTATGCGATCTTTAAGATGTCCGGAGTGAAATATGACAATTCTCCCAAAGCGCATAGTTTTGAAGATGAGGTACTTCTGGAGGCAGAACTTGGGAAAATGGGTCTGGTCAGACATACCTGTACGGACTGCGGCGCAACTTATACGGAGACCACACCGGCTTTGACCTATCCTCTGTCAAAGGCTGTGATTACGCTTTCCAGCAAAACGATGGCCTATACGGGAAAAGCCCGTAAGCCCTCTGTGACTGTGACCGTAAACGGGACAAAACTGACAAAAAATATAGATTATACTTTGACCTACGCAAACAATGTGAAGGTCGGAACCGCCACCGTCACGGTGAAGGGGAAAGGAAACTATACCGGCCACAGAACCATTACCTATAAGATTGCGATTGACACCAAGAAGACTTATACTTCCGGAAATCTGAAATATAAGATTACCTCTACCGGCAAAAAGACCGCTCAGGTGGTAGGTATGGTAAATGCGGGAAAGACTTCTGTGACCATTCCCAGCACAGTGAAGATTCTTGGAACGAACTACAAGGTAACGGCTGTAGCGGCGAAGGCTTTCTACAAGAAAACGTCAGTGAAGACTATGGTAGTCGGAGCGAATGTCCAGACCATCGGCAAGCAGGCTTTCTATGGCTGTTCACGTCTGAATAAGATTACCGTGAAGACGACAAAACTGGAATCGGTCGGCACAAATGCGCTGAAGGGGATCAAGAAAAATGCCCGCATTTATGTTCCGAGAAGAAAATACACCGCTTATAAGAAGCTGTTCAATAAGAAAGGACAGACGGTGATTTTTGTAAAATCCTGAGATTATATTTAGGATGGAGCTGCAAAAAAAGTCTCACGAAAAAAAGAACGCTTTCAGGCATAAAACCTGGAGGCGTTCTTCTTTGTGTGGCAAAATGAATCTGCCAGGAATTCCGTAGACGATGACGTTGCCCCGTTCCCCGGAAGGTTTTTGGCGGCACGGTGACGTTCGGTTATGCCACAGTGGTTAAAAACCAGAAAAGCTGGCAATGTGTGAACTGTAGGTGCGCCCGCAGGGCTTATAAGTATGATAAAAAATACAAGAAACAGGCTTGACAGTTCCGGGGAAAATCCGTATAATACAAATTGTGTGCGTGTAAAAACAGCTTTTTTCGCGCGCCCAATCTCAAAAGAAGACAGCAACCACGTCCGCAGGGAACAGATAAAACCCTGTGAGAACTACAGGAGGTGAAAAGAATGCCAACATTTAACCAGTTAGTCAGAAAAGGCAGACAGACATCTGAAAAGAAATCGACCGCACCGGCTCTTCAGAAAGGTTTCAACTCTCTGAAAAAGAAATCCACAGATGTATCTGCACCACAAAAAAGAGGTGTATGTACAGCCGTTAAGACTGCCACACCGAAGAAACCGAACTCCGCTCTCAGAAAGATCGCCAGAGTACGTCTCTCCAACGGCATCGAAGTAACAAGCTATATTCCGGGAGAAGGCCACAACCTTCAGGAGCACAGCGTTGTACTGATCCGTGGCGGAAGAGTAAAGGACTTACCCGGTACGAGATACCACATCATCCGTGGTACACTGGATACCGCAGGCGTTGCCAAGAGAAGACAGGCCCGTTCCAAATACGGCGCTAAGAGACCCAAAGACGCCAAGAAATAATCGCGCATCCGCGTAAGTCAAACCAAAATAACCGAATCGATTCACTAACAGAACTATTACGAATGCCGGAAATCTATTCACCAGGTGGTTGCAGGTTGAATATAGAAACACTGGCATGAACACAATAGAACGACACATTGTGAGTACCGATGATTTAATGAAACGGCCATTGCAGCCGTGAAGCTTATTAAGGAGGGAAGTACCGTGCCACGTAAAGGACATACTCAGAAAAGAGACGTATTAGCAGATCCGATCTACAATAACAAAGTGGTTACGAAGCTTATCAATAACATCATGTTAGATGGTAAGAAAGGCGTAGCACAGAAAATTGTATACGGAGCATTCGAACGTGTAGCAGCAAAATCCGACAAGCCTGCTATCGAAGTATTTGAAGAGGCCATGAACAACATCATGCCTGTTCTGGAAGTAAAAGCAAGACGTATCGGTGGAGCCACCTACCAGGTGCCCATCGAGGTAAGAGCTGACAGACGCCGGGCTCTGGCTCTTCGCTGGCTGACCACCTATTCCCGCAAGAGAGGCGAGAAGACCATGGAGGAAAGACTTGCGAACGAGATTCTGGACGCTGCGAACAACACCGGCGCATCCGTGAAGAAAAAAGAAGACATGCACAAAATGGCAGAAGCAAACAAAGCTTTCGCACATTACCGTTTCTAATCTTTCTGCCCTGGAAAAGACAGATCAGAATTACAGCTTTGTTTGGCGTATAAAATTAGGAGGAAAGAACCTTGGCTGGAAGAGAATATCCCTTAGAGAGAACCAGAAATATTGGTATTATGGCTCATATCGATGCTGGTAAGACCACATTGACTGAGCGTATCCTGTATTACACTGGCGTAAACTACAAAATCGGTGATACTCATGAAGGTACTGCCACCATGGACTGGATGGAGCAGGAACAGGAAAGAGGTATTACCATCACTTCAGCCGCTACAACCTGTCACTGGACTTTGGAAGAAAACTGTAAACCGAAGCCGGGCGCACTGGAACATCGAATCAATATCATCGATACTCCGGGGCACGTTGACTTTACTGTAGAGGTTGAGCGTTCTCTGCGTGTGCTGGATGGTGCAGTCGGCGTTTTCTGCGCAAAGGGCGGTGTTGAACCACAGTCTGAAAATGTATGGCGTCAGGCAGATACCTACAACGTACCGCGTATGGCATTCATCAACAAGATGGATATCATGGGCGCGAACTTCTACGGCGCAGTAGATCAGATCAGAACAAGACTGGGCAAGAATGCCATTTGCTTACAGCTTCCGATCGGTAAGGAAGACGAATTCAAAGGCATCATTGACCTGTTTGAAATGAAAGCCTACATCTATAATGATGACAAGGGCGACGATATCAGCATCACCGACATCCCGGAAGATATGGCAGACGACGCAGAACTGTACCGCACAGAACTGATCGAAAAAATCTGCGAACTGGATGACGACCTGATGATGCAGTATCTGGAAGGGGAAGAACCTTCCGTAGAAGATATGAAGAAAGTCCTCCGGAAAGCGACCTGCGAATGCCAGGCGATCCCGGTATGCTGCGGAAGCGCTTACCGGAACAAAGGCGTTCAGAAACTGCTGGATGCGATCCTGGAGTACATGCCGGCTCCGACCGATATCCCGGCCATCAAGGGTACGGATATGGACGGCAATGAAGTAGAAAGACATTCCTCGGATGAAGAGCCGTTCTCCGCTCTTGCATTCAAGATCATGGCAGACCCGTTTGTTGGGAAACTGGCATTCTTCCGTGTGTATTCCGGTACGATGAACTCAGGTTCCTACGTACTGAATGCGACCAAAGGAAAAAAAGAACGTGTTGGCCGTATCCTTCAGATGCATGCCAATAAGAGACAGGAACTGGATAAGGTATATTCCGGCGATATCGCAGCAGCCGTAGGCTTTAAGCTGACCACCACCGGCGATACCATCTGCGACGAGCAGCATCCGGTAATCCTGGAGTCCATGGAGTTCCCGGAACCGGTTATCGAGCTGGCCATTGAGCCGAAGACCAAAGCCGGACAGGGCAAGATGGGCGAAGCTCTTGCGAAACTCGCAGAAGAAGACCCGACTTTCCGTGCGCACACCGATCAGGAAACCGGCCAGACGATTATCGCTGGTATGGGTGAGCTGCATCTGGAAATCATTGTTGACCGTCTGCTCCGTGAATTCAAAGTAGAAGCAAACGTTGGCGCACCGCAGGTTGCTTATAAAGAAGCGATCACCAAAGAGGTTACTGTGGACAGCAAATATGCGAAGCAGTCCGGTGGTCGTGGACAGTATGGTCACTGTAAAGTTATCTTCAGCCCGATGGATCCGAACGGCGAAGAAACCTTCAAGTTCGAATCAACCGTTGTCGGCGGCGCGATCCCGAAGGAATACATCCCGGCAGTCGGCGAAGGTATCGAAGAAGCCACCAAAGCCGGTATCCTCGGCGGATTCCCGGTACTGGGCGTCCATGCGAACGTTTTCGACGGTTCCTACCATGAAGTCGACTCCAGTGAAATGGCCTTCCACATCGCAGGTTCCCTTGCATTCAAGGAAGCAATGCAGAAGGGTGCTCCGGTGCTCCTTGAGCCGATCATGAAAGTCGAAGTGACGATGCCGGAAGAGTACATGGGCGATGTCATCGGTGATATTAACTCCCGTCGCGGACGGATTGAGGGTATGGAAGATATCGGCGGCGGTAAGATGGTAAAAGGCTATGTTCCGCTGGCAGAGATGTTCGGTTACTCTACCGACCTGCGTTCCAAGACCCAGGGCCGTGGTAACTACTCCATGTTCTTCGAAAGATACGAGCAGGTACCGAAGTCCGTACAGGAAAAGGTTCTGAGTGCGAAATCCAAATAAATTCGTGCCCCAGAATTGCGAAAAATCAAAAATTAGGCTTGAAAATATCTTAGATTTGAAATATAATCTAAGATAGCCTAGTATTATAAGGAAAACAAATTTAAAGCCCCAAGGGGCGCATGTTGTTAAGGAGGAAATTAAAAATGGCAAAAGCTAAGTTCGAAAGAACAAAACCACATTGTAATATTGGTACAATCGGACACGTTGACCATGGTAAAACAACCCTGACCGCAGCAATTACCAAGACCCTGCACGACAGACTGCAGCTTGGTGAAGCAGTAGCTTTTGATAACATCGATAAAGCTCCGGAAGAGAGAGAGCGTGGTATCACCATCTCTACCGCTCACGTTGAGTACGAAACCGAAAACAGACATTACGCACACGTTGACTGCCCAGGCCACGCTGACTATGTAAAGAACATGATCACTGGTGCTGCTCAGATGGACGGCGCGATCCTTGTAGTAGCTGCTACCGATGGTGTTATGGCTCAGACTAAAGAGCACATCCTTCTGTCCCGTCAGGTAGGTGTACCGTATATCGTTGTATTCATGAACAAATGCGACATGGTAGACGACGAAGAACTGCTTGAACTGGTAGACATGGAAATCCGTGAGCTGCTGAACGAGTATGAGTTCCCGGGCGATGACACTCCGATTATCCAGGGTTCCGCTCTGAAGGCTCTGGAAGATCCGTCTGGCGAATGGGGCGACAAGATCCTTGAGCTGATGCAGGCTGTTGACGAGTGGATTCCGAATCCGGAACGTGACACCGACAAGCCGTTCCTGATGCCGGTTGAGGACGTATTCACCATTACCGGACGTGGTACGGTTGCTACCGGCCGTGTTGAGCGTGGTGTACTGCATCTGAACGATGAAGTTGAAATCCTCGGCGTAAAAGAAGACAAGAGAAAAACCGTTGTAACCGGTATCGAAATGTTCCGGAAACTGCTGGATGAGGCTCAGGCTGGTGATAACATCGGCGCACTGCTTCGTGGCGTTCAGAGAACCGATATCGTTCGTGGTCAGGTTCTGGCTAAACCCGGTTCTGTTACCTGCCATAAGAAATTTACCGCACAGGTTTACGTTCTGACCAAAGATGAAGGTGGACGTCATACTCCGTTCTTCAACAACTACAGACCGCAGTTCTACTTCCGTACAACGGACGTAACCGGCGTAATCGAACTTCCGGCTGGCACCGAAATGTGCATGCCTGGTGATAACGTAGAAATGACCATCGAGCTGATCCATCCGATCGCTATGGAGCAGGGTCTTACTTTCGCTATTCGTGAAGGTGGACGTACTGTTGGATCTGGCCGTGTTGCTTCTATTATCGAGTAATTCGAAGAATCAGATAAATTTTGTGTCCAAGCGTAAGAGGGCCCCAGAGACTTTGGTTTCTGGGGTTTTTCTGTTGCGGCATGGATATTAGGCAGAACCATATGATTCCGGTTTGCTTTCAAGCGTATTTCGTGCACCGTGGGTCGGTATCATTTTTCTTGAAGGAAGAAGTCATTTATGTTAAGCTCTATCTAAGAAGCAGTCTGAAGTTTAGAAAGGAGCAAACAAATGAAAGAATTTCGCATCGGAATCATGGGAGCCGGCTCTATTGCCGTCAAATTCTGCAATGCCGTCTCTCAAATCGAAGGCGCCGCTGTCGCTGCCGTAGCCAGCAAAAGCCTGGAGCGAGCTCAAAGCTTTGCCAAGAAGAATGGCGTTGCGCGCTGGTATGACAGCTATGAGGCGATGTTGGAGCAGGAGGAGCTGGATCTGGTTTACATTGCGACGACGATCCAGGCGCATTGTGAGCTGATGAGGCTGTGTCTGGAGCGGGGCGTCCCGGTACTTTGCGAGAAGTCGATGGCCCGGAGCGCGGCGGAGGCCGAGGAAGTTTTCCGGATTTCGGAGGAAAAGCAGATTTTTGCAATGGAGGCCATGTGGGCGCGGTTTTTGCCGAAGACGCGAAAGGCGATGGAGTGGATCCGGGAGGGACGGATCGGAGAGGTGAAGATGGGTGTCTGCACGCTGGGTTCCTGCCCGCCCAGGGATGCGGGGAATCTGTATTTTAATCCGGAGCTGGGCGGCGGGACGATGTATGATACGGGGGTTTATGCGATTGAGCTGATGCAGTATCTGATGGGAGAGCCTGTGATCGAGGTGAAGACGATGATGGAGCGTGAGGAAATGCAGGTGGATGTGATGGATCAGGTGCTGCTGCGGTTCCCGCACGGGATGGCGGCGCTGCAGTTTACGCTGTCGGCGATGGCGCGGGAGGTTTTGATTATTTCCGGATCAAAGGGACGGATCGAGCTGCCGAATCCGCATTATGGGAAGGAGTGTATCCTGTATGAGGGACGGGAGGAGACGGAGCATTTTATTGGGGACGAGGAAAATGGGTTTGTCTATGAGATCCGGGAGGCGATGCGGTGTGTCCGGGAGGGGCGGATTGAGAGTCCGGTGATTCCGCATCGGGATACCGTGGGCTGTGCGAGGATTTTTGATCAGATTTGGGGAGAATATGAAGTACAATAAGAGGCATGAAACAGGAGTTACGGAACAATTGATCGAATACCGGGGAGGCAGAAATGGGCAGATATCTTAATTTGGGAAATGCTGGCTTTCAGTCTATACGCAAAGGATTATATGTTGATAAGTCAAAACTGATAGAATCTATCAATCGCACACTCGGAACGAAAGAAAAGCTGACGTGTGTGAGCAGACCGCGAAGATTTGGAAAATCATTTGCGACGCAGATGTTATGCGCATACTATGATAAAAGCTGCGATTCAAGGGAATTGTTTCAGGATTTGCAAATAGCAGGTTCAGAAGATTTTAACCGGTATTTGAATCAATATTATGTAATCTATCTGGATATTACCTGGTTCATATCGACAACAGATGAGATCAGACATACGGTACGCTATTTGCAGGAAGAAGTTATAGGCGAATTAAGAAAAATTTTTCCAGCAGTGACGGAAGAACAACGTTCATTTCCAATTGCATTGAGTGATGTCAGTGAGGCGACTGGAAATAAATTCATCATTATTATTGATGAATGGGATGCATTGTTCCGGGAAGCAAAAGAAGATGTTGAATTGCAAAAAGAATATCTGCAATTATTGCGAGGATTATTTAAGAGCAGTCTAACAGATAAAATGATTGAGGCGGCATACATGACCGGAATATTGCCGATTAAAAAATATGGAACACAGTCTGCATTAACGGATTTTCGGGAATATACAATGCTCCAGCCGCAGAATCTGGCTGAATATGTAGGGTTTACGGAAAAGGAAGTGCAAGGACTTTGTCAAAATTATGAACTGGATTTTGACGAAGCGAAACGATGGTATGACGGCTATTCTTTCAGTAAAATTCAGTCGGTATACAGTCCCAATTCCGTGATTCAGGCGGTTCGAAATGGAGAGTTTGGCGATTACTGGACAGAAACAGAAACCTATGAATCCCTAAAGCATTATATTGAGATGAATCTGGACGGACTGAAAGAGGCAATTTTTTATATGCTTGGGGGCATGCGGTGTAAGATCAATACGAGGACGTTCCAGAATGACATGCTAAATATGAAAACCAAAGATGATGTCCTGACATTGCTGATTCATCTCGGATATTTGGCATATGATTCAGAGAAAAAAGAAGTATATATTCCGAATCAGGAAGTAGCAGATGAATTTAAAAATGCGGTAGAAAATAGTAACTGGGAAGAAATTTCTGCTGTATTGAAAGCCTCGGATGATTTATTAGAAGCTACCATCAGAATGGATACGGACACTGTGGCGGCTGAACTGGATAGGGTTCATGAGTCAAATACATCCATATTGACATATAATGATGAAAATTCGTTAAGTTGTGTGATAACGATTGCTTATTATGCTGCCCAGAAAGATTACACGTTCATTCGTGAATGCCCGGCAGGAAAAGGTTTTGCGGATTTGGCTTTTATTCCCAGAAAGTATGCAGATAAACCGGCGATGATTGTAGAACTAAAATGGGATCGTTCTGCACAGGGAGCGATCCAGCAGATTAGAGGTAAAAATTATGCCGGTGCATTGAAGGAATATATGGATGATCTTTTGCTTGTGGGAATTTGCTATGATAAGAAGAACAAAAAACACGAATGCATGATTGAGAAATATAGTTACTATTCAGACAGTACCTGAGCACTTAGCTGCTCAGGTACGTAAGAACGTGATTCAGGTGTGAGCAGGCTCTTTTGCGAAGCAAAACTTAAAATGAGCCTGTGAATCGTTACTGGAACGAGGTACGAGTGAACAGGAATACTCAAGATATTTTATGATTGACTGTCTATATCATAAACGATAAAATAAAATCAGAAAATATTTTGAAGGAGTGATAGAAACATGTGGAAAAAATGGGTGAAGTGGGTTTTCTTTTTGTGCCTTCTTCTGCTTCCGTCGGGGAGTGTGGAAGCGGCCAGCCCGAAATTGAGCAGCCGTTCCATAACACTGACGGTTGGAGAGAAAAGAACACTGAAGGTACAGAACACGAAAGCGAATGTTTCATGGAGTACCAGCAGTAAAGCCATTGCGACCGTAAGCACGAAAGGCGTTGTAAAAGGCGTAAAGGCCGGAAAAGCGACGATCAAAGCCAAAGTATCCGGAAAAACCTTAACCTGCAGCGTAAAAGTAAAGAATGCGGACGCGAACGCAGTAAAAATCAGCCTGGCGAATACGACCGGCGGCGATTTTGTAAAAGGCGTTTCCAAAGTGACGGGAACCTTTATGCTGGACAATACGTCGACACAGGTAAAAGCAGAATTTCTAAACGGAAACGGAAAAGTCGTGTATACCAAGACCTTTGCCAAATGTAAAGAAAATAAATTTTACTCCCTGAAGTGGGACGGGAAAGGCAAAAGCGGCAAATACGTGAGTTCCGGCATGTACACGCTTCGGATTACAGCAGGAGCCACAAAAACCAGTTCCGACGCGGTGATGTTCTATACCACAAAAGATTTTGCCGGAGGCGACGGCTCGAAAAAATCGCCGTATCTGGTAAAAAATCTGAAGCAGTTAAACAATGTACGGAAGTACAATGGCCGTTATTTCCGTCAGACAGCAAACATCGACGGCGACAGCGCAAACTTTACTCCGCTGTTTTCAACAGACGACGGCTTTACCGGCGTGTATGACGGCGGGAATAAGACGATTAAAAATCTGTATTTCAGACAGTCGGGAAATGCGGGCATCTTTGCAGCGATTGCTGAGACGGGACAGGTAAAGAATCTGAAGCTCAGTAACTTCCAGTTTCCGATGGAATCCAGCGATGGCTATATCGGTGGAATCACAGCCATAAATTGCGGAAAAATTTACAACTGCTCCACATCCGGAATCGTAATGAATTTCCACAATGCCACTGCCGGAAGCCTGTGCGGATATAATTCCGGGACCATAGAAAATTGTAAGGCAAGCGGAAGCGTGATTGCCGGGGCAGGCGACGATAGCATGTATGATCGTTTCGGCATGGCTGGCGGAATTGCCGGTCTTCAGGAAAATGGCAGTATTATAAATTGCGAGAGTATTTCTGTACAGTTGTTTGCATGGACGTCGGGCGGTATCGTAGGACAATCGAAATATAGTACGATAAATACGTGTTCCCTTACCGGGAATTGTAAGCTGACGAATACGATTGTCGGAGCTATCTATGGTGATGGCTATTGGTCATCGAACACGGTAACGAATTGTTATACGGATACGTCATACCCATTGGGCGGACAAGGCTGATAAAAAGAGAGCGCCCCTACCGAACATGTTTCTCACATACGGTAGGGGCGTTTTCTAAATCACTTCTTTTTTACCAGACAGCGCTTTTTAAAAAACGAAATCCCATAGCACGAAATATCATCATATTCGTCTTCATATTCCTTCGCATACATTTGTTCATCAATCTGTCGGAGAGCCTCCCCGCAGTTTTCCGCCATTCCATTCAATGTTCTGGAATATTTCGCCTCAAAAACCGCAACCCGCTCATTAAACGAGTCGTGCACGACCACATCGCTCCGTCCCTCGCCATGTTCTTTATTCGACTCAACCATATAGCCAGCTCCGGTAAAAATTCCCACAAGAAATGCGTAATAAAAATTTCCCTTGATTATCCCGCCAGAATGGTTTATAATGGCCATGTAAAAAAGAAAATTCTTCGGGGCGGGGTGTAATTCCCCACCGGCGGTATAGTCCGCGACCCGCGCAAGCGGCTGATCCGGTGACTCAGGGGCTGAGAATTCCGGAACCGACAGTATAGTCTGGATGAGAGAAGAAAAGGGTTTACGTTGCTGGCTTTGTATCGTAATCGATCCCCGGACGAATCACGTCCGGGGAATTTCTTTTCCCTAAAAAGCAGGAATTTTCCAAAAAAAGATGCAGAAAAGGAGTAGCTTAAAATGAGTACGAACACAAAAACAGCAGGTAAAGTAACTACAAACAGAAATTTGCGAACCATGGTTCAGGTCGGCATGCTGGGCGCTGTATCGGTCGTCCTGATGATGTTTGAGATCCCGCTTTGGTTTGCGCCGAGCTTTTATAAGATTGACCTGAGCGAAGTGCCGGTTCTGATCGGCGCGTTTGCGATGGGGCCGGCGGCCGGAGCGATGATTGAATTCATTAAGATTTTGCTGCACTTGATTATTGAGGGAACGACGACCGCGGGAGTCGGCGATCTGGCGAACTTCCTGATCGGATGCTCACTGGTTGTCCCGGCGGCGTGGATTTATAAAAAGAAAAAGACCAGAAAGAATGCGGTGATTGGCCTGATCTGCGGTACGGTTTTCATGACCGTTGTGGGCTGTTTCCTGAATGCACTGGTTCTGCTTCCTGCCTATGCGACGGCTTTTGGCATGCCGATGGAAGCGCTGGTAGGTATGGGAACCGCCGTAAACGCTGCGATTACGAATGTGACGACGTTCGCGCTGTTCGCGGTGGCGCCGTTTAATATCATAAAAGGTGTTGTCGTATCCGTCATTACGATGTTATTATATAAGCGTATCAGCCCGATTTTAAAAGGATAAAGGAATTTACATGACCGGGCATGGATTGAAAGAACCAGGGGAATTGTTAGGAGATGCAGAAAATGCCGGAAATCAAAGGAATTCAGAAACTGACAGACAGTAAGTTCTTAAATATGTACCAGCTCGACGCCAGAAACCGCAAAGGCGGCCAGGTGAATTATTTCGTTGCGTCCAGAGCCAGGGAAATCTCGGATATGAAGATTTCCACCAGGGACCAGAAGCCCGACGGCGTAGTGATCTACAGCCTTTACGGGGAAAAGCGCGACCGCGTGGTTCTGATCCGTCAGTACCGCTATACGCTGGACGATTATATTTATGAATTTCCGGCGGGCCTGGTCGATCCGGGCGAAGAATTCCATCAGACCGCGATCCGGGAACTGAAGGAGGAAACTGGCCTGACCTTCGAACCGCTGAAGGTTGACCCGATGTACGAAAAAGCGTATTTTACCACGATTGGGATGACGGACGAGTGCTGCGCCACGGCTTATGGCTATGCCAGCGGGCAGGTGGACACCCGTTATCTGGAGGATAATGAAGAACTGGAGATTGTCCTTGCGGATCGGGCGGAGGTGCGCCGCATTTTGAAGGAAGAGCGTGTGGCGATTATGTGCGCCTATATGCTGATGCATTTTCTGGAGGATACGGATGACCCCTTTGCATTTCTAAAAGAAAAAGATGAACGGTTGTAAGCCGCGAAGCGGTGTGCTATAATGAAAAATTATGGCACATCGTTTTTTATGGAGGTATAGGAAAAAAACATGGAAATTAAATTCGATGTAAAAATGACACAAAAAGCAATGTTTGATTTTATGCTCCGCCACGCTTACAGCGGCGCCTCCGGCTTCGTCGGCACCTTTTTCGGCATTTCCGCCTTTGTTGTCGCCGTGGTTACTTTTGGGGATGTCCAGACCTGGCAGACCATTCTGTACGCGGCCTTTGGCGTTTGGTTCATCTTCTACCTGCCTGTGAGCCTGTATTTCCGCTCGGTCAAGCAGGTCAAGCTGAACCCGGTTTTTAAAAATCCCCTCAGCTATATTCTGACGGAAGAGGGCATCCGCACGATTCAAGGCGATAAGCAGGCAGACGTGGAGTGGGACAGCCTGTACAAAGTACGGGAAACGAAGCACAACCTTCTGGTCTACACTGCAAAGCGCTATGCTTTCGTCTGGCCAAAAGAATCCATGGGAGATCAGTATCCGGAAATTGTAAAAATGATCCGCGCGCATGCGGCGGCAGAAAAGGTGAAATTACATGATCATTGAAACCTACAGCGCAGAAGAAACCTTTCAGACAGGCGAAAGCATTGGAAAAAAAGCCCTTCCGGGCCAGATTTACACCCTCACGGGCGACCTGGGCGTCGGGAAAACCGTCTTCACCCAGGGACTGGCCAAAGGCCTGGGAATCACCGAGCCGGTGAACAGCCCCACCTTCACCATTGTCCAGATTTATGAAGAAGGCCGTCTGCCCCTGTACCATTTTGACGTGTACCGCATCGGGGACGTGGAAGAGATGGACGAGATCGGATACGAGGATTACTTCTATGGGGAAGGCGTCTGCCTGATCGAATGGGCGAATCTGATCGAAGAAATCCTTCCGGAAGAGGTGATTCGCGTCACTATCGAAAAAGATCTGGACAAGGGCTTTGACTACCGGAAAATAACCATTACAGAAGGGAACGTATCATGAAAATACTGGCGATCGACAGTTCCGGGCTCGTAGCCTCCGTGGCCGTCGTCGAAGACGAAACCATGCTGGCCGAGTACACGGTAAACTACAAAAAAACGCACTCTCAGACTCTGCTTCCCATGCTGGGAGAAATTTCAAAAATGATCGAGCTGGACTTACAGAGCATTGACGCCATTGCGGTAGCGGCTGGCCCAGGCTCTTTTACCGGGCTTCGGATCGGCTCCGCCACCGCGAAAGGCCTTGGCCTTGCGCTGGAAAAGCCGCTGATTTCCGTCCCGACCGTGGACGCGCTGGCTTATAACCTGTACGACACCGACAAGCTGGTCTGCCCGCTGATGGACGCCAGAAGAAGCCAGGTCTACACGGGAATCTATGAATTCCAGGGGCGGGAGCTGCGCGTGCTGGAGCCCCAGGCCCCGGTTCCGGTTTCCGACATTGTGGAAAAATTAAACGAAATGGGCCGGGAAGTGCTGTTCCTTGGGGACGGCGTTCCGGTCTATCAGGAAAAAATCGAGGAGCTGATCCGGGTTCCTCATGCTTATGCGCCGGCCCATATGAATAAACAGCGGGCGGCCGCCGTGGCCGTTCTGGCGCAGAAATATTACCGGGAGGGCAAGACGGAAACCGCCGCCGCCCATCAGCCCGTTTATCTGCGCATGTCCCAGGCGGAACAGGAAAGGGAGCGGCAGAACCCATGTTAGAATTACGTCCGATGCGCGAAGAAGACCTGGAGCAGGTGGAAGCGATCGAACGCGCTATTTTTTCCTGCCCCTGGACGCTTGAAGGCTTCCGTTCCTCCATGCAGGCCGCGGGAAATCTTTACGTTACCGCCCTGTGGGACGGAAATGTGGCCGGATACTGCGGCCTGTGGCGTTCGTTTGAAGAAGGGGATATTACCAATGTGGCTGTGGGCGAAGACTTCCGCCGCAGAGGAATTGCGGAAAATATGCTGCGTTTCCTGATGGAACTGGCGGGGAAAGAAGGGGTTACCCAGTTTACTTTGGAAGTGCGCAAAAGCAATGAAGCCGCCCTCCGTCTGTATGAAAAACTGGGCTTTTGTTCCGAGGGAATCCGGAAAAACTTTTACGAAAAACCCGTCGAGGACGCAGTCATCATGTGGAAACGCTGATGGCTGCCTTTTCTTTCCTCTATACTTCCGCGGTTCCTTCGTTTATAATAAAACAGTCAGATAACCGGGCAATCGCAGAATACGGGAGGATAACCATGCGGAAAAACAACGACATTTACTGCAACCAATGCGGAAAAAAGCTGGCCAGAAGCGGAGAAATCTGCACGGAGGACTTCCTCCACATAGAGAAGGAATGGGGCTATTTTTCGCGGAAAGACGGCGAATGCCACAGCTTTGACCTGTGCGAAGCCTGCTGTGAAAAGCTGGAGGAGGGGCTTCGGATCCCTGCGGACGTGTGGGAGAAAAAAACATGGATTTGACCCTCCGCCTTTACTTCCGGGATTTTCTATGTTAAACTAATCAGCAGAAAATGATTATGACAGAAAATGAGGAAGAATTATGCTGGATGTATGTTTACTGGGAACGGGCGGCATGATGCCGCTGCCCCGCAGATGGCTGACGGCGCTGATGTGCCGTTATAATGGGAGCAATCTGCTGATCGACTGCGGGGAAGGAACCCAGATTGCCATTAAAGAAAAAGGCTGGGGATTTAAGCCCATCGATACGATCTGTTTCACCCATTATCACGGGGATCATATCAGCGGGCTTCCAGGCCTCCTGCTTACCATGGGAAATGCGGAGCGGCACGAACCGCTTACGCTGATCGGGCCCAAAGGGCTGGAACGGGTGGTGAACGCCCTGCGCGTGATTGCCCCGGAACTGCCCTTTCCGCTGAAATTCCTTGAGATCCAGGGGCCGGAGGAGACCTTCGAACAGAACGGCTACAAAATCAAAGCCTTTAAAGTAAACCATAACGTGCTCTGCTACGGCTATACGATTGAAATCGAACGTGCAGGGCGTTTTGACGTGGAAAGAGCGAAAGCGGCCGGGATCCCCCTTCCATATTGGAATCCCCTCCAACGGGGCAATACGGTGGAGATCGACGGACAGATCTACACCCCCGATATGGTTCTTGGGCCGCCGCGAAAAGGCATCAAAGTGACCTACTGCACCGATACGCGCCCCGTAAAGGCGATTTCGGAAAATGCGGCGGACTCCGACCTGTTTATCTGCGAAGGCATGTACGGCGAGCCGGACAAAGAAGCCAAAGCGGTGGAATATAAGCACATGACCTTTAAGGAGGCCGCCAGGCTGGCCAGGGATGCTCAGGTACGGGAAATGTGGCTGACGCATTACAGCCCGTCCCTGATCCGGCCGGAGGAATACATGGACGATGTGCGGAAAATTTTCCCGAACGCCCTTCCGGGAAAGGACGGGAAATCCGCAGAGCTGGCATTTGAAGAGGATTGAGCGATGGACGAGAAAAAAGAGATCAAAATACTGGCGATTGAAAGCTCCTGCGACGAGACGGCGGCAGCGGTGGTGGTGAACGGGCGAACCGTTTTATCGAATGTGATTTCTTCCCAGATCGACCTGCATAAGCTGTATGGGGGCGTGGTGCCGGAGATTGCATCCAGAAAACATATCGAGAAAATCAATCAGGTGATCACGGAGGCGCTGGAGACGGCGGACATGGAGTTAAAGGAAATGGACGCCATTGCAGTGACTTATGGGCCGGGGCTGGTGGGCGCGCTGCTGGTGGGCGTTGCGGAGGCGAAGGCGATTAGTTTTGCGAGCGGAATTCCGCTGATCGGCGTGCACCACATTGAAGGGCATATTTCGGCAAATTATATCGAAAATCCGGATCTGGAGCCGCCCTTCGCCTGTCTGGTAGTGTCCGGCGGCCATACGCATCTGGTGCTGGTGAAGGATTACGGGGAATATGAGATTCTTGGCAGGACGCGGGACGACGCGGCAGGGGAAGCCTTCGACAAGGTGGCGCGGGCCATCGGCCTGGGGTATCCCGGCGGCCCGAAGATTGATAAATTGTCCGACGAGGGGAATCCGGATGCGATCCCTTTCCCGCGGGGGCATGTGGGCGGCTCGGAATACGACTTTAGTTTCAGCGGCCTGAAGTCCGCGGTGCTGAATTACTTAAACGGCTGCAAAATGAAAAATGAGCCGGTGAATACGGCGGATGTGGCGGCCTCGTTCCAGAAAGCGGTGATCGATGTGCTGGTGGGCCATGCGATGAATGCCTGTAAGGAATATGGGTTCCGGAAATTTGCCATTGCCGGGGGCGTTGCTTCGAATACGCATCTGCGGGCCGCGATGGAGGAGGCCTGCCGGAGACGGAAGATTCAGTTTTATCATCCGTCGCCGATTCTGTGTACGGACAATGCGGCGATGATCGGGGCGGCGGCCTATTACGAATATCGGAAAGGAGTCCGCAGCGGCCTGGATCTGAATGCGGTTCCGAATCTGAAGCTGGGGGAACGCTGATGGAGAGAGAAAAGCACGTGGCCAT
Source organism: Eubacteriales bacterium (assembly GCA_030536575.1). GTDB lineage: Bacteria > Bacillota > Clostridia > Lachnospirales > Lachnospiraceae > Limivivens. The sequence goes on along the minus strand of JAUNPS010000029.1, from coordinate 4,806 downwards.
CGTCCTTGCGGCGGGCCAGGGAAAGCGTATGCACAGCAAAGTACAGAAGCAATATCTTCTGATTCAGGGGAAACCCGTGTTATTTTATTCGCTGAAGCAGTTTCAGGAATGCCCGTTTATGGACGAAATCATTCTGGTGACCGGGGAGGATGAGATTTCCTATTGTGAGAAGGAGATCGTGGAGCGCTATGGATTGACGAAGGTGTCACGGATTGTGGCCGGAGGGGCCGAGCGTTTTCACTCTGTATACAATGGACTTTGTGCGATTTCGGATTGTGATTTTGTATACATTCATGATGGGGCACGGCCGTTCGTGGATCAGGAAATGCTGGAGCGGGCCAGGGATGACGTGCGGACTTATCAGGCCTGCGTGGTGGGGATGCCTGCGAAAGATACGGTTAAGATCAGCGATGGGGGCGGATTTGCGGCGGAGACCCCTCAAAGAAGCCTGGTCTGGACGGTGCAGACACCCCAGGTATTTGCCTTTGCGAAGATTCGGGACGCCTATCAGAAGCTGATGGACAGCGGGCGGTCGGATGTGACGGACGATGCGATGGTGCTGGAATGCATGACCGGGGAGCGGGTGCGGCTTACGGAAGGCTCTTACCGGAATCTGAAAATTACGACGCCGGAAGACCTGGAAATTGCGGAAATTTTTGCGAAGCGGTAAAATTCAGGGTTGACAGTGTGGGAAAAAGGCATTATACTGCTAGTATGTTTCTTACCAATTCATAATACCATAATGCGGACGAAGGTGTTAGGCAGGTTCTATCTGAATAGCACCTTTTTTCAGGACTAAATACTGCGCTGTGATAACATGATAAAGTGATAAAAGAGGAAAAATATGCGGATCAATGAATTAAAAGAGCTGCTGTATGCGGCGGAGGACGAGATTGCGTCCCTGGGCGAATTTGTGAGCAATGAAATTTTCTGCCACCCGGAGCTGGGCGACCAGGAATTCTATTCTTCTAAATTCCTAACGGATGAAATGAAAAAACTGGGATTCGATGTGACCTTCCCTTACTGCGGGGTGCCGACGGCTTTCCGCTGCGAGTATGGGGACGACGAAGGGCCGAAAGTGGCGTTTCTGGCCGAATATGACGCTCTTCCGGGATATGGGCCGGATCATAATCAGAATGGGCATGCCTGCGGGCATAACTGGATTGCGGCCAGTACCTTCCAGGCGGCGGCAGCATTGCAGAAAATCAAAAGCCATTTTAAGGGAAAGATTGTTTACATTGGGACGCCGGCGGAGGAGACCTGCGGGCGGAAGATTGATATCGCGGCAAAGGGCGGTTTCGACGACATTGACGCGGCGTTTCAGATTCATCTGGGATCTTATAATGCGGTGGAATGCGTGGCATTGGCCTGCACGGATGTGACTTTTACCTTCCATGGACGCGCCGCCCATGCTTCGGGCAGGCCGGAGGAGGGGATTAATGCGCTGGATGCCTGTAACCTGACGTTTATGGGGGTCAATGCATTGCGCCAGCACGTGACTTCGGATGTGCGGATTCACGGCATTATCAAAGAAGGCGGCCTCGCGTGCAACATTGTCCCGGATCACTGTGTGATGCAGTATTTTGTCCGGGCAGCCGATAAAAATTATCTGGAAACCGTGGTGGAAAAGGTGGTGAACTGTGCCAGAGGTGCGGCGCTGATGACTGGAGCCGAGCTGGAATGGGAGCGCTGCCCGAACACCTTTTATGATTACCGTTCCATCCCGGCCTTGCAGGAAAAATTCCGGGAAAATATGCAGGCCCAGGGCATCACGGACTTTGTAAAAGAGGATATTTACCATTCAGGGAGCACGGATATCGGAAATGTTTCCTATTCCTGTCCGACGGCCTATGGCTATCTGGGGACGGGGGAGGTCAGTACCGCGGAAACCCATGATGCGGAGTATCTGGAAGTTGTCAATTCCCCTTATGCTTACAAGCTTCTGCATATCGGGGCGAAGGCCATGGCGGCCACAGCATTGGATGTTTTCTGTGACGATGCATTTCGGGCACAGTTAAAACAGCATAAAGAACGTTAAAAAAGAGGAGGAGAACGATTATGAAAATTAAGAAGATGACGGCGCTTGCAGCGACAGCGGCTATGGTGGTTACGGCTTTTTCCAGCCTGAATGCGTTTGCGGCGGATAATTTGCTGGAACAGATTAAAGAGGAAGGAAAGCTTCAGGTGGTTACGGAGCCGTATTTTGCGCCTTATGAGTTCTGCGACACCACGAAAGAGGGGCAGGAGCAGTATCAGGGGGCGGATATGGAACTGGCCAGATACATTGCGGAAAAAATGGGTGTGGAACTGGAGATTGTCCCGTTAGAGTTTACCGCGGTGCTGACCGGTATCGCGACGGGAAAATATCCGATGGCGATTTCCGGGCTTGGCTATACGCCGGAGCGGGCGGAGTCCATGGAGCTGTCGGAGTCTTACCAGGATACGGACGCGGTGCATGGATTTGTTGTGCGGAAAGAGGATGTTGATAAGTATCCGGATCTGGAGTCTCTGGCTGGAAAGACCATTGCTTATCAGAACGGCAGCCTGCAGGATATGTATACCAATGCGCAGATCGAAGATCCGGTGACGAAGCCTTTTGACAGCGTAAACAATGCGATTTTGGCCCTGCAGGCCGGGAAATGCGACGCGGTAGCGGTTTACTACAGCAATGGCGAACTGTTTGTCCAGGCAAACGACGACCTGGCGATGGCGGAAGCTCTTTTCGAGGAGACAGTGGACACCTCGGTCATTGCATGCCCGAAAGGCGAGACGGAGCTGATCGAAGAAGTGAACAAAATTCTGGAAGAAGTGAAGGAAGAAGGCCTGTATGAGACTTGGTGGGAAGAGGCCACCGAGCAGGCGGCGGCACTGGGACTCGATGAGTAACGAAGGGGCTGCCCGGAGGAGTGAGACAGCATGATTGCGAATCTGGTCAAAATTTTATCAAGATATGGAATGGTCTTTTTAAGCGGTCTGGGGAATACCCTCTGGATCTCGGCTGTTTCGATTATTTTCGGCACGTTCCTGGGGATTTTCATTGCCCTGGGAAAGCTGTCGAAGCGGAAAATACTGAATGTGGCGGCGTCCGTGTATGTGGAAGTTCTGCGGGGGACGCCGCTGCTTTTGCAGCTCTACCTGTTCTGGCTGGGGCTGCCGTATCTGTTTAAGGACATTTCGGATTTACTGTGCGTTTTGATTGCCCTGATTATTAATTCGAGCGCATATGTGGCCGAGTGTATCCGGGCGGGCATCCAGGCGGTGGACAGCGGCCAGCGGGAAGCGGCCCTAAGCCTTGGGATGACGGAAGGCAAGATTATGCGGAAGGTGATTTTTCCGCAGGCGATTAAGAATATCCTGCCGGCCCTGGGGAATGAGTTTATTGTTATGATTAAGGAAAGTTCCATGGCGTCGGTGTTCTTCATCGGGGAACTGATGACGTCGTTTAAGGTGGTGCAGTCCAATATGTTTCTGGCGATTGAGCCGCTGATGATCGTGGGCGCGATTTACCTGTGCGTGACGGTGACGCTGACGCGGGTGCTGAAGGTGTTCGAGAGGAGGCTGAATGCGAATGGCTGACGAGGCTTTGATTAAAATTGTAAATCTGCATAAGTCTTTTGGAGAGCTGAAGGTTTTGAAAGGGATCAGCGAGGAGATCCGGGAGCGGGAGGTGATTTCGATTATCGGGCCCAGCGGGTGCGGGAAGAGTACGCTTCTGCGGTGTATGAATCTTTTGGAGACGCCTACGGAGGGGCAGGTGATTTTCGAAGGGGTGAACATTGCGGATAAATCCGTGAACCCGACGATCCACCGCAGGAAGATGGGGATGGTGTTCCAGCATTTTAATGTGTTTCCGCATCTTTCGGTTTTGGAGAATGTGACGCTGGCGCCGGTGTGCAATAAGCTGATGACGAAGGAAGAGGCTGAGGCCAAGGCGGTGGAGCTGCTGGAGAAGGTGGGCCTTGGGGATAAGGCGGCGGAGTATCCGCGGAAGCTTTCCGGAGGGCAGAAGCAGAGGCTGGCGATTGTGCGGGCAATGGCGATGGATCCGAAGGTGCTGCTGTTTGACGAGCCGACGAGTGCGCTGGATCCGGAGATGGTGAAGGGCGTGCTGGAGGTGATTAAGGGGCTGGCGCTGTCGGGGATGACGACGGTGATTGTGACCCATGAGATGGGGTTTGCGCGGGAGGTCAGCGACCGGGTGTGGTTTATGTATGATGGGAAGATCGCGGAGGAAGGGAGTCCGGATGAGGTGTTTAATCATACGAAGAATGCGCGGGCGGTGGAGTTTTTGAGTCAGGTGCTGTAGAAAATGGACGGTCGGCGCGGGAAAGCTGTATAAACAATAACGACTTTTGAAAAAGTTGAAAAAATTTTAAAAAAATGGTTGACAAGCGGGGAGAATGGTGGTATTATTCTACTTGCGCTGAAGCGAGCGGCGAACATTGAAAGAGTGCATCATGGAGAGGTATCGAAGTGGTCATAACGAGGCGGTCTTGAAAACCGTTTGTCCGCAAGGGCGCGTGGGTTCGAATCCCACCCTCTCCGTTTAAGCGTAAAACTTAATACTGATTTTTTAAATCGGGCATATTTTGGAGAAGTACCCAAGCTGGCCGAAGGGGCTCCCCTGGAAAGGGAGTAGGTCGTTAATAGCGGCGCATGGGTTCAAATCCCATCTTCTCCGCTCAGTCGAAAAAAGATAAAAAAGTGCTTGACAAAAGAGAACAAGTATGATATCTTAAACAGGCTGAAATGAAGAACCTTGATAACTGAACAGTGACATATCCTTGAAAAATTCGAAAAGAATTA